>JANRLJ010000100.1:0-37904 GCA_033762735.1 bacterium | reverse complement strand
GAAGACCAGGGAAGCGTGTTAAGTCCCTCTCCTTTGGGAGAGGGATTTAGGGTGAGGGCAAATGAGCCGTTGTGAACTTTCATAACTCCTTTTAGAGTACCGGACAACGCTATTTAGGGTGAGGGCAAATGAGCCGTTGTGGACTTTCATAACTCCTTTTAGAGTACCGGACAACGCTATTTAGGGTGAGGGCGAAAACCTGTGTTCTGCGTAACATCAGTTAAGAAAAAAGTCCTGCGAGGCGCATCACCCCGCAGGACTCCTGTTCAACTGAAGGTTGTGCTGCCGAGCGTTAACGCAGCGTTTGCAGTGCGAGCTGCGCGGCGGTCACAGCAGCGTTTTCGGCGTTGCGGTCGCCCTGGAAGGTGGCGATGATGTTGGCGAAGCCGTTGCTGAAAGCGGGCGACGCGACCAGACCATGCGCCAGGCTGCCGACGATTTCGTTGCCTGTCCAGTCCTCATACGCGCTCTGGAAGTAGGCGTTGTAGAGGTCGGGGTTGGTGATGTCGGCGGTGGTGTTGGCCGGGAGCGACCCCTTGAGCGGGTTGAAGATGTCCTGCGCTTCCGCCGTGCCCAGGAAGCTCAGCCAGGCGCGAACAGCAGTCGGGTTCGGGGCGCCGACGGGCAGGCCGAACGTATCGGACAGCATCATGAAGACGCCATCGGTGCCGGGGCTGGCTGCCCAGCCGAAGCCGGTTTCGGGTTCGAGCGCCAGATCAACCAGGAAGTACCCGGCAGCCCAGTCACCCATGATGTTGAAGGCGGCTTCACCATTGGCGACGCGCTGTGCGGCGTCCTGCCAGGTGAGCGCGTTCATGTCATCGTTGGCGCAGTCCATGACCTGGCCGAGAACGGTAAAGGTGTTGACGACTTCTTCGCTCGTCCAGTTGGTGGTGCCGTCCCACAGGCCGTTGTAGGCTTCAACGCCCAGCACACCGAGCGCGACGCTTTCCCACAGGTGAACCTGCGTCCAGTTTTCGCCGATTGCTATCGCGGAGACACCTTCGGGCAGCGCTTCACACACGGCCAGGAATTCATCCCAGGTGGTCGGCACTTCCACGCCCCATTCTTCCAGGCTGGCGGGGTTGTACCACAGCACGTTCGAGCGGTGGATATTGACCGGGACGACGTAGATATTGCCTTCTTCGTCGGTGATAAGGTCGAGCAGGCCCTGCGGATACTGTTCGAGCCAGCCATTTTCTTCGTAGATGTCGTTGACGGGCGTCATCAGGTCAGCGGCCACCCAGAGGGCGTTGAGTTCTTCACCAGCATGAACCTGGAACGTGTCGGGCGGGTCGCCGCCGAGCATACGGGTGGTGAGCACTGCGCGCGCATTCACGCCAGAGCCGCCCGCCACTGCCGAGTTGACGACGGAAACATCGGGGTAAAGTTCCTGGAAGCGCGCGATGAGGGCGTTCAGGCCGGCTTCTTCGCCGCCGCCCGTTCACCAGGAGAAGATTTCCAGTTCACCGGAAGGGGCTTCCTGCGCACTTACGATCAGCGTCAGGCCGAACAGCATCACGGTCAGGAGAAGAATATGGAGAAGTTTGCGACGATGTGACATAGGGGACTCCTTGTTTCAACAAATTGTTTAAGTAGCTGGCGTGGCGTTGTCCAACCTTCGGGCAAATGTGCCACAAAAACCATGACAGATTATAGTGTTCCCTGTAGATTTTGCTATCTTTTGCGCGATTTTTGTGCAGGTTGTACAGGCTTTGAGCCAGATGTTCATAGCCGCTTCGCTGATTTCCGAAAGTCTAAAGGTCAGTTAGGATCGCGGCGGCGGATGAATGCCTCACGTAACCGTTTCCGAATCCCCAATTCTGTTTATAATTGTGGCAGGGGCGCTGCTGCGGCAGTGCGCTGGAACTTACAGCGGATAAAGACGCCGATTGATGACACAGGAAGACCAGACCAATCTACCGGTTCTGATCGTTGATCCCGACGCGGAAACACGCGACAGCCTGGGGAAGCTGCTGCGGGCGGAAGGCTACACGGTCACGGAAACGGAAAGCGGCGCAGAGGCGCTGGCTTATATGCGCAGCGGGGTGCGTCCGGCGCTGGTGCTGCTGAGTTCGACGCTGCCGGATGTTGATGGCATTGAGGCGTGTCGTCAACTGCGGGCGCTGCCCGACCAGCAGGACCTTTCGGTGCTGATGCTGATGAACGCGGAAGACGACCCGACCATCGCCGCCGCCTTTGAAGCGGGCGCGATGGATTATCTGCTCAAGCCCGTGCGCCCGGTGCTGCTGCTCCACCGCACACGCCATCTGCTGCGTCGCAGAGAAACCCGCGAACGGATGCGCATGAGCGAAGCCCGCTACCGCGTGATCTCCAGCATGATCTCCGATTATGCTTACGGCTACATCGTCAACGAGGACGGCTCGCTCACCAAGAACTGGAGCACCAAAGCCTTCCACGACATCACAGGCTACAGCCGCGACGAAATTATGTCGCGGGGTTACGAGATGATGATTCACCCCGACGACATGCCCATCGCCCAGGCGCGGTATGAAAAGCTGCTCAAGGGTGAGAGCGACATCAGCGAGTTTCGCATCCTCACGAAAAATGGCGATGTGCGCTGGCTGCTCGATCATGGCTACCCGGTGTTCAATCCGGCCCAGGGGCGCGTGGTAGAAATTTTCGGCGCGGCGCAGGACATCACCCACCGCAAGGCCTATGAAGAGGCGCTGCGCCAGCAGGCGGAAGAACTGCGCCGCCGCAATGAGGAACTGGACGCCTTCGCCTACACCGTCGCGCATGACCTCAAAAATCCCATCGCCAGCATGATGGGCTTCGCCAGCCTGATCCAGAATTACTTCGACCGGATGCCCGCCGAGACGGTCAAGGAATATCTGAACCTCATCATGGAAGGCGGCTACAAGCTCAAGGAAATCATCAACGCGCTGCTGCTGCTGGCGGGCGTGAACAAGATGGAAAGCGCCGAAATGTCCGAACTCGACATGCAGGCCATCATCGACGGTGCAAAAAAGCGGCTGGCCTCGATGATTACGGAGAGCAGCGCCGTGATTACCGTGCCGGTAGAGTGGCCGCGCGCGGCGGGCTATGCGCCCTGGGTAGAGGAAATCTGGGCCAATTACATCAGCAATGCGCTGAAGTATGGCGGCAAACCCCCTCGCATCGACCTGGGCGCGGATGAGCTGCCGGATGGCACAGTGCGCTTCTGGGTGCGCGACAATGGCCGGGGACTGACGGTGGACGAGCAGCAGCGGGTGTTTACGCCCTTCACCCGGCTCAATCAGGTCAAGGTGGAAGGGCACGGGCTGGGGCTGTCGGTCGTGCAGCGCATTGTCGATAAACTGGGGGGGAAGGTCGGCGTGGAAAGCACCGTCGGCAAGGGCAGCATCTTCAGCTTTACACTGCCGCCTCTGTAAAAATGCTCCAACAAAATGTGGAAGCGCTCCAACAAAAGTCATATTGCATCAAGAAACAATAAAGTTACAATGATCTTTCTGGAGCAGTATACATTGAAGGAAAAGGCAGCGACGCCTGTATGAGCACGACAATTCTGGTGGTAGAAGACGAAGCCGCGAATCGCAAACTTCTGTCCACCTTTCTGCAAAAATCGGGATATACGGTTGAAGCTGTTGAGAATGCCTCCGCCGCCCTGTCCTACATCGATCAGACCACCCCCGCCCTCGTGCTGCTGGATATTCGCCTGCCGGGAATGGATGGGCTTGATCTGACGCGCCAGCTAAAAAACCAGCCCGGCACCGCCCATATCCCGATTGTGGCCGTGACCGCCCGCGCCAACCCCGGCGATGAAGCCCTCATCCTCAATGCAGGCTGCGACGGCTACATCGCCAAGCCGATCAACTTCGCCGTGCTGACCAGCTACCTCCAGCACTACGTCCCCACCCAGTAACCGCGCTTCCCTCAGTGTTTCCGAATTTTTGGTTTGTTGCGCAATCTTTACCGCTTCTGCGGGGGGTTTGCTGCCATAATAGGGGGATTGCATCAGGCAGGCACCACGCTAAAGAGAAAGCTGTTGATGAGCCGCGTCGAGGTCATCGTTTATCTGCCGGACATGCTCATGCACCGCATGAAAGCCCTGGGCGTCACCAGTCCGGCAGCCATTGTCGAAACCATCCTCAGTTGGCTGGAAGACGAACATATTGCCAACGCGGCGCTGGAAAGCCGGGTGATGGTGCGTTATGCGGCGTCTACCCCGGTTCGTGTTCGGGTTCCGACTCCGCTGGTGAACAAAGTCCGGCAGCGTGGCGACCCTGATTTAGCCCGGTTTGTCGAAGCGGTGATGAGCTGGGTGCAGGACGAACACGTCTTCGATGCCCAGCGTGTGCTGCGCGATCAGTTGATCTCGCAGCGCAGTGTGGTCGCCTCCGCAGCAGGTTGGATCGCCAGTGAGGATTTGCTGGATGCACCGGAAGTGTGGGAGGCGATGCGCGGCTTTTCCCCCCAGGCGCGGCGTGATGCGTCGATCATTCTGGCGCGGGTGGGCAAGCCCGCCATCCCCGGCCTGCTGGCGCTGCTGGACGATGGGCGGCTGAGCACCCGGCTCGCGGCGATTCGCACCCTCGGCCTGATCGGTGATCCCGCCGTGATTGACACGGTGCGCCGCTACCTCAGCGATAATGACCCCATCCTGGCCGCCGCCGCCAGCCGCGCCCTGACCGCCATCGGCACCCCGCAGGCGCTGGCCTGGGTGGATGCGTGGAAGCGCCGCCGCAAAAAAGCGACCTGAGTACAGTAAAAAGTAATGAGCGATGAGCAATGAGTTTCTGAGCTTAGACAGCCGCTCGACATTCCACATCTTTTCAGCAATCACAAGTATGATGAAGAAATGTGCTTTCTTTTCCACGAAAGGCCTGTTATGCCGCGTTTTCTCGTGCCTTTGTTCTTGTCGCTGACGCTGCTTATCACCTTCACGGTTCCCGTCGCCGCGCAGACACCCGCCCGCATCAGTCCATCCAACGTCGATCAGCTTTCGCCCCGCGCCGTGCTGCCGCTGGAAACGGCGCGTGAGGTGCTGTGGTCGCCCGGCGGGCAGCGCTTGGCCGTCGTCTCTGATGCGCAGGTGAGCGTCTATGACACCTTCGATTTCACGGCTCAACCGCTGGAGATCAGCTTTCGGCGAGAAGGTCAGCCGTCCATCGTGAATGACATCGCTTTTGGACCGGATGGGCTGACGCTGGCGGCGGCGGTCAGTAATGGCCTGATTCGGCTTGTTACGCTGCCTTCCCTGCGCGACCGGGATACGCTGGAGGTAAGTGCCAGCGATCTGGCTTACAGCCCTGACGGATCGCTGATCGCCTATCTCGACAGCGACGCCGGGCAGATCGCGCTGTGGGATGTGCTGCGAGATACGGTGATCCGGCTGAGCGACGACGACATTTCGTATACGGGCGTCAGCTTCAGCCCCGGCGGGAATATGGTGTATGCCGGGGTCGCCAGTGGTGCGGTGCGACGCTGGGACATCCGCACCTTCGACCGTCTTCCCGATCTGGTGCGCGAAACTGACCTGTCCGGCGGGGGCAGCCTTCCGTCGGATGGTGTGGCTGTCAGCCCGCAGGGAGCGCGGCTGGCGAGTCTCGGCATCGGGTTTCCCTGGCAGATCATCCTGCGCAATCTCGACCAGAACACCGCACCGCTCGAACTCTTTACCGAGGACTCTGACCAGGCCGGGAAAATGTTTAACACACTGGCTTTCAGCCGTGATGGGCTGATTCTGGCGGCAGCGGGCGCTGACGAGCAGACGGGCGGTGTGTGGCTGTGGGATGCCGTTACAGGGAGTGCGCTCGGCTTTCTGCCCCATTTTGCGGCGCGGGGCGTGACCTTCAGCCCCGACGGGACGCTGCTGGCTTCGGTCGGTGGCGATCAGGTGCGGCTGTGGGGACTCCCCGACACTCCACTCACCGAATTGCAGGGGATCAATCAGGAAGTGCTGGTGGCCTATTGTGACCGTCTGAACGCGGGCGCAGTGGTCAATTTCCCTGCAAATCGGACGCTGAGTGTGGTCTGGAGCTGGTACGCCAGCACCCGTGAACAGGTGCTCGACCACATCAACCAGGTGCGCTACGACGTGCGCCTTGATCGCCAGTCGCTCACGGATGACTGGCTGTTCCTCTCCGACATCGCGCCGGATTCAGCCAACGACGATAACCCGACGGTGTACTATTACGCCCCGGTCGGGCTGGTCGCGCCGACCGCGCATCTGATCGAGTATCAGGCGACCTGGGCGCAGCCGATCAGCGACGGCTTCGCGGAGTTTGGCCCGGAAACCGACAATCCGGTGGATTCTGGCCGCTGCACCTTCAATGGCCGCAGGTAAGTGCCGCGCCACAAACCTCCTCTGAGTCGTGTGTTTGATTGAGAGGCATGTGGGTGCATCGGATAAAAAATGGCTGGAAGCTGTTTCAAAGTTCAGATCTGCGGTATGGGCGACGCGGGCGTCGCCCGTACAATGCGCATTTTTGAAATAAGTTCTGGTCAATTTCTGGCGTTTTTGTAGGGACATGGCCTGCCATGTTCTGCTCACCGTACCCCATTGCCTGTGCTGATTATTCTAGTACATCAACAAACTGAGAATGCTGATCTGTTTTGGTACGGGCGAGGCGCGCCTCGCCCCTACAGGTAGGTCGCTTTAGATGGTCGTTATACTAGGAGCATTGATCTTGGCGCATTTATTTGAACCGCTTTCGCTGCGCGGCGTGACGCTGCGCAATCGCATCGGCGTCTCTCCCATGTGCATGTACAGCGCGGAGGATGGGCGGGCGAATGACTGGCATCTCGTCCATCTCGGCGCACGGGCGGCAGGCGGCGCGGGTCTTATCATCGCAGAAGCGACCGCGGTGGAAGCGCGGGGCAGGATTTCGCCGTGCGACCTCGGCCTGTGGGATGACAACCACATCGAACCGCTGGCGCGGGTGACGCGCTTCATCCGGGAACAGGGCGCGGCAGCCGGGATTCAACTGGCACACGCCGGGCGCAAGGCAGGCACGGCGCGTCCCTGGGAAGGCGGCAAACCGCTGTCGGATGCCCAGGGCGGCTGGGACGTGATCGGACCGAGCGCGATTCCCTTCACCGATGCCTTCCGCACCCCGCAGGCCATGACGCTGGACGACATCCGCACCGTGCAGCAGGCATTCAAGGCGGCAGCGGTGCGGGCGCTGGAAGCCGGGTTCGACCTGATCGAACTGCACGGCGCACATGGCTACCTCATCCACAGCTTCTATTCGCCCCTCAGCAACCAGCGCGAGGACGACTACGGCGGCAGTTTTGAGAATCGCGTCCGGTTTCTGATCGAGACGACGCGGCTGGTGCGCACCGTCTGGCCGGAGGAAAAGCCGCTGGCCGTGCGTCTTTCCGCGACCGACTGGGTAGAAGGCGGCTGGACGCTGGAAGACTCGATTGCGCTGGCGAAGCTGCTCCGTCATGAAGGCGTCGATCTGGTCGATTGCAGTTCAGGCGGGGCGGCTGCCGGGGTGCAGATTCCGGTCGCGCCGGGTTATCAGGTGCATCTGGCGGAAGGCGTCCGCCGTGAAGCCGGGATCCCGGCGGCGGCGGTTGGCCTTATCAGCAGTCCAGAGGCGGCGGATGCCATCGTGCGCGAGGGGCAGGCCGATGTGGTGCTGCTGGGGCGTGAACTGCTGCGCGATCCCCACTGGCCGCTGCGGGCGGCGCAGGCATTGGGCGTGGCGCAGAAACCAACTCCGCCGCAGTATTTGCGGGCGTATTAGGTACGGTAAAAGAAGCGATGAGCAATGCGTAGGGGCGACTCGGCGAGTCGCCCCTACAAACGAATCATTCGTGGTCTAATTGATTTCTCCATCATGTAGAGGCGGGTTTAAAACCCTCACCTACGGAAGTCACCTTTTAGATTTGTTCTACATAAGCACAAGCAGATTGAAAAGGTGGGACTGTAGGGACATGGCACGCCATGTCCCTGCGACAGATATCGGATGTTTTCTTTTGCCACAACAGCCTGCAATTTTCGCTTTTTGCCATTTTTTACAAGACCCGCTGCATGGGTTGGGGTATGATAAATTTGTTCTACGGTTCCAACCACATGTCCTACAGGAGACACACCCCACGCAGAAGATTACGACCTATCTCTGGTTCAATAACAACGCTGAAGAAGCCATCAACTTTTACACATCCATCTTCCCGAACTCGGCCATTCTGAACGTCGCCCGCTACCCGGAAGGCGGCCCCGGCCAGCCCGGCATGGTGATGAGCGCCACCTTCCAGCTTGAAGGGCAGACGTTCATGGCGCTCAACGGCGGCCCACAGTTCCAGTTCACCGAAGCGATCTCGCTGTTCGTCCACTGCCAGACGCAGGCCGAGGTCGATCACTACTGGGAGAAACTGACCGAAGGTGGGGAGGAACAGCCCTGCGGCTGGCTCAAGGATAAGTTTGGCCTGTCCTGGCAGATTATCCCCTCCGCACTGATGGAACTGATGGGCGACCCGAACCCGGCAAAGGCGCAGGCGGTGATGCAGGCCATGCTCCAGATGCGCAAAATCGAGGTCGCGGAATTGCAGCGTGCCTATGACGCGGCGTGAATGGACGGCGTGAACACATGGGAATAAGGTTGTGGGCGCACACGTGGGTGCGCCCCTACAATCCCATTTTTGATGTTAGGAGGTCACCGTCTCCACCTGCCCTATCAGATCGAGTGCGGCCTGCGTAATCGCGTCCGGCGCTTCCCAGTTGAGCAGGTGGCCTTTGCCTTCCAGCCAGCGCAGCGTCGCGTTCGGGATGTTCTGCGCCAGCAGTTCGGAATGCCAGGGCGGCGTGGTGCGGTCAAGCCGGCCACAGATCACCGTGCACGGCACCTGAATTTCCCCCAGACGGCGATAGTAATCTTCCTCGGCCATCGCCCGCAGAATGGGCAGCAGTGGCCCATAATTCTGCGCGGCGAAGACTTCCAGAAAAACCTTCATCCCCGAAGGATCGGGCTGGCTGCCATAGAGGGTCGAGGCAAACAGCGTCCCATACACATCCGAACGCGCCACCCACTGCATCACGCCGGATTGAATCAGCGGAATTTGCAGCGCGTTCTGCGGCGACCCTTCCATCACATTCCCGGCGAAGGTGGACATCAGCACCGCCCCTTTCAGGCGGTCGCGCACAACGTCGGGATAGGTCAGCATGAACACCATCGCCAGAAAGCCGCCCATCGAATGCGCGACCAGCACCGCATCGCGCACGTCGAAATGTTCCAGCACCGCTTTATAATCCCCGGCCATCTGCTGTGAGCCAATGCCATCGCGTCCGATGGTCGATTGTCCATGACCGCGCTGGTCAAACGCGATCACACGGCAGCCCCGCGCGACCAACTGTTCCGCGATGATGTTCCATTCCAGCAGGGATATGGCGAAACCATGCGCCAGCAGGACGGTGGGGCCGCTGCCGCTGGTGATGGCAAACAGGCGGGTGCCGTCCTCGCGGGTGATGATGGCACGTTCGCCTTCGAGCGGCTGGCGCAGCTTTTCCAGCGGATAGGCCGCCGGGCGTGATTGGAGCGCCTGAGCAGTGTTGCGGGCGGCACGATGACCGAAGGTGCCAGCGGCGAGGGCAAGGGCAGGCAGGACGAGGCGAGAGAGGCGCATGAGGTGTCGCTTTCGGTTGAGGCAGATCAAATCTGCGCTACTATAACAAGCCAAGCCTGCGTGCGACAAATGGCGCAGCGCAACGGGAGTGGTGAATTTTGAGGACATCATTGGTAGGGGCGTAGCGCGCTACGCCCGTACAGCGCCCTGATTTTCACCACTCCCAGCACAACCGCAAAAAAGATCAAACAAACCACGAAGGCGCAGAAATCACAACGGATGTTTTTACGCTGTCTTCGTGTCCTTCGTGTCTTCGCGGTTCAAAACTCACTTCACCATCGACCTTCACTCCATCACAAGCTGGTGCATCTGAATCAGATTGCCGCAGGTATCATCCAGGATGGCGACAATGGTCGTGCCCATGCTGGTCGGCTCCATCGTGAACTGCACCCCCAACGCTCTGAGACGGTTGTATTCGTGATAGACATCTGTGACCTCGAAGGTGGTAAAGGGAATTCCATCCTTCACCAGCGCCTCCTTGAGCGCCTTCATCGCCGGATATTCGCCGTTCGGCTCCAGCAGTAGTTCCACGCCGTCCGGCGCTTCCGGCGAGACGACCGTCAGCCAGCGGGCATCGCCGAGCGGGATGTCCCTTTTCAGGAGAAAACCCAGCCTGTCGGTGTAAAACCGGAGCGCCTTTTCCTGATCGACGACGGGAATGCTTGTGACCGAAATCTTCATGGTGCCTGTCCTTTCCTTAAGAGCGCTGTCGCTTCACTACAGGAGAGGCTGCGGAATTCGCCGGGTGTCAGGCTGAAGTGCTTCCTGAAGGCCTTCGTAAAAGCAGCCTGCGAGTCGTATCCGGCGGCAATCGCAACCTCGGTAATGTCTACCGCGCCCATCCGCAGCTTGCGCCCTGCCCGCTCCATCCGAATGCGGCGCACGTAAGCAGCGGCGCTTTCGCCCGTGCATCCCTGGAAGACGCGATGAAAGTGCGGGATGGAAAACCCGGCGATTTCCGCCAGCACTTCGCGGCTGAGCGGTTCGCTGAGGTGATCGCGGATGTACTGTTCAACCACCTGGATTTGTTCGCTGTAGACGTTTACCATACGCCCCCTTGATAACCTCTTAGAACGCGCGTTCATTAGTCCAAATGGATCGTATCTGGCGCGGGCGGGACAGGCTAAAAGCAGTCGCCATAAGCTGAAAAAAGACCGGGGCACGAACCCCGGTCGTTGTCATGTTGTCTGTCTGGCACGGGCGCGACTGATGATCTCGTGAGCTTGCTCGACGCTGTCGGCCAGGAAGAAGGTGTTCCGCGCTTTGGGCAGCACCCGCTGCACCAGCGACACCATCACCCGCACGAATGCATCTGGCCCCACCAGTACACAAATGCCCCACGCAGGCAACGCATTATCCAGCCCATGTTTGATATGCAGCGTGGCCGGACTCACGGGCACTGGCCCCGCCCGGCGCATATCGCACACGATGTCGAAGCGTTCTACTCCCTGCCCGATGCGGTCGGAGTCAGTTCGGGCGTGATGATAATCGTCCCACGTCCAGCGGCCTTCGATGTCCCAGCGGACAATCGTCGGGTCGTTCTCGTCCGGGTAAATACGAATTCCCATGCTGATTGAATCCTCGTCGAATACGCATTGTATTATAGTGGTGGAACAGCGCGTTGTAAGCGGATTGTTGCGTGTTTTTAGCAGTGTGCCGCGCCACAGAAGACAGAAGGGGGCACACGTGGATGCGCCCCTACCGTCACATTTCCGATTTTGCGAAGCAATCAGGGCAAGGATACGACATGCCGTGTCCCTGCTTTGCGAATCTTTACCTCTTTGCGCTTCATCTGCTTCTGACTGGTACGCCACCTGAATGAGACTGGTAGGTTTGGTACGGGCGAAGCGTGCTTCGCCCCTACACATAGGCAACGATGTACTTGGTACTTTCAACTCACGACTTGATACTCGGTACTCCTTAAAGGCTTGTCCGGTATTGAGTTGGCGCTTTTCCGCCCTCACCCCCCGTCCCCCTCTCCCAACCGCTGGCGCTGAGAGAGGGGGAGAAGACCAGGGAAGCGTGTTAAGTCCCTCTCCTTTGGGAGAGGGATTTAGGGTGAGGGCAAATGAGCCGTTGTGAACTTTCATAACTCCTTTTAGAGTACCGGACAACCCTTAAATCCCTCTCCCTCAGGGATAGAGACTTAACCGCTCGAAGGTGTCCTTCTCCCCCTCTCCTAGCGAAGCGGTCGGGAGAGGGGGTCGGGGGGTGAGGGCAACTGCGTAAGCCCTAAGATACCACAAACTCTGTTTTTCTCTCTTTGCGAACCTTTGCACCGCTGCGTCTTTGCGTCAAAGCGTTTTTCTTCATCAAACACTATTTTAACCCCTGTACACGGGGGGTTGCACGTCCGTCACGCCTGCATATACTGAACACTAACCTGCGGCGCATTCCCATTCGGGCGATGTGTTCCGCGTCTCGGTTCGTGACACTCCCCCACCTTCGGCGGGGGAGTATCTTCCAAACCGGGCTGAAGTACGCCCCCACAGGTCAGGGTTCGCCCTGACCCGGTGGGAGCGCCTGAACCGGGCTTGCAGTATCGGGGATACCGTCCAGCTTCCGGCATCGCCTTCGGGCGGTGTCCTGGCCGGACTCAACCGATGCTCCCCCACAGTAGGGTGCGGCGGAAAACAGCCCGGCTTTGGAAAGCCAATCCGCCTCCCGCCAGCGTTGGTCGCGCTCTGGCGTGGGAGGATAATCGTTCGCCCTCACCCCAAACCCCTCTCCCTCATGGAGAGGGGCTTACATCGCCAGCGTTGCCGTCTAGCTTCAGGACAGTGACGAGCGATGGAAACGGGAGCAAAGGCGAGAACGCGCGACCCAACTCTGTAAAGCAACCGGAAAGGCAAACAATGGCGACACCGACCGAAACCTCCCGCACCAGCCTGGGGCTGCGCCAGGAGATCATCGTCTATGAATTTGAGCGCGGGCTGCTCTACAAGAACGGGCGGCTGGCGCAGGTGCTCGATCCGGGGCGCTACACCTTCTGGCGCTGGGAAAAGGTACAGATCGTCAAGGTCAGCCTGCGCGGGATGAGCCAGGTGGTCAGCGGGCAGGAAATCCTCACCAGCGACAAAATCGAGGTGCGCATCAGCCTGGTGGCGCAGTACGCGATTGTCGATCCGGCGCTGGCTGTGAACGCGGTCGAGAGCTACAGCGACCAGTTGTATCAGGAGTTGCAGCTTGCCCTGCGCGATCTGGTGGCAGGGCGGACGCTCGATCAACTGCTGGAGGCGCGCGGGGCGATTGCTGAGGAACTGCTGGCGGCGGTCGCGCCCAGTGCCGCGACCTATGGCGTGGCCCTGCGCCGGGTGGGCATCCGCGATATTGTGCTGCCGGGGAACGTGCGGAATGTGCTGATGAAGGAAGTGGAAGCTGACCGGGAAGGCCGTGCCGAACTTGTCCGCGCCCGGCATGAAGTGGCCGCCGCCCGCGCCCGCGCTAATACCGCCCGCATTTTGGCCGAGAACCCGAATGTGCTGCGCTTGCAGGAAATTGATGCGCTGCTGCAACTGGCGGGCAAGCAGGGCAGCGTGGTGCTGCTGCCCAACCTGGCCGATCTGCTCACGCCCCGTCGGGAAGATGCGCCGCCGCCCCGCTCTGGCGATAACAACACGCCTACCACCAGCGGCAATGGCACAACCTAAGAGAAGCAATGAGCAATGCGTGATGAGTACCGAGTAGAAGTGCTTGAGGACTTACGTCGTTGTACCCGATTGGTGCATCCGACCTGATCTGTTGCAAACACGCCGGGTTCCTGTAGGGGCGCAGCACGCTGCGCCCGTACAAACAACCCTCTCTGCATCTAGGTGCGTCCGACCAATAACCACCGCTTGCATCGGGTATTTCCGTAGGGGCAATCCGGCGGGTCGCCCCTGCCCAGGACTTATCGCATGACCAATCCTCTTCTTTTCCTGTGGAATCGGCTGCGCGGGCAGCAGCCCAACGACTGGTATACGCGCTACTATCGCTCACGGGCGGCGCTCGACGCGGCCAGTCAGCGCGTGGTCGGAACCCTGTATCGCGGTTTCCAGTTCGATTATGAACATGCGGCTGATCTCCTGCATCGCGACTCCCTCCATCCCCGCTACCGCTACCGCCGCTTCACGCAGCCCAAAGCCGACGGCAGCGAGCGTGTGCTGCATGAACCCGACCGTGAGCTGAAGGCGATTCAGCGCGACGTTCTCAAATATCTGCTCGAACCGCTCCCCCCCCATCCGGCAGCGGTGGGCTACCGCCGTCATAAATCCATCGCCGATCATGCCTGGGCACACGCGGGCGCGTCGGTCGTGATTCTGGCGGATGTGGCCGATTTCTTCCCCAGCACCTTCGCCGAACGGGTCGAACGCTGGTGGCGGGAAGCGCTGCGCGACAAATATGCCTACCCAAATGAAGAACTGGACACCGACACCGCTGCGCACCTGATGACGCTGCTGACGACTTATCGAGGAAGTCTGCCACAAGGCGCACCCACCAGCCCCGCGCTGAGTAATCTGGTCAACCGCGAAATGGACGAACGGCTGGAACGCCGCGCGGCACAGTGTAACGCCCGCTATACCCGCTACTGCGATGACCTGGCCTTTAGCTGGCGCGGGCATGATCGTCCCCCGGCGGATTTCGAGGCGGCGGTGCGCGGTGTGCTGGGCGAATATGGGTATACGCTGCACACCGAAAAAGGCTGGCGGGTCTATCAGGGACAGGATGAGCCGACCATCACAGGGGTGATCCTGAAACGCGGCGGGACGGTCGATCTGCCGGACGAGATCAAGACCACCATGCGCCAGCTTGCCCGCAGCCGTGATGAATATGATGCGGCCAGGCTGGAAGGCTACCGTGCCTATGAAGCGATGGTGAAGCGGAAGGGGAAAAAGCGATAAATTTCTGTTAAAATAAGCGGCATTCGGGTTGTACTGGAAAAAATGATGCGCTATTACACCTACAGCGTCGGTGCGCAGTTAGTTCACGAACTGGTTGTGACGCGCGCGGTACGCGAAATTCTGCATGATGGCAGCGACCTCATCCATGTGCTGCTGCCGGAGGGCGAACAGGTCATGATCTACCTGATCGAGCGCCCTCTCCCCACTTACGAACTCAAGCTCATTCTGGAACAGAACACCGCCGCTGGCTACTACACCATGTTCCTGCTGTGGAGCGAGATGCTGCTGCCGGACGACGGCGCGCTGTTCGAGCCGGACGAGTGGATGGAATCGCTGCTCACGCTTTACGGCAACCACATCTACGGCTACGAGATTTATATGGGGCGCCTGCTGCTCGTCCCGGTGCATTTTGAGCATCTGCCCAACAGCTACCGCCGCATCATCCGGCACGATGACCCGCTGGACGTGCGCACCCTGCACTGCATGGAAGTAGAGACACCCCGCCCCGGTCTGCGCGGTGCATGGCGTGTTGCCAGCTTCAGCCGTGTGTACCGCGCGAATGCCCGCAGCGGCGACCATGCCAGCGCACACGGCTCCACCTATCGCAGCACCAAAACCGACCGCGCCGCCGCGCTCTATGCCGTGCTCGGCCTCTCGCCGGGGGCGGATCGCGTCTCGGTGAAACGCGCTTACCGTGACCTCGCCCGCCAGCATCACCCCGACCTTAGCCGCGACCGCGATGCCACCCGCCGGATGCAGCAGATCAACGTGGCCTATGACACCATCATGGACGCGCTGGACGAGGAAGAAGGGGTGTAGCGACTATTCAATCAAATCTGATGAATAATCGGCAGTTCGTGCGACTTCTTCGGTAATCTCCTTCACACGTTGTCTCAGCTTTGCTCTGCCTTCAACAATTTCGCATGTTTCCTCAACAATGTTTGCGCGCGTTGTTTCAGAACGAGGGAGTGGCAGCACAATTTCGTGAATCCGTCCCCCAAGTGTATCGATGATGTCCTGTGTAAATTGCTTGGCGCGGATTTGCCTCTTAACGATAGGCGAGTTAAGAACTGCAAGTAGAAGATATGGCGACAGCCTTGACTGGTCTATCACACGAAGTTTGTAAATGTGGCTTTGGAAAAGAATTTGCGTGTCATATTCGGTGAGCATACAGGACGTACCAATCAAGTAAGTTCCATCTCGTACCATGAGAATGTCCTGCGCTTGAACGGATTGTTTCTGGCGCAGACGTTCGTAGATTTCCATGCTCACACTATGTTTGGGATCGGTTTTGAGTTCCCAATTGGTAATATCTGAAGTGCGAATAAATGGGATTGGGCCGGTTCCGTAAGCCAGCTTCCCGACTTCATCCCCTGTTGTAATTCTGAGAACGCCGTCACGCACCAGATCACCAATGGTTATCAGATCATGTGTTTCCTGAAGTTGTGCTAAGGCGGCAGCAATGTCAGGGTCATAGTATTTCGGGATGAGAATATTGCCTTTAAGTTGTTGTGCTGACATCAGAAAACCAAAACGGTCGAAGTTGCGATCTCCTTCAATCATCAGACGTGTATAACTCTCTGCAATTCTGGGAACATCATCATAAGGGATTTTGTTGCCTCTGGAGTCATGACCGCACCACTTCACAATCCCCATGTAAATTTCTCGCTCGTCATCGGGCGGCAGCTTTTCCACAATGGCGACACAGGTTTTTGCATGAGTGTATGGTTGGAAAAGTTCTTCGGGCATGGAAATCAGGCCAATAACCTTTGCATTCTGCTTGAGGTATTGCACGATGTATCCATGACTGGGATTCCCAAAAATACTTTCGGGAAGGATAATGCCCATTCTGCCACCGGGTTTTAGCAGTTGTAAACAGCGTTCTATGAAAAGCAGTTGGGGAGACTGTTTGGGTTTTAGCTTGGAAGCGCTGTTCCACATCTGAATAGCTTTGTCATAATCCCATTTTTTGGCGAGGTCATACTGCCTTAAGATATGTTCACCTTTGACCGCAATTTTTGATCCAAATGGCGGATTGGATAACACCAGATCAAAGGTGTCTAACTGTATGGATGACTGGACTTTATTTTCCCAATCATCGGAGGGCAGTAGGCTGTTTTCACAAAAAACCCCGCCTCTTCCATCACCAATAATTGCCATATACGCTTTGGTGACTTTGGCAAGAAAAGAGTCCTTATCGATCCCACGAAAGTAACGCGAAGCAACCTCTCGTTTGCGCCGACCTAAAAATTCTTCTGTCCACCCAAACGCCTGCGCATCTGCATCCAGTTTTCGCCAAACGTGCTCCAATGCTGCAATAAGAAAGCCTCCACTTCCACAAGCAGGGTCAATAATCATTTCTCCTGGTTTGGGGTCGAGGATTTCAACCATCATTTTGACGACATTGCGCGGCGTAAAAAATTGTCCCTCAGGCCCACGCAGTGCGGGGCCGATAAAAACTTCGAAGGCATCGCCAATTGCGTCTCGATCCGCTTGAGAAATCAGGTAATTTTGAAGTTCCCCTACAACATAGACAATCGAGTCTTCATCAAGTGAAATGATGTCCTGGGAGTCAAAGACATCCTCATACTCACGTTTCACCTGTTGTTCAAACAGTTTTACAATACGCTTTTTTACTTCTGCTGGACTTTCGTCAACACCTGCACGGAACGTGACATATTCGTTCAACGGCGTGTTGATTTCATCATAAATCTTGCAGAACAGAAGATTGATAATTTCCTGCGCTAACGTTTCATCTCTTGTGATTCCAGTTGTCATCCCGGCAAGATGATTACGAATATCTCGAAAAATAGCCTTTAAATCGACCGGGGGTTTAAGGTCTTTTCTTGTGTACTTGCCAATGTCTTCGATACGTTGATTCAGTTTGGGAATATTGGGAAGTTCTCGGAAGGTGACGTTGCCCTGCTTGTCCAAAATCTTTTGTAAATAGACATGTTCGTTGCCGTTGAACCAGACCCCAATCTGAGCTGAGGACAGGCTCATATACAATTTCAATTGATCGACACCTGTTCTACGCAACTTACGTTTGCATTCCACAATCATGTACAGATTGTCGTAGGTGTGCCGATTGTTATGAAACACGGCAATATCAATCGGATATTTATCTCGACCACTTGGGGATTCTTTGATACGAAACTGAGGACGAGTTTGTATTTGTCCTTTGTTATAACCATAGTCTTCAACCAATCGGCGTGAAAAGACCTGAACAGCTTCAATTTCCTCTGGCCCAACTTTGATCTGTTCGCCAGAGATATAATCAAGGATGTATTGCGGTTGCTTTTCCGTCATTGATTTTCAAACCTTTTCACTTGCGTAGTGGGAACTATAGCATTGTTTTTGTGATATAGAAAGTTTGTTTGGTAGAACAGATTTAGCAAAAAATCCGCCGAAAGTCTGAGGCAAAGCGGTGACTTTGGATTGATGAGATCGCTGTGCAGTGTGTGGTTGAATGATGCTGCCCGATCAAGTGAGGGGAGCACAACGATGCGCAACACCGTACTCGACATGATGGTCTACGAACACGAAATCCGCCTGCGGGAAGAAGCCCGCCAGCGCCGCGCCCTGCAGAAAGCGCTGCGCCGGGAGAAGCGCCAGACCAGCAAACGCCGCACGAACTGGGTGCTGACCCTGTTCGCCTGAGTTCGACCTTTCATCGGGGCAGCCATGCAGCGCTGCCCCTTTCCCCCACAATTTCAGGCGTTTTTCCGCCGCCTGTCCAACGTCCGCCCCATCCCGTGATATAGTAGATCGAGATAAGAACGACCCGATGGTGCATCGGGCGTTCCTGTGATTCCAGCAAACACGGGCGATTGAGGGTGGCATGATGAACCGGACTCGACTTGCGATTCTGCTGCTCCTGCTGCTGATCGGGGCGTTTAGTGCCTGCTTCCTTCTGAATGTCGTTCTGGTAAATCAGTTCAGGGACACGAGTGGTTCGTTTCCCGGCGCAGTACAAAGCACCCCACTGACCTCCCCGACCAGCGCTGATTTATCCGTAACGCCCGCCATCAGCACGGAACGCCGCCAGACCGCCCTGGCCGCCGCTGCGACGGCACAGCACAACGCCACTGCTGCCGCGCAGGCTGTCCCCTCGTCCACACCCGCGCCTACGCCGACGAGGACTCGCAATCCTGAAGCTGTCTCCAGGGTTCAGCAGACCGCAACCGCGCTGGCGCAAATCCTTTCTACACAGGACAGGCCGTCAACCGATGCTCCTGTCGGCGGTGGTGCTTCCCCGACACCCAGCGACCTCGGTATTGTAACGATTGCCCCACCCCCTCCTGTTCAACCGAACGACGGCGCAGGCGATGAACCGCCGACGGATGCGCCGACCTTACCCATCAGCGCCACACCTCCCCGAAATCCTGCGCCGACGCTCCCACCCATCTGGACACGCACAGTGCAGGAAGCCACTGAAGAGGTCTCGGCGGGCGAAAGCGAGCCGACCGTCACCGTGATCGCGATTGGCACGACAACTGGCGCGACAGTGGTTTCCACCACCCTGCCCGATACAGGCGGCGGTGATGCAACCCCGTCCCCGACTCCCGCTCCGACTCAGATTGCCGCCGTGCCCCCCGGTACAGTACCCGCCTATGAGCGCCGTCTGCCCCTGTTCAGCGGCATTTCTGGTCAGCCGATTGGCTTCGGGACGTTCCGCGTGTTCGCGCCGGAGAATGCCCAACGCGGCGACACCTTTACGGTCGAACTGCGGCTGGAGATCGATCAACCGCTGGAACCGACTGCGGCAGCGGCGTCTCCAACCGCGCCCAATGAAAGGCCGACACCGACGCGCGTCTCATCCAGCGGCAGTAACGGCCCCACGCCCACGCCTCGCGCACTGGAAGGCGGGGTGGAAATCTATCAGCGCATCGGCGCGACGCTGCTCTGCCCCGAAGGGCGCTTCGAGGGCTGCGATGGCGAACGCAGCGAGGACGATCTGAACCCGGTGGTTGGGGAGCGGGTCGCGCCCTGGCGGTGGGATGTGACTCCGCTCGAAAGCGCCTCCGGCAGTTATACACTTCGTGCCGAGGTGTGGATTGCGCTGCGCAACCTGGACGGCGTGATCGAATATGTCGATCTGCCATCGGATATACCGCTCGATCTCAGCTTCCGTGTGAACGTCGGCGGAACAGCAGGCACCCGTATGGGCACAGTGGCGGCAGTGGGCGGTGTGGCCGCGCTGGTGATTCTGGGCGCAGCATTCGTTGCCCTGCGTCGGTCGCCACTGCGGGCGCCGTTGCGGAGAAGTCCGGCAAGAACACCTGCGGCGAATGCTGCTACGCCCCACGTCTTTATCAGCTATCGGCGCGGCTCGACCTGGGGACACGCCCGTTCCGTCTCCAACAGCCTTAAGGGGCGCGGGGCGGATGTCTTCCTCGATATTGACGACATCAATGAAGGCCGCTTCGCGGAGACAATTGAGAAGGCCATCGACACCTGCGACTTCTTCGTGCCCATCCTCGCACCGGGGACGCTCGATTCCTACTGGGTGCGGCGGGAGATCATCCATGCCATCGCCCGCAAAAAGACGATCATCCCGCTGGTGGTCGATGGCTTCGTGCTCAACGAGAACACCCTGCCGCCGGAACTGACCGACCTCGCCACCCATAACGCCATCACGATGCTGCCGGAATTCTATGAGGAAGCGATTGATCGGCTGGCGAAGCGCTTCATGCGGCTGTAGGTTAAAGATCGGGTGGTTTTGTTAAAATCACCCAATAGATGATTGGACATACTCACAATCCATCTTACAATGAATGATGGATGGATAATTCGGTGGGTATCGCGCCAGTCCTTAAAGGCTTGTCCAGTCGTGATACGATGCTCTTTTACCCTCCCCCCCAGGCGAGCAAGTTGGCTTCTCCACAGCCGACCGCTGGTAGTCGCTACGCTTGAGGGCAGGGCGAAACGTTAAAAGGATGGAAGTGCTCAGTTGCAGAGATGGCTGTTAGTACGGGCGCAGCGTGCTGCGCCCCTACGGAAACTCGGCGTGTTTGCAACAGAGCAGGATGGAAGTCCTGAAACAATAAAGTACATACCACGCAAAAAATTAAATGGAGGAACACCGTGCGTCGTTTTCTGCTTATCTGTTCCGTCCTTCTGGTTGGGCTGGTGCTGCCTTTTGGCGCTGTTGCACAGGAAGCCCTGACCGAACTCTATATCTCCGAAGAACTTAACCTGCAATTCCGCTACCCGGCGGATTGGGAAGTGGACGACAGCGACGGCTTTCCAATGCTGAGCAATCCCAATGGCGCCATTGCGCTGATCTTCATCACTCCCGCGATTGTCAATGAAGCCTCGCGAGGATCGGTCGAGCCTGATAAAGCCCTGCAGCGCGTGCTGGAAGCGGTCGGCGCGACGCTCGAAAGCGAGGCGGTGCGGGCGACGGTGGGCAACCGCGATGGGGCACGTGCGGACATCAGCTATGATGGCGCTCCCGGTTTTGGGGCGCTGGTCACGTTTGCCGATGGCAATTTTGGGGTCGTGATCGGCCTGATTGCCAGTGCGCAAACGCTGGAGGACAATCAGGCGACGCTGGATGGCATCATCGATAGTTACGATGTAGCCGATGCCGATGTTCCCGAATTTACCGAGACGAGCGACGAAAACGCGCAGACCGATGATATACCGGATGGCGCCATCGGCGCAGCACGGCGCAGCGGGAACGGCGCGAGCGGTTCATCAGAAGCAGGCACCGGGGATAATACAAGCGACCGCAGTGAGACGAGCCAGCAGCAGACGACCACCGATCAGCTTGAGGACTTCGACGGAGACTGGGAGGCGGCCATCGCCGAACTGCAGAACCTCGGCCTGATCGAAGACGGCGGGCGGCTGATCTTCGAGGAAGACAGTGCCTTTTTCTCTGGCCGGGGCGATTTCTTCACCGGGCTTGCCAACCGCTCCCCCAACATCGATGTTGTGATGGCGGCGGAACTCAGCTTTACCACCAGCGGCAGTGACGACCTGGAAACCTGCTCGCTGCTGTCAAGAGTCGTACAGAACAACAGCGGCAACGCCACCCGCTTCCTGGATGTGGGCATCAGCAGCAGCGGCATCCTGTATTACTTCAACGTGATCGGGGACGGGGACGACGATATTCTCACCCAGGATTTAGTAGAGGATATTGACCTCGATGACCCGCTGCACATCCTGTTCATCGCCCAGGGCGACCGCCTGACCGTCTTCCTCAACGGGGAACTCGTTGCCGAGGACATCGAAATTCAGGAGATCGCCGGGACGTATGGGGTGGCGCTGCGGGGGCGCGGCGCGGGTGCCCGCTGCGAAGGCAGCAACATCTGGGCGTATCAGATCGGCGGCGAGGCGCAGGCGGTCGATTGCACCGTGACCGCCACCAACACCGTCAACAAGCGCAGCGGCCCCGGCACCAATTTCGATCAGGCCGGGCAGCTTCGCGCCGGGCAAAGTATCGAGGCGGTCGGTCAGGCGGAGGGCACGGAGGGGCAGACCTGGTATCTGCTGGAGGATGACACCTGGGTGCGCTCGGACGTGGTGCGGGAAAGCGGGGACTGCGGCGCACTCCCGGAGGCCGAAGGGTAAATCTGACGACGAACCGAATTAGTGGAGCACTCATTGGTATTGTATGGGCGCAGTGCGCTGTGCCCATACCGAGAATCTGAATTTTGAAATCGCTCAAGGACTCAACCGGGGAGGGGTGAGAAACGCACTTTTTTCCTGGATTCCGCGCTGCCACACACGCTCAATCGCTGTGCTTTTCGGTGAAACGGCGCCAATTTATAACGATAGTGAGCGGAATTATTAAAATTTAGCAACAGATAAAAACCTTCACTTGCCAGTCCTCAAAAATCCCATATCCTGTAGTTGAACCTTTTTTTCAATCCCTACAGGAGTTTACGCCATGCGCAACATCCGTTCGGGCGCTCGTCTTGCCCTGCTGACTCTGCTCGCGCTCAGCCTGTCCCTGGCATTCACCGCATCCGCCCAGAAGACGGAAACCCAGCAGGAAGGCGATCTCGACCCGTCCATCCTGACGCTGCCCATCCTTCAGGATGGCGAGGCGGTTGAAGCCACCTTCGACACCAATCTGGACGCGCAGTTGTATGCCTTCAACGCCACCGAAGGCGATGTCATCACCATCAGCATGACCCAGACCGACGAAAGCAGCGTACTCGATCCCTATATTGTCGTGATGACGGCGATGGGGGATGTGATCGCGCGTGACGATGACAGCGGCGAGGAAGTCGGTCTGTCCTCGCTCATCACCGACCTGGAACTGCCCGAAACCGGCAGCTACTTCATCCTCGCCACCACCTATCAGGCCATCAACGAAGGTTCGCTGGAACAGGGCGAAGGCGAAGAACAGGAAGGCCTGAATTACGAAATCGAAGTCAGCGGCATCACCCAGCCGGAAGAAATCACCGAAGGCTTCCAGTACTTCGCGGGTGAACTCGAAGTCGGCCAGCCCGAAGTGCAGATCGAACTGACCGCGGATGCGCCCATCTTCTTCGTGACCTTCATGGCCGAAGAAGGCGACAGCGTGACCGTCAGCGCCAGCGGTGCGGATGAAAACTCCGATGGCGTTTCCGACATCGACACCCTGCTCTATGTCTTCGACTTTCAGGGCAACCGTATCGCGGTCGATGATGACAGCGGCAGCGACCTGACCTACTCGTCCCAGATCGGCGGGCTGGAAATCCCGGCGTCGGGCCTGTATCTGGTGTTCGTCACCAGCTACAACTTCGACGAACTGCCCGACGAAGGCATCGAACCGACCGAAGGCATGATTACCTTCAGCATCGAATAAGCGAGTTTCAAGCTTCAAAATTCACAAGAGCGGCGGCCATTCCTGGCTGCCGTTTTTGTTTCCTGTGAAAAACGCGCCCGCAATGGAACCTTTTGCCACCGTGCCACGTCCTATGGTTTAACAGGCGCGGACGGTGGCAGCGTGTCAGGTCTCCCCAGCCGCCGCCCAGCCTGTGCCAACCAACGATGGATAGTGGGCGTTCCCCTGCGCCCCCTATCTTCCCTTTTTCACCGCTCACAGGTATGGTAAACAGAAGACGCACATCGTTTGCGGCGGATGATTTCATTCGTGCTAGTACGCCGACAAGATGAGAATGATGGGTTGCGTTGGTACGGGCGCAGCGCGCTGCGCCCCTACAGGTAGGCAGCTTTAGATGGTCGATGTACTAGTGCAAGATCAGAGCCAAAAGATTGAATAGATACCGTGCATTCCGCCCTCACCCCATAAGTGCAGCGACACCCTCTCCCTCATGGAGAGTGCCTCTTGCAGAGGGGCTTAACAACCAGACTCTCCCCCTTCGCCCTAAGCGAAGCGGCGGGAGTAGGAGGCCGGGGGCTTGAAGGAATTCTGTTCTTGTATTATTCAACTCCTCAGCCCTGATGTTGCACTAAGCACGTCTGTAGGGACACGGTATGCCGTGTCCGCCCAAACGCATGTCGCTTATAAAAGGAGACTTCATGTTGAAAAAAGGAATTCTTATCCTCTCCCTGCTGATGATCGCGCTGCTGGCCGCGTCCGCCAGCGCACAGGAAGACGCGCTGCCCTGGTCGGCCTATCTCTACGAGGCACTCACCGGCACTGTCACCGAGGTCGGCTCTGATGGCAGCGTGCTGCGCGAGGTGGTGCTGCCCCTGGCGCAGGGCTTTAACAGCTACGGCCCCGGCATCGCGGTATCACCGTCGGGGGAATACATCGCCTATGTGATGGCGGATACCTCCAATCCCGAAGAACTGAGCAACCGCCAGGTGGCCGTGGTCGATACTGTGCTGAGCAGCATCGTCGCCACCTACGCGCTCTCACCCGATGTGCAGGCGGTCAGCTTCGAGCTTGGGCTGGGACAGTTCTCGTTTGATGAAACCAACCGCCGCTTTGCGCTGGGCAGTGTGCTGGTGTTTCTGGGAGGAACGGGTGTGCCCGGTGGATGGGAAGTCGTCGTGCTTGATCTGGTGTCCGGCACGTCCATCGCCCGCCTCGCCAGTGATGAGCCAGTCGGGCAGAGCATCAATCCCGACACAGGACTGATCGTGCCCGTCATCGCCAGTTATGAAAACGATCAGGTCACGTTTATGACGGTCTACTACGCCACCGAAGGCCTGCCGCAGTATCCCACCTATACCTGGGACACGGCGAGCGGACAGATCAGCGAGGCGCCCGTGAAACTCGGTTTCGGACAGAGTACGCTCCCGGCGACGGGCGAGACGCTCAACGTCACGCTGGACGAACGCCTGCCCGCCGGGGAACCGCCCGAAATCGCGCCCATCGCCCTGCTGAATGCGGTGTCGGTCTATGACCCGGCCAGCGGTGAAACCTATGTGATTTACAACGAACCGGAACAAACGCTGACGCAGGCTGTCTTCGTGCAGAACGGCGAACGGGTGCTTATCAGCGCGTTTCAGGATGACATCATGGCACCGCCGTTGTACACCCTCATTGAGCGCGACGGGACGGTCGTGGCACAGCCGGAACTGCCGCAGTCGGCCTATCCGATCCTGGGTACGCCGGACGGCTTCGTTTATATGGAAGCGCCTCCGCAGGAAGGTGGGAGCACGACCCTAGTGCATGTCAACACGCGCGAAGGCGACTTCACGCCGCAGGTGGTTTATAGCATCGCGCCTGAAAAAGTCATTGTCACGCTGGTTAACGTGCGCTGGAATGCGCCTGCGCCGGAAAGCTTCACGCCCTGGGCACAGTTGGTCGAGCCGCGCTGAGGGTGCCTCATCAAGCTCTAAGCCGAAAAACGTAAATTCCCATCAGGCGCAGCCAAAACTGTGCCTTTTTTTGCTACTATTTTTGAAGATGACATTGAGTTTATTCTGAGACCGATGAAACCAAATTACGCACCTTCTGTTTTGACACCACTTCGACGCACACGCCGACGCTATGGCTTTTTCCTGATTGTGACGGTCGTCCTGGTCAACCTCGTCTTCGCGGGGCTGATGCTGACGAACAACCCGGTGCAGGGGCAGGCACCCGCCGCCCAGCCCCCTGTCGCCGCTGATGTGGATTGTGATGTTGATGTCCTGATCTTCTCCAAGACCGCCGCCTTCCGCCACACCAGCATCTCCGCCGGAATCACCGCGCTCCAGCAGATTGCCAGTTCACGCGGCTGGACGACCGCCGCCACTGAAAATGCCAGCCTGTTTACGCAGGCAGGCTACCTCGACCAGTTCGATGTGGCGGTGTTCCTCAGCACGACGGGCGACTTTCTGAACAACGCGCAGCAGACCGCCTTCGAGAACTGGTATCGGCAGGGCAACGGCTTCGTCGGCATTCACGGCGCGGGCAACGGCGAACCCAACTGGCAGTGGTACGAGGATTTGCTCGGCACCTACTTCGATAATCATCCGTCCGGTGCGCTGCAATTCCAGGATGGCGATCTCTACTACATCCCGGAACAGATCGGCCATCCGGCCATTCGCACTCTGAGCGAAGGCGGCGCGAATACTCCCTGGACGCGCAACGAGGAGTGGTACAACTTCGAGGATAACCCGGTCAATCGGGGCGTGACCACCGTGCTGCGTGTCGATCCCAACAGCTACCAGGGCAGCCAGCACGCGCCGTTCCATCCGATTTCGTGGTACAAGCTGTTCGACGGCGGGCGCTCGTTCTACACGGCGATGGGGCACAGCAGCGCCGCCTATTCTGAGACGAACTTCCGCAATCACCTGGAAGGCGCGATTGAATGGGCCAGCGGTAACTGCGACACGCCCGCACCGCTGGTGCTGAGCAGCCCGACCGGGACGATTACCACAACTACGCCCACCTATACCTGGAACGACAACGGCGCAGATACCTATGGCTTCTATCTGGATGATGCCGCCAACGACGGCAACCCGATCTACGCCGTTACAGGGCTGACCGACGACGCAATCTGCAACGGCACAACCTGTTCCTACACGCCGAGCAACGTCAGCAACGCAGCACGGCTGCCCGCCAACGGGAATTATATCGTCGGTCTGAGCGGCAGTTTCGGCGCGGCGCAGCTTTCCACCGCCGGACCGTTCACCTTCACACTGCAACTACCCGCGCCGTCGCTGAGCAGCCCAACCGGGACGATCACCAACGGCTACGGCAACCCGACCTACACCTGGAACGACACAGGCGCGGCCTCCTACGGCTTTTACCTGGATGACGCGGCCAACGACACGAATCCGATTTTTGCGGTCGCTGGCCTGGATGACGACGACATCTGCAACGGCACCACCTGCTCGTTTAACCCGATCAGCCAGAACGAAATTGCCCGCCTGAACGCCAATGGGGGCTATGTCGTCTACCTGAGCGCGACCTATCCCGGCGGCGCGACCTCGACCAGCGGGCCGTTCGCCTTTACGCTGAACGCTGCGCCGCCCGCACCGCCCACGCTCCAATCGACCAGCGGCACCAACACCGCCCGCCCCACCCTCAACTGGACGCTGCCCGGCTCGGCGGCCAACATCTCGGTGTTTGAGATTTACGTCTTCCTCAAAGCGCAGTTCGACGTGGGCAACTTCACCGCGCCTGTCTTCGGCGGCTACTTCACGCGCATCGACCGCTGCGGCAGCGCCAGCAATACCACCTGTTCGCTCCAGGCAACGGTCGATCTCCAGCACAACACCGCCTATGCCCTCGTGATTCGGGGTTATGGGCCGGGCGGCTGGAGCACGGGCGGCACATTCAGCAACGGCTGGGACTACGCGCCCTTCACCGTCACGCTGCCAGTGCCCTCGGTCGTGAGCGGCGTACAGGTCAACGCCAATCAGGGGCGGCCTACCATCCGCTGGAACGATCAGGCGGCAGCGACCACCTATTTCCTCTACATCTACAACAACACCGCCAACGTGGGCGCTTTCTATCAGCAGTATGCGAAGTCAGCCGTGTGCAGCGGGGGCACCTGCGAAGTAACCGATCAGGCTGTCATCCTGGGCAACGGCAGTTACTCGGCCTATGTCTACGCCTGCGGGAACGCTGGATGCAGCAGCGGCGGGGAGTACGGCAACGGCTGGGGCGGCGGCGGCGCGAACGGCACGTGGAGCTACAATTACAATCCGCCCGCGCTCGTCACGCAGGGCAGCATGAACGCCAGCTACAGCGGCGGTGCCTTCAACCTGTCCTGGACGAGCCAGCAGCAGACCACCTGGTATTACGTGTGGATTGGGACCGCCAACGCCGCGACCACCCATTACCTGACGTGGCACTCGTCCGACGCGCTCAACTGCCGCAATTCCGGCCAGACCTGTACGCTGAGTGTCCCGCTGGCCGTGCCCGCCGGACAGTATTACTTCGCGGTGCAGTCCGCCGGGCCGGGTGGGTTCAGCACGGGCGGGCCTGTCAGCAACGGCTTTCAGGTGCGTGAGACGGCTATCAACGTGCCGTAACGACTTCGCCAACCACTTCGCGTACACTCTTGCTGGGGGTTCAACGCCCCCAGCATCTTAATCCATCCCCAGCACCCGCCGCGCGATAGCATCAATAGCCGCGATCTGTGAATCTGCCGCCTTACGCGCTGCCCGCCGAATGCTGACCACGCCGCCTTTTAACCCACCACCCCGCTTGAGGACATCCACCGATTCATGCGCGTCCTGACTGAGCTTCGCCAGCGCCAGATGATCGGGGTTGGCCGCGTCGAAGGGCGGGATAGCACAGGCTTCAAATGGCGTGCGTGATATATCACGTTCCCCTACACTGCCTTTTCCACGTGATTGATAAGCTTTAATCGCATTATCAATACTATTAGTATTCAATAATGCACATAAGTAATGTGCTTCCTGTGAGGTTGTTACCTCTGAATAATACGTTTTTGCATCTACTACAAACCCTCGTGTTTGACGACCATAAATTGCAGGTACATTTTCAAGGGTAGATATAACACACGATGCAAGGTGAACCCCGCTAGCAGGATAAAGGACTTTGTAACCCTGTTTAGGTGATTGTTGTGTTATCTTGTTACGATAATTCAACTGCTCGATAAATGACCACTTTGTTGTTTCTTGTTTCTTCAAATTATCCCATCTAGCGGCGGCTGATTTGAACCACTCTGCCGAACGGTAGTGACCTTGCTCCATAAAAGCCCGTTCACTTTCTAACAGAAGCAGTTGATCTTCCTCATTGAGTCGCACAGGGAGGGCTACCATGTGCAGCCGTTCATAGCCGAAGGGGACGAGGTGCTTGCTCAGCAGCGTGGCGTAGATGTAGTCGTCCTCCACGCTGCCGTAAAGCGTGATGCCTTTCCAGGGGCGCTTGGCTTCCCTGTCCGCGTCGGGGTCGGTCATGACTGCCGGACTGGACGGCAGACCTTCCGGCTTTACGAAACACAGATTACGTGGATAAAGCGTTGCGCCATTCAAGAATCGCTCGTAATAGTAGGGACTACGCACATCGGAATCGACAAAGCGGACGGTGGTCGTGCGGGCGGTGAGGTGCGGCAGCGCGTCTTCCAGCGAGAGTTCATGGGCGGGCAGCTTCCCGGTGTAATGCAGCGCGGAAATTTCGCTGCTGGCCTGGTTCGCGTTCTGCCCGTTGGGTTCGTGAATGGTGACGCAGGTCGGCACGTTGAACAACGGCTGTACGCCCAGCAGGTCGATCACGCGCGTGAGTCCCTGTGCCTGGAAGGGGCGGTGCTGCTTTGCCCCGGTGATGACGGCGCGAGGCATCACGAAAGCGACCGTGCCCCCCGGTTTGAGGTAGCGGTCTTTCGCCAGCGCGAAGAACAGGGTGCTTAAGTCCATCTGCGTGAACAGCTTCACGTCACCGCGTTCGATCAGCTTATAGTGGACGTAAAGCGCCTTGACTTCCTTCTGGTAGTCGCGGTTCTTGATGAAGCGATAGCTGAGCCAGGGCGGATTGCCCGCGATGACATCAAAGCCGCGTTCGGCCAGCGCAAGCGGGCGGGAGACGTTCTTGAGGATGTAGGCCCAGATGCCGTTGCGCTGCTCGGCGATAAGCTTCGCCAGCAGTTGCAGGTTGCCCGTCCACTGTTGGGCGGCAGCGGGCGAAAGATCGGGGAAATGGTGGCTGAGCCGGGCGCGAAACCCGTTGAGGTCGGGCTGTACACCGCGCTTGGCGACCTCGTACATGTCGTCGATCACCTGCGTCAGCGCCCGCGAATGGGCAGCGGATTCGACCGGGATGCGGAAGACTTCTTCATGGCGGTCGTCTACCGGGACGATTAATGCTTCGGGGGCGCGGCCTTCCAGCGGCAGAATCAGCGCATCCGCCATATAGATGGGAATCGCCAGCGTGTCGCTGCGGCGGCCATCCCGCGCCCCCTGCATGTGTTCGGCCAGCGCCAGCAGCGTATTCAGGCGGGCAATCGTGACCGCCAGCGGATGCACATCCATGCCGACGATGTTTTCCGCCGCGAACTCCACCAGTTTCCACCCGGTCAACCCCTGCGCCGCCAGTCGTTTGATGGCCGAAAACAGGAAGGAGCCAGAACCACACGCCGGGTCAAGCAGGCTTTGCCCCGGTCGGTAGGCGATGTCGTTCAGCGTCAGTTCCGCAAGCCAGTCGGGCGTGTAATATTCACCGAGGTCATGGCGCGTTTCAGGATCGACCAAATCCTGATACAACTGCTTGAGCAAATCCTGGTCGATGCTTTTCAAGTTATAAGCGATCAGCCCATCGGCCAACCGCCGCAGCAGCGTGGTGGCCTCGTCGCGAATTTCGGGCATCAGCACCCATGAGAAAAAATCGCTCTCGCCGATGTTGCTCACGCCGTAGCTCTCAAACGCCTTGCCGCTGACGATGCGCTCGACGACGTTTTCATTTTCCGGCAGGCCACGCAAGGCAGCGTAGGCCAGCAGGCGGGCGAACTGGCACAGATACGTATGCCGCAGGAACAGATCATCGCTGCCAATGTCAGAGCCATACACCTTGCTCAGCAGCTTGCGCCACTGTTCGCGCCAGATGGTCAGCATGGGGGAAGTGTCCACCCGCGCCAGCAGGTCGCGCAGTGTTCGCAGTGCTTTCTGGAAGGTCGGGCTGCTGCCGCCGAACCGTGCCACCACATCCGCAGCCGTAGGCGGTTTATTGGTCTGGCTGAAAAGATAGCCATCGAGCCGAACCAGTGCAGCAGGCGCGTCCAGCGTTTCCAGGTTGAAGGTATCGATCTTCTGAAGCTGACCGTCGCTGTCAATGACATGGGCCTCGAAGCGGACGCCATCTGTTAGCAGGCCAATCGCGTCCGGGCGTTCCAGCAAGTAGAGGTGCAGTTGTTCCCGGTAGCGTTCAAGGTTAATGTTGATGTCTCTTTTGAACTCGAACACCAGATCGCCGAACAGCGCGTCGATGTACCCCTGTCGTTTGACGGTCGCACCATGAATCCGAATAGACTTTTCCAGCGTGAAACGGCTGACCTCCACGCCGAAAGCCTTGCTGACGAAATCAACGAACAGCGTCACAATTTGTTGCTCTGATTGGTCACGGTTGCGGGCAGTTCTGGCCTCGGTGAGGTAGGCTTCGTAAAGGGGCGGGAAGGTGTTCGCGTCCAGCATCGTCATACCATTCGTAAAGCGTCTTTTCGGATATTTTAACGGGACGGAGGGAAAGGCGCTACTCTGGCTTTTCCCTCGCGGCGGCGCTATCATGCCCGCCATGCGACGATTCGATTTTGCCTCTCCCCTCCTGACACGCCTGCTCCTGTTTCTGATTCTGCTGACCGCGCTGGTGCTGCGCTTCCGCTGGCTGATCTATATCGAACACAACGTCGATCACGCCTATCCGGTGTGGCAGGCCATAACCACGCTTGACCGGGGCATTTTGCCGCTGGCCGGGCAGGGGACGAGTGTGCTGTTCGCCAATCCGCCGCTGACGGGCTACCTCTTTCTGCCCGTGATCGCGCTGGCGCGACTGCCGCTGGCGGCTTATGTGCTGGTGATCGCGCTCAACACGGTCGGGGTATGGTGCTGCTGGCGGGCGGCGCGGGGGATGATCGGCACAGCAGGCGGCCTGGTCGCGGCCTGGCTGATGGCGGTCAATCCCTGGGTGATCGAATACAGCCGCGCCACCTGGGTACAGGGACTTCTGCCCTTTTTCACCTGCGCGGTGGCATGGCTGCTGTGGCCGGTGCTGATGGGGGAGGCGCGGCATCCGGTGCGCCGGACTGCTCTGGCGCTCGTCATGGCCGCGTTCATGGCGCATACCTACCTGCTGGCGTATTTCATCCTCGCGCCTGTAGGACTGCTGCTGGTCATCTTTCGCAAGCGCGTGCCGCTGCGCGGGGTGCTGATCGGCGGGGCGGTCTTCGCGCTGCTGGCCGGGTTGTATGGCGCGGGCTTGCTGATGCAGATCGACACGGTGCAGGCGCGGCTGGACTCGTTTTCGTCCGGCGAGTCCCGCCTCAAAACCGAAGCGCTCGAAGGGGCGGTGCGGCTGGTCACGGGCGCGGAGTATGCAGCGGCACGTGGGCTGGATGCGCCGGCGAAGGATGCCCCCCTGCGGCAGCAGTTGAGCCAGATCGCGCATGGGGCGCTGGCGCTGTGCCTGGGGATTGGCGTTCTTTCCATCACGATTGAACCGCCAAAACAACAAGTATTTACGGGCAACGCAAAACCCTCAACCCCCCGCCCCCCTTCTCCCTCAGGGCGAAGGGGGAGAGTCGCGTTTGAAGCCCCTCTCCATGAGGGAGAGGGGTTTGGGGTGAGGGCGAAAACAACGAACAATCGAGACACCGTCCTCATCCTCCTCCTCTGGTTCGGCCTGCCGATTGTGGCGATGAGCTACACGTCGAACCCGGTGCATCCCTTCTACCAACTGCTGACGCTCCCGGCAGGCTATGTCCTCGCCGCGTGGGGGATTATGTCAATTCTGCGGGTTCTCAATTCGCTTTTCTTTGCGAATCTTGGCATCTCTGCGCCTTTGCGTCGTTTTTCTTCTTTTGTATTCGTTACGCTGCTCCTGCTGCACGGCCTGCTGATGAGTGTCAACAGCGCGCGCTATGGACAGGAGACCGCCGCCACCCCCACCGCCCACAATCTGCTAGCGCTGCCTGTCGGGTTGGGGATGGAGATCGGCGCGGAGATCAACACGCTCCTGCCCCCCGGCGGGACGGTCTACGCCGAGGCCGAGGACTGGATTCTCAACAGCCTGGCGGGGCGCTTGTTCCCGGTTGTGTGGGAGGCGAACTGGCCCACCCTGACCATCCTCCCGGCGGCGGGCGGGGTCTATGTCGCACCCCGCCCCGATGCGCCTCCTGGCATCGTTGAAGCACGGACGCTGAACGGAATTACGATCAGCCGCGCCGATTCGATGCGGTTGCAATGGGCGGAGACGGTCGAGCTACCCAGTCAGCAGGGCCTAACGCTGATCGGCTACACGGTGCAGCCCGCCGCCACACCGGGACAGTGGCAGTTGGAGAGTGTGTGGCGCGTGGACGGCATTTCGCCCGAAGTCCCCGACCGTATTTTTGCGCCGTTCGTGCATGTGAATAACGAGACCGGGGAGCGCGTGGTCAACGCGGGCGGGGCTGGCGTGGCGGGGACGCTGTGGCGGCAGGGCGATTTCCATGTGCATCGCATGACGTTTGAGGTGCCGCTGCCGCCGCCCTTTACCCTGCTGCTGGGTCAGTATGACGGACTGCACAACGCCAATATCATCTTCCTGCCGCCCGGCGCCGACCCCACCGTGACGGTCGAAATCCGGGTCGATCCGTCGTAGCGACACGGCATCCCGTGTCCGTACCATCCAACCGTTTGAAATTGCCTGTACTTAACCGCCCACAACAGCCGCGCTGCTGGAGTCCTGATAGTGCAGCAGGTACAAGTACCAGCCGAGAAAAATCAGCAGCGGCAGTGAGGGCATATCCAGCGCACCCGGTTCGAGGCGGATGTCGCTGTTCAGGCGCATGAATCCGCCGACCTTAAAGCCGCCGATGGGTTCGCCGTCGGGGGTCGTCCACGCCCACTTGCTGCCCCAGAAGTCGCTCTGCTTCCACTTGAACAGGCGGCCATCGTTGAAGCGCAGTTCGCCGCTGACCATCCAGTTGCCATAGTGAAAGACGGCGGGCTGGCTGTCCGTACCAACAGATTTGATCTCAATCCGAAAGCGCCAGAAGCCCTTGCGCTCGAACGTCCAGCGGTTGCCAACGGCGTCCACTTCCACCCGATTGCGCCAGATGCTCGGCTTGTGGATGGTGGCGAGAACATCGCCGGAGTCGGTTCGCAGTTCGTAGTATTCCTTCCACGAACTCGGCTGCACCCAGCGCACGTCCTGGTCGATCAATTCCTCGAAGGCTTTCATGAGTCCCCCTTCAATTTATTTCTCAACGCTATTGTCTATTACGAAATGGTGGCGGGAAAGGTTGCTTTTGCTGATTGGGCGGCAAAAACCTTGAACCGCAGCGGCGCAGAGGACACGGAGATTAAGTTTAAAACTCCGCACTCACCACTCGGTACTTTCTACTTTCGTTAAGCCATGCCCGGCGGTGGCGTTGGTGCGGATGGCCTTACGTTCACGGTCGTGCAGCACAACCAGATACCAGCCAAGATAGGTCATCAGGGGCAGCGCGGGAACATTCGCCGCAATCGGCGCGGGCGCGAGATCGGCGTTATAGATCAGCCTGCCATCGGCATAAAACCCGCCGAGAAACTGATCGCTTTCCGCCAGCCACGCCCAGCTTGACTCGTAGAAATCGCCCGCCTGCCAGCGATAGACGCGGCCATCAGGCAGATGCAGCGCACCATTGTCCGAAAATGTTCTGTAGCGAAAGACGACATTCAGGGGTTCACCGCCGCGCTGGATGATGACCTGTCGCCGCAGCACACCCTTCCGCCGCAGCGTCCAGCGCGTACCGTCAGGTTCGATCACCTCGGCCTGTGCGCTGCCCGGTCGCGGCTGCGTGAAGGTCGCTATGACGGTGCCATCGCGCGAGCGCAGTTCGTACATCGTCTTCCAGATGCCGGGCTGAATCCAGCGGATGCCCTGCGCGATGTAGTATTCAAACGGGAGCGGAAGTCCAGCGGCCAAAGCGCAATCCTTTCAATTCAATTAAAAGTTACGCACTTGAACTTTCGCCCTCACCCTAAATCCCTCTCCCTTAGGGAGAGGGACTTAACTGCTCAAAGGGGTTCTTCTCCCCCTCTCCTAGCGAAGCGTTCGGGAGAGGGGGTCGGGGGGTGAGGGCAACTGCGTAAGTCATATCAATATTGAACCGCCAAGACGCGAAGAACGCCAAGATTCTGAACTTAAACCCTTGTGTTCTCCGTGTCTCGGTGGTTCCATCATTTTTGCAGTTCAGGTGATCCTGCCTCGACCACGACAGGCCGCCGCAGAGGCCGCATCAGCCAGTACACCGCCACGCCCGCGACCAGTCCCCAGAACGGTGCGCCAATCCCAAACAGCGAGAATTCGCCCGCCGCGCACAGAAACGCCACCAGCGCCGCGTCGCGCGTGTCGGGCTGTTCCATCGCGCCGCTGAGCGAACTGGCAATCGTGCCGCTCAGCGACAGCCCGGCGATCACTGCCACCAGCGCCGCCGGGAAACCCGCGAAAAAGCTGATGATGGTCGCCCCGAACAGGCCGAACAGCGTGTACCATGCGCCAGACGCCACCGCCGCCGCATAGCGCCGCGAATGATCGGGCGACACATCGGGACTGGCGACCAGCGCGGAGGTCAGCGCACCGAGCGACTGCCCATGCCCGCCGAGGAAGGCCAGCGGGATCGACCCCAAACCGATAAAGACCATGATCCCGTTCACAGGGGCGCGATACCCCGCCGAGCGCAGTACTGCCTCGCCGGGGGCAAACTGCGTGGTGACGGCCAGAATGCACAGCGGCAGCGCCAGGCTGAGCATCGCCTCCAGCATGAATTCGGGCAGGGTGATAATCGGGCGGGCAAGAGCAATATTCACACCGCTGATGTTGAGGTCGCCGCTGAGCGCCGCGATGACCACACCGACCACCAGCACACCCAGCGTTGGCGCACGCCATCTCCGCCGCTTGAGCAGGAAAAACACCACAATGCAGGCCGTCACCAGCAGCGGTTCCTGTGGGAGTACGCGGAAAATGCCGATCCCGAAGCGCAGCAGAATCCCGGCCAGAAGCCCCTGCACCACTGCGCGAGGCACACGGGCAATGAGCGTCCCGAAGATGCCCGTCGCGCCGATGACGACCAGCCCCAGCGCAGCGACGAGATATGCCCCAATGGCCTGCGGCAGGGTGTAGTTGGCGAGGCTGGTGACGAGCAGCGCCGCGCCCGCGGTCGGCCAGGGGGCGATGATCGGCTGGCGATAGTAGATCGAAAGGAACATGGTCAGCAGGCCGTTGCCCACCGTGACCGCCCACAGCCAGGAGGTGGTCTGCGCCTGCGTCAGCCCGCCCGCTTCCCCCGCTTGCAGCACGATCAGCAGCGGACCAGTGTAGCCGATCAGCACGACGATAAACCCGGCGATAAAGCCCGACAGCGTCAGTGCGCGGGGCAGGTCGCGTAAATTTCGCCAGAAGCCAGTTTCGGGCGGACGGAGTTCCATAAGTGTCCTTCGAGAGCGGAGGCCAGCCAAAGGCGCATAGTGTACCACCCGCCCGCGCGTTTAAAACCGTCCACGCAGTCCAATCAACGGTAAATAAGCGGGATAAGAGGAAAGTCTTGTTTTTAAGCCCCTCTCCCTGAGGGAGAGGGGTTGGGGTGAGGGCATTTACCTCCCAGCAGTGCCCTTAAAACCGTCCACTGATCGCGTCGGTATAGCCCGTCAGTTCGGCATAACCCAGACCTGTCGCGCCGCCGGAAATCGCTACCGCGCCTTCCCAGTAGGCGATGTCGCCGCTGTGGAGTTCCTGATCGCGCATCAGGGGCGTGAGCGTCAGCACCAGGTCTTCTTCCTGGCGCATCGCTTCGGCGGCGATAGTAATCGTCCAGCCTGACGGATAGACCGCGCCCGTATGCGGACTTTCCCAGGTATCCGTTGGCTGGATGTCGTATTCATCGAAATTCAGATGATAGGTGCTGCCGTCCTCGTAGACAATCGTCCCGGTATAGGCGCTGCGCCGTCCACCTTCCTTCAACCGAATCTGCCCCACAACCAGATCGCGCCCGTCATCCAGATGCAGCGCGAACCAGTCCCAGCCCTGGGCGTCCTCGCCGAGAGCGCTGGTGCTGAATTCGCGGTCGAACCACGACAGGCCGCTGACGGTGAATGTCTCCGCCCCGATGCGCACGGTGCCTTCCGTCACCATGCGCGGGAACGAGTAGTAATAGCTGGCGTTGCCCGGTTCATCGCTTTTCTGGCTCAGTCCATCCACGCCTTGCAGCGCAATCGGCTTGACCGCGTCCAGCACGAAATCCACGCCAAAATCGCCCGCGTCCGCCACGATCTGCATCTGCGTCGCGTCGTCGTTCAGGCCGACGATCTCCCAGCCTTCCAGCCAGATTCGCAGGTCCGCGCCCGGCTCGGCATCATCCGGCAGTGCCCCGGCGAGATTTGCCCCGCCCCGGCTGTAGCGTTCTTCATGATAAAAGCGCCCGCCGCCGATGTCGCTGACGCTGAAATGCGCCATGTAGACCTGGTTGGAGCGCCACTCGGAGTCGGTGCTGACGAACGTTGTAGGAGCCGCAATCGCCCGCCGGAAGATCGTGAACTGGAAGCCGAAAGGCCGCCCGTCCTCGCTTTGCAGGTTGCCCGTAAAATACCACCATTCCGTCTGGAAGTCGTTGTGCGACCCATGATCGCGCGGGAAATTCCACTCGCGCGGGTCGATGGCGCGGGCGAAGCCGGACGTATCGCTCTCGCGCACGCTCAGCACCGTCTCCGCGTCCACGTCGCCGCTGCCGCCGTCGATCAGGCTGAACCCAAAAACCGTGACCGTCAGCACCACCAATCCCAGTACAATAAAGCGTCCCATCATTCATCATCCATGTCTTGTGCGAAACATCACAAGCATAGCCGAGGATGATAAGATGGATGTGAGAGGGGGATAGAGGTTGCAGAGCAAACGCATCTACTTTCAAAAAGTTCAAAGCAAACCACGAAGGCACAAAGGGCACGAAGATCATCATCATTCGTTTTGTGTTCTTCGCGCCTTTGTGGTTCAAAAAAATTCTTTATTGTGTACCGTATTGTTGCTGAATAGAGTCGGGTTCTACTCCGTCGAAATCTCCGGGAACAGGGCGCTGTCGTCAATCGGCTGCTGATTGAGCTGCATCAGCGCGACGTTCTTCTGATTCTGCTGTTCGACCAACTGCTGCAAATAGTTCCCTTTCCTATACCCATTTATGGACATAGGTGGGTCTGTTTTATGCAGGATAAACCCGCATGGGATGAACTACTGCACCCCCTATCCCGTTGCTGGATGCGTTCGGGATTACTTAATGGACACGTTGAATATTTTACACCCGCCACGATTTTCGGCAGGCAACGCGCTATATTCCGTTGTTAAGCTGCCTTGTGTCGTATGCCGTTGGCTCCAAATCCACAAAAGGGGGGAGCCTGAAGTTACAT
>JANRLJ010000099.1:0-5261 GCA_033762735.1 bacterium | reverse complement strand
CATGCCCATTTCCTGCACACGGATACTGGCCGCGCAGGTCGCCGCGCACGCCAGAGGCAGATTTCCGACAACGGGCATATGCACACCCGTGCGATCCACATAGCCCGGAATCTCGATGATGCTGCCGTCGGGCAGGTTCGGGATGTGGCCTTTGTTCATCACGTTAAAATGCCCGCGATAGATGCGCCCGGTTTCCAGCCCTTCGATGATGAACGAGCCGTGTTCCTCGCTGCGTTTTTCCTGCCTGAATTCGTAGGCAGGTTCCTTCAGCCAATTCGGGAAATCCGTCTCGAACCAGTTGCGGCCTTCGGTGCAGACGCGCAGATAGCCGCCCGTCTCGCCGTTGATCCAGCTAGACAGGTCGATCCAGTCGTTGATCTCGTTGGGGCGTTTGCGATACCAGGGCAGATATTCGCTGAGGTGGCCGTTGGACTCGGTGCTGTAGTAGCCGAAGCGCTTAAGCACATCCAGCCGCACTTTTTCCGTTTGCGGAAAATAGGGATGGTGCTGGAACAGTTCCCAGAGCTGGGAGCGCATGTCCATCCCGCGCCACTCGACCTTAATGTACCAGGTCTGATGATTGATGCCCGCCGCGATGATGTCCACTTCGTCGCGGTGCATTTTGTAGTCCTCTGGCAGCAGGCCTTCCCGTTTCGCCCACAGTTCAATCACGCGCGTGATCTGCCAGTGCCCGCCCTGCACGCCATGACACAGGCCGAGCGTCTCCACCCCGCCATATTTCAGGCACGCCCAGGTGTTCATCGCCATCGGATTGGCGTAGTTCAGGAACAGCGCACCCGGCTTCGCTACCTCGCGGATGTCCTTGCAGATCTCCAGCAGCACCGGAATCGTGCGCTGGGCATACATCAGGCCGCCCGCCGAAATGGTATCGCCCACGCACTGATCCACGCCGTATTTCAGTGGAATGTCGATGTCGGTCTGGAACGCTTCCATCCCACCCTGGCGAATGGTGCAGAGGATGTAATCTGCCCCTTCGATGGCCTCACGCTGATGGGTGGTGGCGATGATTCTAGCCGGGACGCCGTTGGCCTGAATGTCGCGCTCACAAAGCTGCGTCACCATGTCCAGGTTGCGCTGCGAAATATCCATCAACGAAAAGGTTGTATCGGCCAGTTCCGGCACGGCCAGCACATCCCGCACCAGCGCCCGCGTAAAGCCAATCGACCCCGCGCCGATCATTGCAATTTTGATCCCCATGCTTCTGCCTTTCAGCCAGCACCCCTTTGTGATGGCCTCCATTTTAACGGACAGGAGATGTCCTGACGACCGTGCCAATCCGACTCACCAAAGACAACCCCCACCATCCAGCCACCTGTAATATGGTCAACCTGGGGGAATTTTTAGGCGTCGCTCTACCTGTTCCGCCCGATCCGTTCGCTTACAGAGAGCAGATTTCTAACACTTCTTAAATGTTTCATAACGCACTAACCTTGCATCAACCTTCCGTAATATGGTAGACTCCTGCGTATCCGTTCATCATTTGACTGATAAACGTGTCAGAAGCAGTCCCAGAACCTCCCCCTAGTTGCTCGCATTGTTTTGATTCACTTGCGACAGTGCCGGACGTATGTGTGCGTCGGGTTATTTTTGCTTCCAATCGGGGAACGAGGTTCGGGCATAACCAAAGGAATGCACCCCATTGGGCGACGATAGTCTGAGCGGCTTAGCGCTCATTCTGGCGCTGATTGCGCTGCAAGCAGTCTTTTCGCTGGCCTATGCCGCGTTGATGAATACACGCACGGCCTGGCTGCGAGAGCAGGAAGAAAGCGGCAACCGCCGCGCGGGGCGAGTCCTGCGGCTAACGACCGAATCGCCCCTTTTAAGTGTGACCATACAGGTCGCGACCATTCTGCTGCGCTTCGCAATTGCGGGCGTGGCTGTGCACAGTTTTGCCGAACCCATCATCGCGCAGTCCCCGATGGTCAACGATACGCTGATTGTGGGCGGTGTGCTGCTGGTCACGGCGAGCATCGCGCTCATCCTGGGTGATCTTGTGCCAGAAGCCTTCGGCAGCAGCTACCCACACAGCCTCTCAATGGGGCTGGTCGATCTGCTGCGGGCGTTGATCCTGCTGCTCAGCCCGGTTACAACGGTGATCGTGGCGCTGAGCAAAGGCATTTCCGCCCTGCTGGGCAGCGAAAAGCTGGTCAACACCGTGACGGAAGAAGAAATCATGTCGATGGTGGATGCCGGGCACACGGGCGGCTCGATTGAAGAAGAAGAAAAGGACATGATCTATTCCGTCCTTCAGCTTGACCAGACCCGCGCCAGCGAGGTAATGGTGCCGCGCATCGACGTGGTCGCGATTGACTGCACCAAATCACTGGAAGAAGCGGGCGAAATTTTCATCCGCTCCGGCTATTCGCGCCTGCCTGTGTATGAAGGCAATATCGACCACATCGAAGGCATCCTGTTCGCCAAGGATCTGCTGGCCTACTGGCAGCACAGCCACGCTTCCCGCGCACCCAAGACCATCCATGATCTGATGCGCCCGGTCTACTTCGTGCCAGAAACAAAACGCGCCGATGAACTGCTCAAGGAACTCCAGTCGCAGAAAGTCCACATGGCGGTGGTGGTGGATGAGTACGGCGGCACTGCCGGGCTGGTCACGATTGAAAACATCATCGAGGAAATCATCGGCGACATTCAGGACGAATTCGACCCGCCCGAAGAAAAGGAATATGAGGAAGTCGGGCCGGATGAATACATCGTGGACGCCAGCATCGACCTGGATGACTTCAACGACCTGATCGATGTCGAACTGCCAACCGACGAGAGCGACACCCTGGGCGGCTATATCTATACCTACTTCGGGCGTGTGCCGCTGGAAGGCGAAGTCATCGAGGAAGATGAACTGCGGTTGAACGTCATCTCGGTGGAAGGGCGGCGTATTCGCAAGGTGCGCGTGACGCGGCTGCACGGTGGTGACACGGTGGAAACCGACGCGGTGGTGGATGAAGCCGCACTCGCCGGTGCCAGCACCGACGCCGTGACTCCTGATACCCCAGCGGTCGATGCGCCTTATGACGACGGCAGCACACCGAACGAAAACACTGTCCATGCCAACCCTTCCCAACACATCGCAAACAGAGCAAGCTGATGAGCACCGACCCTGAACTACAGGCGTTGATTGCGCAGGCGATTGCCGCCAGCCACAACGCCTACATCCCCTACTCCCATTACCCTGTCGGCGCGGCCATCCGCACCCTCGACGGTCAGGTCTTCACGGGCTGTAACATCGAAAATGCGTCTTACCCGGTGACGATGTGCGCCGAACGCACCGCGCTGGTCAAGGCCGTGAGCGAAGGCCAGCGTCAGTTTGACACCATCGTGGTCGTGACGCGCAACGGCGGCAGCCCATGCGGGATGTGCCGCCAGATGCTTTATGAATTCGCCCCTGACCTGCGCGTGGTGATTGCCGATCTCGACGGGCGGGTTTATCACAATCTGCCCCTCAATCAACTGCTGACGCAGGGCTTTAGCCCGGCGAAACTGGACGTGGAACCCTGAGCATGTCGGCTGAACGCCAGTTCCGTACCAACGGCCTTATCCTTAAGCGGCGCGATTTTGGCGAGGCCGACCGCCTGCTGACCGTGCTTACGCCCGATCATGGCAAAATCGATATGATCGCCAAAGGTGCGCGCAAGCCGACCAGTACCAAAACCGGGCATGTCGAGCTGTTTACGCGGGTCGATCTGCTGGTGCATCGTGGGCGTGATCTCGATATCGCCGCGCAGGCCGAAATGACCGAGCCATATCTGCCGCTGCGGGAAGACCTGGGGCGCGGCGCCTTTGCCAGTTACGCCGCCGAACTGATGGATCGCTTCACGACCGAGGGCGAGGAAGACCTGAGCGCCCTGTTCGATCTGCTGGCGGTCACGTTCCAGCGGCTCAGCGACGAAGACGATCTGCGCCTGGTGGTGCGCTATTATGAACTGCGCCTGCTGGATGTGGTCGGCTTTCGCCCGGAACTGACGGAATGTGTGTTCAGCCATGAGACACTCCAGCCCGAAGATCAGTTTTTCAGCTATGCGGAAGGTGGCGCGGTCAGCCCTGCCGCCGCCGAGCACGCCAGCAATCTGGTGCCGCTGTCGCTGAACGCGCTCAAGGTGCTGCGACATTTCCAGCGCAGCCGCTTCGAGCAGGTGCGGGCGCTGACCGTCCCCCCCGCGCTCCACACCGAACTGGAACGGCTGATGCTCGGTTATCTCACCTATATCCTCGAACGCCGCCTGCAAAGCGTGGACTTTATCCGCCGCATCCGGGCGTGAGGGATTGAACCATTTGGAGCCGCACGTTTTAACGTGTGGCGGCTTCATGCAAAGATCAACAACCAACGAGGGACTCAGGCTGAGTCCCTCGTTGGTTATAGTTGTCTTGATACCTTGATACGGACAAAGGACACGGCGTGCCGTGTCCCTACGATTCTATGGCATTAATCCCCGAAAATATCGAAGATTTCTCCCAGGACGGACTTCTTCTTCTTGTAGCGCGGGTCGTTGGGATGATAGCGCTCGTCGCCATGATAGCCGTCGCGCTTGCGCTTTTCGAAGTAGTCATCATAGTCCAGGTCATCATCGTAGCGGCGCTGCGACTGCTGGGGCGGTGGCTGCTGCGAATAGCCGGGATTGCCCCCGCCATACTGACCCACCTCATAGCTCCCCTGGCGCGGCGCGGGCGGCGGCTGCACGGGAGCGCTGCGCGGGGCTTCGCTCATCATCGCCCGCTCGATCAGCTTATCGAGTTCGCCTCGATCCAGCCATACACCCCGGCAGTTGGGGCAGTAGTCGATTTCGATTCCCTGGCGGTCGGTCATGACCAGATCAACCGTCTTGCATACAGGACATTTCATTGTCCGAAGTTCCTTTCACCTTTACAGAGCTTACTTTAGAGATATAGAGTGACGGGGCGCAAAGCGCTGGGCTGTACACCCCGTTTCTGCATAGCTCTGGTTGGCCTTACTCGGTTTCAGGGTGTAGGAGCGCAACGTGCTGCGCCCCTACAAATCCCGAATTTCTAACTGATGTTACGCACTAGCCCTCACCCCCCAGCCCTCTCTCCCAACCGCTGCACTAGGAGAGGGGGAGAAAGAACATTCTGCGAGAGCAAGTCCCTCTCCCTGAGGGAGAGGGATTTAAGGCTTGTCCGGTATTGAGTTGGCGCTTTTCCGCCCTCACCCCCCGACCCCCTCTCCCAACCGCTGACGCTAGGAGAGGGGGAGAAGACCAGGGAAGCGTGTT
>JANRLJ010000098.1:0-2865 GCA_033762735.1 bacterium | reverse complement strand
ACCAGGGAAGCGTGTTAAGTCCCTCTCCCTGAGGGAGAGCGCCTCTTGCAGAGGGATTTAGGGTGAGGGCAAATGAGCCGTTGTGAACTTTCATAACTCCTTTTAGAGTACCGGACAACGCTATTTAGGGTGAGGGCGATGGTTCAAGTGTGTAACTCCTATAGTTGTTGTTTTTTAGCGGTGGGTTGCCAGTCACGTTTTTTGAGATGGTTTAACAACCGATATACACGACCTTTTGAGGCGAAGCGCACTTCGCCCCTATACAGAATCATTCATGCTTCTGTTGTTTTTCCATGAGTACAAATGTCAACAATACTTTGTTGTCAGGAATTGGTGTATGTTCAAACGATCTCTGATGGAATGTAAGCGGCTTCTCCTGTTGGCGCTTGTCACCATTGTGCTGCTGATCGCACTGCTACCCGCGCCGCTGCCGGTGCAGGCGCACGCCAATCTGTCGCGCAGCGAACCCTCGCCCAATACCCTGCTGGCGGAAGCGCCTGCTGAAATCCGCCTGAGCTTTACCGAACCGCTCGAAGCGGAGTTCAGCCGTATCACCCTGCGCGATCAATCCGGTGCGGAGGTCGAGACGCCCCCAGCTCAGGTCGATCCCGCCGATCCGATGCAGTTGGTGCTGATTCCCGGTGCGCTCTCCGACGGGCTGTACACGGTCGTCTGGCGGGTGGTGAGCGCGGCGGACGGACACATGACGGCGGGCAGCTTCCCGATTGGGGTTGGCAATGTCACCTTTGACGTGGCGGCGCTTGCTCCAGCAGCGGATGAATCGGTGTCGCCTGTGTCGGTGGTGGTGCGCTGGTTCAACTTTATCAGTGCGGCGCTGCTGCTCGGCGCACTCGGCTTCTGGCTGTTTGTGTGGCAGCCCTCCGGCATCGAGTCGGCAGAAGGGGCGCGGCGGCTCTCTCGGCTGATGTGGCTGGGCTGGCGGGTGAGCGCGGCGGCGCTGGCGTTGATGCTGCTGCTGCAAACCTCAGTCGCGTCAGATACGTCACTTCTGAGTGCGCTGAACCTGACTCTGCTGACGCGCGTCATCGGGGGGACGCGCTTCGGCATCCTGTGGGTGCTGGGTGTGCTGGCATGGTGGCTGGCGGGTGGGATGCTGTTCGTGGCCGGGGCAAAGAGGGATCGTCTCGCGCTTAGCACAGCGCTGGTGTTCGGCGCGGGAGTGCTGCTCACGACCAGCCTGTTCAGCCATGCCAGCGCAGCGGCAGATCAATACGCGGCCATCGCAGGCGACTGGCTGCACTACGTCTCGATGGCGCTGTGGGTGGGTGGACTGGTCGCCTTTGCGCGGGTGATCGGCCCCACGCGACGCATGGCAGCGGTTGGCGCGGCGCAAAACGTCGGCAGGCTGGTGACGAATTTTTCCAACTACGTGCGCGTGACGGTGGCCGCCCTCATCCTGAGCGGAGTCTATTCTGCATGGCTGCAAATCGGTTCGCTGAATGGGCTGCTGACAACGGTCTATGGCCGGGCGCTGCTGGTCAAGCTGGTGCTGATTCTGCCGCTGCTGGTGATTGCGGGTGTGAATCTGCTCTATACCAGCCGACGACTCCGCCAGGGGGATGCTGCCTGGGTGGGGCGGCTGCGCGGGCTGATCGGCGTGGAGATCGCGCTGCTGGCCGGGGTGCTGCTGGCGGTGGCCGTGATGACATCTGGTACACCAGCGCGGGGGGTGCTCGCCATCCGCGAGGCCGAAGCCCCGCCCGTCCCCGAAACAACCATTACCGAAATGCAGATGACGCCGGACCTGATGGCGCATCTCGAAATCACGCCGGGGACGGTGGGCGAGAACACCTTTCGCGTGGAACTGACCGACATGGCCGACACGCCAATCACCGATGCCTCACGCATTCGGATGCGCTTTACCAGTCTGGAGCAGGATTTAGGGCAGAGTGAACTGCGCCCGGAATTGCAGGACGACGGCAGTTATGCAATCACTGGCGCGAACCTGAGCATCCCCGGTGCGTGGCGCATCCGCATGACGGTGGCGCGTCCGGGAGAGTTCGACACGGTGCTGGATTTCGAGCCGCAGATCAACCTGCCGACCCCGCCGCCCGCGCCGATCATCGACCAGACGATCCCGGCATTTAACCGCCTGATCGCCGTGCTGCTGACTGGTATGGCACTGGTCGCTGTGGGGGGATTCTTTGTCGCTGCCAACGGCCTGCGCTGGCGGGGCGGCGGGGATTGGGTGGCGCTGGCGCTGGTGGGGGTGGGCGCGGTCTTCCTGGTCACGGCGGCAACCTCGGTCGATGCGCTGGAACGCCGCACCGAGGCGGTCACGGCGGTGGATGCGTGGATGATCCCTTCCGTCGAGGGAATGGACGGCTCGGTCTATCTGTCAATGGAAAACGCGACCGAAAACGACGACAGCCTGATCGACGCGGAGACGGACCTGGCCGAGGCCGTCTCGTTCCATCTGACTCAGGTGCGCGATGACATCGCCCGGATGCGGCAGGTGGATGATCTGGATATTGCGTCGGGCAGCACGCTCACGCTGGCTCCGGGTGGCTATCATCTGATGCTGGAAGGGCTGCGGCGCGATCTGACAGCGGGGGAGACCTTCCCGCTGACGCTGCGCTTTGCATCCGGCACGGAAATTGAGCTGACGGTCGCGGTGCGAGAGGAATAAAAGTGCCCGAAAGCGCACCATAATATTGAACCGCCAGGACGCAGAGGCCGCCCGGATTTTCACTTAGGAGTTACGCACTTGAACGTTCGCCCTCACCCTAAATAGCGTTGTCCGGTACTCTAAAAGGAGTTATGAAAGTTCACAACGGCTCATTTGCCCTCACCCTAAATCCCTCTCCCAAAGGAGAGGGACTTAACACGCTTCCCTGGTCTTCT
>JANRLJ010000097.1:0-7448 GCA_033762735.1 bacterium | reverse complement strand
TGAAACCAAACACTTGGCACAGGCCAAGCAATTGGATACGCTCTTTGAACAACCTGACAGGGTGTTAGCTAGTCCCGATGAAGCAGCAGAAAAAATCGTCGGTTAAGTCACCCGTGTCAGATGAAATCTTGTCTAATACAGATAATCCGTCTTTACATTCGCGTGTGATCTGCCTGTTTGTGCCGCGTTGTCGCTGCGCATCCCTGCTGCCGTTGCCATACCGTTTCCCTTTGTAATCAAGCGGATAGTGCTTATACTGGATTTATCGGCGTGAAGTTGCAAAAATGTACAGTACCGACACGTCGCACACAAACAAGCGACATCTGTAGGGCGGGTTTGAAACCCGCTCCTACGAGAAAAATGATTCTGAAGTACTTAATACGCCGACAAGATGAGAATGATGGCTTGCGTTGGTACGGGCGCAGTGCGCTGCGCCCCTACAGGTAGGCAGCTTTAGACGGTCAATGTACTAAGCCCTGACCTTAAAAGCTTATCGCTAAAAGCTAACGGCTAATTGCTAATTGCTAAAAGCTGACCACATGATCTACGAAATTCATCTCTACGTGCCCAAGACGGGCAAGCTGACGCCCTCCATGCTGGACTGGCTGTTCGTGTATGGGCAGCGCGATGACCAGCCGGAACAGTACTGGCCGGTGCGCAGGATCAACCCCAAGGCGCTGGCGCGGCTGCTGCTGCGGCTCGACCCTTCCCTGCAACCTGTACAGGGACCGGGCAACGACATCGAACTGCACTATCCCGACCCGCAGTTGGGGCTGCTGCTCTATGTCCACGAGCGGGGCATTATTCTCTTTTTCCCCTATATGCCCTACGGCGTGTTCTCGCGCATTGTGCTGGGCGTATGCTACACGTACATCCGCTATCTCTACGATGCCGCCGGGTTCTGGAGCTTTGATCCCCAGTTGAACGTGTTGTCCTATGCCGACGATTTCCAGTCCATCGAGGACACCGCTATGCTGATGGACGCGATCATGCCCAGGCTGCTCGGTTCCTAGCAGTATCGAGTAAAAAGTACCGAGTACCGAGGTGGAAGTCGTGAGTGAAGACTATCTTCCTGTTCGACTCGGCACTCACACCTCGGCACTCACACCTCGGCACTCGCAACTCGGTACTCACAACTCGGTACTCACAACTCGGCACTCACAACTCGGCACTCACGACTCGGTACTCACGACTCGGCACTCACAACTCGGTACTCGCGACTCGGTACTCGCGACTCGGCACTCGCGACTCGGCACTCGCGACTCGGTACTCACGACTCGGTACTCACAACTCGGTACTCGCGACTTGGTACTCTTGACTCCCCATCCTATATTCAAATTTTTTTAAAATATTCCGTCCCGCCAAAGGTATGCCAAACTAGCTTTCATGTGCTCGCAAACAGGCATTAAAAAACGCTCAAAAAGTGTTGAATGCGCTGTGATCGCGTTTGCGAGTGCAGGGGAGATATGTTAATCTCCCGCCCGACGACTCCAGAAGGAGTAGCCGTCTCCGTTACTGTGGCAAAATTACCTAAAGCGCTTTTGCCACGCAGAAGAATAATCCTTATCAGGAGGACAAAAATGAGCAAGCTTTATCGTCTCGTGGCGCTGGCCGTGATTCTGGCCCTGGCGCTCTCTGTGGGAATGGTTCTGGTGAATGCCCAGGACGATGTCCCTGGCCCCGGCGAAGGCGGCCTGGCGATTCGCGGCAACACGCGCGGCTCCGCCAACCTCGGCCCGCTGGTCTACCTGCGCTGCTCCGGCGTGGACTGTGCGGACGTGAACGCCTGGCTGTGGCCGGCCATGATCGCGCTCGACCCCAACACCCAGAACTACACCGTGGGTGAATTCGGCGCACTGGCGAACAGCTATGAAGTTTCTGAAGATGGCCTGACCTATACCTTCTCGCTGCGTCAGGATGCCTTCTGGAACGACGGCACCCCCATCACCGCCACCGACCTGTATTTCGCCTGGGAAGCTTCGCAGCAGGGTGAAGGCGTTGGCCTCTCCAGCAGCTATGCCCCGCAGGCCGCGCAGGTGACCGGTGCGGAAATCATCGACGACTACACCATCGCCTTCTCGTTTGACGCCTCTCAGTGCGATGCGCTGCGCCAGCTCGCCGCGTACTCTGCCCTGCCAGCCCACGCCTTCGGCTACACCGCTGGTGGTGATTTCGACTGGGCCAGCATGATCGATCATCCCTTCGATGACGCGCCTGCGGTCACGGGCGGCCCCTTCAACTTCGACCGTCTGGAACCGGGCACGGCCATCTACCTGAGCGCCAACCTGAACTACTATGACCCGACCGGCGATTATGTCGTGCCGCAGGGGCTGGTGTTTGTGGATACGCCCGACGACAACGTTCAGGTGGAACGTCTGCTGGCGAACCAGGACGGCGACATCAACTTTGTGTATGAACCCGGTGGCGCGGTCTTCACCACCCTGCGCGAAGCCTCTGATGCGGGCAGCATCCAGTACTTCCAGGCGCCGGGCCGCGTGTGGCACTATGTCGCGCTGAACCTGGCCGACCCCGCCAACCCGCAGAACGGTCTGGACGAAGATGGCAACCCGATTGACCAGGGCCGTCACCCGATCTTCGGCGATGTCCGCGTCCGTCAGGCGCTGCAGCACGCCATCAATATCGACGAAGTCATTAATGGGCCGCTGAACGGCAACGCCACCGCGATGGTCGCTGGCACCATCCCCACCGCCTACACGCTGAACCCCGACCTGGCGCGCCGTCCGTTTGATCTGGAAGCCGCCCGCGCCCTGCTGGACGAAGCTGGCTGGACGAGCACCGGTGATCCGCTGGTTGAAGGTGGCGACGGCCTGCGTACCTGCACCGCCTGCGAAACCGCTGACTCCGGCACACCGCTGAGCTTCGAAATCATGCACGTCGTCAACGACGTTCGTGGTGAAGTCGCGGTCGTCCTGCAGAACCAGTTCGCGCAGATCGGCGTGGAAGTCATCGTGACCCCGCTGGACTTCAACACCATGTATGACAACAACATGGGTGCGCAGACCTTCGACGCTGCGGTCGCTGGCTGGCGCGGTGAACTGCCGTTCAACCCCGATCAGCGCGGCATCTTCGGCGCGGAGAACGACATCTTCGGCGAAGGCTACGGCTTCAACTTCCCGTCCTACTACAACGCCCGCCTGGAAGAACTGGGCGAACTGATCGCGACTGGCAACTGCGACGAGCAGGCCCGCATCGACGCCGCTTACGAAGTCCAGCAAATCCTGTACGAAGAACAGCCCTACCTGTGGCTGTATGCGCTGGACAGCGCCTATGCCGCGACCAACAACGTCCAGGGCTTTGATCCTCGTCCGGGTCTGGGCCAGTGGAACCTCGACGCCTGGAACATCACCAGCGCGCAGTAATTCGGCTTCGGCCATTCGGTTGTAGGGCGATCCGGCGGGTCGCCCCTACAATGACCATCGGGGGACGTTCGCGTCCCCCGATTCGTCCTGAGGTAAATACCTTACGATAGTCCTCACCCCCCGACCCCCTCTCCATTGTTATAGAGAGGGGGAGTCGCGCCAGCGACGGGGGTGAGGATTGGAAAGAAAATGACCTGAATATACTTGATAAATTCCATCCAAACTTTTTTGAATAATCGCCTTCCTGATTTTTGCGAATAGAATAGCTAAATACGCATTACGTTTTTGAATTTATTCAGCATCATCATTTTTGAACCTGAATGCTTTTCGAGGCATAACACTTTTTAAGTAGTCTTTAGGCGGAAATCCTATGACCAAGTTCCTTCTGCGGCGCATTTTCCAGGCCATTCCCACGTTGATCGGTATTTCGGTCATCGCCTATTTCGTCATGGCGCAGCTCCCCGGCGGGCCGGTGAACGCGCTGGCCTTTGACCCCAACATCACCCCCCAGCAGCGCACCGCAATGGCCGAGGCGATGGGCGTGAATGACCCCTGGCCGGTGCAGTATGCGCGCTGGCTGATCGGCGATGCGCCGATCACCATTTTCGGTACACAGGTCTGGGGTGGGCGGGAAATCCCGGTGTTTGACCGGCGCGGCAACCAGACGGGCACGGTGATCGGCACCAACCGGGGTGTGCTGCGGGGGGACTTCGGCCATTCGATTGTGTCCAAGCGTCCGACAACCGAAGTGCTGGCGCTGCGTATACCCGCTACCGTCGAACTGGGGTTGATCTCGCTGTTCGTCGGGACACTCATCGGCCTGCCGATTGGCGTGCTGGCGGCGGTCAATCAGGGCGGCATCTTCGATAATGTCACCCGTGTACTGGCGGTGCTCATCAGCGCCATCCCGGTTTTCTGGCTGGGGCTGATTCTGCTGCTGATCTTCGGCTCCACACTGCAATGGCTGCCGATGGGCAATCGCTTCCCGATTTCGGTCGCGGGCGATTACAGCCTGACCGACCGCATCCGCCACCTGATTCTGCCTGTGGTCACGCTCTCCAGCTTCTCGATTGCGACCTTCTCTCGCTATATGCGGGCGTCGCTGCTGGATGTGCTGAATCAGGATTACGTCCGCACCGCCCGCGCGAAAGGGCTGGCGAACGGGCGCATCTGGTTCACCCACGCCATGCGCAACGCGCTGATCCCGGTGGCGACCATCCTGGGGCCGGCTATTCCGGGCGTGATTGCGGGGGCTGTTCTGACGGAGACGATTTACGCCTGGCCGGGCATGGGGCGGCTGGTGGTGGACTCGGTCACACAGCAGGATTACCCGGTCATCATGGCGATTGTGCTGCTGTTCTCCATCGCCACGATTGTGGGCTTTATTCTGTCTGATCTGCTCTATGCAACGTTCGACCCGCGCATCCGTCTGAGCTAATGGTGATTGGCACGAGGAGAGACTAATCATGGCATCAACCGTTCAATCACAATCCCCCGAAGCAAGCCGGGGCGTAGTCGCTACCCTGCGTGACGAGAAGCGCAAAAGTGAATCCCTGACCAGAACGGCTTTGCGCCGCCTGAGCAGGGACTACCTGACGCTGCTGGCGTTCGCTGTGCTGATTATCCTGGCGGTGCTGTCGCTGATGGCGCCGCTGTTCGAGCAGGCGTTGAATGTGTCCTACACCGAACCACTGGCCGCGCGCAAGTTCCTGCCTGTCGGCGCGACCTATATGAACCCGGCCACTGAAGATATCGGCAATCACATCGCCGGAACCGACCATCTGGGGCGCGACGTGTTTACGCGGCTGCTGTATGGCGGACGTGTCTCCCTGGGCATCGGTCTTTCGGCTGCGATCTTCTCGACGCTGATCGGTGTGAGCATCGGCCTGCTGGCGGGCTATTATCAGGGGACGCGCCTGGGCTTTATCGACGACGGGATTCTGTGGTTTACGACCACGCTGAACTCCATTCCGACGCTGATGCTGCTCATCCTGATCTCCAGCGTGCTTTCCAGCCGCATGAGCGGGGCAAGCAGCAGCATCTTTATCCTGATCGGGGTGCTGACGCTGGTTTCCTGGTCGGGCACGATGCGGCTGATTCGCGGCGAAACACTCTCCCAGCGCGAGAATGAGTATGTGGTCGCGGCGCGGGCGATGGGCGCGAGTCCCTTGCGCATTATGTTTGCCCATATCCTGCCCAATACGCTGTCGGTACTGGTGACGGCGCTGGCAATCGAAATCGGGACGCTCATCCTGACCGAATCCGCGCTGAGCTTCCTCGGCCTGGGCGTTCGCCCGCCGGAGCCAAGCTGGGGCAACATGCTCACCGGGGCGCAGAGCTACTTCCGGCAGGGTGCGCATCTCTCGATCATCCCCGGCCTGATGATTGTGGCGACCGTGCTCAGCCTGTATCTGATCGGCGACGGCCTGCGTGATGCGCTCGACCCGCGCAGCATCAAATAAGTCATTGGAAAAATCCACAACCACAAAGGCACGAAGGACACAAAGATAACGGAAAACCACTTTGTGAACGTTGCGCCTTTGTGGGTTGTCCTGCACTGATCCCCCTCTATCGTTTCGCCTTTAGATGGCCTATACTCCCCCTATTCTGAATAGTGCTTTAAACGTGCGTTTTGCGTCTCATGTCCGCTTTTATCACCCGTTCCGTACAACCGCATGAACTGGACTGGCTCGACCGCGCTGGTATCCCGGTCGATGCGCTCCTGAAAAAGCCCGGCTTTACGCTCAAGCAGTGGCGGCTGGGCACCCTCAATCATCAGCCGATTGAGGTGATTCAGGTCGAACCGGGGATGCTGACCTGCGGGCGGGCGCTGCTGCGGGTGGGGCTGCTGCGCGGGCTGTACATCGATCCCGGCTACCGGGGCGAAGGGTATCTGTACCCGCTCTTGCAGGATGCGCTGGCGATTCTGGCCGAACAGCGGGTGCATCTGGCGCTGATGTATGTCGAGCCTTCCCGTGAAGCGGAGGACATCGGTGGTATCCTGTGCGACGATTTCGGCTTCTCCCCAGCGTGGCCGCTGACGCTGCTGGAATTCGATGCGGAGGAAGCCGCCCGGCTGCCGATCAAAACGCTGCTGCGGCCGGCAAAAGCGGCGGATGCGCCCCGGCTGGCCGCGCTCTATCACCAGCAGTGGGAGTCGCGCACCAGCCTCGCCCGCTCGCCACAGTCCTGGACGTGGCGGCTGCCCCGGCAGTTGCCACCTCGCGCCCAGATTGCCGTTGCGGAAACGCGCAAAGGTACGCTGGAAGGCTACTGCGCCCTCAGCCAGATCGCCTCATCCCACGTCGAACTGGTGACGGATACGCCGGAAGCGGCCTGTTCACTGGTGGGCGAAGCCGCCCGCACTGCCGTGAACGCCGGGCTGACGCGGCTGGCGTGGTGGATGCCGCCGGATGACGCGGCCATCGCCTATCTGCGCACGATGCTCGACTGTACCCTGAGCGCCCACTATGGCCGCCGCTGGGGCTGGATGGCACGGGTGATTGACTCCGGTGGGCTGATCGACGCGCTGCTGCCGGAAGCCACCGCCAATCTGCGCGTACTGCGGCCTGATGTGATCGCACCGCCGCTGATGGAAGCCCAGCCGGAACAGGTGCGTGTGCGCCTGCGCGGGCAGGAAGACACCGTTGCGGTGCTGCCCTACCGCGATTTCATCCAGTGGATTCTGGGCGGCGGCGCCCCGATTCTGTCCTACAACCGCAGCCTGACCGACCACCACGCGGCGCTGCTGCGGGCGATGTTCCCGCCGCGCGTGGCCGCTGTCGGCGCGTGGGAGATGTTCTGAAATAAATCCAACAGAACAATTTGAACCACAAAGGCGCGAAGGACACAAAGATTAAAGTGATAGGACTTACGCAGTTGCCCTCACCCTCCACGCGAACTTGTTCGCGCCCCCCTCTCCCGACCGCTTCGGTCGCTGCGCTTATGGAGAGGGGGAGAAGGACTTCCCTGTAAGAGTAAGTCCCTCTCCCTGAGGGAGAGCGCCTCTTGCAGAGGGATTTAAGGCTTGTCCGGTATTGAGTTGGCGCTTTTCCGCCCTCACCCCCC
>JANRLJ010000096.1:0-12051 GCA_033762735.1 bacterium | reverse complement strand
CATTACTCCCGATTATTATGGCCCATTTCGTGGCAGCACCAAACACCTGTTGCAAAAAATTCACGAATTTTTCCAATTCAGGGCGTAACCAGATTGAGGGAATTTGAATCAGGAGAACTTAAAGTTGTACGGGCGACGCAGCGCGTCGCCCCTACGATTACGACTGTTCTTATTTATCTGCCCATTCACACGATGCCGTGTTAAGGTCAAGCCAATTGAAACATTGAGCGTCAGCCTGATTTCAAAATCTCATCGCTCATTGCTTCTTTTGCTTTCCTTAATCCCCGTTGAAGAAATCCGTCGCGCTGTCGATGATGTTCTCGTAGAAATTGGTGCGTGTACCGGTGCGGATAATCTCAAAGCCGGAGTTGGGCGCACCGATGAACGGGCGCAGCGTCCACGCCATCTGAATGCCGACGAACGCATACAGCACAATCCACCCCATAAAGATCGCGCGCCTCGCCTCACGCCCATCAGGATTATCGGCATCCACGCTAGCGGCCATCCCCTGACGCAAAAAGAGAATGCCCATGACGCCCGAAATACCATAAACGGCGACCGTCAGCAGCTTCAGGAAGTTATAGTCCCCCGCGGCGGTGAGGAAGAACAGCATGATCGGCGCGAAGCTGACCAGCAGCACCGAGGTGGTCGTGACGGCGGTCATAATCAGCGCCACCGCCTGCCAGATGGTCTGCCGCGACTGGAACAGCAGATTGAAGAAATACAGCGACGGTGTGCAGATGATAAGCGTAATCAGGAACAGAATCGGCAGCTTAAAGGCCGAACTCAGCATTTGCGGCACGGGGTAGGACTGGCTGCCCGCGCCCAGCACCGCACCGCTGAACGCCAGGAAGACAGCGGATGACACCAGCATGGACGCAACTTTCTGCCGCAGGCCGATTCCTTCGCGGATTTCCGCAAAGAACTCATCACGGGTACGCAGAATGCTTTCCACAATCGACAGATGGTGGATGATGGCGGGCTTATCTGTGGGTTCGGATTGAATCAGACGACTTTCCGAAGCAACAATCAGTTCGCTTTCCACGTGTTCCTCCAGCTTTAAACGTTCGTGGAGCTGTCGGGCGAATTCCGGGCGCGGCTGGCGCTCGAACTGCTCAAAGAATCCTTCTTCGTAAAACCTTGTTTCATCACTCATGGGTGGTCACCTCCCATGCCGCTCTCAGCCACTTCACCGCGCGAAACAGCGCTGTACCGACAGTGGACTCGCTCATGTTCAGCAATTTCGCTACGGCACGGTTGCTCATGCCTAACCCGAACTTAAGGGCGATCAGTTCACGGTCGCGTGGGGATAGTTGCGCTAAAAGCTGAGCAAGCCGCGTATTGTCCATTTCCTGTTGAAGCGTTTCTTCCACCGGGCGCTCATCGGTGATGGGCAGGTGCACGGTTTCGAGGGGCAGGTTCATGCGTTCCCTTCGGTAATAATCGTTGGCGGTGTTGCGCGCAATGGTAAACAGCCAGGTAGAAACAGCGCCACGCGCCGGGTTGTACTCCTTTCGGGCTTTCCATGCTTTCACAAAAGTGGTTGCCGTCAGGTCTTCTGCCAGCGCAGTATCGCCGACCTGATAGCAGAAATAGTTGAAGATGCGCGGCATGTATTCCCAGTACACAGCATCCCAATCCAGCGGTTGTCTGGTGTTTTCCATAGCCTGCCCGTCGAATGGATTGAACGAAGTGTTTCATGCAAATATACGCAGGTGGGGTTGATCTATCCCCGCTTTATGGAATGACACGGGAAAATTTACAAAGTTCGGATGTTAAGAATCGTCGAGGGAACAAAAAAGGCAGCGCGTGGCTGCCTGCTGGATTGTATTCGATTTGGGGAAACTGCCGCTTTATAGAACCGAGCGGCCACTGGCGCGGCTCAGATGCTCCATAAATTCGGTGCGCGTCTTCACATCGTCGCGGAACTGGCCGAGCATGGCGCTGGTCGTCATGCCGGAACCGTGTTTCTTTACGCCGCGAATCATCGAGCACATGTGCACACCGTCCATCACGACCGCTACGCCCTTCGGCTCCAGCACTTCGTTGATGAAATCGGCGATCTGGCGCGTCATGCGTTCCTGCACCTGCAAGCGGCGGGCAAACATATCCACAATACGCGGAATTTTCGACAGGCCGATGACCTTCTTGTTCGGAATGTAGGCGACATGCGCTTTACCCAGGAAGGGCAGCATGTGATGTTCACAGAGCGAGTGATATTCAATGTCCCGCACGATGACCATGTCGTCATACTCGACATCGAAAATCGCGTTGTTAATCAGCTTGGCCGGGTCGGTGCGGTAGCCGCTGAGCAGTTCCTCATAGGCCTTCGCCACCCTATGGGGAGTCCGCAGCAGGCCTTCGCGTTCGGTATCTTCACCGACCGCAATCAGGATGTTTTCGACCGCGTTTTCAATCGCAACCCGATCCACCGCTGGCAGTCCTAACTCAAAGGTCTTGAGAAAGTCCGCTGATTGGAATTTTTCGCGCATCATATCCACTAAATTGATCTGAGCCGAACTGCCGTTGCCGTTGGTCTTCCCGTTACCGTTGTGACCATTTCCGTTGATATCGTCGTGGTTTTTTGCCATAGCGCGTTCTCCTCGTAACGGCTCAAATCATTCTGTTGTCTAACAATACGATTGCTCCTGAAGAAGTGGATGCAGCAGCCTTCCTCATCTGTAACGACTTCATTAGTATAGAGGGCTTTTTGTAAAAAATGTCTATATTTCAGAAGACGCTCATTGAATGTTCAAGGATGCCTTAAGTTGGGGGAACGCCGCTCTGATTGGCTATAATGGCGGCTTTGTAAGGCAATGTTGCCGAAGGAATTCACCACAGGACTTCTATGCCTGATATTATTCCAGACATAATTGAGATCGATAACTTACGTCTGCGCTGCATGATTGGCTTCAGCGCCCATGAACTGAAGGACAAGCAGGATGTCGTCATCAGCCTGCGAATTCGGGCTGATATGCGCCGGGCGGGGGAGACGGATAACCCCGAAGACGCCTTCAACTATCGTACCGTGACCAAAGCCATCATCGCGCATGTGGAAGCGTCCAGCTATAAACTGGTGGAAGCGCTGGCGGCGGCGATTGCCCGCATCTGTGTGGTCGAGCACAACGCGGAGTGGGTGCAGGTGCGGGTGCATAAGCCGGGTGCGCTGCGTTTTTCTGACAGTGTAGGGGTGGTGATCGAAAGGACGCGCGATGACTTCGGCGGATAGCGAACTGAGCGATCTCTACGTGTATAAGACCATGCCGGTTGTGTATGTCTCACTGGGGTCAAACATCGAACCGGAGAAGAATCTCAAGGTGGCGGTGCAGGCCTTAGCGGAAAGCACAACGATTATGGCCGTATCTTCGGTGTATCAGACGCCGCCCTATGGCAACACCAATCAGCCGGATTTTCTCGATGTGGTCGTGAAGCTGGTGACGCCTGTCTTCCCGGTCATCTTTAAGACGACGGTGCTGAACGAGATCGAGAATCACCTGGGGCGCACACGCGACCCGCAGTTCAAGCACGGGCCGCTCACGATGGATATGGATATTCTGTTGTGGAGCAATTCGGCCTTTTCCTTTGGCACCAAGCCCTGGCGTGTGCCCAACGCGGGCATCCTCAAATATGCGGCGGTGGCGCTCCCGCTGGCGGAGATCGCGCCTGACTACGTGCATCCGGAAACCAACGAGACTCTGGCTACGATTGCTGCCCGGCTTGACCCGAAAGGCGTGAAAAAGCTGGACTGGAAAATTGAACTCGACTAGGGCGGGGTGTGTCCTATACAGCAGGCACAGCGGCAGTCAGCCCTACCGCATCAGGTCGGATGCTGTACAATGACACGCCAAATGCGCCGACTGATGAATTTTTTACAGGCGGAGAAAAACAGAAAATGAGCTTAATTGACTACTTTCGCATCCTGATCCGCCGAGGCTGGATTCTGATCCTGCTGGCGCTGCTGGCGGGCGGGAGCGCGTATCTGTTCAGCCGGGGACAAACGCCCATATACGCCGCGACGCAGACCGTGCTGATTCAACCCTCCCGTGCCGATTTCGGCCTGGCGGAAGCGAGTTTGCGCCTGCTGGAACCGCTCGCTGTCTACCTGAGGAGTAACGAACGCGCTCAGGAGATCGTGGATGATCTGCGGCTGGATATGAGTGCCGGGGAAGTTCTGGGGAACACGAACTTTGCGCCTGACCAGTTCCGGCTGAGCATTCGCATTGAGGTCGAAAGCACTGACCCCGCTGTTGCGCAGCAGATCGCCCGCGCCTGGGGGCAGCAGTTGGTCGATTACCGCAACGAACGCAACCAGCTTTCCCGCCGTGAAGATCGCGTGGAAGCGCTGCTGACCGATCAGCCTACCATTGGTCAGGTCGCGCCGCGCCCGACTCTGGTGGCCGCCGCCGGGGCGATTCTCGGCCTCTTGCTCGGCGGCGTGATCGTCTTCGTGCTGGAATATCTGGAAAGCGGCATCGTCCGCCGCCGCGAAGACCTGGAACGCAGCCTTGAGATTCCGGTGCTGGCGTCGGTTCCGCCCTATACGGTGCGCGGTGCAGAAGGCGCAGCAGAAAGCGCCCGCCCCAGCCGTGCCAGCAGCGGCCAGGCCGCGCAGCAGACGCGCTAAGCGTAAGGAGACACTGATGACCAAAGCAACCCTGATTACGCTCAGTGACCCTCGTTCGGCGGCGGCGGAAGCGTTCCGCACCCTGCGAACCAATCTGATGTTCAGCAGCATCGACCGCCCGATTTCCACGCTGGTCGTGACCTCATCCGCGCAGTCGGACAATAAAAGTGTGGCGCTGGCGAATCTGGCGGTGACGTTCGCGCAGGCGGGCAACAGCACGATTCTGGTTGATTGCGATCTCCGCAAGCCCACACAGCACGACATCTGGGGCGTGGACAACACGCGCGGCTTCACGACCATGCTGACCGATGGTGCGGTGCTGGCGAATCCGCCGCTGGTCGGTACAGGTGTGGACAATCTCAGCCTGCTGCCGTCGGGGCAGCTGCCGCCCAATCCCGCCGATGTGCTCAGCAACCGCCGGGTCGATGAGATTATCGGGCTGCTCAAAGCGCGGGCACATTACATTCTGTTCGATTGTCCTCCGGTGCTGGCCGCGACGGATGCGGCGCTGCTCGGTCATAAGGTCGATGGGGTGCTGCTGGTTGTGCAGGCTGGAAATACGCGGCGCGATGATGCGCTGCGGGCACGGCAGGCGCTTGAACGGGTGCACGTCCGCATCATTGGCGCGGCGCTGACCAATGCCCCGCGCGAAAACGCCGTGAGCTACCGCTGATTATGTCACAGGAGCGCCACACCTTCGATTACAGCCACACAAGCGCAACCCGGCTGGACTATCTGCTTTCGCTGCCGGAAGGCTATGACGAGACGGATGAGCGCTGGCCGCTGATGCTGTTCCTGCATGGCGCGGGCGAGCGGGGCGCTGATCTGGAGGCGGTCAAGCGGCACGGGCCACCGAAGCGGCTGGAGCAAAAAAATGACCTGCCGTTCATCGTCGTCTCACCGCAGTGTGCCATTGGGCGGTGGTGGTCAGATTATACCGAAACACTGATCGCACTGCTGGATGACATCATCAGTCGTTACGCCGTCGATACCCGCCGTGTCTATCTGACCGGGTTGAGCATGGGCGGCTTCGGGACGTGGCATCTGGCTTATCTGTATCCCCAACGCTTCGCGGCGGTCGTGCCGATCTGCGGCGGGATGCCCTGGTATGTCGAACCAGCAGACGCGGCGGAGGTGCTGAAGGACAAGCCCCTGTGGGTGTTTCATGGTGACAAGGACGAGATTGTGCCGATTTCGGAGTCGCAGCAGATGGTCGCGGCGCTTAAAGCGGCTGGAAGTGCCGTTAAGTTCACCATTTACCCCGAAACAGGGCATAATTCCTGGACGAAGACCTACGACAACCCTGAACTCTACGACTGGTTTTTAGCCCATCAACTGCCATGAGCCGATCTGCTGCCTCTGCTGCTCAATCCCCAACACCGGACACAGGTCTGAGCGAAAGCGCGGCTGCCTTTCTCACGCAGGAATGTGACCGGATGCTCAACCTGTATACGCAGGCACAGGGCAACGCGCAGAACGTCTTCAACTTCTACTTGACCTTCGTGACGACCGTCATCGGTGCGATTATTGTGATTGCGCAGGCCGCGCCGGGGAATGCGGCGTGGACGCTGGCAGGGGTGCTGTTCTTCGCCGTCATTGTCGGCTCGGTCTATCTGTCAGCGTTGTCGGGGCGCTATGCCCATGCCTACCGCTACGCTCGCGCGGTGGATGAACTGCGGCGCTTTCTGATCCAACGGCTGAATGTGCCCGTTCCAGCAGGGTATCAGCCCTTTTTAAGCGGAGGAAACCGCGCTGCGCAGGGCAGGGCAGCCTGGTTTTACTGGCTGTTCCCGACCGGGACGTATCAGATGTTTATCGCTGTGGTGAATAGTACAGCATTGGCCGCCGCTGCTGGCTTAATTTTTGTGCAGGCGGATGCGGCAGGAGCGCGTCAGATCGTGGCGATGGTGCTGGTGTTCGTGCTGACGCTGTCGGTGTCCAACATCTATTCGCATCTGGTCATCCAGCGCTTCGCCGGGCGGTTGGGGGTCGATCTATGGAACGACTCCCCTGCCTGGGCTTCCAGAGAGTGACGGCCTTAAGGTTGTCGACACGGTTATCAGGAGAGCGGAAATGCCGCGTGAAGAATTACCACCTGATCCCGACGAACTTGAAAAGTGGCACAGCCTGCCCCAGAATAAGCCTTCCCGGCAGGCCATGCCGCCGATTGGTGGCGGGACGCGCTGGGTGTGGTGGCTTTTCGGCGGGTTGGCGCTGCTGATTCTGCTGGGCCTGCTGGTTCAGGTTATCACCCAGTTACTTTGAAAGGTTGCACAATACACACATGAAAGGCCTTATCCTCAGCGGGGGTAAAGGGACACGCCTCTATCCCCTGACCTATACCCGCGCCAAACAGCTCATTCCGGTGGCGAACAAACCGGTGCTGTTCCGCGTGATTGAAGCCATCCGCGACGCAGGCGTGAACGAGATCGGCGTGATCGTCGGGGACACTGCGCCGGAAATTGAGGATGCGCTCAATAACCGCCCGGAGCTTGGCGTCAGCATTACCTACATCCATCAGAAAAGCCCCGATGGACTGGCACACGCGGTTAAAATTGCGCAGGACTTTATCGGCGATGAGCGCTTTGTGATGTTCCTGGGTGATAATGTGATTCAGGGTGGCATCGGCGACCTCATCCGCGATTTCGCCGCCAATGACTGGAACAGCCAGATTGTGCTGAAAAAGGTCAAAGACCCGGTTGGGCTGGGTGTGGCCGTACTGCAACCGGATGGCGGAATCGAACGACTGGTGGAAAAAGCGCCTATCCCGCCCAGTGATCTCGCCTTAGTCGGCATTTATATGTTCGACCATCACATCTTCGAGGCCGTCAACAGCATTCAGCCTTCGGCGCGTGGCGAATATGAGATCACCGACGCGATTCAATGGCTGATCGATCATGGCTACCAGGTGTACCCGCATGTGCATCAGGGATGGTGGATCGACACAGGCAAGCCGTTCGATATGCTGGATGCCAACGGGTATGTGCTGGAAGAACTCACACCGACCCTTTCGCCGGAAGCCTTCATCGACGAAGCCTCGCAGGTAGACGGGCGCGTGACGGTCGAACGCGGTGCGCGCATTATCAACAGTATCGTGCGCGGTCCGACCATTATTGGCGAGGACACGATCATCGAAAACAGCTACATCGGCCCCTACACCAGCATCTATCATCATGTCATGGCGCGGAACTGTGAGATCGAGCGCAGTATCGTTCTGGAAAACAGCAAGATCATCGACCTGGACTCGCGCCTGCAGGACAGCCTGATCGGGCGCTACGCCAAAGTCACGCGCAACGAGCGCAAGCCAAGCGCCCTGAAAATGAACCTGGGCGATTACAGCACCGTATGGATTGATTGAAGCCGCAGCGATGCGCGTTTCCGTGCTATAATCATTGCTTCAATTAGAACGCATGTACAAAGATTGTGGGAAAAACAGCATGAGTCCAGAGATAAAATTGATCGCCCTTGACCTTGACGGTACGCTCCTCAACAGTCAGCACCAGATGACCGAGCGCACCGAACGTGCTCTGAAAGCTGCGCTGGAAAAGGGCATCCAGGTTGTGCTGGCGACGGGCAAGACCTTTGTCAGCGGGCAGCACATTATTGAGCGCCTGGGGCTGACCACGCCGGGCATTTACCTGCAAGGGCTGGCGATCTATAACAGCGATGGCAGTGTGCGCCATCAGCAGAAGCTTGACCCGGAAGTCGCGCGGCAAGTGGTGACCTATGCCGAGGAACGCGGATTCAAATTGGCGGCCTATTCCGGACGGCGTATTCTGGTGCGGACGCTTACGCGCGATGTGGAAATCCTGAACGAACAGTATCACGAGCCGAAGCCCGAAGCGGTGGGCCCCTTACAGAATATTCTGGATGATACGCCGATCAATAAGCTGATCGCCGTTCAGCTTGACGATCCACGCCGCATCACCGCACTGCGCTGGCAGTTGAACGCGCAGCTCGGCAGCCGCGCCAAACTGACGCAGGCGCTCAGCGATATGCTGGAAATTCTGCCCCCCGGCGCGTCCAAAGGCGCGGCGCTGAAGGTGCTGCTGCGCGATATGGGCGTTAGCCCCGCGAATGTGATCGCATTCGGCGACGGCGAAAACGACCTGGAAATGCTGCAACTGGTCGGGCTGGGCGTGGCGATGGGCAATGCGGTGCAGAAGCTCAAGGATGTGGCCTCGCACGTTACGGGGACGAACGACGAGGACGGCATCGCGCAGGCCTTGGAGAAGTATATTCCGGCGGTCGCGGCGGCGCTCAATCCGCCTGTCGAAGTCGTCGCGCCCGAAACACCCAAAAATGAAGCGAAGGCCGAAGCTGAAAACGGCGCTCAAAATGAGCGCAACACGACAAGCGATAATGGCACACCCAATGGGACACCCAACGGGACACCCGCGCCCGCCGCTGAACAGCCCACCACCGACTCCGCACAGCCTGAACCGCAGCCGGAGGCAAAATCGGAATGAAGAATATTCTCGTTACGGGTGGGGCGGGTTTCATCGGCAGCGCCTTCGTGCGCACGATGACGCACAAGTACCCCCACTACAACATCATTGTCTACGATAAGCTGACCTACGCGGGCAATCTGAACAACCTGCGCGATGTCTCCGATGAGCCGAACTATCGCTTTGAGCGCGGCGACATCGCCCACCGCGAGAGTGTGCATCGCGTGCTGACCGAATACCATATCGACACGGTCGTCAACTTCGCGGCGGAAAGCCATGTGGATCGTTCCATTCTCGACCCCGACGCTTTCATTCATACCGATGTGGCGGGCGTGTATATCCTGCTGGATGAAGCCCGCAAACATGGCGTAGGCCGCTTTTTGCAGGTTTCGACCGATGAAGTGTATGGCGATGTGGAAGAGGGGTTCTCCAGAGAGGGCGATCACTTCCTGCCCAACAGCCCCTACGCTGCCAGCAAGGCCAGCGGTGAACTGATGGTGCGCGCCTATCAGGTCACCTATGGGATGGACACGGTGATTACGCGGGGGAGCAACACCTTCGGGCCATATCAGTACCCCGAAAAGCTGCTGCCGCTGTTCATCACCGAAGCGATTGACGACAAGCCGCTGCCGCTCTATGGCGACGGAATGCAGGTGCGGGACTGGCTGTACGTGGACGATCACGTCAGCGGGATTGATCTGGTGCTGCACAAGGGCGAGACAGGCGAAGCCTACAACATCGCGGGCGAGAATCAGCAGCACAACATTGACGTGGTGCGGCGGATGCTGGCGCTGCTTGGCAAGTCCGAATCGCTCATTAAGCGCGTGCCGGATCGTCCCGGCCATGACCGCCGCTATGCTATGAACTGCGACAAGCTGCGTGCGCTCGGCTGGGTGCGGCAGAACGATTTCGATACCGCGCTGGAAGCCACCGTCCGCTGGTACGAAGCGAATGCCTGGTGGTGGCGCGAGATCAAGACGGGTGACTATCTGGAATACTACAAACAGCAGTACGCCGACCGCCTCGCCGCAACCAGATAGGGTAATTCAATGACGCTGACTGGCTTCGACCTCATCATCCAGCGCATCACCGAATGGGCGACAGCACGGGACGACGTGCGTGCCGCAATCATTTTAGGGTCGCGGGCGCGGCAGCAGTCCCCGGCGGATGAATGGTCGGATCTTGATGTCTGGCTGATTGTGAATGATCCCGCGCTCTATGTGGCAGAGCCAGGGTGGATTGAGACGTTCGGCAAGCCCTGGCTCACCTTTCTGGAACAGACCAACGTTGAAGGTGTGTATGAGCGGCGGGTGCTGTATGAAGGCGGCTTCGATGTCGATTTTATTCCGCTGCCTGCCGCCTTCATCGAAGGGCTGATCCACAGCAAAACCCTCCCTGACTCAACCGCGATGACCATCCGCCGGGGTGTTCGCTTTCTGGTTGATAAGGACGACTTGCAGGCGAAGCTGCTTAGTCTGCCCCTGACGACAACGCCCTCCAAACCACCATCACAGCAGGAATTCACCAACGTCGTGGGCGACTTCTGGTATCACGCCGTGTGGACTGCGAAGAAAGTCCGGCGTGGGGAACTGTGGACGGCCATCGACTGCCTCAGCAGCTACATGACGTGGCACGCCCTTATCCCAATGATCTACTGGCACACGCTGGCAGTGCGCGGCGCGGCGTATGAAACCTGGCACAAGGGGCGTTTCCTTGAGCAGTGGGCTGACCCGCGCATCCTCGAAGGTATGAAACAGTCCTTCGCCCGCTACGACGCCGACGACATCGCACGGGCGATCTGGGGCATGTGTGATCTGTTCGCATGGCTCGCGCCGGAAACTGCTGAAAGACTGGGCTATGGTTACGACGCGGAAAGTCAGCGCAGGATCACGGCTTATCTCGTCACACTGCTCCCCCGTCCTTAAAAAGCGGCGACAGTGGGAATAATGTTCTCCCCGAAAATCTCAATAGGACGGAGCGTTTCTACCCCACGCATATTGAACATGGCGTGCGTGAACCCGGCTTCGGCAAAGGCGCGGCACTGGTCAATCGTTGCCTGCGGGTCTTCTTCCGGGCGGGCATGGGTGACGACCGTCTTCTCGATGCTGTCGAAATCGCGCCCGACTTCCTCGCAGTGCCCGCGCAGGACATGCAGCTTGTGCCTGAGTCCGTCGATGCCCATGTCGGCGTCGAAGTTGCAGGCATCGCCATACAGCGCGACCAGCCGCAGCGTCTTCTTCTCGCCCGCGCCGCCGATCAGAATCGGGGGATGGGGCTGGCTGATGGGCTGCGGGTTGTTGATCGTCTCATTCAACTGAAAGTGCTTGCCTGCAAAGCGGCTGTTTTTGCCCGACCACATCTGCTTGAGGATTTGCAGCGTTTCTTCCAACTGCTCAAAGCGCTCGGCCAGCGGCGGGAAGGGGATGCCCAGGCCAACTGCTTCACGCTCGTACCACGCCGCGCCGATCCCTAAGTAAGCGCGTCCTTCGCTCAGCACGTCCAGCGTCGAAATCGTCTTCGCCAGAATGCCGGGGTAGCGGTAGATCACGCCCGTGACCAGCACGCCCAGTTTGATCTGCCGCGTCACGCCCGCCAGATAGCCCAACTGGGTATAGGCTTCCAGCATGGCGTCTTCCGCCCTGCCCGCGCCTTCCATCTGAAAGAAATGATCGAGCACCCACAGGCTGTAGAACTGTGCCTGTTCAGCCTCGCGGGCGATCTTACGCAGCGTGCGTGCGAGCTTGGCGGGGCCTTTCGGCCAGTCGTACTTGGTCAACTGTAACCCGATTTTCATAAACGCAATCCTTCAAAGGAACAATCGTAGGGGCGACGCACCGCGTCGCCCCATAGCTGTCAAGATAAAGTTCTCATCTTCTGAAAAGTGGGAGGGGAAGAGGCGGAGGTGGCGATTTTCCACCCCCCCTGTAGACACAACAGGAGATGAGACACCGCCCGTCGAAAAGCCGCAGGCCGGGCGAA
>JANRLJ010000095.1:0-21930 GCA_033762735.1 bacterium | reverse complement strand
CCTGCTGGAAGGCATCCGCGCGGTCGGCCAGTTCGTCTTCGGCCAGCGCCACGCCGTCATTCACAACCGCCGGCCACACGCCGTTCCACCAGTTGTCATCGAACCACTGCCCATAGAGCGGGGTTTCCGTCCAGGGGCCGGGGCGCTGGCAGCGGGCGGCTTCGATAAAGACCTGCGCATTGGCCGGAGCCTGATCGGGCTGGAGGAAGACATCGCTGTTGGCGAGTTCGATCTGGTTGGGGATCTGGAAGCCGAGCGCGGCCTGTTCGGTCTGCCCTTCGGTGCCCGCCAGGAATTCGATGAAGCGGAAGGCTTCTTCCAGATTTTCTTCGCCCGCGCTGCCCGCCATCACTGCCAGACCAACGGAACCAGACCAGCCAGAGAAGGCGCAGTCCTCAGTATCCGGATAAGTGGTCAGTTCACCGCTCGGCCCGACGAAGTTGGGGATCACGTCCCAGTTGAAGGTGAGCACGTTGCGGAAGTTGGTGGTCGCCCAGCGGCCAGCGGTGGTCATCGCGACCTTGCCCTGCTCGAACAGCGCCCCCCAGCCAATTGAGGTCGCGGTTTCGGCGGTCGGGCGAATGTTGTAAACATGATCGAGGTCGGCAATCCACTGGATGGCTTCGATGGTGTTTGGATCGTCCGCCGCCACGAAGGTGCGGCCATCCTCGCTGACGATGCGGCCACCGTTGCCATAGACGATGTTTTCAAAGAACACATCGCCCACGCCCCACTGCACGATGTCATCGGGGTTAAAGCCTTCTTCGTTGGGGTGCAGCCCGGCGCTGTCCATCGTCAACTGCGTGCCGATTTCCACGACCTGATCCCAGGTAAGGGGAACGTTCGGGTCGGGCAGCGCAACGCCAGCGGCTTCAAACAGGTCGGTGTTGATGAACACGACGGTTGGGCCAATGTCCTTCGGCAGCGCGTAAAGATCGCCTTCGCCCGTCGTCCCGGTAGCGGGGTCGAAGCGATAGCGCCCCAGCGCCGACGTCCACACCTCATCTTCATTAATCGCATCGCTGCTGTCCACCAGCGCTTGCAGGTTAACAAGCTGCCCGCGAGACACAAAACTGTAAAAGTTGCCATCAGGAATGTAAGCAATATCGGGGGGCGTCCCTGCGGCCACACGGGTATTCAACGCCGCGACGTAGTCGCCGGGAATGTGTTCATAGGTAATCTGGATATCGGGGTTATTGGCGTTGAAGGTTTCGGTGAGCTGCGTGAAAACCTCGATTTCCTCCGGCCCGCCCCATCCAACAAAGGTCAGTTGAACGGGTTCCTGGGCGCTGACCGCGAATGGCAGCAGCGCAAACACAAAGATGACAAGCAACAACCAGACCAGACGGTTACGCATATCGAATGAACCTCCTGAGTAATCTATTTTTGTACGATCAAAGGTCAGCGCTTTTCGGCTGTGCTCCTTTCTCTTTCGGGCTGACCTGTTCCAACCTCATCCAGGGTTTTATTCCGGTAACGCAGCCGCATCAGAATGCTCTGAGGGTAATTGCCGAATTTCTCCCCGAAGATGTTTAGGCCTCCGGGCATCCCCTCATTCTTCACGCCAATCCGCACGGCAATGTAATTACCAGAGCCAAGATTCACATCATTCAGGGTGACGGTGGAAATCTGCACACCATCGATATAAGAGCCGCTGTGGTTTACCCGCCACATCTTGAGCAGCCCATACTGCGTATTCCACTCATCCCACCAGTCAGGGGTAAGGGCACCGCGCTGCCCGCCAAAATCACCGGGGCAGGTCCAGGTGCCAATCTCAAGCCCGTTGATCCACATCGTGATATTGGACGGCCAATCGCTGTTGGAATGCGGCGCTTCTGAACACACTTCCAGGCTGATTTGCAGGCTTTCCACATTCATATGGGTGGAAAGCGGGTTCGGGAAGCGATATTCCACATACCCATGCCTGAACCACAACAACTGGGCATAGATGCGTTCGGGGTGGTAGAAGGTCGTCGGGTTATCAAGTTCGCCGATGATGCCCACTTCCCCAAGCAGGCCACAGGTGGGGACAACCTGGCAGTCCACATAGGCACCGATGGGCATGGTGATGTCCAGCGTTTTTTCTTCCTCGTCGCGCTGCGCCTGCGGCAGGTTCAGTTCCACCCGGTCATACACCCGCGAACACATCTTTTGCAGCCCCCGGTTCGCAGGCTTTAGCTCGGTGTGCACCAACCCGGCATTCTCCAGAATATTCAGGTGCATCGTTGCGGTGGAAGCGGGCATTTCCATCGCTTCGGCGATTTCGTTGATGCTGCTCGTCCGGTTGCTGAGGTAATGCAGAATGGCAATGCGCTTATCCGAAGCGAGGGCTTTGAGCACCTGCTCGATCTTTTCGCTTGACTCGTTGGTGTCAATGACAAGAATGCGCGGTTGTGTCGTGGGGAAATGGGTGGTGTTGTTTGAGAGAGTCATAAAACACCAGAGTCAAATGAAACAACAAAAACTGTTTTATAGTATAAAAAGATGATAAGCTAAAGGCAGTGCCTTGTCAAACATTTGAGGGTTTGGTGATGATGGATGATGTGCTGCATCCTCGGCCACAACTGACACGCGACCGCTGGATTGACCTCAACGGCAAATGGGGCTTCGCGTTCGACGATGACGACGCTGGAATCGCGGAGAATTGGATAAATCGAACCGATGTATTTGCCACAGAAATTCTTGTGCCATTTGCACCAGAGTCGCAGGCCAGTGGCATTGGCGACACGGGCTTTCACCCGGTGGTGTGGTATCGCCGTGCGATCACGGTATCAGAGGAACTTCGGGGGCAGCGGCTGCTGCTGCACTTCGGCGCGGTCGATTACCGGGCGCAGGTGTGGGTCAATGGCCGGATGGTCGCCACCCACGAAGGCGGCCATACCCCTTTCACGGCGGACATCACCCATGTGCTGCACACGGACACCGATGAGCAGGTGATTGTCGTGCGCGCGGAGGACCTGCCGCAGGATCAATCGCAGCCGCGCGGCAAGCAGTTCTGGGAACTTCAACCCCGTGACATTTTCTATACCCGCACGACCGGCATCTGGCAGCCGGTGTGGCTGGAACCTGTGCCGGAGAACTACATCACGGCGGTGCGCTGGACGCCTGACCTTGATCGCGGCCAGTTAGGAATGCGCGTGCGGTTGAACTACAAGCCGACTCACCCACTGTCCGTGCGCGTGCGGCTGACGCTGCATGATGTTCAGTTGATCGACGATCTGTATTCCATGAGCGAGATTGAACTACGGCGCGATCTCGGCCTGGAAGCCACACGCACCATGAACTGGCGCAAGGTGATCTGGTCGCCGGATTACCCGAATCTGGTGGATGCGGTAATTACGCTGATGGATGGCGACCAGATTGTCGATCAGGTCTACAGCTATGCCGGGCTGCGAACAGTCGGGATCAACAACGGCTTCTTCCTCCTGAACGGCTCCCCGCTCTATCTGCGTTTGGTGCTCGGCCAGGGCTACTGGGAAGACACCAATCTGACCCCGCCTACCCCGGATGCGCTGCGTGAGGAAGCCGAACTCATCAAAGCACTCGGCTTTAACGGCGTCCGCATTCATCAGAAAATCGAAGACCCGCGCTTTCTGTACTGGTGCGATAAGCTCGGTGTGCTGGTATGGGGTGAGATGGCGAACGCGTTCAGCTTCAGCGTGGAAGCCGTCAGCCGTCTGACGCGCGAGTGGATGGAAGTGGTGGAGCGCGACTACAGCCACCCGTGCATCATCTGCTGGGTGCCGATCAACGAAAGCTGGGGTGTTCCCAATGTTGGCCGCAACGAGACTCAGCAGCACTACGTCCGTGCCATTTATCACCTGACCAAAGCGCTTGATCCCACCCGCCCCGTCATTGGCAACGATGGCTGGGAATACATCGCCGGGGACATCATCGGTGTCCATGATTACGCGCTCGACGGTCAATCCCTGCGTGACCGTTATGACACGTTCGAGACGATGGAGCAAACCCTGCAAATGCGCCGTCCGCAGTTCCGTGCATTGATGCTGCCCGGCGCGACCCGCACTCAGCAGCCGATCATGCTGACCGAGTTCGGCGGCATCGCGTATGCGCCTGTCCCCGGCAAGCCCTGGTTCGGCTACGGCACAGTTCAGGATACGGAAGCCTTTATCGCCAAATACGAGGAACTCGTCAGCGCCGTGCTGGACAGCGCGAACATTGTTGGCTTCTGCTACACCCAGCTTACCGACGTGCAGCAGGAGACGAACGGCTTATTGACGGCAGATCGCAAACCTAAGATGGAACTGGCACGGATTTACAATATCACTCGCCGTCCCTCCAAAGCGCTGCCGGGTGAAGTGCTGACGTATATTCATCAGGCAGCAGAAGCCATCACCTATGATGAGGGGACGAACTAAATACAGTAAAAGAAGCAATGAGCGATGAGCAACGAGTATTTGAACTCAGCCAATGGCTCACCAGTCCGCGTTCTCAATTTGCTTGTACTTAGTACACCGACAAGATGAGAATGATGGCTTGCGTTGGTACGGGCGCAGTGCGCTGCGCCCTTACAGGTAGGCAGCATTAGATCGTCAATGTACTGGGTTAAGCCGTTTGCGTGCTTACGGTGAAGGCTTATTCAGCACTCAGTACTCACCACTCGGCACTCACGACTCTCTACTCATTGCTGCCTACCCATGCCGTGCGATGAAGGCCTCGACATCGTTCAACTCATGAAAGTGTGCTTCCAGCCGGGCGCGATCCCAGTCCCACCACGCGATTGCCAGCAGCTTTTCGATAATGTCATCAGAGAAACGCTTGCGGATCGGTCTGGCCGGGATGCCCACCACGATCTCATAAGGCTGCACATTTTTGGTCACGACCGCGCCCGAACCGACCACCGCGCCAATGCCGATCTCGACACCGGGCATCACGGTTACGCCATGCCCCAACCAGATATCATGCCCGATCACGCAGCGATGCGACCGCCGCCAGTCAAAGATAGTGTCGTCGTCCGTCTCAGCAAAGCCGTACTGCTTACGGCGATAGGTCATGTGATGCTGGGTGACGCGCTCCATCGGGTGATTGCCGGGATTGATGCGGGTGTGCGAGGCAATTGAGCAGAACTTGCCAATGTCGGTGTAGATGATGTCAGCATCGCCCGCGGTGTAGCTGTAGTCGCCAAAGGTCGATTCGACCAGCGTACAGTTGGGGCCAATCTCGGTGTATACCCCAACATGGCTGTCATAGACGCGCGAGGTGGGATGGATGTAAGGCTGTTCGCCCAGCATCTTCTCGCGGTGTTCGCGAATCAGGTCTTCGGACTTCGGAAACAGATCAATGTAGTGCATGACTTATTCTCGTGCGATGGAAAGCGGCCAGTTGCGGGTGAGATGCGCCATCACCGCATCCTGATAGATGAACACACCGTCGCGCAGTGTCCCGCGCACACGCGGATGTTCGCTGGCCTGCGGGTTGTTTTCCACCAGAACAATATCGGCATTTAACCCGGTTTCCAGGCGTCCCCGGTCGTTCAGATCAACTGCCGCCGCCGCGTTCTGGCTGACCAGTTTCACACTTTCAACCAGCGACATCACGCCGCGCTCCGCCAGACGAAAGGCCGAATGCAGCATTGCCGCCGGAAAATAATCGGTCGCCAGCACATCCACCATCCCGCCGCGAATCGCGTCCATCGCGCTCAGGTTGCCGCTGGTCGATTCGCCCCGGTAAGCGTTGGGCGCGCCCATCAGCACGTGCATTCCCTCATGACGGGCATGGCGGGCGGCGGCTTCCGAAACGGGAAACTCGCTGATCGTCACCCCAAACGCGGCCATCTGCTCGACCTTTTCGACCGTATCGTCATCGTGGGACGCAATCGGCACATGCCGCGACCGCGCGATTTCCACCACCTCGCGCACAATGCTCCAGTCACGCGGTTTGGTGGCTTCAACCTCGACGCCCTGCTCCACGCGCTGTATCAGGTCTTCGCCCACCGCCTCCGGCTGGAAGCCCAGCCAGCGCGTCATGAAGTCCACATACTTCTTGATGTTCTTATACTGTCCCTGCCCCGGTGTGTGATCCATCAGCGAGACGAGATCGACCAGGCCAGCATCCAGCAGCCGTTCCAGAATGGGCGCGGTGTTGGGATTGGTAATCTCAAAGCGGGCGTGGACGCGCATATCAACCAGCAGTTCAGCCTGCCGCGCATTGATAATCTCGATAATTTCCTGGGCCTTTTCCTGCGACCGCAGATCGTCCTTCGTCCAGGCAAATGACACGGCAGCAAAGGCGGTCGTGATTCCCGTCGCCGCCAGTCGCTTATCCAGTTCATACAGCGCCAGATCAATCGGGAAACGTGCGCCCGGTCGCGGCTCAATGTCGCGTTCCAGCATATCGCCGTGCAGGTCGATCAGCCCCGGCAGCGCCATCATCCCCGGCAGTGCGATACCGGGTTCAGGCGCGTTTCCTTCCACAATCTCCGCGATTTTGTCAGCTTCCAGCCGCAGCGCACCGCGGTCGATTATGCCGTCGGGCAGCACTAAGCGCAGATCAGTCAGCCACATCGAGCGTTTCCTCCGAGGATGGATTGGTGATACGCAGTTGAATTTCGCCATCAACGAGATGCGCGATTTCGTCGGGATAATGAAACACGCCGATCATGGCCGTGCCCTGATGCTTGAGCGCCTGCAAGCGCTGCGCCAGTGACTCGCGTGCGCCCACATCGAGCGAGGCGGTCGGCTCATCCAGCAGCAGCAGACGGAAAGGATGCACCAGCGCCCGCGCCAGGTTGACCTTCTGCTGTTCGCCACCGGAGAAGGTTGTGGGATAGGCCGGCCACAGGGCATTTTTCAGGCCGAAGTTCTGCAGCAAACCCTCGGCGTTGTGCTGTGCGTCCTGCCAGTCGGTGCCAGAGGCGACCAGCGGTTCAGCCACCAGTTCCAGTGCGCTCACGCGAGGGCGAGGGCGCAAGAACTGCGTCACGAACCCGATTTCGTCACGCCGAAGCTGCACCATATCCACGTCCGCCACCCGCGCCAGATCGACAACGCCATGCCGCGACTCATAAAGCGCCTGCCCGGTGCTGGGAATATACGTTCGGTAGAGGCAGCGCAGCAGGGAGGACTTGCCGACACCGTTCGGCCCGCTGACGAGTAGAAACTGGCCTTCTTCCAGGGTAAAGCTCAGATCATCGAAGACCGCGATTTCGCGTTCCAGATGGTGAATATGAAAGCGTTTGGTGAAATGCTCGACCTGCAATAGCGGCATCGCTGCGTCCTTTAGAGTTTGGCATGAACCAACTGCTGTGTGTAGGCATCCTGCGGGTCTTCCAGCACCTGATCGGTCAGCCCGGCCTCGACCACTCGCCCGCCGCGCATCACCATCACACGGTCGGCCAGTGTGCGGATGACGCCCAGATCATGACTGACGATCACCGTCGCCATGCGCAGTTCGCGCTGCAACCGCTTGAGCGTATCGAGCACGGTCGCCTGTACCGACACATCCAGCCCGGTCGTCGGCTCATCCAGCAGCAGAATGCGCGGACGCAGCGCAATCGCCTTCGCCAGTTGGACGCGCTGCTGCATCCCGCCGGAAAGCACACGGGGCGGGTCGTCCATGCGATCAAGCGGGAATTCTGATGCGGCCATCGAAGTGCGGGCGGCCTGTCTTAGCGCCGCGAACTGCCGCTCACCCGTAATCAGCAGCCGCTCGGCCACATTGCCGCTGCTGGTGTAGCGCATTCGCAGGCCGAGATGGGGATTCTGATAGACGATGCCGATATGCCGAATCTGCACATCACGCTGCGCGAAGCGGTCAAGCGTGAACAGGTTCACGTCCTCGATCCCCGCCACGTCCAGAAAGTATTGCCCACCATCCGCCGCTTCCTGCAAATTGAGCAGCCGCAGCACCGTCGATTTGCCCGACCCCGACTCGCCCACGATGCCCAGCACTTCGCCGGGATACACGTCCAGGCTGACACCCTCAACCGCCGTGATGCGTCCATAGCGCCTGGACAGGTCAGAGGCACGCAGCAGCGGTCTGGCCGTCGTCAGGCGCGGGAGGTCAAACTTCGTTGAGCCGGACGGGGGGTTTAAGGTAGCCGTCATGATAGAAGTTTCCTTCGTCGTCAAAGTAAGTGCTGCCGAGCGTGACCGCGTCGCCGCGCTGTTGGGCGACCAGCTTTTCCAGGTAGCCCGTGTCCGACACTTCATAGGTTGCGCTGCCGTCGGCCTGTGGAATCTCGTTCATGAACTTGTGGCGCGCACCAGTTCGGGCGTCCATCCACTCTCGCTGATTTTCCACCTGGAACGGCACATCCTCGAATTCCAGCGGATACACGTCGGTATAGGGAGGGACAGCATACAGCCGTTTCTCGCGCCCGGCGGAAAGCAGCGTCAGATGCGCGGCCTGATGCAGCTTGGGCGTATCCCAGCGGGGAATAGGGCTGGGGCTGATGACGTAGCGCCCGTTGACCAGCGAGGGATAACTCGCGCCCTGGAGATACTGCCGATAGCGTACCAACTGCTCATACAGCACCAGCCACATCTGCCCATAATCGGCGTCGGCGTGCATCTGATGCGTTTTGGAACTGTCCGACTGCACCGCTCGCAGCGGTTCGGGGTCGGGCACTTGCAGCACGAGCGCCTGCTCCTCCCGCAGCATTTCTTCGGGGATGCGGTGGCGGCTTTGAATCAACGTTGCTTTGAGGGTGTCGGTGGTGGTCGAGGCACCCGTCATGCGCGTGATGAAGCGGCGCAGATTGGCCGCGTTGACCGAATCATCCGCGCCCTGGTCGATGACTTTCACAACGCTCTCTGGCCCGACCAGCGCGAGCGACACTTGCAGGCCGCCCGTCCCCCAGCCTCGCGCAATCGGGAGTTCGCGGCTGGCATAGGGCACCTGATAACCGGGGATCGCGATGGCTTTCAGCGTCCGGCGGCGCAGTTCGCGCTTGGCGTAGGCATCGAGAAAGCCAAAAGCATAGTCTTCGCGGGGGGCGGCGAGTTGTTCGAGTGTGGTCATGGCGTGGCCTGCTTCATCGCTTCCAGATCAGCCGTCTGCTGCGCGGGGCGATCTGACGAATAAAAGGTCGAAATCACCTTGCGGAGGTTATCGAGGCTGCTGGCGAAGGTCACATAATGCGGCAGCTTGAAGTGGATGCAGAAGCCCGACGCTTCCACCGGCTCGGTGTGATACATCACGAATTCTTCGGTGTGCGCCGGGTGCGGGTTGGGCTGGTTCATTTCCATGTCAAGCGTCGCGGCGGCGATCAGCTTGACCTCATTCCAGCCCATCGTCGCGGCAAAACCGAGCGACAGACCGGGCTTGTCCTTGCTGCCACCGCTGGTCGCAATCTCCGCCTGGCTCACGCGCACACGCCCCGCGCTGAACGTCTCGCCTGTGATCGGATGCACCACTTCCACTTCGGCATACCCCAGCCGCAGTTCGTTCACCGTCGGATGAATCAACCCGTAGCCGCGCATACTGGCATAACCAAGCGCTAGCACTCCACCTGTATCCGCCCGCGCCAGCGCTTGCAGGCGATGTTCGCGTGGGGCAGGGAACAGCACGGTATCCGTCGTCACGTCGGGGATGTCCGCTGCATCCGTCGGTTCGCGCACGGGCAGTTCGGGCGTAAGCCCCTGCTGGCGCTGCCAATCCGCAACGAGGGGATACAGAGCAGCAGCGGGCGTTTCGGGCAGGTTCATCAGCGCGGTTGCGGCGCTTTCCGCCTCAAGATGTCCGTTCTGCTGTGGCGACGGCTGCTGATCCAGAATTTTTAGGTTCAGCAGGCGGTGGCTGTAATCCAGCGACGGGCCAAGCACCTGCCCGCCGGGAATATCCTTAAACGAGGCGGAGATACGGCGGACAGTAAGCATTGAGTCCGGCGTGACGGGCGCGGCATAGGCGATACGCGGCTGAGTGGAGCGATACGCTCGCAGCAGCAGCACGGCCTCATACAGATCACCGCCCGCCTGGGCAATCGCCAGCGCCGCCAGTTCCGGGCTGTAGAGCGACGCTTCGCCCATGACTCGATCTACCAGATACGGCAGCCCCTCCTGAACAGCCTGCACCAGGGCGGGCGTGACCGGCCCTTTCAGGACCTGGAAAAGCGCCTCGGAATTCTGAATCGCCTGTTCGCCGCCTTTGGCCGCAACATACATCGCTGGTTTATCCTGTCCGTTTCATTTTGACGCTGCGCGGCAGGCCGATCACCCGACGCTCGTCCACGATGAAAATATCCCAACCAAGCGGGAACTGACAGGCACGCTCTCGCAGAATCCAGAATTCTGACGGGATGCGGTCGATCTGCACCTGTATCGACCCGTTGACGCCCGGCCCTGTAAGTTCAAATCGGGCGCCACTGTCAATGCCGCCGCCGAGAATGAGCGTTGCGCCTTCGTCGGGGAAGGGCATCGTCCCCACTGAGGCTTGCGCCAGTGACTTTAAATCCTGCTCAGTAACCTGCTCATAAAAATGATAGGCCGCGCGTTCCGGCGGTAGCATCCGTGCACCACTTTGCGCTGCGTGATGGATTGTCGTTTTTTCAGAAAGGCAGTAAGTTGTCTCTAAATCAAGCAGGGTTTCGGCAATCAGTTCAAACGGCGCTTGCTCAGCAGACAGTTGGAAGGAGCGCCCAGGATAGCTGAGCGACCACATCAGCGCCAGAAAGGTCGTGCGGGTACGTTTTTCTGCGGGGGTATAGCCTGCGAACGTCATCAGAACGTTTCCATTTCCACGCGGGTGGCCGCGACCTGTCGCAGCAGCAGTTCATCCGCCGCTGCCTGTTCCGCCTGCTGCGCCTGTGCAAAGGCTTCAATTTTTTCCGTTTCAATGCCTGACCGCAGTGCCGCGTCCAGCAGCGCGACAGCCAATGCCTGCACATGGTCGCGCCCCACGACCAGTGCATAGCCGCCGTGCCCGCCCGCCACTTCGACCTGCGCCTCGCTCACGAGGATTTCGCCCAGATGAAACACCGTCCCCTGGGCACTGTCGGTATAGGGCAGCATGACCAGTCCCGTGCGGTTGAGCAGCACGTTGATCTCGCCAAGCTGTGGGAGCAAATCTTCGGCAAAGGCTTTCACCGCGTCGGCAGGCGCATGGGTCAGCACCGTGAGCAGATCGGCATGGGTTTGAGCAGACATAGGTTTCACTCGTTTTCTGGCAAAAAAGAACGGTCAGCCTCCGCATGGAAGCTGACCGTTGGCATTATAGCTGTCTTTTAGCGGGCGCGCAGGTCAATATCCAGCAGGGTGGCAATGTCGCGCAGGGAGTTGTACAGCGCGTCGATGCTGTCCACGCCAGCGGCTTCGCTGGGGTCAACGTAGTAGCGTTCCAGCGCGTCCACGAGTTCCTGATCGTCCGCAACGGCCAGCAGCGCTTCCGTCACCGCATCCTTGAAGCTCTGCGGCAGGTCAGCGCGGATGGCGAAGGGGGTTTCGGGGATCAGCGGCGACTGGTGGAAGACGACCAGGTTACCATCTTCGCAAGCGTCATAGATTTCGGCAATTTCTTCTGCCGTCAGCGCGGAGAAATACGGCCACTGTTCTTCGGGGGTCGCGCCGTCAGCATTGTAACCGCACACTTCCACGCCAGCTTCTTCGATCTGCGCAACCAGGTTGGCATCGAAGGTCGCGCCCGCTTCAACGGCGTCGGTCCAGACGGAGGTCACAGACGACGGGTGGTTGCCCGCGAAGACCACCTCACCCAGGAATTCTTCGATCTGTGCCGGATCATCGAAGCCCTGCGCCAGCAGGATGTCGGTGGCCGGAACCAGATAGCCGCTGGTGGAAGCCGGGTCGGTGAAGGAGAAGGAACGGCCTTCCAGATCGGCGATGCTGGTGATGCCGCTGCCCTTCTTGGTGAACATCACACTGTAGTAGCCGGGAACTTCATTCAGGTCCACTTCGGTTTCATAGTTGGCAACGGCAATCGCTTCAGCGTTCGCCACTTCCACCGCCAGCAGGTAGGAGAAGGGGCCAACTTCCATCGCATCGGCACGGCCAGCACGCATCGCTTCGATCACGGACGCATAGCTGGTGCCAGTGATGACGGTGGTGTAAACGCCCAGTTCTTCGGTCAGATAGTCAGCGAGGGGCTGAACAGCGGCCAGTGCTTCTTCGATATTATCGCCGGGATAGACACCGATGATGAAGGTTTCCGGCCAGCCGGTACGGTCGACATCCTGAGCAGAGACTACCGTCAGGCTCAGGACAGTCAGCATCAGAACAGCAAGAAGGACGCGGACGATATTCTTCATTGTGTTAAGTTCTCCTTGAACGTGCCACAGAACTTGCTAAATTGAACCGCGCAACGCCTGATTAAATCAGACGGGAACGCACATAACTGCTCAGACGGTCAATAATCGTGACCGCGACCACCAGCGCCAGCGTAGCCCCAAACACCATGTTGTAATTCATCAATCCGGTGTACTTGTAAAGCAGTTCGCCCACACCGCCTGCCCCCACAATACCCAAAATTGTGGCGTGACGGACGTTGCTCTCGAAATAGATGATGGAATAAGAGATGAACAGCGGGAGCGCCTGTGGGAAGACCGAGTAAACAAAGGTCTGAACAGCGCCCGCGCCTGTCGCCCGAAGCGCCTGCACCGGAGCCGGGTCGATCTGTTCAATCGCTTCCGCATACACGCGGCTGAGCGACCCCAGCGAGCCGAACATCAAGGCCATTGCGCCGGTAAAGGCGCCCAGGCCAACCCCGGCTACGAACAGAATTGCCCACACCAGTTCGGGAATTGAGCGCAGGAAATTCAGGAACAGGCGCACCCCCTGATACACAATGGGATGGGGGGAGACATTTTTCGCCGCCAGCAAACTCAGCGGAATGGAGAGAATGACTGCACCCAGTGTCCCGATAATCGACATCTGGATTGTTTCCAGAATCGCCGGGATAATCAGCGGCCAGCCGACTTCAATCTGCGCGTCGAAAATGGTAAAGGTGCGGGATGTACCGGACTCAAGCTCGAACTCCGGCGGGAGCATTCGCAGGAACAGGTCGCCCATGGAAGAGACCACGTCCCAGGGGCCGTCAATGCGGTTTAAGGCACTGGGGGCAGAACCCGCCGCACCCCAGCTCAACACCGCGATAATCACCAGAATAATCGCCAGACCACGCAGCGAAAGACTGGGATAGGGGCGCAAAAGCTGTTCGCGCACGACCTCAGGTGAGGTTGCCGCGCTTTTTGATGAAGAAGCAATTGATTGTGCCATAGAAAATCAGCCTGCGAATTCTAATTCAGTAAAGGACTTGGGCTTGGAAGAATGAGGGAGACCACCATGCGGCGGTTGGTGCTGCTCGCCTTTGTCGAAGCGGTAAATTCGATCCATGGTCGCTTCGTCCAGTTGATCGGGGGTGCCGTCGAACACGACGACCCCTCTGGCAATGCCGATCAGCCGATCTGCAAACTGCTTTGCCAGCAGCACATCATGGATGTTAATCAGGGTCAGAACGCCATCTTCCCGGCTGACCCGCGCCAAGTCGTTCATCACCTGCACCGAAAGTTCCGGGTCAAGGCTGGCGACCGGTTCATCTGCCAGGATGATTTTGGGCTGCTGAGAGATGGCGCGGGCAATCGAGACGCGCTGCTTCTCACCGCCGGAGAGCTTGTCCGCACGGTTCTTCGCCCGGTGCAGCAGGTTCACCCGCTCCAGACTGCGCAGGGCGATTTCACGGTGTTCGCGGCTGAAATAGCCGAACAGGCTGCCGATACCCTGGTTATAGCCAAGCCGCCCGCTGAGCACATTGGTAATCGCCGGGAGCCGCTCGACCAGGTTATATTCCTGCCAGATAAACCCGATATGGCGGCGGGTTTTGCGAAGCTGTGCAGGGCTTAAAGAGGTAATGTCTTCACCGTCGAGAATGATCTGGCCGGAAGTCGGTTTTTGCAGACCATTGATGCAGCGCAGCAGGGTCGATTTTCCTGCCCCGGAACGCCCGATAATGGCGACGATTTCACCACGCTCTGCGGAAAGTGATACGGATTTGAGGGCTTCGGTGCCGGAGTCATAGACGACACGCAGGTCGGTGATTTTGAGCATTGAAGTCGCTGTTTCTGTCCAGCCTCTTTCGGCTGGACGGCTAATTTCATTGAAAGATTAGGTAAACGATTACAGGTTGTTTAGGACAGCGGGGAGTGTAAACATCGCAGATGAAACTTCATTAAAGCATCTATTAAATTTTTGGGTTGTAATTGTTATATCTTTCTTTTTCTTTGTTTAATCATTTCATGATAATTTTTAATTCTTGAGTTATTTCTTAACAACTGGCGCATCTTCTATCCCATGATAAGATTCATGGATCATGTCAGTCCAGGAGTCAACAGGAGTCAACATGGCGGCAAATGCAGACGCAATGGTGCGAGAGGCGATGCAGGCCTATCGCAGCGGGAAAAAGGCCGAGGCGCGGGCACTGCTGGAAAAAGCCACCGAAATCGACCAATATAATGAACAGGCCTGGATGTGGCTGAGCGCGGTCGTGGATTCACCCGAAGACCAGCGTACCTGCCTGGAAAATGTGCTGTACATCAACCCCAATAACGAGAATGCCAAGCGCGGGCTGCAAATGCTGGAAGCCAAACTCGGCAGCAGCGCAGCACCAATGGCTGCCAGCACCGATGATGATGACGATGACGATGAGTCGGATTGGGCGAACACACCCCCGACGGCCACCAGCAGCGCCAGCGCCAGGTACAACCCGGCCAATGATATCAGTTCCTCACAACTGGATGACTGGGTGGCGGGGTTACAGCTTCGCAAACAGGATGAACAGGAAATCGAGGAGGAGGAAATCAGCGACGATTCATTCTCCAGCCTGTTCGCTGATGCCTTTGAGGACGACACGGAGTCCGATGAAGACGATGCGGCCTTCTCCCGTCTTGACGATATGTTCAGCGGCAGCACACCGACAACAGCCCCCGCAAAGCCGAAGGCGCCTTCCGGCTCGACTGGCCCCTTCAGCGGCTCCGATTTTGGCTTTGACGACTTTGAGGAAGAAGAAGCCGATTTTCTCACTTCCCTTGATCTGCCCGAAGTGCCGCCAGCTCCGTCAAAACCCAAAAGCGCTGTCATGTCCCCTGGACGGGAAGAACCCCCGGCGGCCAGGCCTGCCTCGGCGTCACGCAAGCCAGAGACAAAATCCAAACCGCCGAAGCCCGCGCCAAAGCCAGCACCTAAAGCGTCATCCAGCTTCTACACCGGCAAGGAGACGACGCTCGATGTGGAGCTTGATCCGGGTGAGTATTTCAAAGAGATTCCGGCGGAGATTCGTGCGACCCGGCTGCCGGGGACAGGCCGAAGCGGTGGCGGCAGTTCACGGCTGATGCTGGTCGGGCTGGTGGTGCTGGTGCTGCTCAATCTGGGGGCAGGCGCGCTGCTGGTAATGAACCTGGCGGGGTAAAAACGCTGGACAAAAGCGGGGCAGAATGCTACCATGTTGCACTGCTTCGCACAGGACAAGAGAAACGATAAACTCAGATGGCAAACCATAAGTCTGCGATCAAGCGCATTCGCCAGAACGAAAAGCGCCGCATCCACAACCGTACCTTCCGCAACCGCACCCGCACGTTCGTTAAGACCGCGCGTAAGGCGATCAGCAGCGGTGATCTGACTGCCGCCAAAGAGGCCACCCGCCTCGCCATCCGTGACCTGGATATGGCCGCCAGCCGGGGCACCATTCACCCGCGCAACGCTGCCCGCCGCAAGAGCCGCCTGATGAAGCATCTCGCGGCGCTGGAAAAGAACCAGGCGCAGTAATTCAGCAGGGACATGGGCGTCATGTCCCTGTTTTGTTGTTAAACGATGGCGACGGTTTCGGCCTCGGTCACGTCCAGGCAGTACCCCACCCCGCGCACGGTTTTCAGGTAGCGCGGCTGCCCGCCCTTTCCTTCCAGCACATCGCGCATCCAGCGAATATGCACATCCAGTGTGCGGGTATCCCCCAGATAATCCGTTTCCCACACATGCTGCATGATGCGCTTACGGTCGATAGTCTGCCCCGGATTGCGTAGAAACATCTCCAGCAGCAGCGACAGCTTGGGCGTGAGCTGCGTTTCCTTGCCATGCGCCACCACAATGCGGCGGGTGACGTTCATCACAAACGGCCCACAGTCGATGACTTCTTCGGCATCTTCCTGAATGGTTCGCTGGAGTACGGTCAGCAGCCGACGCGAGGTGATCGGGTGTTTCAGCACGACTTCCGCGCAGCTCTGCATCGGGCGTGTGCCTTCAGGAACCAGATGAATCAGCGGTACGCCCGGCAGACCGACATTCAGCGAACGACAGATGCGCTCTCCCAGCGTTCCCAAAGAGATGGCATCAAGAATCACTGCCCTGGGCGGGTGCGCTTTTGCCAGGGTCAACCCCTGCTTGCCGCTGGGAGCAACGCGCACGTCATAGTGTTTTTCCAGTGCAGAGCGGTGCGCGGTTTCACCCACCCGGCTGCCGCCGATGAGCAGAACTGTCGCTGCCATAATGCATCCCTTCTTTGGCTCTATGGCCTGAGTTGGCCGATGATGGTACTTCGCATGAAGCTGCATCTTGACTGCAAGAGCGGCTGTGACGCAGCGCTGCAATGCGGCATAATGGTCTTTCCAACAACAAGGTAAAAAATGACCGTAACGGCACAACCGCTACGGTTTGAGGGCATTTCTTTTAGAACCTTACGTGTACAACGTTGGAAGCAATTATAGCATAGAGAGGAGAGGCGCACTGTTGTCTGCGCTTAAGGATGACAAAAAAATTGCTTGAGAGGCTTAATCGTGAGATGGACTGGTCGTGGCTGCCGACCATCGCGCAGGCGGTAATTGAAGAAGCGGTTACGATCCAGCAGATCCCCGCGCCGACCTTCGATGAAGCGGCGCGCGCGGCATATGTGGAGCGGCGCTTTCAGGAACTTGGGCTGGTCGAGGTTGAAACCGACAGCCTGTTCAACGTCTATGGCAAGCTGGCCGGAACACAGAGTCAGCCGAGCGGGTTGATGGTCGCCGCCCATACGGATACGGTTTTTCCGGCAGAAACCAATCTCACCACCCGTGCAGAAAATGCGCTGATTTACGGCCCCGGCCTGGGTGATAACAGCATGGGTGTGGCCGGAATGCTTGGGCTGATTGTCGTGCTACAGCAGCAGAAGATTCGGCCTCCATGTGATCTATGGTTTGTGGCGACTACCCGCGAGGAGGGCCTGGGCGATCTGGGCGGGATGAAAGCGGCCTTCGCGCGATTGCAGCACTGTATTCAGCAGGTGATTAATCTGGAAGGGCTGGCCTTCGGGCACATTTACCATGCCGGAATTGCCGTGCGGCGGCTGCACATTAAGGCGACAGCAGCAGGCGGGCATAGCTGGCTGCACTTCGGCAGAGCCAGCGCCATTCATGGCATCATGCAGCTTGGCGCGAAGATCACTGCCCTCAAGCCGCCAGAAAGCCCGCGCACAACCTTCAATATTGGCATGATCGACGGCGGTCAGTCGATTAATTCGATTGCGACCCATGCCAGCCTGTGGCTCGATCTGCGCTCCGAAGCGCGTTACACGCTGGAACAGTTAGAGCAGACGGTACATGGGCTGATAAAAGGGCTGACGCAGGATGACCTGCGCTTTGAAGTCGAGGTCGTCGGCGACCGTCCTGCCGGGCAGATCGCGACCGATCACCCGCTCGTGCTGATGGCGATGGCCGCGCTGGATGAAGTGGGCGTGCGGGGGTCGCTGGAAACAGGCAGCACCGATGGCAATGTTCCACTCGCGGCTGGCTGCCCGACCGTCACCATTGGCATCACGCGCGGCGGTAATGCCCATCGGCTGGACGAATACATTGAGACAGAACCCGTTGCTGCCGGTTTAAAGCAGCTCGTTCTGCTGGCGCTGGCGGCAAGCCAGAGCGGGATAACAGCCTAATTCGACCTTCAACAGACCACGTTATTGAGGCGACCTATGAGAAACATTGACATTCTCGTCATCGTGCGCGAAGCAGACACGGTTCGCTATCATCAGAATTTATCGATGCAGGAAGGCTTCACCGTCCAGGCAGTCGGCAATCCTCACCGGGCGCTGGCGATGCTGGCCGATCTCACCCATCATACGGATGTGGTCGTGATCGACAACAACCTGCCGGATGTGCATCTGATGGTGCGCGACCTGCGCCAGAAGTACCCTCGCCTCATCATTGTGCTGGTCGATGAGGAAGCCGATTTCGGCCTGCCCGGTCAGGCAGACGATATCAGCACCGAGCCATTCCACAATGACGATCTTGCGCGGCGCATCACAAGGATGATGTCTGACCGACAGTTGGAAACGCTGCGCTCCGACAGCCTGCCAGCAGTTCGCAACATCGCCAAGCGGCTGCGCACGGCAACAGGGGTACGCGGCAAGCAGGAAGCGGCGGTGCTGGCCTGCAAGGAGATGGGCTACGACTATGTGGCTTATTATCACCTGGAGCGTCTCGACCCATTCCGCATGACGCTCTATGCCCAGAACGGCCCAACAGCAATTCAGTCAATTGCGCCCAAGCAGGCCTCGCTGGAAGACCTGATGGGCTGGGTGTCACAGAATGGGCAAAGCCGCATCGCGGGGCCAGAAGACCGCCCCAACCATCCGCTCGTCGCACGGGGACGGTTGGGCGCGATTGCATGTATTCCAGTTTCCGTCAGTGGCAACAATTATGGGGTGATCGCCGCCTGCCGCGACCGTCCCAATTCCATCACGCAGGAAAATGTGCTGATGCTGGAACTGGTCTGCACGCAGCTTGCCTCAGCGCTCTCAAAGGAGCAGCTTTAACGCGGCATCGAGGCGGTCGATTTCATCGTGCGTGTTGTAGTGTGCCAGCCCGACACGCACCATGCCGTGTTCGGCGTGGCCGAGGCGTCCCATCACTTCGACCGCGTAATAATGACCGTGCCAGACGTAAATCTCATGCTGCGCGAGATGCTGTGCGATGGCTTCGGGCGTATGCCCTTCGAGTGTAAACACGACGGTGGGGACACGCTCATGCAGGCAGTGGCGATCTGTAATGCCATAAATTCGCGCACCCGGCAGCGCCGTCAGCACATCGAGCAGATGGGCGGTCAGGTCACGTTCATAGGCACCAATGGCCGCCATTCCGGTTTTGAAATCGAGCTTACGACCGTTGTAGTCGGGGAACTGATCGACAAACGGTGTTCCATAATCGCGGCCAATCCCTTGCAGATATTCCAGCGCTGCGCCTAACCCTGCAATCGTTTCAAAGCTGGCCGTCCCTGTCTCCCAGCGATAGGGCGGCACATCCTTCGAGGGACGAACTTTATACACAGGCAGCGACGCCAGCAGGTCGTGCCTGCCCCACATGACGCCCAGATGTGGCCCGAAGAATTTATAGGCCGAGCACAGCAGAAAATCACAGCCAATCGCCTGCACATCCAGCGGAATATGTGGCGCACTCTGGACTGCATCAACCACATACAGTGCGCCCGCCGCATCTGCCATTGCCGCAATGCGTTCCACCGGGTTGATCGTCCCAACCGCGTTCGAGGCGTGAACTGTCGCCACAATACGCGTCTTATCAGTCAGGGCGGCTTCCAGTGTGTCGAGGTCGAGCGTACAGTCTTCCTCTCGCAGATCAACCCAGCGCACCGTCAGCCCAAAGTCTTCGGCGATACGCAGCCAGGGCGCGACGTTAGCATCGTGATCCATGCGCGTCAGCACAATTTCGTCACCCGCTTTGAGCGTTTTCGCCAGCGCACGGCTCAGGGCGAAATTGAGCGTGGTCATGTTCGGCCCAATCACGATTTCATCGGGACTGCTGGCATTCAGGAAATCGGCCATGAGTTCGCGCACGTGATGCACCATCGCGTCACTGCGCTGGCTGGTCGCGAACATCCCGCCGGAGTTGGCGTTCATCGTCGTGAAGTAATGGGCAACGGCGTCAATCACCGCCTGCGGCACCTGCGTCCCCGCCGGATTATCGAAGTAAACGGGGCCAAGTCCATTAGCCGCAACCTGCTGCAATGAAGGGAAAGCATTGCGCATCATTAATTTTTCCACTTTCGTAACAACCCTTTCTGGTTATAATGTGGGCAAATAAGTCGGTTTAATGTAACGCTTTTGTGTCATCTTGCGAAGACCCTTCCCTAGCCATACGGGTGCAGCGTGTATACAAGCCAGAGCCTTCTCGAACAAAATCGCCTTCTGACGGAAGAAGTCAAACGCCGCGTTGACCAGATCGCGGCGATTAACATGGTCGCGGCGACGGTCAGCAATTCGCTTGACCTCTCGCTTACGCTGAATACTGCCTTACAGGCCGTCGTGGATGTGGTCGGCGCGGAAGCAGCGGGCATCAGCCTGATTGACGAGCAGGTGGGTGAAATCGTCCTGCGGGCACAGCTTGGCTGGATCCAGGACCTGGTGGTCGGGAATCCGATGCGCATCCCGCTTGGTCGGGGTATGTCGGGCTTGGTGATCTCGTCAGATGATGTGGTGGTCTATAACAACCTCACGGGTAGGGAGGATTACGCCTTCCCGCCGTTCAGCAACGAGCGCTTCCAGTCGATTGCCATGGCGCCGATGCACGCCCGCGGCAAAATCATCGGCATCCTCAGCATCATGAGCGACCAGGCCAACCGCTTCAATGAAGATGTGGTGAACGTGCTGCGGGCGGTGGCGGATACGGTCGGCGTGGCGCTGGATAATGCCAAACTGTACGCTGACAGCGTGGAACAGCAGGAGCGGCTTTCGGCCATTCTGGAATCAACTGCGGACGGCATCATCGCCACCGACCAGACCAGCCGCATCAGCCTGGTCAATCACGCGGCGGAAGTGATGCTGGAAGTGCCGAAGGACACGCTGGAAGGACTGCCCCTGCGCGAAGCCCCCATGCACCCTACCATGCGCGACTCGCTGCTGCTGGCGCTTTCTTCTCGCACAGAAGCGCGTGAGAAAATTTTCCAGGTGACGATGGAAAGTGGGCGGGTGCTGTCGGTCGCGGTGTCGCCTGTGTATGTTGAGAATCAGATTGACCAGGACGCGGAAACGGACGGCTGGGTGATTGTTTTGCAGGATGTGACGCACCTGCGCGAAGCCGAAATCGCCCGCGCCCAGTTTATGCAGGCGGCTGCCCACGATATGCGTAATCCGCTGAGCGTGACACAAAGCTCACTGGGGATTTTGCAGGACATCATCGGCACTGACCCGACAGCGCAGGAAGTCATCGAAATCGCGATGGGCGGGGTGAAACGGCTGCAAAGCCTGATCGATGATCTGCTGCATCTGGAACACATCGAAAGCGGCTACAACTTCGTGCGCAGTGCGATCAACCTCGGCGAAACGATGCAGGAGGTCAGCAAGGAAATCTCCCCGCTGATGCGCCAGAAATCGCTGCGCTACAGCGTTGAACTGGCCGATGATCTTCCACCTGCGATTATGGCCGATATGCGCTGGATCAAGCGGGCGCTGCACAACTATCTGGAAAACGCCAGCAAGTACACCCCCGAAGGCGGCACCGTGCTGCTGCGCGCTTACCGTGATGGTGATATGCTGCATCTGGAAGTCACGGACAACGGCCCCGGCATTCCGCTTAACGCACAGCCGCGCCTGTTCGAGCGGTTCTATCGCGTGAATGATAACAGCAAGATCAAAGGCACGGGGCTGGGGCTGGCGATTGTCAAATCAGTGGCCGAAGCACACGGTGGGACGGTGTACGTGCGCAGCAAACCCGGCCAGGGCAGCACCTTTGGGCTAACCATCCCGCATTAAGGAACTTTGAACCGCCAAGTCGCCAAGAACGCCAAGATTTTGTTTTTCTCGTTGTATGTCGAACGTTAACCATCCCTATGGTTTTCTGTGGCGTTTGAGGGTAAAATGTAGGTGTGTCTAATGTAACTTCAGGCTCCCCCCTTTTGTGGATTTGGAGCCAACGGCATACGACACAAGGCAGCTTAACAACGGAATATAGCGCGTTGCCTGCCGAAAATCGTGGCGGGTGTAAAATAT
>JANRLJ010000094.1:0-47739 GCA_033762735.1 bacterium | reverse complement strand
TAAACCCGCATGGGATGAACTACTGCACCCCCTATCCCGTTGCTGAATGCGTTCGGGATTACTTCATGGACACGTTGAATATTTTACACCCGCCACGATTTTCGGCAGGCAACGCGCTATATTCCGTTGTTAAGCTGCCTTGTGTCGTATGCCGTTGGCTCCAAATCCACAAAAGGGGGGAGCCTGAAGTTACATTAGACACACCTACACTTTACCCTAAAACGCCACAGAAAACCATAGGGATGGTTAACGTTCGACATACTCTCTGAACACGACTTTATTCATTTTCGTTCGCATGAGGGTATGAAGGTTCACATCACTCCGCCACACGTTAAAACGTGCGGCTCCAAACCACCAAGCGCACTAAAGGCGCTGTTAATGAGCCTTAGTGAGCTTTTTAGCCCCTTTAGCGGGCTTGTCTTTTGGGAGCCAGTTGGCTTTAGCCACTGGCGGGAAACTTACTTCAAAAATTGCTGTTGAGTGTCGCAGCGGGTTGTGACCGTACCGGATGAAACAGATTTGAAGTAAAAGGCTGAACATGGACGACATCAACGCAGCAATTGAACGTGGACTGGAACTGGAAAAAGAGGGAAACGAACAGCAGGCCATTGATTATTTCCTGGCGCTGGCGGAGCAGTATCCCGATCATCCCCGCGTCCGCTTTGAAGTGGCCGGGGCGTATGACTTTGCCGGGCGCGAGGCGGAAGCTGTGCCCCACTATCGCCGCGCCTATGAACTGGGGGTGACGGACGAATACCTGCTGTACTATCACATTCAGTTGGGCAGCACGCTGCGTAACATCGGCCAGTTTGAAGAAGCGCTTGAACTGCTGCGGCAGGGGAGCGAACGCTTCCCGGATGATCGGGCGATGCGGGCGTTCTATGCGCTGGCGTTGTTCAGTGCGGGCAGGGCGGGCGATGCGCTGGCCGAAGTGCTGACGATAACGCTGGACGTACCGGATTTTTATCCGGCCTATAGGCGTGCGCTGCGCTATTATGCCGATGAGGTGCGGGGGAAGTAGGGGCGATTCGGCGAATCGGACACGATGACAGTCAAAAAGAAAATGCACGATGGCACGCTTTCTCACTTGGCTGTATTTACAACGTATTTCAAAAATGGGCATTGTACGGGCGACGTGCGCGTCGCCCCATATACACCGAGTTAAGCGTATCCTTTTTATCCTTGCCCTCACCCCCCGGCCCCCTCTCCCATTGCTTCGCAGGGAGAAGGGGAGTCAAGTCCCCTCCCCCGCACTTTCTGGGGGAGGGGATTTAGGGGTGGGGGAGGTTCTTAAAAGCTCACATTTCTTATCTTGGTACGCATGGGGCGACGTGCGCGTCACCCCTACCTGTACCGCAAATGTGAATTTGCAAAATCGCTTCTACAAAATGCCAAAAATTTCTTGATCGAAACCGCGCTTAATCGGGTCTACAATAGAGCCTGAATTGCAACACCACATTTTTTTCTTAGGAGTACCATCATGGAAGTTTTATGGTTCATCCCCGGTCATGGCGACAACCGCTATCTCGGCACCCAGGAACACCGCCGCCTGACCAGCCACACGTACCTTTCCGCCGTTGCCAAGACGATTGACGGCCTGGGCTTTACCGGGGCGCTGCTGCCTACAGGAGCGGGCTGCGAAGATAGCTGGGTTCTGGCCTCGACCCTGATCCCCGAAACCAAGCGCATGAAATTCCTGATCGCCATGCGCCCCGGCAGCATCTCGCCCACGCTGGCCGCACGGATGGCCGCGACCTTCGACCGCCTCTCCAATGGGCGCCTTCTCATCAACATCATCACGGGTGGCGATCCGGTTGAACTGGCGGGCGATGGCACCTTCCTGACTCACGACGAACGCTACGAAGTCACCGATGAATTCTGCGAAATCTACCGCCAGTTGTTTACCGGTGACTCCATCGACTTCGAGGGCAAGCATTTGCAGATCAAGGGCGGCAAACTGCTGATGCCCCCAGTGCAGCGTCCTTATCCGCCGCTGTTCTTCGGTGGGTCATCCCCGGCGGGGCATAACGTCGCCGCTAAGCACGCCAACACCTATCTGACGCTGGCCGAACCGCCTGCCGCAATCAAGGCCAAGATTGAGGATGTGCGGTCGCGCGCCGCCGCCTATGGCCGCACGGTGGAAGTCGGGCTGCGAGTGCATGTATTCGTGCGGGAACGTGCGGAAGAGGCCTGGGAAGCGGCAGAAAGAACCCTGCGCTATGCGACGGACGATGTAATCGCCGAACGGCAGGCGCATCTGAGCCGCTTTGACTCGCACGGGCAAGGGCGCATGGTCGCGCTGCACGAAGCCGGGCGCGGGCGCGATACGCTGGAAATCAGCCCGAACCTGTGGGCGGGACCGGGACTGGTCAACAAGGGACTCGGTACGGCGCTGGTCGGTGATGCCGACACGCTGGCCGAACGGATTCAGGAATATATGGACATTGGCGTGGACAAGTTCATCATGTCCAGCTACCCGCATCTGGAAGAGGCCTATCAGGTGGCCGAACTGCTGCTGCCGCGCATCCCGGCCTGGCGCGAAGCCGCCCGCCAGCGCGATGAAGTGTTCCACAGTGACCTGATCCCGCAGACGTGGCAGTAATTTTATAAGAAAACCTCACCCTCTCTCCATAAGAGCTGTGGTGTTTGTTGGGGGCATGGCGCACCATGTCCCTACTGATGAAGACTTTTATCAGGTAAAGAGACGAAACGAATGTCCCCATCTGGCAAGAACCCGGCCATGATCGTCCGGGAAGAAGACCCCCTCAACGCCGGGCCACAGCCCGACCCGCAGTGTAGCAGCTTTCTTACGCCCAACGACCTGTTTTTCGTCCGCAACCATGCTGCCGTTCCCGACCTTGACCCCGCCGCTTATCGCCTAAGCGTGGGTGGCATGGTTAAAAATCCGCTGACGCTGACCCTCGATGAACTGAAAAATCGCTACCCGGCGCACAGCCTCCCCGCCACGCTGATGTGTGCGGGCAACCGCCGGGAGGAACTGCTGCCCATCGGTGAAATAAAAGGCGAAGTGCCCTGGAATCTGGAAGCGATCAGCACGGCGGAATGGCGTGGAGTACTGCTGCGCGATGTACTGGCGGAAGCGGAGATCGACCCCGGAGCGGCACATATCGCCTTCGTGGGTGCCGATCAAATCAAAAAGGACGGGGCGACTTTTGGCTTCGGCGCGAGTATTCCGCTGGAAAAGGCGCTCAACAGCGATGTGCTGCTGGCGTATGCCATGAACGATCAGCCGCTCCCCCCGGCACATGGCTTCCCGGTGCGCGGCCTTGTGCCCGGTTACATCGGTGCGCGCAGTGTCAAATGGCTGACCGAGATCATCGTGCAGGCCGAGCCATCGGACAATTATTATCAGTCGGCGGCTTACAGGTGGTTCCCCCCGAATGTGAGCGAGGACACGGCAGACTGGGGGAACGCGCCCATGCTCGGCGGGCTGATCGTGAATGCCGCTATCTGCTGTCCACAGCCAGGGGAAACGCTGCGCCCCGGACGCCACACCGTGCGCGGGTTCGGCCTTGCCACCGACGGCGAACGGCTGGAACGGGTGGAACTCTCCATCGACGGCGGGCAGACCTGGATGAATGCGCTGCTCGGCGAGCATGACGCGCCCTATGCCTGGCGCTTATGGCAGGTGGAGATCGACTTCGTGCCGGGGGTGTATGAACTGATGGTGCGCGCGACCGATACAGGCGGCCACCTCATGCCCGAACACCTGCGCGATACCTGGAATTTCAAGGGTTACATGAACAACGCCTGGCATCGTGTTCGGGTGGACGTGCGTTCATAAAAGCGGTTTTCGCAGGGGCAGGCAATATCTCCGATTCCAGTAAGGGCGGGTTTAAACCCCGCCCCTACCAACGGCATCCATTCCGATCTCAACGTTTTTGAGCGTTTTGTCGTGCAAAAGGTTCTGCCTGGATACAAATACACCAATCCAGGCGTGGTGAACTTCGAGGACATCATTGGTAGGGGCGTAGCGCACTATGCCCCATAGGCACCAACTTAAGGAGCAGTGTCCTCAATCCATTGTTGGAAAGTTAAAGGATGGGTAGAACGAGTGGACAAGCCACAAGTGAGCGCCAAGAGTTGAGCGGTGCGTTCTAACACCAGGATCAAGGTGGGAAGATGGTGGAGGGCGTCCAACAGACAAAAAGCGCGTTTGTGAAGCAGTTGGGTGGCCTGATACAAACTACGCTCCAAGCGATGCCAACAGCTGACCAACAGCAGCCAGTGTTGGATCAGACACGCCAGCAGTTTGGCATAGAATTCACACAGAACCCGGTAGGGGTTGTGGCTGCGGGAGGTGGCAAGCTGCCCCTGACTTTTCCAGCGCTTGAACAGGCATTCAATCTGCCAGCGGGTCGCCCCTAAAGCAGGTGCTTGGTGGGTGGCTAACAGCGCGGTGGGGATGTTGGTGATGTAAAGTGTCCACGCCGCCAATGCCAGCGCTTGTGAACTGGGCGGGTGCTGGCGTTTGCGCGCAATCTCGGCCAAGCGTCGCCGCCGTTTGCCCACTTGCTGCGGCGATACGGGCAGGGCAATGAGCCGACAGGGGAGATGCTCACTCCCCAGGTAAATGGCCCGATCCACCGCCTGCTGTCCATGCCCAGCCAGCTCTTGCGCCAGGTCGAGGCGCTTGCCATCCTCATCGTACACCAGCGTCCCGACTTTGTAGCGACTGAAAAAGTAGCGCTGGTGTTCCACATCCTCCGCAAAGGTGCTCAGGTTGAAAAAGCCTAAATCGTTGAGCCGCAACGATCCAGCGGGTAAGTTGGGCGTCACTGCCCCCGTGCGTTGGTCATGCACCTTGCCTTCCCCCAACCACACGCCCAGCCCTCCTGCGCCCACATCCCATTGCACCGCCACTTTGACCGCCGCGTCCTGTGCCCCATTGACCCCCTCAAACACCGCTGCTAACGCACTCGGCAGTGCCACCACAGTGCTGTCGCTGATGTACACCCCCTTGAAGCGGGACAGCAGGCTTCGGGGTTGAGCGTGGGCACACACCACTTGCTTCACTGCCTCGGCCAGTAAACTGTCCAGAAAGTACGCCGCTTTGCCATTCATCCGTTTGTCCAACCCTTGCGTACTCAACAGCATCCCTGCGCTGGCCGCTGTTTGGCGCACTTCGCAGCGCGTCGCCTGCGGTTGCGCCATAAAGCTAAACACCAGCGCTTGGGCAAAGCCTGCTCCGCTCACCACTCGTTCGCGTTGCACAAACCCTGTTTTTTTCCCAACGTGTTAGCTGTTGTTGTCAACAACGTTTGCATCACTTCAGCCAGTTCTGGTATGGTTGTCATGGAGATGAGGTGCCTTTCTTGGTCTTCAGCAACCATAAAGATACCTCATTCTCCTTAAGTTGGTGCATATGGGGCGTAGCGCACTATGCCCGTACATCTCCCTGATTTTCACCTTCCACGATAGAATAGAAATGTAAAGATGGGTTCGCTTACGCCGGATGAAACCATTCTGGGGCTGCTGGCGGCGGAAGCGCGGCACGGCTATCAACTGCTGGAATGCTTCCGCGACCCGGCGCACCTGGGCGAGGTATGGAACCTCAGCACCAGCCAGCTTTACAACGTGCTCAAGCGGCTGGAACGCGAGGGGTTGGTCGTTGGACTGCGGCTCGAAAGCGACAGCGCCCCGACCCGAACCGAGTACACACTGACAGACGCGGGACGCGCCCGGCTGGAAGCATGGCTGGAAGAAACCCAGCCGTCATCCAGTGTGCGCCGGGTGCGGGTGGAATTCCTGAGTCGGCTGTACATCGCGCGGCTGCTCAACCGCCCGACGATTGCGCTGGTGAAGCGGCAAAAACTGGCCTGCCAGCAGCATCGTATGGCGTTGGTCGAACAGCGGGCACAGGCCAACCCCGGCATTCATGCCCTCGCGCTTGATCTGGTGATCGGGCAGTTGGAGGCGGTGCTGAACTGGATCGACCGCTGCGAACTCATCCCGCACGGCCTTGATGACGAGGATGGTTGATGAACCTATCGAAAAGGAGAGATGCCCCAATGCGCCGTTTTACCCTGCTGTTGCTGTTCGCCCTCCTGACTGTGTTTGCTTTTCCCGCCCACGCGCAGCAAGCGACCACGCTCAACGTCTTCGCGGCAGCCTCCCTCACTGATGCTTTTGAGGAAATCGGAGCGGTGTTTGAAGCGCAGAATCCCGGCGTGGATGTCGTGTTCAACTTCGCGGGTTCGTCTGACCTGGCGACGCAGTTGGCCGAGGGTGCGCCAGCGGATGTGTTCGCCAGCGCCAACACGCGCCAGATGACCGCCGCCCAGGACGCAGGCCGCATTGGTGGCCGTCCGCGAGCTTTTGTCAAGAACCGCCTGGTGCTGGTCATCCCGGCGGACAACCCCGCCAACATCCAGACCCTGCGCGACCTGGGCAATGAAGGCGTTCTGCTGGTCATCGCCGCGCCGGATGTGCCCGTGCGTGATTACACCGATACCATGCTGGAACGGCTGGCGGCTGACCCGGCTTACGGTGAGGCTTACCGCGAGGCGGTCTATGCCAACGTCGTCAGCGAGGAACAGAACGTGCGGCAGGTGGCGGCCAAAGTCGCGCTGGGCGAGGCCGACGCGGGGGTGGTCTATGTCTCCGACATCACGCCCGACATCAGCGCACAGGTCACAACCATCGCGATTCCCGACTACCTGAACACCATCGCCACCTATCCCATCGCGGTCACGAACGATACGCCTAATCCGGCAGTGGCGCAGGCCTTTGTCGATCTGGTGCTCTCTGACGAAGGGCAGGATATTCTGGTGGCGTGGAATTTCATCTCCGTGCGGATTCCCGAAGTCCCCTACAGCGTCACGCTGCCGGAAGGAAACACGGCGCTGACCGTCGATGGGCAGGTGTTGAACCCGATCACGCTGACGGTGGATGATCTTCGCACCAGCTTCAGCGCACAGACGGTGGATGTGACGTACCTGAGCGGTGAGGAAACGTTGACGACACAGTTCACTGGTGTTCCGCTGTGGCAGATCATCAGTACCGCGCAGCCTAACCTGAACGCTGATGTGCGCAATGACCGCCTCAGTATGTTCATCGTGGTCACAGGCAGCGACGGCTATCAGGTCGTGATCGCGTGGGCGGAGATCGACCCCGAATACGGCAATCAGCCGATTCTGGTAGCTTATGAACAGGCCGGGGAAGCGATTGCCGATGAACAGGGGCCGCTGCGGCTGGTCGTGCCGGGGGACGGGCGCGGCGGGCGCTATGTAAGCGGCGTGGTCAATATCAGCCTGCGTGATGCGCCGCGTGTGGGGCGGTAGCCGGACAGTGGGTTTAAGAGAAACCCAGTCTCATTAAAAAGATCAGGACTTATGCAAACCCTTCACAGCGATGTTGGGAGAGTCGCAGTTAAAGCCCCTCTCCATAAGGGAGAGGGGTTTGGGGTGAGGGCGTAAAACAGGAAAGCACGTGATGTAAATTCTTCCCCCGCATCCTGTAAAAAGAGTGTTGCGGCTGTGCCTGAGGGGTGCGGACTGTGCTAGACTTCGCTCATCACGAACAGATGAGGACGAAGCATGGACACCGAAAACCCAACAACCCTTTCCCGCCGCGCCTTCCTGTGGCGAGGGCTGGCAATCCCGGCGGTGATGGTGCTGGCGGCTTGCAGCGGACGCACGATGAATGAGATGCTCAACGAGTTATCGAGCGGCGCAGAAGCCACGCCCGATGCGCTGAGAGGCACAACGGTGGTACAGGCACCTACGCTCGCGCCCACGCCCGCCTGCGGCGACGATGATGACGACGACCTCACCCCGGCGCAGACCGAAGGCCCCTATTACACGCCCAATACCCCACAGCGCACCTCATTCCTCGAACCGGGCATCACCGGGACACGGCTGGTCGTGAGCGGGTTGGTGCTGTCCACAGGCTGTGAGCCTGTCGCGCAGGCCTTGATCGATTTCTGGCACGCGGACGACGGCGGCAACTACGACAACGTGGGCTATAAGCTGCGTGGGCATCAGTTCACCGACGCGAACGGGCAGTACACGCTGGAGACGATTCTGCCGGGATTGTATCCGGGGCGGACGCGCCACATTCACGTCAAAGTACAGGCACCGAATCAGCCTGTGCTCACTACCCAACTTTACTTCCCCAATGAACCGGACAACGCCCGCGACGGCATTTACATCCCTGAACTGGAAATGGATGTGCAGGACAGCGCTGACGGCAGCAAAATCGGCACCTTTAATTTTGTGCTGGCGTTAGCGTAATCGTCGCCAGCGTGAGGAAATCGCCATCTCCAACGGGCAGACGGGCGTTGGGGTTATTCAGGTCATACAGGCCGACGATCAGCGTGTAATCCCCCGGCGGGAGCGACAGCGGCAGCGCCAGTGCGTGATGATCCTGCACGGTTTCGCGCGGTGTCCAGCCGGTGGTGGGCAGCATATTTCCGCCCGGTTCCGCGTCACGCTGGGCGGCCAACCTTCCATTGGAGTCCAAAAGCTGGACGAACACCTTATAGCGCGTGGTCAGGGGAGTATCCGTCCTCCACAGCAGCCGCGCCTGGAGCATCTCCCCCGGTGCGAAGGTCGTGCCGTTCAGCGCATAGGCGCTCAGCGTGATCGAGTCGCCAAAGTCAGCGTTGAGGGCCTCCTCTGCTGGAAAATCGGCGGGGGAGGCGTAGCGCACCAGGCGCACATCCCCGTACCAGGTGTTGTCGGCTTCAAACGCTTCCTGGTCGAGCGTGGCTTCTACAATATTGTTAGGGTCGCGCTCGTCCACCCCCCACAGCACAGCGTAGATGCGGTCGTGGTCGTCGATGATCTGGCGCAGTTCTGCGACGGTGGCGGCATCATCCCCGCCTAACCCACGCGGCAGCGGGAAGACCAGCGTGTCGTCTTCATAATAGTAACCAAAGACCTCCTGCTGATTGGGCGCGTTGAGGATGATCGCATCGTCCGCGTCCAGTTCGGTAGTGATACGCGCGGCAATCGTGCGATAGTCGTCGCGCTGATACTCAGGACTCGTGTAGAGGATGTTCAGCCGCCCCCAGAGCGCCGAGAGCAGCGCGAACACGCCGAGCGCCGCCGCCGCAACCGGGACAAGCCGTGCGATGGGTCGGTCGCGCCGCACCGGGAGATTGCCCAGCATCCACACGCCGCGCCCCATCCACAGTGCAAAGGCGATCTGCGCCGGGAGCAGAAATTTCAGATTAGCTTCGCGGAACAGGCCGAACGCCAGAAATACGCTCACCGGAACAACCGTCCATAACACCGGGAACAGCATCCGCAGCCCGACCGGGAAACTGCTGATGCGGCGCGGAGACGACGGAGTCGCCTGTGCGGTGCTGGAAAACACCAGCAGCCCGAACAGCAGAAAGAACGCGGCGCTGAGCGTGGTGCCGCTGGCGGTGGTGATTCCAAAGGCGAACCAGCCCAGGATGACCGAAAGCGCCTCGCTGTCGGGAATGGCATCGCCCGTATTCGGCCAGGTGGTCAACTGCTGATAGGCTGTCGGTATCCAGGGGGCATACAGGAGGAGCGTCAGCAGGTTCGCGGCGACATATGCGAACATCATTCGCGCGACAAGGCCACGTCTGCCGCTGACCAGATTCACCGCGCACCACAGCACCACAATGATCCCCTGTGCCAGCAGCACGAAGGCATAGGCGTACTGCGTCCACAGCCCCGCCGCGTTGAACAGCGCCAGCAGAAGGAGCGGTCTCACAAGAGGCGCGACTCTCTCTCCCGGCTGGAGAATGGCTTTTCTCCCCCTTCGCCCTGAGGGAGAAGGGGGGCGGGGGGATGAGGGCTTCAACACCCCCGCCAGTGCCCACATGGCCGCCGCCGCCCACAGCGCCAGCAGCGCATACATGCGGGCTTCCTGCGCGTAGTAGATGCTGAAGGTGTTAAGTGCCACGAACGCCGCCGCGCACAATCCGGCCAGCGGATGATAGAGCCGCCCGCCGAGCGCATACGTGAACGCGACGCCCAGGACGCTGGCGAAGACCGACAGCGCCCGCAGCGCAAATTCGCTGTCGCCCGCCAGCAAGCGCCATCCCCCCAGCAGCCAGTAGTAGCCCGGCGGATGGATGTCGCGCCCCGCATTGGCAGCGATGTCGAAAAAGGTGCGCGTGGATTGGACGTAGCTGTTGCCCTCGTCATGCCACAGGGATTGTGCGCCGAGGTTATGGATGCGCGTGGCAAAGGCCAGCAGCAGCACGACGAGGGCGATAAAGATGTAGAGTTGGGATGCGTTGATTTTGTGAAAAGAAGGCATCGTTATCATAAGAGCTTTGCCTTCATTTGTGGGTCAGTAGGGACACGGCATGCCGTGTCCCTATAACGTTTATCGACTCGCAGATGAAGGTGCAAAAAACGCATTACGTGGCTTTCCCCCTGCGTCCCCGCCACGCGCTCACCAGCACAAACACCAGCGTGACGAGGCCGGTCAGCGCGGCGGCCACCAGCGGGAACACCCGCTCATACGTCCGGTCAACAACCGTGATCTGTTCCAGCGTGAAGGGAAAATCGGTCACGAGGCGGATGTCGCGGGTTTCGGGCAAGAGTGAGGGTTCGAGCCGGATTTCCATGCTTTCGCCGCCGTCGCCGCGTGGTATGGCCGCTTCCAGATCGACATAGTAGCCGTTTACCGCCAGCGTCAGCGCCCGCCCCTGCCACCGCAGCCGCACGTCTGTCCCGCGTGTGGTAAAGGTGTATTCCTGCACAGCGGTCAGCAGGAATTGATCGGCCTCGGCGCTTTCGGGGCCAAGCTCGCGTTCGCGCACCGCCCAGTGATCTTCCCCGACATGTGCGCCTTCATGCAGGACAGGCTGCTGTGTCGTGATAAAGTCGCGCAGCGAGTCGTAAATCGGCAGCGGCGTATAGTCGGGCTTTTCCTCGCTCCAGTCCGGCTCGACCATGCGGAAATAGTAGAACGACTGGTTGCGCTCGAAATCGGTCGGGCGGGTGAAGAACCAGTAGTTGATGACCCCCACCCACGACCATTCTTCCTGTGCGCGTTGATACAACTGGGGCGCATAGTCGGCGGCCTGCGCGGGCGTGACCTGCCCGAAGCGGTAGCGGTCGGCCACGTCGGGATTATCCGATTCGGACGGCACCGGGTTCCAGGCCATTTCGCTGAACCAGATGGCTTTATGCGCGTCGCCGTTGGCGATCATCAACTCTCGGATGTACTGATTCCGCGCCACGTTTACCGTTGTCGGGCGCATCCGCTGGTCGGTCGGCCCGCTGAACAGCCCATAGGCCTGCATCGAGAGGATGTCGAAGCAGCGCCCCGCGCCCGCGTCGTACATGCGCTGGAGGAAGATGAAGTCGTTCAGGTCGCGCCCCGTGAGTGAAATGGTCGGGGCGAGTGCGCCGCTGATGACGACAATGTCAGGATCAACCGCTTTGAGTGCGTCATACGTGCGGCACAGCAGGTCGGTGTAGGCTTCGGGATCGACCGGTTGATTGCCCCATTCGGGATAGATGTTCGGCTCGTTCCAGACCTGATAAAAGCGGATGCGCCCCTGGTAGCGCTCGGCAACGGCGGCGGCGAAATTGACGAAATCCTGCACATCGTCGGGCGGGGCAAAGTCGCCCTTGTCGGGGTCGGCGCGTGTCCAGCGGGGCGGGTTATCCAGCCGCGCCTGAATTTGCAGATCATGCTGTTCGGCGATCTCCACAATGCGGTCGTACTTGAGCCAGCCCGAAATCGTATCCACAGCGCCGTCGCCGTCCACATCGTTGCGGCTGTCGGTGAACTGACCGCGTCCATCAACTTCGATTTCCGCCCACTCGAACTGCTGCCGAATCCAGCCGAATCCGGCGTCAGCGATCATCTCCGCCTGCCGTTCGATCTTGGCTTCCTCGACTTCAAGCTGCCAGAAGGTGTTGATGCCGTAGGGATTGACGTGGGCATAGTTGACGGGGGTCAGCGGTGCGGTGCGCGGCAGGGGGCGCGTCTGAGTGACCGCCCATTCCAGCAGGCCGCGTACCTGGCCGACGGGTTCTTCTTCCCCCGTAACCGACCACGCGAACTGCCACACAAGGCCGCGATTTGCCAGGTCAAGCACCAGCCCGACCGACAGAAGGGTCAACAGAAGGAACGCCGCGAGGATCAGGCGGCGGGGAACGTTCGGGAGTGAAAATCGTGTCGTCATAGCGGGGATTATAGCTGTGCGCGGGGCTTGCATCTACGGCGACTCAAGGGCATAGCGATCCATTTATGATTCGGTGCAAAATGGTGAGGGATATGCTACACTTAATTCGTTCTCATAATTTCCGGGCAGATGGCACCCCATGATCGGACGCAAACTCAACAACCGCTACGACATCCGCGAACATCTCGGTGATGGTTCGACCGCCACCGTCTACAAAGCATTCGACGAACGGCTGGGGCGTGAGGTCGCTATCAAGCTGCTGCTGCCGCATGTACGGGAGACGACGCGCAAGCGCTTCTTCCAGGAAGCCACCGCCGCCGCGCAGTTGAACCATCCTAATATCATGGCAATTTACGACATTGATGAGGACAACGGGCGCAACTTCCTGGTGGTGGAATATGTGGACGGCGTTTCGCTGGGGGATTACATCCCTTCCACCGCCGAACTGGTCGTCAACCTGGGGCGGCAGATCGCGCTGGCGCTGCAATATGCCCACGACCGCCAGATCATCCACCGTGACATCAAGCCCGCCAACATCAAGGTGACGCCCCACGGGCAGATTAAAATCATGGATTTAGGTCTGGCGCTCCCGCGAGAGGCCAAGCGCGTCACGGCGACCGGCATGGTCATCGGGACTCCGGCCTATCTTTCACCCGAACAGGCGCAGGGCTTAAAGCTCGACCACCGTACCGACATCTACTCGCTTGGCATCGTCATGTACGAGATGGCGACCGGGCAGCTTCCCTTTAATGCCGATGACATCAGCGCCCTGCTGTTGCAGCAGGTCAAGCAGCCGCCGCCACCGCCGCGCCTGATCGTAGCCGATCTGCCTGTGGCGCTGGAAAATGTGATTCTCAAGGCGCTGGAAAAGAATCCCATTCGCCGTTACCAGACCTGTAACGCGCTGGCGGAAGCGCTGGACGCGGCCATCCCCAACACCGAGACGGTCGATGTGCCGACAATCTCCTCGCGTCCCGGTTGGGCGGATACGATGCAGGCAGGCCCGGTCGATACCACCCGCCGCAGCAAACGCGCCATGCGCATCATCCTGGCCGACGATCATACGCTGCTGCGCAAGTCGCTGGCCGGGCTGCTGGAAAGCAAGGATGGGCTGGTCGTCGTAGCGGAAGCGTCTGACGGCGAAAGCGCCCTCCAGCAGACCGTCGCCATTCTGCCCGATCTGCTCGTGCTCGACCTGAACATGCCGGGCAAGGGCGGCATCGACATCCTGCCTGACGTCCGCCAGAAAGCGCCGCAGGTCAAGGTGCTGGTGCTGACCGGGCGCGATGAAGACGCCTACATCGTGCGGGCGCTGCGGGCGGGTGCGCACGGCTACATCCTGAAATCTTCCGACGAAAGCGAACTGCTGGACTCGATTCAGCGCGTGATGCAGGGGCAGCTTGTGCTGGGGCGCGGCGTGGCGGAAAAGATTGTCACTGGCGTACTCGCCCCGACCAACAGCGCCGACAAGCTGACCGAAGTCGAACAGCGTGTGCTGCTCTATGTGGCGGCGGGCTATGAAAACGATGCCATCGGGCGCAGGCTGGAACTGCCGATGTCTGAGATCATCGAAAACCTCGCCCACGCGATGGACAAGCTCGGCGCGAAAGACCGCCACGCCGCCGCGCTCAAAGCCCTGCGCACAGGCGAAATCCTGCTGGACGACCTGCATAACCTGGCGTAAAGATGTCTTTTGACTTGAAATCGCTCCCGTTGTCGGGGGCGTTTTTTGTCTAAAACTTTCATACAAGTTGAGAGGTATAGGTCACAACTTTGCTTCCCAGAACATTATTATCAACCCTAAAATGATATTTATATTGCAACGTGTAAATTTGCTTCTCATACTGCTCTAATGTTGTGATAGCATTATTGTCATAAGATACTGTGCCTGATAAGACACACACGAGAGAAATCAGCTGTGAATAAAAACAAAAGGACACCCGCAAACATCCATCTATTCGCTCGACCATCATTTCTCGTAGGCGTTGCGAGAGTAGCAGATCCTTTTGGCACTCTTAGCATGTATAACACCTCAAAAAGTAGGAAAGAGGCTGACAGCAAAGCAATCTACTCAGATTGGAGAGCTGTCGGAGATGATATGCGAGAAGCACTTCAACACCACAAAAGGAAAATTTCTAGTACGCTATGATTGACTCCTCATTGCTGCCTGAAGATGATAAACCTGTTGGTACGACCGACTCTCAAGATGAAAAAGCTATAGAACCCGTTGAGGAAAAGGTAGAAACAGTTCTGGAAGCTCTCAAAGAGCTTCCAGAAAACAAGCGCGAAGTTGCCGAGCGGGCTTTTATTGAATTCATGGAAATTACTCATGAAATGTACTCAGGTCCACTTCCTCCTCCGCGTTTATTCTCTGAATATGAGAAGGTACTACCGGGTAGTGCTAATCGTATTCTGCAAATGGCGGAAAATCAGCAACTTCACCGACAAAAATTGGAAACAACAGTTATTGAGTCAGACAAGTTTCGTGAGCTAATCGGACTGGGAGCTGGTTTTATCATGGCTCTAACGGCACTTGTTGGCGGAATTCATTTATTGAATACTGGACGAGATGTAACAGGTTTTCTAGTATTAACCGGTGAGGTTGTTACGCTTGCTGGTGTATACTTTAGTGCAAGGAATCAAAGAAGAAAAGAACTTGAGGAAGGAAAATCACAGTTGAAGCCAAACCCCGACTCTGATTTAGAGAATGAATAATATTTTTTATTACTACAATATAAGACCATTATCGAATGGAAAAACTAAACGAAGTCGTTCGGGAAGAAGTACGGAAATATGCGGGGAGTGGACGTGGCGCAAACATTATTCTCTTTCCGGTACTGGATGACGAACGCCAAATCTATGCGGTGATGGCGATTGATTATCCCGCTCGTGAAGAATCGGCGGGGGTGGTTGTACTGGCACGGCTTGTAGATGAGAAGGTGGTGATTGAAGAAGATGCCACCAACAAAAAGCTGGTGGATGCGCTGTTGCAACGGGGAATCCGGCGTGAACGGATTATCCTGGCTTATGCAGGCGAACCGATTCCTGACGCGGCAGTCTTTGAACAATAACGTGCAGCCATAAAAACAATGTCAGTTGGTGGGCGCTTCCCACCAACTGACGTTTGAGTCGGTATGATTCATTGACCTGGTGGAAATCCTCTACTGGTTGAATTTCTTCGTTATAAACCTCTCGGCAGAATTTCGGCCTGAATACACTCATCTGATTGCAGAATGCGAGTTTGGGATTTTGTGCACAATCGAACAGGTTATAATGGGGGACAAAGAACGATAGACAAAGAAAGGCGCTGCCTTGAAAAACGGCGTTTTGAATCGTGTATCTCGACTCGTGGTGATGGTCGTGCTGTTGTTTGCGCTGCTGCCCGCTGTTCAGGCGCAGCAGGAAGACGCGCCCGTCATCAGCCCTGAACTGACCACCTATCTTGACCAGCTTGAAGCGACCGTTGTGCGGGTGCGCGGCCTTGAACCTCTGTTTCAGGTCGAGCGCTATTTCCCCACCCGCGACGAAGTGGCCGCGTTTATCCAGTCCAGCTATGAGGAATTTCTGACGGACGAAATCGTGCTGCGCGAAACGGAGTTCTATCGCGCCTTCGATTTCGTGGGCGACGATTTCGACCTCGAACAGGTTTACATCAACTTCCTGAGCAGTCAGGTCGCCGGATACTATAATACCGAAACACAGCAGATGAACACGGTGCTGCTGTCAGGTGAAGCACCCGGCGACTCGCTGCCACTGCTGGAACGCATCACGTATGCCCACGAATACACCCATGCCTTGCAGGATCAGTACTTCGACCTTGACGCCATCCAGAGCGGCGCAGCCGAAAACGAGCCTGATCTGGCGCTGGCGATTCTGTCGCTGATCGAAGGCGATGCGACGCTGGCGATGCAGGAATATCTGCTGATCGACGCGCAGGACAACCCCGGCGAAATTTTCAGCATTCTGTTTGACCCTGATCTTCTGTCCGGGGCGGAAATCCCCGAAGGGACGCCGGAAATTCTGGAAGCCGAACTGCTGATGCCGTATCAGGTCGGGCTGGTCTTTGTGCAGGCGCTGGTCGAAGCGGGCGGATGGGAAACCGTCAACAATGCCTATGAAGACCTGCCGCAGTCCACCGAGCAGATTATCCATCCCGACCGCTATCTGAACCGCGACGTCCCACAGGAAGTGGAAGTCGTGGATGCGATTGAGGCCCTCGAAGGCGATGGATGGGTGACACTGGCGGAGCGGACGCTGGGCGAGTTTTACCTGCGGCGCTATCTGGTCAACCTGCTGCCGCCGTCCCTGGTCAATCAGGCAGCGACCGGATGGGGCGGCGACCGCTACATCCTGTACTATAACGAGAACGCCGACGAACGCGCCTTCGTGTTGAATCTGGCCTGGGACACGCCGGAAGATGCGGCGGAATTCACCGACGCCTATCGCGACTATGCCGCGCTTCGTACCGAAAGCGAAACTCCGGTGGAAGATGCACTCGTCCCGGACAATGCTTCCTGCTGGGTGGCCGATGCGACGGCGGAAGCGATCTGCCTGGCGGAAACGGATGGGGGACAGTCCATCAGCTACGCGCCTTCCCTGGCGGATGCGATCACGCTGCTCACTGCCCAAATAAATTAGCCGACAGCCTGTTTCAGCAGTGGGGGTCAGGTCTGGCTCCCACCGATTATCCTGAGAACCTATGAGTTCAATCTTCAACCAGTACTCGTTTTTGTTTTTATCGGTCAGTGTAGGTGTCCTGCTGGCACTGGTTATTCGTACCTGGTGGAAACCGCGCCTGCTCGTCGGGGCAGCCGTGCTGAGCATTTACGCGCTCGTCGTCATCCTGATTCTGGTGACGGTGCGCTTCCCGGCGGGGAATGCCCCACGCGACACCCTCGCCAGCATTGAGTCCACGCTGACTGATGGCCGCCCGACCTTCGTGATGCTCTACTCCCACTTCTGCCTGAACTGCATTCGGGCGCTGCCCGCTGTGCGCGAACTGGATGACCAGTTGACCGGGCAGGGAGTCGAGATTGATGAACTGCTGCTGGACATTCACAGTGAGGTCGGACGTGCCGCACGGGAGCGTTTCAGCTTCCGCTACACACCCACCTATCTGCTGTTCGACGGCGCGGGCAACGAGCTTCTGCGCAGCAACCAGTTATTCACGCTGGACGAGATGCGCGTTGCACTGCGCGAGGCAGAAAATGAGACGCAGTAGAAGGCGTTGGGTAGGCTTTCCCTAACAGATGTTGAGAAAACGCCACTTGAGGGTTGAAAAAGAGGCATTCTGACATAGAATGTGAGCATCAATGGGCTCGTAGCTCAGTGGCAGAGCAAGCGCCTTTTAAGCGCATGGCCGAAGGTTCGAATCCTTCCGAGCTCATTCACTTTTTTATCCCCCCTCAAAGTACAAACACAGAAGGTTTTTTCAGGGGCGAAACAGGCTTCACCCCCTGAAAAACCCGCTGTACTCAAATATGTCTATCGGAACTCCATCACCCCATCTTCCAGCGCACCGAGCCGCAGCGTAAGCATGTCCATCAGATAATTCTGATACACCTTCCAGGGGCGCTTTGATCCCTGAGAGGGCACCGCACCCAGCGCCCGCTGGACATAGCCAGACGTGAAATTGACCACCGGGATTTTTTGCAGCGAGGGGTCATGGTTGCGCGGGGTAGCCTGCCTGTAGCCGTGTTCCTCCATATAGTTGAGCATCCGGCAGACGTACTGTGAGGTGAGTTCACACTTCAGCGTCCACGAGGCGTTGGTATAGCCGAAGGCCGACGCGAGGTTGGGCACATCGCTGTACATCATCCCTTTGTAGGCGAACGTCTCCCGGAATTCCACTGGCTTGCCGTCCACCACCAGCGTCACACCGTCCATCAGCTTCATGACCAGCCCGGTCGCGGTGACGACGATATCGGCCTCGATCTCCTGCCCCGATCTGAGCCGTATCCCGTTTTCGGTAAACGTCTCGATGTGATCGGTCACGACCGACATTTTGCCCGCTTTGATCGCCTCGAACAGATCGCCATCCGGCACCAGGCACAGGCGCTGATCCCAGGGGTTGTAGTTGGGCGTGAAATGGGTGTCTACGTCATACTCAGGCCCCAGCGTGTCCTTCACCATTTTGACGATCTGGCGCTTGGTCGCTTGTGGCCGCCAGCGTGCCATGTAGAAGAAGATTATGTTGAGCAGGATGACTTTCCAGCGTGTGATGGTGTAGGCCAGCCGTTTGGGGAGACGCGCGTTCATCCAGTTGGCGAGTGCGTCTTCCGCCGGGAGCGAGACAATATAGGTGGGTGAGCGCTGGAGCATAGTCACATGGGCGGCTTTGTCCGTCATGGAGGGCGCGAGTGTGACCGCGGTCGCGCCGCTGCCGATGATGACCACACGCTTCCCGCTGTAATCCAGATTCTCAGGCCACTGCTGCGGATGCACGAACTGCCCCTGAAAGTCGTCCATCCCCGGCCAGTCGGGGAGATAGCCGCGCTCGTAGGAATAGTAGCCCGTGCACATAAAGAGGAAACTGCACGTCAGCTGCACCGTGTCCCCTTCGGCAGTGCGCTGGACTTCAACCGTCCATTTCGCGTCCTGCGACGACCACGAAGCGCTGCATAAGCGATGGCCGTAGCGGATTTTGCGGTCGATGCCATATTCGGCGGCGGTGTCCTTGATGTACTGTAAGATGGAAGGGCCATCTGCGATGGCTTTGGGATTCGTCCAGGGGCGGAAGGTATAGCCCAGCGTGTACATATCCGAGTCCGAGCGTACACCGGGATAGCGGAACAGGTCCCACGTGCCGCCCATCGCCTCCCGACCTTCGAGGACGGCGTAACTTTTCTGTGGGCAGTTTGCCTGAAGATAGTAAGCGGCGCCGATTCCTGACAGCCCCGCCCCCACAATCAACACGTCAAGATGTTCAGTGGTCACAAGTGTTTCCCCTTTAAAAACTTATCAACCCTTTCCAGTAGTAAATTTCAGTAAGTGATTGTAAAAAAGAATTGTATTTCGTAGGGGCGAGGCATGCCTCGCCCTTACAAAAACATACCGAAGGTTACTCAGTGCGGAAACGAAATGTTGTTGCCCAAAAGCGGTGGGTCATCCGTAGGGGTGAACCATGCTTCCTTCGTCCATTCGCCCTTCTGATGTTTCGGCTTCGGACACGCCATGCCGCGTCCCTACAATTCCACCTTTTCGGTTTGGTTGCACTCAGAGGACGGCGAGAGCTGACAAGCGCATCATTCCAACATCCTCTTGGCGTTCTCTGCGTCTTGGCGGTTCAAGATCTATTTTTCAACCTTCCCCGTTACCCTGCATCATCGTTTCCATGAAGGTCTGGGCAAACTGCATATTCATCTCGTTCATCCGTGACCAGGATGTGCCGCCCGTCAGGCCGCCATCCACCACCAGCGCGGCAGCGTTCACGAAGCTGGAGTCGTCACTGGCAAGCCACAGGGCAGCCTGAGCGATATCGACTGGCAGACCAGAGCGGCGAATCGGCTGCACGTTTGCCAGCACGCCTTTCATGAAATCAACGGTGCGCTCGGCCATGTCGCTGTCCAGCCCCATGCCTCTGCCGAAAATGGGCGTGGCGATACCGCCGGGGCAGATGGCGTTAACGCGAATTCCCATCTCGCCAAGTTCCATCGCGGTGGTGCGCGTCAGTCCGATTACGCCGTGTTTGCAGGCAGTATAGATGTGCCCGGCGTGGCCTGCTTCCAGCCCAGCGACGCTGGACGTGTTGATGATGCTGCCGGATTTGTTTTTGAGCATGGCGCGGGCGGCGTGCTTGGTGCCGAGGAACACCCCACGCAGCATCACGGCCACCATCAGATCGAAGTGGTCGGCGCTCTGGTCAAACAGGCTGTCGGTATTGCCGGGGATGCCCGCGTTGTTGAACATCACATCCAGCCGCCCGAACGTCCCAACAGCCATTTCCACCACCGCTTTGATGTCGTCCTCGCGGGTGACATCGGTGCGGCAGTAAGCGGCGGTTTTGCCGAGTTCCTGCGCCAGCGCCTCGCCCCGGTCATCCTGAATATCCGCGATAATCACGTTCGCGCCCTGTTCCACGAACAGCCGCACCGTCCCCGCGCCGATTCCGCTTGCTCCGCCGGTAATGATCGCCGTTTTGCCGTCCAGCTTGCCCATCGGTCTTACCCCTCGTCTTTTTAATAATCTAACTTTCGTTCGATTATAGCGGCTGTTTGCAATGGGACAAACGTACATTCCACTGAAAACGCCCGCCTCAATGCGCGATCTGCAATTCCCTGTTAGAATTGCAAAGGAGTCCACTGTTGGTTGTCAACGAAATGAGCGATGGATGGACGCTGTAGATTCAACCCTCAGCCTGATGGTGATTGTGCTGACGCTGGTCATTGTGGTGCTTACGGCGCAGTTCGCCCGCCGCCGCCGCGATCTGTTCACGCTGCGTCCGATCCCGGCCTATGAGGCCGTGCCGGATTTCGCCGCCCGTTCCATCGAGAGCAGCCGCCCGCTGCATCTCGCCCTGGGCAGCGCGGGCATCGGCACCGAGACGACGCTGCTGGCGATTGCCGCCGCTGAACTGGCCTATCAGGTCACCATTCGCGCCGCGATTGGCGATGCGTCCCCGATTGTGACGCTGACCGCCCCCAGCAGCTTCCCGCTGGGGCAGGACACACTGCGCCGCGCCTATCAGTCACGCGGGCTGGTAGAGCGCTACCGGGCAGAGAATGTGCGCTGGTATCCGGCAGGGTCGCGCTCGCTGGCCTATGCCGCCGCCATCACCGCGCTTCACAGTGACGACAACACCACCGCCGATATTTTCGCCGGGAGCTTCGGTCCCGAACTGGCGCTGATGCTGGAATCGTCCAGCCGCCGCCGCCAGCCATCAATTGCCGTGAGCGACCAGCCGGAAGGGCAGGCGGTCGCCTTTGCGCTGTCGGAATATCCGCTCATTGGGGAAGAAATTTTCGCGGCGGGCAGCTATCTCGACGGCGGCGCAGTACAGCGGGCGGAGTCTGCCTCGATTGATGTGCTGCGCTGGCTGCTGATCGCCGTCATCATCGTCGCTTTTATTGTGGGACTGGTCAACAACGGAGGTTGATGTGCGGTTTCGCCTGGACGCGGTGCTCGCCACCGCCATCACCATCAGTGTTGGATTTATCACCCTCCTCGGCCTGCTGCTGACGGACGGCATGGGGGCGCTTTCTGCCCTCGCGCCCGTGACCAACGGCATCGCCGGGGCATTCTTACAGCTTGTCACGATCACGATTGCGCTTACACTGCTGATCGGCGTGGTCAATCTGCTGGCGGTGCATCTGAGCCGCATCGTCGGGCGCAAGAAGGGCGCGATTTACAGTGTCGTCCTGGTGTTGAGCTTTGCGCTGGTCATCGGCACTTACATCATCGACCGCAGCACCAGCATGATTTTACTCGAAACGGTGCAGATTTCGATTGAATCCGCCCTGGCGGGTCTGTTGTTCTTCGCGCTGGTGTTCGGCGCCAGCCGCATGATGCGCCGCCGCGTGACGTGGCCGGGCGTGCTGTTCGTGGCCGTACTGCTGATCGTGCTGCTGGGTGCGCTGCCGCTCGGCGGGCTTGAGAGGGTGGCCGATGCCCGCGACTGGCTGCTCAGCGTTCCGGTTAGCGCCGGGGCACGCGGGCTGCTGCTGGGCATCGCGCTGGCGACGGTCGTCACCGGGATGCGCGTTTTGATCGGGCAGGATCGTTCCTATCGGGAATAAAGGTTGGCGCGATGAGCGACGATTTTGAAAAAGACGACCTCGACTGGCTGCGCGGCGACGACAACGACCCCGGCGCGAACGGTGAGGGCGGTGATGACGATCTGCCGTTTGATTGGCAGCGCCAGGGGAAAAACGACCCCAACGCGCCGCGTGACAGCCGTCTGGGCGTGACCGGGCAGCTTCCCTGGCTGCGCGACACGGACGACGAGACCGACGCAACCGGTCTGCCTGTCGATAACACGACCTTCGACTGGCAGACCGATAAGGACGATGCCGGGCAGGGCGCTGGCGAAGGCCGCCGTCTGGGCGTGACCGGGCAGCTTCCCTGGTTGCAGGAAGACGATGCCGCCACTGAGTTCGAGCAAACGCTGGACGATGTGCTGCGCGACGAAGCCATCATTCTGCCGCCGTCTGCGTCGCCTGCCGCGCTACCCGCCGCAAGTGTGTTTCAGGATGAAGCGGCTGACGAAGATGATTTTGACGATCTGCCGCCCTGGATGCGGGGCATGGATATGCCCGACGAGGACGAGAGTCCCGCCTTTGACACACCCGAAACTGAAAATGTGGATGCCCTTCCGTCGTGGATGAGCGGCAGCCTGTATGCGGATGACGATGACGAAGCAGTTGAGGAAACACCCGCCGCTGTATCCGGTGATGCCCTTCCGTCGTGGATGAGTGGCAGTCTGTACGGGGACGAGGCTGACAGCGATACAGAGCCGGAAGAAGTGTCTGCCTCATCGGATGCGGACCTGCCCGATTGGATGAGCGGCAGTCTGTACGCGGATGAGGATGAAGCCGTTGAGGAAGCGCCGACGGCATCAAACGCCGACAACGGCCTGCCGGACTGGATGAGCGGCGTCACCTTTGGCACAGAAGATGAGGAAGACGAACTTGCGTCGCCCGCTGCATCGACTGCCGACACAGGCTTACCTGATTGGATGAGCGGCGTTACCTTCGGGGATAAAGACGAAGCGCCTGCTTTTGCCGACGATGACAGTGAGTTAGATGAAGCCCCCGACTGGCTGCGGTCGGCTGCCCCGCTTGAGGCCGCGCCCGCCGAAGAAGATGAGCCGGAATTCGATCTCGATGCGCTGTTTGGCGATCAGGAGCAGCCGGATTTCGCCGCCGAAGCTGATCCTTTCGCGCAGATGACGACCGATTCCGTTAACACCGACGATGACGACGGTTTCGACCTGCTCGGCCAGCTTACAGCAGAGACAGGCAACGCTTCGGACGATGACAATTTTGACCTGCTGGCACAACTGACAGCGGACAGCGACGATGATGCCTTCGCCGCACTTTTCGCAGAGAGCGACAAGGGCAGTGCAGCAGCGACCAACACCGATGACGATCCCTTCGCCGCTATATTCGGGGAAGAAGACGCTGACGATGTGTTCGCCAGCACAGGCGCACCGACCCGCGTCGATGACCTGTTCGGCGCACCGGCTGATGATGCGCCCGCACAGGACGACTTCGATTTTCTGACGGTCGCTTCGGACGAGCCGGATACGCTGGATGAGTTCGATCTGGACGCGCTCTTTTCCGACGCAGATGCAGCACCTGCCGTGTCTGCTGTGCAGGAACAGGCCTCACCGGATGAAATCGACATGGCCGATTTTCTGGCCTCGCTCGATCTGGATGACGAGGAAGAAACACCGTTTGAAGCGCCTGCGCCTGCCGCGCCTGCCCCGATTTCGGCCATCAACGACGAGGGTGATGTCGATATCGATGCGCTGTTCGGCAGGGAAGGCGATACCGACGATCTGCTGCGCGATCTGGGGCTGGCGGAAGACGAACCCGCCCCCGCACAGGATGACTTCCTGAGCTGGTTTGAACAGCAGCAGCAGCCCGCGCCCGTCGCCAGCATGGACGATGCCGACATGGACTGGCTCCAGGACATCTCCACCGATGATCTGGTGGCGATGGAAGCACTGCCCGACGAAGCGGAAGCTCCCTTCGCTGACGATGATTTCTTCAACGAACTGACGCTGGAAGACACGCCGAGCGCTCCGGTAGGCGATGGCGCTTCGTATGCGGACGTGGATGACTTCCTCGCCTCGCTGGGTGAAAGCGATCTCCAGCTTTCCGAGGCCAGCGAATCGGGCTTGATGTCCCCCAGCTTCGACCTGGATGATCTGTTCAAAGGGCTGGACGACGTTCCCGCGCCGGAGAAAAGAACCACCGCGCCGGTGCAGCTTGCGCCGGATGCCCCCGATTGGCTGGCAGGACTGTCCGTATCGGTCGGCGAGGCGCTCTCGGCGGCGGCCATCGTCCGGCGGCAGAAGGATCGCCCTCTGGAAGAACTGCCCGAACGGCTGCGCCTGCTGCATGAACGCGGTCTGGAAATCCCGACCGGGGCAGAAGGCGTTTCCGGTGCGCTGGCTCCGGTCAGAGACACTCTGCCCACTATCCGGGTCGATCCTTCGACGCTGGTCGCGCCCGCCGCGCCCGTGCTCACCACGCAGCAGCAGCAGCACGCGGCCCTGCTGCAATCCATCATTGGGACGCAGGGCGAAGAACGTGCCGCCAGCCGCGCCGCCCGCACACGCGGATTGGCCGCTTTCCCGCTGGAACGGCTGCTGATCGCGCTGGTGCTCATCCTGGCCGTCGTGCTCCCATTTTTTGTAAATGAACTCCGCCTGGGGCAGCTGCCGCCTGCACAGTTCGCCGCTGGCAGCCAGCAGGAAGCCTTCTATGACCAGATCAACACCTTGCAGGAAGACGATCTCGTGCTGATCGCGGCGGAATATGCCCCGACAGGCGCGGCGGAACTGGACGAAGCAACCGAGGCCGTGCTGCGGCATGTGCTGGCGCGGGGGGCTGTCCCGGTCATCGTCGGCGGCAGCCCGACCGGACTGCTCCACGTCGGCAATCTGGTCGATGGGCTGAACCCCAGCGCTCTCATACGTGGCAATGATTACTATATCGGACGGTTTTTGCCGGGGGATGCCCTCGGCCTGCGGACATTTGCGGAAAACGCCGCACTGTATCTCGAAACGGACGTGCAGGGACAGCCGACCGGGTTAACGGTGGACTCGCTGGATGACTTCGCCGCGCTGGTGCTCATCGCCGAACGGGCGGAGACAGCGCGCTTCTGGATGGAGCAGGTCGTCTCGCGCACCAATGTGCCGCTGCTGACGGTCGTCGGGGCGTCTGCCGCGCCGCTGGTCGAGCCATATCTCAGCGACAGCGCCGGGCTGCTGATCGGCTACCGTGATGCGTATACCTATCGCTCCGTGCTGGCAGCCACCTTCGGCGGATTGGTGCCGCTATTGCCGACCGATGAAGTCACCCCGCCCGTCACGCCCGAAATCACACCGGAGGAGACACCCGCCGCCACGCCCGAAGCGACCGACGTGCCCGGTGTGCTCCCGCCGGATGAAACCGCGCAGGTGACGGCAACGGCGACCGCAGCAGCAACCGAAGAATTAACCTCCACCGCTGTTCAGGAAGCGATTGCGACCGCGACTGAAGAACCGACCGCCACAACTGCTGCAACGGCGACCGAAGAACCCACCAATACGCCGCGACCGACCGCGACTGAGCGCCCGACGAATACCCCGACCGCGACACCCGAACCCGTGCGCTATGGCATCGTGACCGCCAACCAGCGCATCAATGTGCGCAGCGGCCCCAGCACCGGTGACAGCCCGGTCACGTCGCTGGCACCCGGCGCACGTGTGCTGATTGTGGGCGAGAACGAAGACGCGACGTGGTATGAAGTTCTGACTGAAGAAGGCGAACAGGGCTGGATCACGGCCACGCTGCTGCGCATTGAAATCGGCGATGCACCAACGCCGACGCGCCGCCCGAAGCTGTTCATCCCGGCAAATCGGGCACAGGCACAGTCCACGCCCGAATCCACGCCAGATGAAGCGGTTGAACAGATGCTCGAACTCACGCCGGAACTCACGCCTTTTCTGCTGGAAGATTTACCATCGGTGCCGAATGTGGAAGGGGCAGCGGCCTTTCTCGATGAGCCGGACTACCGCGCCGAGCGCTGGTACGGGATGAATCTGGGCATCGCGGCGGCGGTCGTGGTGATTCTGCTTGGCAACCTCGTCAGCCTGATCGCAGCGGCCAGGCGTTCAGCGGCACGGAGACGCACGGGATGAGCAGTCGTCATCATGGCACCAATCAGGGAACGGGACTAAATCCCTTGCATAGTGGGGTGAGAGATACCGCGCCTCTGCGGAAACAACAATTCGTTTTGGGCTGTCTGACATACATCGTCTACCCCCCTCTCCATGAGGGAGAGGGGACGGGGGTGAGGGCACTAGCGGGGAGTCGTGCATGAGCGCGCAAGAGATTGGGCTTTGGGCGGGCTTCGTCCTTACGCTGATGGTGTTCAGCTACATCCTGGGCGACAACTTCCTCTATCGGCTGGCGGTCTATGCCTTCGTCGGGCTGGCGGCGGGCTTTATCGCCATCGTTACAGTCGAGAGTGTGCTCATCCCCTGGTTTAACGTCACGGTCGGGTCGCAGCAGGTCGGGCTGATCGCTTTCGGGCTGGCGCCTGTGCTGCTGTTCGTGCTGCTGCTGTTTAAGACCTCCGCTCGGTTAGCCCGCTTCGGCAACCTGGGCATCGCCTTTATCATCGGCGTCGGCGCGGCGGTGGGGCTGGTCGGTGCCTTGACCGGGACGCTGCTGCCGCTGGTTGGGACGACCACCGCGCAGGGCAGCGACAACGGAAGCAGCCTGCTCAACGGGATTATTCTGGTCGTCGGTGTGGTCAGTTCGCTGGTTTACTTCCAGTATCTCGCCCGCCGCGCACCCGATGGACAGACCCGGCGTGCGCCCGCGATTCAGGCGGTTGCCATCGTCGGACAGGGCTTCATCGTCGCCGCGCTCGGTGCGCTCTATGCGGCGGCCATCCTCACCAGCCTGACCATTTTCAGCGAACGGGTGGCCTTTCTGATCGCCCGCATCAACGGGGGGTAATCCAGGCATGACCGTAACCTCAGTGCTTGCGGCAGATTTCGGCAGTGTCTACACCCGCGCCGTGCTGATCGATGTGGTAGACGGCAGCTATCGGCTGGTGGCGCGTGGGCAAACGCGCACCACCGACGGCTTCCCGGTCGATGATCTGGCGGTCGGGCTGGATCGTGTGCTGCGGCAGATGACCGACGCGACCGGGCGGCGCTTCACCAACGACTCTGGGCAGATCATCACACCGGAGCAGGAAGATCGTTCCGGCGTGGATGCCTTCGTGGTCACCTCCAGCGTAGGACGACCGCTCCGCGCGGTGATCGTCGGCCTGATGCCCGAAGTCAGCATCGCCAGCGCTCTGCGTGCCGCCGCCGGGACGTATCTGGACACCGCCACCACGCTGCACATCGCCGATGGCCGCAGCGAAGAAGAACGCCTGAACGCCGTCCTGCTCACCTATCCCGATGTGATCTTTATCGTCGGCGGCACGGAAGAAGGCGCGCCCGCCGCGCTGCTGCGCCTGCTGAACCCGGTGCGCACCGCCGTCGCGCTGCTGAACGAATTCCGCCGCCCCAGCATCATCTACGCGGGCAACAGCGCTCTCGCCGCGACGGTGCAGGCCGCCTTTGACCCGCTGACGGATGTTTTTGTAGCCGCGAACGTGCGCCCTGCGCTGGAGGAAGAAACGGTCGATTCTGCGCGGCTTCAACTGGCGCAAGCGTTTGATCGCTACGCCGAAACGCGCAGCGCTGCTTTCACCGCCATCAGCGCCATGAGCACGTCCGGTGTGCTGCCCACGCCGCAGAGCTATAACCTGATTGTCGATTATCTGGGTCGGGTTTATCCCGGCGGCGTGGCGGCGGTCGATGTGGGCAGCGCGGCCAGCATCCTGGCGGTGTCGTTTGATCAGAAAATCACAACCAGCATCCGCACCGACATCGGCCTGGGGCATAACGCGCCCGCGCTGCTGGAAACCGTCGGCGTCGATCCTGTGCGCAAATGGCTGCCGTTCAACGTCACGGACAGCGATCTTCAGAACTACGTGGCGAATAAGGCGCTGCGTCCGGCCAGTATCCCTGAAACGCTGGTCGATCTGTATCTGGAACACGCGCTGCTCAAGGCCGGGATTGAAGCGATGGCTGCCAGCGCCCGGCCTTCCTGGAAGGTGCCGTTTGGCCCGATCAGCATCGGGCGTGTGATCGGCGCGGGGTCAGCGCTCACCAATACCGGACACGCCGCCTATGATGCGCTGCTGCTGCTGGATGCGCTCCAGCCCGCCGGGGTATCGCTGCTGCAGAATGACCCCTACGGCCTGATCGCCGGGTTGGGGGCGCTGGCCTTTGATAATCCCGAAGCAGTGGTGCAGGTGGTCGAGGGGGATAATCTGGAAACGCTGGGCACGGCGGTCGCCCCGGTCGGCAGGCCGCGCACAGATCGTCCGGCGATGCGAGTGGAAATAACGCTGAGCAGCGGCGAAAAAATCGACCAGACGGTGATGGGCGGGCATCTGTGGGTATATCCTTTGCCCTATGGCTACACCGCTGAGGTGCGGATTCGGCTGATGGGTGGGCTGCGCATCAACAACAGGACCAGCCTGCGCCTGACTCTCACAGGGGGTGGCGCGGGACTGATCTTCGATGCACGCGGCAGACCGCTGGTTCTGGCGTCGGATGTGCGTGAGCGAGCGGTGCAGTTTCCCCTGTGGGTGAGCGAGGTCACGGGCGACCCCGTGCAGGAGATTGACCCGCGCCTGCTGGAAGCGGTTCAGGTGCAGGCGCCTGTCGTGGGCGCCCAGAAGCGCCGCCGTCCAGAGCGCAGCCGACCGGCTCGTCCAGCGCGGGGTGGTCGTCGTGGGCGCAAGCAGGACGCAAAGGCACCCGCTGGCAGCACCGATGAGCTTGAACCCGATCTGCTCGAATTCATTGAGGAAGAAGACCTGGACGATCTGCGGCGCGGGTTGTGAAAGACAAACCTTTCCCCAGTCGTCAAGACGTTCGTATGGTAAGGGCGTCCCACAGGAATATCAGGACGTATTGTTTGTAGGGACATGGCATGCCATGTCCTACGGGAAAACTGTTCATCAAAGGAAACCCACTCCATGACCACCTATTACCCTGACCAGCGCTACGCCGCCAACCTGACGCTCATCCGGCGTGAGTGTGTGCTGCCAGAAGAAGCCGCCGGGCAGATCAACGTCGGCGAGGGCAAGCGGGTCGATGTGCGCGATGTGGTCGCGCGTGGGCAGGTGCCCAACCGCCACATCATCATCGACGCGGCCAAACGCCTGGGGCTGCGCAATCCTGATGAACTGCCTGCGCTGATGCAGGTTGATCTGGGCGTGGCGGTGGACGAGCAGCAGGTGCTGGCGGGCAAGAATCCCAAACGAGGCAAGCGAGTATTCGCTCCCGTGCGCGGCATTGTGATGGCTGTGCAGGACGGCACCATCATCCTTCAGCAGATGCCGCAGAAGGTCGAGCTTGAGGCCGGGGTGCGCGGGCGCGTGACCGGCATCATCCCTGGTCGCGGTGTGGTGATTGAGGCGGTCGGTGCGCAGATGCAGGGGGTGTGGGGCAACGACAAGCGCAGCATTGCCACCCTGCGCATCGAGCCGGAAGATGGGATCGAGACGTTTGTCGCCAGCGAGTTCGATCTGCGCTTCGTGGGCGCGGTCATCCTGACCACCCGCCCGATCTCGCAGATGACGCTGGACGTGATGCGCGAACGCAACTTCGTGGGCATCATCGCTCCCAGCGCCGATGCTTCACTGCTGGACTCACTGCTGGCCGCGAAGGGACCGATTCTGCTGACGGAAGGCTTCGGCGGGGCTAAGATGAGCCTGAGTGTTTTCCGTCTGCTGGCGCAGTATGACGGTCAGCAGGTGACGGTGGACGCGCATCTGCCGAGCCGCTGGGAAGCCCGCCGCCCCGAAGTGATCGTCAACCTGGCCGCCCGCGCCGATGAACGTCCTGCCCGCCCGAACCCGATGCTGGCGCTGCGGCAGAACATGACCGTGCGCGTCACCCGCGACCCCTACGCCGGGCAGACCGGAAAAGTGCTCGATTTACCAAAATCGCCCGTGCTGCTGCCCAATGGCTTGCGCGTCCTGTGTGCGCGGGTAGAATTAGTCGCGGGGGAAGTAACACACATCCCATTGGCTAACCTGGAAGTTTTAGGCCGGTAGCCCTTCGGCAGCAGTTGGCGCTTTCTTCCGTCGCACCCGTCCGGCTTCGGTCGGTCAACAGCGGCGGCGACGGCAGCATCAGAGGGCGGACAGGTCTCGCAAAGGAGCGTTTCTTATGGGTAGAAACAGAAATAACGACGATCTCGATTTCGACGATGATCTCTTTGGCGACGATGACGACGACCTCTTTGCGGATCGAGGCGCAGCAGGCCGGGGGGGGCGCGGCGGGGGCGACGACTTCAACGGGGATGACTTCGATTTCGGCGACGATGATGACCTCGATAACGGTGGTCTGGGGTTAGACGACGACGACGACATCGACCTGGACGAACTCGACAATGAAGAAGGAACGCGCAGCGGTCCCAACCGCACATTTGTGATTCTGGCCGTTGCCATGATTATTCTGTTCTTATTAGGGTTGGGCGCGGTCATTTTCCTGATCGTCAGCGAAGGCAACGGCGAACTTGACCCGACGCAGGTGGCCGGGCAAACCCTGGCGGCGCAGATTTCGACCGAAAACGCGGGCACGATTGTAGCAGCGACCAGCACCGCCGTCGCCCGCGCGACACAGGCCGTCGTCGATCAGACCTCGACCGCGCAGGCGCTCTCGCTGACCCAGACCGCCGAGGCTGTTGGCCTGACTGAAACGGCGGAATTCCTCACATCGGAAGCCGCCGCGCTGGTGCAGCAGCAGACGGCCACCGCCGAGGCAGGCTTCCAGCAGCAGACAGCGACGGCGCAGGGCGCAATCCTGGCGCAGACCGCCACCGCCGATTTCCTGACGCAATCTGCGGGCGGTGACAGTGTGGCGCAGACGCAGACGGCAGAAGCGCTGGCCGGGGGCGGGCCGGTCGCACAGACCCAGACAGCAGAGGCGCTGATCGGGGGTGTCGGTGAAGCGCTGGCGCAAACCCAGACGGCACAGGCGCTTGGCGGCGGCATTGATACCGGGTCAGTAGCTCTTACTGCAACAGCGATTGCCAACATTTTACGGACCCCCATCGTGCCCGTTATCACCGGAACACCGGGCGGCGGTCCGCTGCCGGGTGGCGGTGGTGGTGAAAATCCCCCGCAGGTCGAAATGCCCAATACAGGGCTGTTCGATGATGTCGGCAGCGGTGGCATGGGCACCATCATGCTGGTGGCCGTCGGGCTGATCGGCGTGATCTTCGGCGCACGTCGCCTGCGCGCGATGAACGCCAAACGTACTTAGCGCAAAATCAGGGCTGAGGAGTTGAATAATACAAGAACAGAATTTCTTCACGCCCTCAACCCCCCGGCCCCCTTCTCCCTCAGGGCGAAGGGGGAGAGTCTGGTTATTAAGCCCCTCTCCATGAGGGAGAGCGCCTCTTGCAGAGGGGTTTGGGGTGAGGGCAAATGCACAGCATCTATTCAATCGTTTGGCTCTGATCTTGCACATAGCGACCCCTTTGCTTCTTTGTGAAATGTTTCATGCAGGGACACGAACAACCGTGTCCCTGTTTGCGTTCCCCTTCAACGGCGCATTCCCCCTATTTACAATCCCCCATGCTGGAACTACCATCTGAAAAGAACAAAGGTCTACATTCATAGCAAACAGGCGAATTTATGTCATTCATCCTCGTGACCAACGACGACGGCGTTCATGCTCCCGGCATTCTGGCGCTGGCCCAGGCGATGCGCCAGCTTGGCGACGTGAAGGTTGCCGCGCCGTCCATTAACCAGAGCGCCAGCGGCCACAAGAAGACACTGTTTCAGGACATTCCTTTTACCCACACCGAAATGGCCGACGGCACCCCCGCGCTCTCGGTCGGTGGCTCCCCGGCGGACTGCATCGCGCTGGTGGCGCTTGGGGCGCTTGGGACGGACATCTGGCCGCCGCGCATCGTCGTCAGCGGCATCAATCGTGGGCCCAACATGGGGCAGGACATTACCTACAGCGGTACGGTCACAGCGGCGCTGGAAGCCAGCATTCACGGCGTCCCGGCGGTAGCCGTGTCGCTCGATAACCGGGTAGGCGAGGATGTGCGCGATTATGAAGTCGCGGCGCAGGTGGCGCTGGCGGTCGTGCAGCGTGTGCTGGAAAAGCAGCTTCCAGCGCTGACCATTCTGAACCTGAACGTGCCGAACACGCCGGACGTGAAGGGTATCCGCCTGACGCGCCAGGGTGTGCGTGTGTATCTGGATGCGCTGGAAACACGCGAAGGGGTGTATCGCATCGTGGGCGACCCGCCCGGCGGCATCTTCGACGAGGAAGGGACGGATTTATGGGCGGTGCATAACGGCTACGCCAGCCTCACGCCCATCCACCTTGATATGACCGCGCACAAGTTCATGGCCGATCTGGCCGCCTGGGACATCACCTACAGCGGCAGGAAGCTCCATACCTCCGACGGCAGTCTGCTGGCCGAGGCTAAAGGCGAATTGCAGCGGGAAGAGTAGCGCTGTTGGCAGGTGAAGAAGCCATCCGTGTAGGGGCGAGGCATGCCTCGCCCTTTCACGAAAACGCCTTTAGTCCGTCACGCCCCACACCTCGACCGTGCCCGTACCCATGCCGATGCAGAGCAGTGCGCCATCCGCTGAGAAGGTCATCACGCTGGCCGGGAAGTTGCCTGGAAGCGCGGTGATAAGCTCGGTGGTGGCGACATCGTAGAAGCGCAGTTCAGAGGTGAGCGGTGTGCCGTCCTCGCTGAAGATGTAGACGGCGGCTGCCAGCAGCGACCCATCCGGCGAGAAGGCGAAGCCGTTCACCTGCACATCGTCGGAGAGCAGGGCGACTCGTTCGCCGTTGGCCGTGTCCCATAACTGGAAGCGCTGCGTATTGTCCGACGTGACCAGCAGCGCCGACCCTGGTTGTGGGCTGAAAGCGATGCGCCCCAGGTAACTGTCGAACTCCTCAAGCTGTCCTACGCGCTCCCAGCTTCCCACCGCGTACAGATCAACGCCGAAGTGCTGCTGACCACCGACCGACGGCCCAAACAGGCTGGGCGAGATCATCAGCGCTAGTTGTGTCCCATCGGCGTTGAAGGTGAGGTTGGTCGCCATGCCGTTGTCCACTTCAAGAATCGTCGGGGTGCGCTCCTGGCTGGAGCGGTCGTAAATCGCCACCGTGTCATCCCCCGAAAGACCAACCGCCAGCCAGCGTCCATCGGGCGAATAAGCCATTGGATACACGCCGTAGCCAGCCGGAAGCCCTGTCCCTTCATCGGGCAGCGGCCACGACTCCACCACCTCACCGCTGTCAGGGCTGACCAGATGAATCTGTCCTTCGATCAGCATGGTGATATTCCCGCTGATGGGGTCGATCAGCACAGGCTGCCCACCGGAAAACGGCGAACCGGAGGGATTATTCAGCACCACAGGCTCGGCTTCCATATCTGTCAGAGTCCAGACGCGAGTGACACCTGAATCGCTGGAGGCAACGACGCGCTCTGTATCCGGCGTGAAGGTAAGCGCCTGGACGCTGCGGAAGTTATGATTGTCCTGGCTCATGAGCACGTCGCCCGTCGCTACATCCACCAGGCGCAGCGTGAGCGTGAGTGCATCGACCACCGCTACTCGCGACCAGTCGGGGCTGAAGGCGACCATCCCCAGCGTGGCGTAAGGATTGCCGGGGATGCCTTCCACCAGTACCCGCGCCTCGCCGCTTTCAATGTCCCAGATGCGAAGCTGACTGTCCACTGTTGCGAACTGTGTCCCGTCGGGGCTGAAGGTCAGATCACCACCGCCGCCTTTGCTACCACCGCCACCCTGAACTTCCTCGACTTCAGGGTCGGTAAGGTCGATGCGTGTGACTTCCTCGCCTGTCGCCACGTCCAGCAGCACGACCTCGTTATAAACGCGGGCGATGATGCGGCTGCCATCAGGGCTAAAACCGATTCCCTGTATTCCAGCTTCAGACTGGAGATCGCGCCCATAGATCAGCGGTTCGCCTTCCCAGTCCTGCCATTCGCCTGTTAGGTCTTCCAGCACCAGCAGGGGCGAATCTGCCGCGCTGATGACAAGCTGTGTGCCGTCATGGTTGAAGTCCAGGCTGTGCAGGTAAACGTTGTTGTAGAACAGGTTGATGGTCGATCTGACCGCGCCGCTGGCGACATCGAGGATCGAAATCTCACCCCGGAAATCAGCAGCGGCCAGGAGTGAGCCATCCGGGGACAGGGCAAGCTGGACAATTGATGCAATTGATTGGGGGTCTGGGCTGCGGTTGATCTGTGTGGTCTGCCGCGTTTCCATATCCCATAGGAAAATCTGCCCAAGCTGGCTGTAGACCAGTGTACCGCCATCATCGGAGAAAATCGGGAACACCGTCAGCACCGGGTCTGCGCCCAGATCGACCTGATACAGCGGGGTGCTGAGGTCATCCGCGCTGTAAATCCAGATGCCGACCGAGGTGTGCAGCGCCAGGGTGCTGCCGTCCGGTGACCAGGCGATGCTCTGCAAGTAGCCCTGGCCGAAAGCGGCGAGGCGGGTCAACTGATCGAGATTTTCTGCCGTAATCGCTGGATTGGCGGGAACCGCCTCAGCAGTGGCTTCCGGCGTCGGTTCCTGCTGCGCCGGTGGAAGCAGGATCGGTGCAGCCTGTGGGGTGGGGCGCATGGAAATTGCGATCACCCCGACCAGCAGCAGCATCGCGATGAGCGCGGCGGCCAGCGTCAGCCGTGTATCCCAGCGGCGGGCAGGGCGGCTTTCGACATGCCCGTGCCTGCCGTTGAGCGAAGGCTGCGGCGCGTCGATGGATGGGTTCAAAAACATGGAGTTCTCTCCTTTGGAAAGGCGCTGATACAGCGACCGCCCAAATTCCGGGCGTGGTGGCTTTCTGAACTGCGAGAGGAAATCGTCTTCAGGGTTCATCGATTCTGGCCTCCTCCCACTGCGTACGCAAGCGCTGTACCACACGATGAAGAATAGTGCCGACGTTGCTCTCGCTGATGCGGAGCAGATCGGCGATAGCACGGTTAGTGAGTTCCGCGCCGTACTTGAGGGCGATGATCTCGCGCTCACGGGCATTGAGATCGGTCAGGAGCAGCGCCAGCCGCAGCAGATCACCTTCATGCTGCACGGCTTCTTCCACCGGGCGTCCTCCGAAGACGGCCATTTCTGGCGCGGCGTCCAGCGGAACCTCGGTGCGCGGCTGGCGGAAGTAATCGGCGGCGGTGTTGCGCGCGATGGTGAACAGCCAGGTCGAAAAGGCGCTCAGGTCGCGGCGGTAGCCCTCCCGCGCTTTCCATGCCTTTTCAAACGTCGTCGCCGTTAAATCCTCTGCCAGTGCCTCATCCGCCACACGATAGCGGAAGAAGTTGTAAATGCGCGGCATCTGCTCCCAGTACACGGCCTCCCAATCAATCTCGTCCTGCTGGACTCTCGTTTGCAGCAAACGGGGTCTTTTCATCTGGATCATAAGCAGCCGACCATGTGAATTCACAACACATGATACGGAACGGCGGACGATGTATCACAGTAGCGAGTTGTGAGTAGAGAGTAACGAGTAGAAAGTGCGCTGTTTCAAACACGCCGAAGTTCTGTAGGGACACAGTATGCTGCGCTCGCACAAACAGCCATCTCTGCAACTGAGCAAGTAGAAAGCAATGAGCGATGAGGCGAGTAGCACATCGATAAGATGAGAATGCTGGGCTGTGTTGGTACGGGCGAGGCGCACCTCGCCCCATGCACACCAGGTTAAGGGTTCTCGGCCTCAATAGTTATCGCCATCTCACCGCCCCCGGTTGAAAACCGGGGTCTACACAACGGCTGGAAACCCGTAAACGGGTTCAAAAGGATGCCTCAGCCCGTTTACGGGCTTACAAGTCATGGAATAGCTGGGGGTTTTGAACCCCCAGCGAGGCGCGGTGAACCTCAATTCTCTTAAGTTGGTGCCTATGGGGCGAGGCGCACCTCGCCCCTAGGGGTAGGCAACTTTAGATGGTCTATGTAGTAGAAGGATGAAGCAGGGGCATAGCGGACGTATCTGCGTTGAATTGTCTTTCCTGTCCTGTACTGCGATTCGTCAAAATATACAAACTTTGTCCGCTGTTCTTTGGCGCTTGTTGCGTGGGGTGGATAAATACGTTATCCTAAACTCTGCGCTTTACGCTTTTCAGAAAGCGGCAGGCGCGTCACCGAAAGTTAAAGAAACCTCATTTAAACGTTTAGGAGCAATCACCTATGAAGAAGCAGCGTTTGATCCTGGCAGTTCTGCTGGTCGCGTTGATGCTGCTGCCGTCGCTGGCAGCGGTAGTGAACGCGCAGGATGAAGTTACCCTGCGCTGGCGCACCCGCCCGGACAATCAGGCCGAAATCGACGTGTACACCGCAGCCAGTGAAGCCATTGACGAAGCCTGGGAAGGCGTCACCCTGGAATATGAACCCGGTGGTTCCGAAACCGCCAGCTATCAGGATGTGCTGATCTCCGAAATCGAAGCTGGCACCGCCCCCGACGTGTTCTGGATTCCCGGCACCGATGTGGCGCGCTTCGCGGAAGCCGGCCTGATCCTCAACCTGGCCGATCTGGCCGCCGCTGACGAAGACTTCAGCGTCGAAGACTTCTACGCCGGGCCGATGAGCTTCCTGACCACGTCCATCGAAGAAGGCACCGATGCCCTGTGGGGGCTGCCCCGTGACGTATCGGCCTTCGCCGTCTACTACAATGCCGACCTGTTCGACGAAGCTGGCCTGCCCTATCCCGGTGAAGGCGAAAGCTGGACGTGGGACGACCTGTACGCCTCTGCGGAAGCCATCCGCGGCCTGGGCGACGAAATCTACGGCTTCGGCATCAACTCCTGGTGGGCCAACTGGGGTTACTTCGTGAACGCGGCGGGTTCCAGCTTCTTCAACGAAGACTACACCGCCTGCGGCCTGAACAACGAAAACACGGTGGTCGGCCTGGAATTCGCGCAGAGCCTGTTTGAAAATGACCTCGCCATCGCGTGGGGCAACGACGCAGAACCCCCCTTCCTGGCGGGTACACTCGGCATGTTCGTGAATGGCCGCTGGGCCACCCCCGGCACCCTGGCGAACGCCGATTTCAATTGGAACGTCGCCCCCCTGCCCGAAGGCCCCGGCGGCCCCTCCAACTGGATTTTCTGGGGCGCGTATGTGGTCAATGTGAACACCGAACACCCCGAAGAAGCGTGGGATCTGGTCACCCGCCTGACCAGCGCCGAAATCCAGGGGCAGATTGCCTCCCTCGGTGCGAACATCCCCAGCCGCGCGACGCAGGAAGCAGTTGACCTGTTCCTGGGCACCTTCCCGGACAGTGGCATCAACAATCAGGCGTTTATCGACGGCCTGAACGTGGGCGTGACCGAAGCCCCGCTGTTCAACGGCAACTGGCCGGCTATCGACACCGCCTATGGCAACGCCATCACGCAGGTGTTCAACGGCGAAATCACCGCGCAGGAATTTGCCGATACGATCTGCGATCAGGTTGCGGGCGAATTCGACGCGCAGTAAAGTCTGTGTGTCGCATCACTTTAAATAGCGAAACGAAAAAGGGCGGCGCACAGTCGCCCTTTTTTTACCCTGATGGCTGGAACTTAGAGGTTGCGAACTTCATTCAAATCCATTGAGGCTGTCCCATGAAATTATTGCCCGACCAACCCAATCGTTTTTCCCCGCTGAACCTGATTCTCCTTGCCGCCGCTTCGCTGATGCTGATCGCCTTTGTCTTCCTGCCACTGGGGGATGGCCTGAGCGGCGCGACCTTCCTGACCGACCCATCCAGTTCCGACGCCAACATGACCCCCGCGCTGTTCCTGCTGCCGCTGGCGGCGGTCAGTGCCCTGCTCATGGCGATCTGGATGGTGTATGACCCACCGCATCGTGAAGTCGCCGCCTTCGGGCTGATGCTGTCTGGGCTGATCGGTCTGGCCTACTTTGCGGTTTATGCGCTCAATCATGGCAGCGACCTTTCCACCGCCGGGCAGTTGGCCGGGAGCGGGTTCGTGGTGCTGCTGGTGATCGCGCTGGTGCTCACATTCCAGTATGTGCTGCCGCGCCCGCGCCTCGCTGCCGCGGAGGACAGCGGCTTTATGATCGATCTGCTGGCCTGCATCTTCCTCAACAGCTTTCTGATCGTGCTGGGGGTGATGGCAGCAGCGGCGGTCTTCCAGCGCGAGGACTTTTTCGATCTCGGTCGTCCCGTGCAGACCTTCGCCGGGCTGGTCTGCCTGCTGCCAGTGCTGTTTGGGGTGGTCAGTTCGCTGCTGCTGATTCAGCGCCATCCCGACGGGCGCTATATCACGCTGGCGGCTTATCTGCTCGGCGGGGCGCTTTCCGGGTTTTACCTCCTGCAGCTGTGGGGGGTGTTCATTGGCATTGACGACATCGCCAACGCGCTTTATCAGAATGCCATCTTCCTGGTAGGTGTGGCCGCTGCCTATGGGTTGATCTGGCTGGCTGGCCGACTGAGCGATAAGAATCCCTGGCAGGGGCGGCTGGAGACGATTGCGGGCGGCGTGGGGATGCTCTCGCTGCTGCTGCTGCTGTGGCGCGGCGGCGCGTTGCAGGGCATCGGGAGCGTCCTGGACACCTACGGCGATTCCCGCGTATGGGTGGTCACGCTGCTGGCGGCGGCCTTCGTCATCCTGTTCTGGCGGCTGCTGCATCGCGGCGCGGAATTCCACGAAACGCCCGATCAGCAGGCGGCGTGGCAGGGCTGGCTGATGCTGGCACCCAACATTATCGGCTTTCTGCTGTTCTTCGCCGGGCCGCTGCTGCTCTCGTTCTATCTCAGTTTCACCAACGACACGGTTGGCAACGTCCCCAGCTTTACGGGTCTGGAAAACTATTTCGCTGCCTTCCGCGATGAACTGTTCCTGCGCAGCCTGTGGAACACGTTCGTTTTCTGCCTGATGCTCGTGCCGCTGGCTGTCATCCCCGCTCTGGCGCTGTCGATTATCCTCAACTCCAAAATCCCCGGCATGAAGATTTTCCGCGCCATTTACTTCCTGCCATCGGTGGCGGCGGTGGTGGGCACGGCGCTGATCTGGCGCTGGCTGTATGACCCGGTGATCGGCTTCTTCAACTACATCGGCCAGCAGATCGTGACCTTCCTCAACAGCACCTTCGGCACGAGCCTGGCTGACCCCAACATCCAATGGCTGACGGATGGACGTGTGATGCTGTTTTCGATTGTGCTGCTGGCGGCGTGGCAGGTGATCGGCTTCAATACGGTGCTGTTCCTGGCCGGGTTGCAGGGCATCCCGCGTGAACTGTACGAGGCGGCCTATGTGGACGGCGCAGGGCGCTGGCGGCAGTTTCTGAATGTAACGCTGCCGCTGCTGGGACCGACGACCTTCTTTGTGGTCATCACCACCGTCATCACAGGGCTACAGGTGTTCAATGAACCCTACGCCCTCATCTTCCAGCGACCGATGCCCGAAGCGGCGCGAACCGCTGTGTTCCATCTGTACGATATGGGCTTCTCGCGCTTCGAGTTTGGTTATGCTTCCGCGGTTGCCTGGATTCTGTTCGCGGTGATTTTCACCGTCACGCTGCTGCAATTCCGCATCAATCGTTCGCGGGCTTACGAAGGTTAAGGGGGCACTGATGACCGAAAAAGCCAACGCCCAGATATGGCTAACACGCATTGTGATCTACATCGTGCTCAGCCTGTTCGCCTTTATCATGCTGTTCCCGTTCATCTATATGATGTCCACCTCGTTCAAGAACTCGACGGACGTGTTCACCTATCCGCCGCGCCTTTTGCCCTATACGACGGAAACGCGCGAGTACAACGGCGAACAGGTGTCTGCCTACACCTTCGAGATCGACGGCCAGACGGTGGAGATGGTCGCTACGGGCGAAAAGCAGCAGGTCGGCAGTTTTACCGATGCGGAAGGGATCGACCTGGAAAATCCGCGTGAGAGCGCTGTGGTGGCGCAGGTGCCGCTGACGGAAGAAATGCAGCCGATTGAAGAACGCGCCGTGACGGACGCGGAAGGACAGCCGCTCACCAACGCCGACGGCGAAGAAGTTGTGCTGCCTGTGTATGCAGTGGAGGTCGAGGGAGAAACCCGCGAACTCTATCTGGTCAGCACCCCGCGCGTGGATGTGTTCGTGAATCCCGACAACCCTGAACAGCGCACCTACGCCGTCGAACGCCTCGCCACACAGGCGGAAGCAGTCGAGTTCCAGGTCGACAATTACAACATCGTCTTCGGTGAGTTAAACCTGAACCGGGCGCTGATTAATACGACGCTGGTCACGCTCGGTGTGACGGTGGGGCAGTTGATTACGTCCATCTTCGGCGGCTATGCCTTCTCGCGTGTCAACTTCCGGGGGCGGGATACCCTGTTCGTGGTCTATCTCGGCTCGATCATGATCCCGTTTGTGGTGCTGATTATCCCCATGTACCGCCTGATGGTGCTGATCGGCTGGGAGAACCGCATCGTCTCGCTGATCGTGCCCTGGATTTTCACCGCTTACGGCACCTTCCTCATGCGCCAGTTCTTTATCACCATCCCGAAGGAAATCGAAGAAGCCGCGCTGCTGGATGGATGCAGCCGCTTCCGCATTCTTTGGACGATCTTCGTCCCGCTCAGCACGCCCGCTGTGGCGACGCTGGCAATCTTCTCCTTCCTGTATGCGTGGAACAGCTTCCTGTGGCCGCTGCTGATTATCGGCGAGGGGAACGAAACCAATCATGTGCTGACGCTCTCGCTGATACGACTGAGCAACATCGCCGCCGACCGCCCGAATCTGGTGCTGACCGGCGCGGCGATTGCCATCCTGCCGCCGATTCTGGTGTTCATCTTCGCGCAGAAATACTTCATCGAAGGGCTGGCCGTCGGTGGGGTGAAGGGGTAGTACGCCACCGTCAATTTCCACAAATTTCACAATCGCGAAATCGTAACCTGCACAGGTTGCGATTTTTGATTTTGAAGGTATTATCATGCCGACATTAATGATGCTTTAAGGAGAAATTACATGGTGAAACGCAACCGCCTCTTTTTACTGCTCACCGTGCTGGTGCTGGCGCTGTTGATGGCCGCGCCCACGATGGCACAGGAAGGGTCGTCGATTACGGTTCTGTATCCACAGGAACTCGACACCCTCAACTCCATGTACACCAATATGTTCTTTACAACCATCAACAATGACCTGTTCCTCTCGCCCGTGTGGAGCTTTGACGATCAGCTCCAGCCTGTTCCGGTGCTGGTTACGGAAATTCCCTCGGTGGAAAACGGCGGCGTGAGCGAAGACGGCACAGTCATCACCATGACGCTGCGCGACGACATCACCTGGAGCGACGGTGAGCCGATTACCTCGGCGGACTATCTGTTCCGCGTGGAAATGCTCCAGAACCCGGCCAACCTCGTCAGCGGCACCTATCCCTTCGGCGTGGACGACGGCATTGTCAGCAGCGTGGAAGCACCCGACGAACGCACGATTGTGGTCACGTTCGCCGAACCGTTCGCGCCCTGGCTGACCAACATCAACCTGTACCCGCTGCCGGAACATGCGCTGCGCCCGGTGTTCGAGGCGGAAGGTACGCTCGACAACGCCGCCTGGAACCGCGCCCCCGACCCCGTCTCTGGCCCGTACGCCTTTGCGGAATGGGAAATCGGCAGCTTCATCCGCTTCGTCCGCAACGAAAACTACTGGGGCACCGCGCCCGCAATTGAAGAAGTGATCCTCAGCTTCGTCCCCGATTCCGATGCGTATCTGGCGACGCTGCTGAATGACGAGGCCGAAATCGGTACGTTCCTGGACTGGTCACAGCTTTCGCAGGTGGAAGAATCGGGTCTGTTCCAGGTCGTGATCGCCACCAGCGGTTACAACGAACAGTGGAACATCAACCTGAGTCCCGAAACCGGCCACCCCGCGCTGCAGGATGTGCGTGTGCGTGAGGCGCTGGCGCTCGGCTTCGACCGTCCGGGGCTGACCGCCGAACTGCTGGACGGCCTGACCTACCCGCCCGCCAGCCCCTGGGAAGGCACCCCCTTCCAGAGTCCAAACCTGAGCGCCCCGCCCTATGACCCCGAACGCGCGGCTGCGCTGCTGGATGAAGCTGGCTGGGTGGATAGCAACGGCGACGGCACCCGCGATCTGGACGGCACCGAACTCGTGCTGCGCTTCGTGACCAACACACGCGGCATCCGTTCCGACACGTTCGCGCTGGCGCAGCAGGACTTTGCCGAGATCGGCATTGGCCTGGAACTGATTACCTACGAGTCCGACATCTTCTTCGGCAGCTACAGCGAAGGCGGCCCGGTCGCGATTGGCGATTACGACATCGCCCAGTGGTCACAGACGACCCAGTTCCCTGACCCGAACACCAGCATCTTCCTGTGCGGCCAGATCCCCACACCCGATGCACCGGACGGCAACAACTACCGCAGCTATTGCAATGAAGAAGTGGATGCACTGTTCGAGGAAGCCAACCGCACCACCGACCTCGAAGCCCGCACCGCGCTGTTCCACCAGATCAGCGAACTGATCGCCCAGGACTTCGTATATATCGGTATCTGGTACGATGCCGACAACTGGGAAATCAGCAACCGCATCGAGAACGTTCGCATCAACGCGCTTTATCCGTTCTGGAACGTCACCGAATGGACGCTGAGCGAGTAGTGCGCCAGAGATAATTCACTTGGCAGGGGCGAGGCATGCCTCGCCCCTGCGGGAACACCACAAATGGCAGGGCGATGCGTCTTTGCATCACCAGAGATTTGAACCCCGGAACGTGTAGTGCAGGAACTTATAGCGCGTGGCTAAATATATCCTTCGCCGGATTCTCCAGGCGATCCCGCTCTTATTTCTGATCAGCGTCATCCTTTTTGTGTTGATGCAGGCTGTCGGCGATCCGATTGCCACCCTGGGAGGGCGCGAACCTCCCCGTGCCGAAGATCGCGAACGGCTGCGCCGCCAGCTCGGCCTCGATCAACCGCTGCATATTCAGTACCTCTACTGGCTGATCGGCAACGATTGGGTCAGGCTTGACATTGATGGGGACGGCACCACGACCAGCGAGGCCGACCGCTATGGCACACGCAGGGGGGTACTGCGCGGCGATTTCGGCATGTCCATTGCCACCCGCCAGCCCGCCTCTCAGGTTATCAGTGACCGCGTCCAGAACACGCTGACGCTCATGCTGACGGCTGAAGTGGTGATTATCTCGGTGTCGCTGTTCCTGGGGGTGGTGGCGGCCATCCGGCAGTATACGTGGATCGACAACGCGCTCACGACCTTTTCCTTCGTGGCCTATTCGGTGCCAATCTCGCTGCTGTCGCTGCTGCTGATTTACATCTTCGCCATTAATTTTAAGGCGTGGGGGCTGCCCTATTTCCCCACAGGCGGGATGTTCGAGCCGTCCGAAGGCCGCACCTTCAGCCAGATCGCGTGGCATATCGTGCTGCCCGTGCTGAGCATCGCACTCATCAGCATCGCCGGGTACAGCCGCTTCATTCGTTCGACCATGCTGGAAGTCATCAATTCGGACTATATCCGCACGGCGCGGTCGAAGGGGCTTTCCGAGCGGCGGACGCTGTTCGTCCACGCCTTCAAGAATGCCTCGCTGCCGCTGGTCACGCTGATCGGGCTTGATCTGCCGTTTCTGCTGGCCGGGGCGGTGGTGACAGAGTCCGTATTCGCCTGGCCGGGGATGGGGCAGTTGTTCATCAACAGCCTGAATCGGTCGGATTTCCCGGTGCTGATGGCGCTGCTGATGCTGATCTCGATCTCGGTCGTGTTCTTCCAACTGCTGACCGATCTGGCGTATACCTGGCTCGACCCGCGCATCCGGTATAACTAACCACAGAGAACACAGAGTGCACAGAGACTTATAGATAAAACATTTCAAAACCGTATGGTGTTTTCGTAGGGGCAAGGCATGCCTCGCCCGTACATGCAGCGGAGTCGTTCTGGTTTCTCCATGATGTTGTTCGTGATTTTGGAGCGCCTGTCGCCCTGGTGGTTAAATTTCAAGCGATTTCCGGGAACACAGCGTTCACTTGCATCTTCTCTCCGTGTTCTCCGTAATCTCTGTGGTTAAAAATTCTTTTACGTGCTGGAACGAGTGAGGCTTATGTCCACACAGGCAAAAACGAACGCACAACCCATCAGCCTCGGCACACAGCCACAGCTTGCTGCCCCGCGTTCCCAGCTTGGGCGGGCGCGGCGGCGCTTCCTGCGACATCGTCTGGCGGTTCTGGGCGGTGTGATTCTGGTCGCGCTGGTGCTGTTCGTCACGCTCGGCACACTGGTCTACAGCGAGAGCGAAGCCAACTACAACGACCCGGCGCTGAAGCTGGAAGCCCCTTCCGAACAGTTCCCGCTCGGCAGCGATCATCTGGGGCGTGATGTGCTGGCGCGGCTGATTTACGGCGGCCAGATTTCGCTCATCATCGGCCTGCTGTCGGTGACGGTTTCCGTGATTCTGGGGACGCTGGTAGGACTGCTGGCAGGCTACTACGGCGGCATCATCGATTCGCTGCTGATGCGCTTTGTCGAGGCGCTGCTGAGTATCCCGACGCTGCTGCTGCTGCTGGTGATGGCGCGTTACTTCAGCGGGAGCGTCCGGCCGGTTGAGTTCCTCGGTCGCTCGTTCAGCGGTAGTGTGGTGGTCATCATCTTCATCATCGGCATCACGAGCTGGACGAGCCTGTCACGCATTGTGCGGTCGAATGTGCTGTCGCTGCGCGAGTCAGAATTCGTAACGGCGGCGCGGGCGCTTGGCGCTTCCAACCGCCGCATTATTATGACGCATATCCTGCCGAACACGGTTGCGCCCGTCATCGTGGCGACGACGCTGGGTGTGGCCGGGGCAATCTTGCAGGAAGCCTACATCAGCTTCCTCGGCCTGGGTGTACAGCAGCCCACAGCCACCTGGGGCAATATGCTGGAAAACGCGCGCAGCCATATCGCGGACGCGCCCTGGCTGTGGGTGTTCCCCGGCCTGATGATCGTGCTGACGGTCATGAGTATCAACTTTCTGGGCGACGGCCTGCGCGACGCGCTCGACCCGCGTTCGGACAATAAGGTTTAAACGAAGGCCTGCAAACCTCTCTAAGACAGGATTTTGTAGGGGCGACCCGCCGGGTCGCCCCTACATATTAAACCTGAGGATGAGCGCTGCAAATCCCAAAAACGTAAAAAGCGCCCACCAAACGGGCGTTTTTTGATTCTTCCGTGAACCTTTCGCCCTCACGCCTGTATTGGGGTTTAGAACCGCAGGCGACCTACAACGCCGGAGCAGCAACCGTGCAGCAGGACGAGGAACTGGCATTGGGACTCCAACAGGGCAGAAAAGACGATCTGGCGGTGCTGGTACAGCGGCACTACAGCCCGCTGGTGGGCTATCTCTACCGCATGACGGGTGGCGACCGGATGCAGAGCGAGGATATGGCGCAGGAGACGTTTCTGCGAGCGCTGCGCGGAATCGCCAGCTATACCTATCCGCGCCCGTTCAAGCCCTGGCTGTATGCCATCGCCACCAACCTTGCGCGTAACCATCACATGCGGGCAGAGACGCGCCAGACACTTACGGCGGAAACCGATACCACCGCCACCAGCGAATTTGAGGCGATTCCGGTCGATGCGCCGCTGCCGGAAGCCGAGTTGATCGCCGGTGAAACGGAGCAGGAATCGGCACAGGCTGTCGCCAGGGCACTGGCCGCGCTGCCCGATCATCACCGCGAGGTCGTCGTGCTGCGCTATTACCAGGAATGGTCGCTGGCCGAAATCGCCGAGGCGCTGTCGATCCCGGTCGGCACGGTGAAATCGCGCCTGTCGCTGGGGCTGCGAGGCCTGCGCACGCAGATGCGCCCGAATCTGGGCGAATCCTTGGAGGCGGACGATGCACGATAACCCCTTTTCAGGAAATCCAGCCGACCAGAAGGACGCAGCGCTCAAGGCGCGTCTGCGGGCCATGCTGGCGGAAGACCTGGACTCCGCCGAAGAAGCCGATGCGCTGCTTGAAACCGTGCTGCTGCTGCGCCGTTGGGATGCAGCGGAGACGCAGACCATGCAGATTGACTCGCTGGTGCAGCAGTTGGCCGCCGCGCTGCCTTCCGAAACATGGTTCCAGCGTTTGAAGCGCGGCGTAAGCCAGTCCTGGCCGCTGCAAGTGCTGATTGCCCAGATGCGGGTAGTGCGCGGGGCGATCTGGTGGGCGTCGCTGCTGGTCATGCTGATTGGCACACTGGTCACGCTCGGCACTTACGGCCAGAACGGGAACACCCTGCTGCCGCTGGCCGTTATCGCACCCATCGTCACTGCCTGTGGCGTGGCGCTGCTCTATGACGGCGAAACCGAGCAGATGCTCGAACTGGAGAACGCCACGCGGGTCGGCGGTGTGCTGCTGCTGCTGGCGCGGCTGGCGCTGGTCTTCGGACTGAATCTGCTGCTGGCCTTAGCCGGGAGCGTTCTGCTGGCGCTTACATATACGGAGGTGTCGCTGTGGCCGCTGGTCATGTCGTGGCTTGCGCCGATGACGTTCCTCTCTGCGCTGGCCTTTTTTCTCAGCGTCGCGTCCATCGAGCCGCTGATCGGCGCGAGCTTCAGCCTGGGACTGTGGGTGGTTCACCTGAGCCTTACCACCCAGGCCGGGGACAACCTGCTTTTATCCCTGCTCTCCCTGCCCGGTTTGCGCGTGGCAGAAAGCCGCCCGGCGCTGTTTCTGGTGTCCGCGCTGCTGGTCATCGTCGCGCTGTGGATGGTGGGGCAGTCTGAACATCGCATCGGAGATCAACACTTATGAACGGCTTCACCCTTGTATCGCTCTCGGAATCGCGCTCAACGGCGGCGGTGCTGACCCTGCTGATCGCGCTGTGGGGGGTGTGGAACATCGTGCAGGTCATTCCCACACTGCGCACCGCCCATGGCCGCTTCGCCTGGAATGCCGCGTTCAGGATGCAGTCCTGGCTGCCCACGCTGGGCGGCGCGTGGCTGCTGGGCGCGGTCATCCTGCTCAACGATTACGCGCTGGAAGACAAGCTCAGGCTGGTCGAGATGATTGTGCCGCTGGTGATGGCGGCGCAGGCAGCTTTCCTCTTTTCGCCGGAGGACGAAGCCGCGCTGGAGGTCGAACTGGCCTGCCCGCGCCCGATTGGCTGGGTGCTGATCGAGCGGCTGATGATTGTGCTGGCGGCGCAAACTGTTGTGGCGCTGCTGGGAACGGCGCTCACATTAGCAATTACCGGGGACAGTGATGTGGTGCTGGCAGTGCTGCGCTGGATTCCGCCCACCGTCATGCTCACAGGGGTGGCGGTCTATACCACGCTGCAATCCCGCGTGGCCGTTTTCGGGGTCGCGATTACCGTCGCGGTGTGGGGCATCTTCGCCTTCGCCGGGGATGCCTTCCTGCCCGGCCAGCCGATCATCGAACCGCTGGACAAAATCCAGCCCTTTCTGTGGCCGTTCCAGCCCTATCTCAAACCGGGGCGGCTGGAACTCGGCGACTACCTGCTCAACCGCTTCGGCGTGATCGCCCTCGGTATCAACCTGCTGGCGCTGGCGTTCTGGGGGCTGCGCCGCGAGGAAACCGTGCTGCTGGGTGTGAAGCGTTAAATTGCCCTCCCCTTGATTCTCTCGCTAAGGGTTTCATCAGGACACTTTTCCAGTTCCAGCGTGAACATGGTTGTTGTACGGGAAAACCGATATGCGAAATCAAATTCATCGAGGGGTGAGAGCTTGAGTTACTCGTCATCATTGTCAAAAGCAAAGGACTCATCGCATCATGACAACATCAATGGCACTTTCGCAACTGGCGGGCATCGTCCGCTACGAATTCAGGATGCACTGGCGGCGGCGGGCGCTGCGTGTCATCG
>JANRLJ010000093.1:0-60647 GCA_033762735.1 bacterium | reverse complement strand
TTAGACTGAGCGCCGTAGGCGCGTGTCGGGCATCGCCCGACCAGTCGTTGATAAAAGCAATTATCACCGAGCACCGCCAGCAAGCCGAACAGCGTGAGGCTATACTGGCGCTACTCGGTGATAACGTATATTATCATGTGTAATACTAGACTATTACTTTGGCATTCAGGAGAGGGAATCAAAACAGCAGATGTTCGTCCAGCCTGTTTTTTTGCCGGATCAAACACCCGCTGTTCGCAATTTTGTTCTGTTTTACAAGGGGTTCAGAGGACGATCCCCCTACCCCGATTCGTCATTTTGTGAAGGCTACTACATTGACCATCTAAAGCTGCCTACCTGTAGGGGCGCAGCGCGCTGCGCCCGTACCAACGCAACCCATCATTCTCATCTTGTCGGCGTACTACCCTTTGACCGCGTACTGCTTTTCCAGCGCCTCAATCTGGCGCTCCGTATTGGTCAGCAGTCGGCGAGTCATTTCCAGCCCAGTCTGCTGATTGGCTGGCTTGGCTTCCAGATCAGAAAGTTTCTGTCGGAAGGCGGTAGCGGCGGTGTACAGATCGACCAGCTTTTGGGCGACATGCGCCGGGACGCTGGACGGAAAATTGTATTCTGGTGCGGGCGGCGCTTCGACGAGGAGAGGCTCCTCGGCGCGTTTGGCCTTCGGCTTGTCCCCGCCAGAGTCCTTGCGCGGCTGCGCGGCCTTCCCATCACCCTTGCCATTCTGACCACCGCCCTTTCCCGTTTGGCCTTTGGCGCTGGGGTTGGCTTTGGCCGCCTTCTTTTCGCGCTGATCGCTTTTCTTGGTGGTGGCATAAGTGGCGTAGACCGCGAAGGAATTGATCTCCGGGTCGAAGGCGCAGTACCCTTCCACCAGCATCGGGTCGTCCGGGTCGCCGATGATATTGGCGATGCGATCCCACTGCTTGGCGGCGATATAAACCACATACGTCATCGGCTCGGTCGGCACGGGCGGAACGCCAATTGGCATTGATGGCAGTTCCTCGCGCTTTTCGGTGATGGTTGTAACCACAAGATTCTGGCGACGTTCAATCGAACCAGGTTGACCCACGATGATGATTTTCACGTCAGACGCGACTCCTTGATTTGCCATCAACGCCTGGACGACGCTGGTGCGTTCTTCCCAGACGAAGGGCGCAAACTGCGCTTCATGCTCGTTCCGCTGACGCGCAGCGACTTTCCAGTTAAAAAAGACCTTGTCCCGCTCTGGCTGTGGCAGCCGTTCCCGCGCCAGATAGAAGAACACCCCGCCTGTGGTGCGGCGGCGTTCGCCATTCCCGATCATCAGACCGCCGTCCGCTTCCACCTGCAGCGTCTCCGCCACCAGCTCGCGCACGAAGTCCATGCCGCGCAGCAGCGTCAGAGTCCGAATCTGGCGGATAGGTTTTTCATCCGTCTCATTAAGCTGTGCCGCGACCTCCTTCAGGAACGCCTTCATCTTGCTTTTTGAAATATTTCCTGAAGGGGAACCCGGTTCACCCTGTTCGTTTTCTGTCTGGGGATTTTCACTCATGTTGGAAATGCTCGATCAACCAGCGCGGATGAATGGTGCAGTACCGCTGTGTATTGCCACACAGTGTAACAGACAACCGATGTCTTGAAAACCATTGGCAGGCGCCCTTTCTTCTGTTATTGCCGAATCGTGATGATCGCCAGTATTGCCTGATCGCTTGCCGGGTCAATGCCTGCTCCTAGTGCGGGAAGCCGCGTTTGATTCTCCCATTGATACACCGCCAGCGCCAGCCGATAGTCACCGGGTGGAAGATCGGGCGGAATCAGCAGCGCATGGTTGTCTCGCTGAGGCTGGTTCAGCGGCCAGCGCGTCATCTGCCCGAACGTGCCCTGCGGCTGACCGTCCCGCTGCGCCGCGTGGGTGCCGTCCGGGTGCAGCAGGTACAGACCGATATTATAGTCGAAGTCGAGCGGAGCCTGTGGCTGCCACACGAGCGAGACAGGCAGCGCCTCACCCGCTGCAATCGTGTCTCCCAGCGGCAGATCATACCCGATCATGTTCAATCCATCGCCAAAGACGACCGATGCTGGTTGTTCCGGCTGCCCTTCCGACGCTCGAACGGGTGCAAATCGAATGGCGCGGGCGCGGGATGACGTGCTGATTTCCTCTACCGGGAAATAATGCTCGGCCAGATAGCGCTCAATCGGGCGGCGCTTGTCGGCTTCGAAGGGACTCGTGCTGGCGATCAGCCATAAGTCATGATAATGTTCTGCGCTCCAGTCCAGCGCGTAGACCGTCGCCGCGCCGACCTGTACTTCCAGCACATCGCTCACAACGGCTGGCCCTTCTGGGCCGTAGCTTTCGCCCGGCGCATAGGGCAGCGTCGCCACCAGAGCGGGCGGCTTGAAGAAGTTCATGAAAATCGGTGTATAAAGGTGACGGTCGATGAACACCGCCGCATCGTCCTCCACCCGCTCATTGAGGGCTTCCACCAGCGCGGCCACATCGTTCCATTCACCGATCACGCGGGGGTCATTCCGCAGCGCCCACAGCCCAGCAGCGGTCGCAGCAAGCCATATCAATGCCGATGTTATCAGAAGCACCAGAGCGCGTCGATAGGGGCGAACCTGCGTATTCGCCCGTATTTCATACCACAGCACCCACCCCGCCAGCCCTGCCCCGGCCAGCGCCAGCAGCGGCGCAATCCAATGATCGACCACTGCCCAGGCAAAATCCAGATGCGCGAAATCCAGCCGGGTCAGATGATAGCGCTGCGGCGACCACTGCCACGTCCAGGTCGCATCCATCCACCCCCACTGTGCATCCACCCCGGCACGGTCGCTGTAGACCAGGGCATAATCGTAAATTTTGCCGCTGCGGAATAAATCGGTGAAGTAGTTAGAGATGGGCACGGCCATGCCTAAAAGCTGCACTGCCGCGCCGAGGATGACGAGTCCGCCAAAGGCGAGTCGGCGCAGCGGTGTGGTCAGCCGTGCGATGGCGGGCAGTGTCCACAGCATCAGCACCGGAATCAGCGGCAGCAGATAGCGTGGCCCCCAGCCCCACCCGCCCAGCCAATCGACCGTCAGTGTGATTCCGTACCACACACTCAAAAGCAGCAGACTGACCAGCGGGCCAATGACCACACGCCACCCCCCCTGCCCTATCCACAGGAACGCGCCGACGATGCCCGCCAGCAGCACAGGGGAGTACAGCCACAGACTGCGCCCGAAGCTGATCTGGTAGCCAAGCACACTTTCCAGCACATACGCCCATTGGATGGTTGCGAGGCGGTACGTCCACGTCGAAAGCGAATAACGCGCTCCAAGCAAGCCATTACTCATGATAATGAATAGCAAAACAAAAGCGATCCCGCCTCCAAGCACGAAGCCGAGCAGCAGCTGACGACGGGTTTTCACCACCGACAGCGGCGGCAGCAGCACGATCACCAGCGCGGGGAGGAACAGCAGTGAGGCAACTTTGGTCAGAAAGGCCAGTATAATGGAGACAATCAGCCCCAGAACGATGCGCCAATCGACCTTTCCCGTCTTCCAAGAGTGGCTGAGCGCGACCGCAAACGCGAATGCCCACAGGAGCAGAAAGGCGTTTAAGGGTTCACGAAAGAGCAAACGGCTGTAAAACCAGGCATTACTGCCAAGCCCGAAAGCCAGCGCCAACACGACCCCGACGATGACGGAACAGCCCCACCAGCGGGCAATCGCGTACAGACTAACAGCGGTCAGCGCGGTTATGGCGAGATTGAGCAGCCACGCGAGGTGCATGGTGCCGACTTCGGGGAGCGCCTGCCCTATCCACACCAGCGGCGCGACCAGCGCGGGCATCAGCGGCTCCTGCACCGGGGGCAGCCAGGGCGCACCATCCACGCCGGGGCGAAGCTGATTCGGCGGCTGAACGATGGTGTTGTACTCATATACCCGGTCGAGCGTACCACGCCGCGCGAGGCTGACCGCGCTGTCATAGAGGAAGACTTCATCCCCGCTCATCGGCCAGCCGCGATAAGTCAGCAGATAATGGCCCATCAGCAGCAGGAAGAGTGCGGCGGGAATGACGGTATTGAACGGCTTCACCCCCCCTGCCCTTCCCGGAACGTCTTGCGATAGATCGGCCTGCGGTTGGCTGCGTGCATCCCGGCGCGTTCATAGAGCGCGACTGCCTTATAGGTGTTTTCCGCATCCACACCCAGTTCGACGCGCTTGACGCCCTTCTGCTGGAAACTGGCAAGCGCCCGCTGCAAGAGCGCCAACCCTAAACGCTTCTGGCGATACACCTCCCGTACACCGACCGTGCCAATCCAGCCATAATCGGCGGTGCGGGCTTCGCCCAGCGCCATCCCGGCTACATCATCTCCAAAGAATGCCACCCACCACAGATTTGGGTCAAAATTGGGCTGCGTCGTCGGATAAATCCACTCTGAAAACGGCTCGACATAATAACCCCAGTGATCGCGGAAGGCGTCCTGCTGCGCGTCATAAACGGCCTGCCCATCGAGCTCCACATCAATCGGACGCAGGGTAAAGCCTTCCGGTGTGGGGATCGGCTCAATCGGCTGGTCGAAATCAATCCGCATCGTGTAGAAATAACGTACCAGTTGATAGCCATTCGTTTCAAGAAGCTGCCGCATCTCGGTATTGGTATCAGAGACGGAGCGCATCAGCCAGATCGCCACATCGGATGGGCTGTCTTTCAGAGCGCGATGATAGAAGTAATCGTCGGTCACGTTGATAAGCTGTTGAGCAGCATCGGTGTAACCGGGCACGATCCAGCTCACCCCATTGGCGTGATTGGGGACATCAAGCCGATCTGCCAGGCCAGCGCCGATCATCCGTCCATCCGGCAGCAGCGCGACGAAACCTTCTTCTTCGGGATGGTTGTAGGGGGCGCGCCAGAAAGGTTCAATCGCCTCGACCGTCACAGGCTGATCTCGTTCGGGTGAGGACAGGTTCATGACCTCGACGACCTGTGGCAGATCATCCCACTGGAAATTTCGGATGGTGATATTCATGGGCAGCGACCTCTAAAGTGATGCAAAAGTGACAGACGACGGGAATAGTACACCGACAAGATGAGAATGATGGCTTGCGTTGGTACGGGCGCAGCGCGCTGCGCCCCTACAGATAGGCAACTTTAGATGGTCAATGTAATAGGTTTGGGCGAAAGTGCGTATAACAGGCAGGGTCAGTTGTCACAGGTGAAATAATGCCTATTGTCTACCTTGTCTGTGACGTTTAGCACATTGCAGCAGCGCCCTGTTCCTGTTAAAGTATAGTTAACTCGTATCAAAAATGAGCGTTTTCAAAAAACGATTAATCTTGCCTGAAGTTTTAAAATCTTAACCATTAAAACGCAATTTGATGTCATAATCAGGATAGATTATGAAGACCGTAAAAAAGGAACGCAAGATGACTACAGCACTTGTCCCACTGCTCACCGCCTGGGTCGTACTCTCGGTTCCCATCAGTCTCATCGCCGGTCATCTCATCTCTGAAAAGCGCTATTACGCGGCTCGGATGCACATCCGCAAGTAACTTGCAGCTTTCATATTAAAAACTGACCTTATTTCTTAAGTGCTTTTTGCGACGCGCCTGTTTTTGATACACGGGCGCGTTTTTATTCCCCGCCCTTCACCTGCTGGCGACATTCTTCGATCACGTCCTTCGGCACAAACCGCAGCGCCAGCAGCACCAGCCCCGGCACAATCATCAGGTCGTCCAACTGCCCCAATACCGGAATCGCGTCGGGGATCAGATCAATCGGTGAGGCGAAATAGGCCAGCGCCCCCCCAAGCAGAATCCGCGCCAGCCAGGGTGTGCGGCGATGCGCCAGCACGAGCCGATACACGTTCAGCTCATCCCTGATCTGTTGCAGCAGGACTTTCGCCCGGTTTTCGCGGTCAGTCATCGCTCAGCTTCTCCGCCGGATTTTGCCATCCATATAGACATGCGTCTCATGAGTCTTGGCGTCGTTCTTGGCGATGACGGCGTAGACCTGCTGAATCAGCCTTTCAGTGTCCACCCCGGCGGCCTTACATAAGCCAATCACCGTCACCAGCACATCTGCCGCTTCCTCTGCTGTATGATCGTGATCAGTCCCAGCCTGGGCGGCTTCGATAAATTCGGCCACTTCCTCGTGGAAGACATTGGTCGCGCCGTCCAGCGTCGGCTGCACGCCGAAGCGGTCGTAAAAATCGAGCGTGGAGGCGATCAGGTCGCGCAGTGCGTCGCCTGTGCGTTCGGTCATGGTCGGTCCCTGTCTTCATCAAACGGCGCTCATTGAACCACAGCCGGGTCGTTCACGCAATTCCCCCGCCGCTAACTTACCGTGATTGCCTGTCCATTTTCAGACACAGCATCACTGGCTCATCACTTTTTGACAAGATCACAAAAGGGTTTAAAATCCAGACACTTGAAACATAAACTGCTTTCATTTTCATTGTGTCTGGGGACTCTGTATGAATGAACTTGTTCCAAACAGCATGATTGACGGTCGGAACATCCGGAGGGAGTGGCACAAGGACGAGTGGTATTACAGCGTCATCGACATCATCGCGGAGCTTTTCGACACGGACATCAAAAGCGCCAAGAATTACTATCACGTCCTCCGCAACCGCCTGAAGCGCGAAGGCAACGACACGCTGGGCGAATTCACACAGCTCAAGCTGGTCGCGCTGGATGGCAAACGCCGCCTGACGGATGTGGTCAACACCGAGCAGGCGCTCCGGCTGATTCAGTCTATCCCATCCCCCAAAGCTGAACCGATGAAACTGTGGCTGGCGCGGCTGGGGCGGGAACGGCTGGAAGAAGCCGAAGACCCGGAACTGGGCTTGTTCCGCTCGCTGGATCGGACGATTGACAAATACCGCCGCGATGGAAAACCGGAAGCCTGGATTGAAGCCCGCGCACAGGGCATCGTCACCCGCATGGATTTTGTGGAAGCGCTCAAGGTGGCGGTTCTGAATGCCCCGCCGACCATCTTCGCCCAGACGACCGAAAAACTCTATAAGGGCCTGTGGGATCGCACGACCGCTCAACTGCGCCAGGAACTCAACATCGAAACCGATCAGAATCCGCGCGATCATTTCGGGCAGTACGCCCTGATCTACACCGGGTTAGCTGAGCGGCTGGCGACCGACAAACTGCGAGAGGCGGAAACCGTCACCGAGGAGGTGGCGCGCGACATCGTATGGGGCATTGCCAAGCTCATCAGCCAGCAGGCCAAAGCCACCAGTCAAATCCTGGGCTATGACCTCGTGACCGAGAAGCCGCTCCTTTCGAGACGGGCGAGAACCAAATAATCGAATCATGATTCGATTTCTTCCTGTAAGTGTTTGCGGACGCAAGCCATTCGCGACAGCCATTGGCGACCAATCAATACCTGGAGATAAAGGACAACCAACATGCGCGTGATTACGCTTTTGAATGAAAAAGGCGGGGTAGGCAAAACCACACTCGCCACGCATATCGCCGCCGGGATGGCGATTCGGGGGAAGCGCGTGGTGCTGGTGGATGCCGACCCGCAGGGACATGCCACCGTGGCGATGGGGCTGCAAAAGGAGCCGCTGCTGCATGACCTGCTCGTGCGCGAACTGCCCTTCCAGCAGGCGCTCAAGCGTATCCCGCCGGAAATTTATGGCCCTCCGGGGCAGACCGTCAAAGGCGAACTGCTGGTCGTACCGTCGGATGCCTCCACCCGTGTGATTCCCCTGATGGTGTCGGACGTGATGGTCGTGCGCAACCGCTTTCAGGAACTAGCGAACGTGGTTGATATGATTATTTTCGACACCGCCCCTACCCCGTCCCTGCTGCACGGCAGTATCTACATGGCGACGGACGCGATTCTGTACCCGACCAAATGCGAATACCTCAGCTTTGATGGGCTGATCGAAAGCCTTAAGCGCCGCGATGAAGCCTCGAAGGCGCGTAAGCATGTCGGGCTGACGGAAGTCGAGGTCGGCGGCATTATTCCCACCATGTACCGCATCGGCACCCAGGCGGATGAATATGGCATCCAGATTTTGAACGAGCGTTTCGGCAAGCTGGTGTGGCCGGCCATCAAACTGGCGACGGTGTGGAATCAGGCCTCGTTTGCCCGCCGCTGCCTGTTCAACTTCGCGCCGGAGACGAAAGCCGCCGCCGAAGCCTGGCAGATGGTGGAAATGGCGGAGGCGATCTGAAACTCATGGGGAAACGCGATTTTAAGTCGTCGGTCGATCTGTCCTTTGGCGAATCCAAGTCAGCGATTGATCCCTCGTTTGAAAAGGTAGACAGCGCGATTTTCGGTGACATCGCCAAAGTGGATGCTCGCAGTGAACGCATTCAACTGGTTGGCATCTTTGAGATCAAGCCCGACCCAAAGCAGCCGCGCCGTGCGATTCCTTCCGAAGTGCGGGAGCAGTGGAACGGCAACCTTTCGACCATCGGGGAGTTATTCGACATCTGGCTCGACGCCATTCATAAAGAGCGCGGCTGGCCGTTCCCGCTGGATGAACATATGCTTCAGCAGCCGGATAAGGATGGACGGCTGGAAGACCCCGGCCCGATTGAAACCGCCTTTTTGCAACTCATCGAACTAGCAATCAGCATCCGCCACCAAAAAGGACTTACCAATCCTATTACTGTAATTCCGGTGAAGAACGATTTTGGGATTGTGAATCACTATCAACTGGAGACGGGTGAACGGCGCTGGCTCTCCTATCACCTGCTCAACGGCTACTTTGATGGCCGACCGGGAACGCCTGATGAACGCGGCCTGTGGAGCAAAATCCCCGCGCGTGAGATGAAGGGGTTGGACATCTGGCGGCAGGCGACCGAGAACACTGCCCGCGCCAATCTGAACGCCATTGCCCGCGCCCGCCAGTTCGCGCTGCTGATGATGGACTTGCTCTCTCGGAACGACAACGATCAGAAGACGTTCAAGCCGTTTGAAGCCTTTGCCCACGAGCGCGAGTTTTATGCCCAGGTTGCGGACTCGCGGCTGCCACATGGCAGAAGCGAACAACTGCTGACGGCGATGGGGTTTACCCACCGCAATGCGATCAAGCGCTACCGGGATTTGCTTACGCTGCCCAACGATGTCTGGAAGGCGGCGGACGACACCAACTGCCCTGAAAGCATCCTGCGCGATCTGGTGAACCTGACGCCCAAACTGGCGCGGGAGCAGTTCAATGCGTGGCTCGCCAAAGAGCGCAAAAACGCCTCACTATTGGAAGGCGAGACGACCGACTCCCCTCGTGCGGCTGCATCTGCCTCAGAATCAGCAGAGCCCATTCGCCTGCCAGATGATCCGGCGCTCAAGCGCGGTGAAAGACTTTACCCCAAGTTCAGCGAACAGCAGCTTGTGCAGACCGTTAAACAGTTGGCGATGCTGCATGACCATCTTGGCGAAGCAACACCGGAGACGAAAGCCGAGCTAAAGAAGATGACGGCTAAAGTGCGCCGGATGCTGGACCAGATCGACAGCCTGCTTTATTAATCCTGCGAAATGTCACCACATCATCAAAACGCGATCATGATACGGGCGTAGCGTGCTGCGCCCTACGAAGACGTGACTCATGAGGTCGCCGCTTCGCTAAATGTACCCACTGGTGACATTTCGTTTTTTCCCCCGTTCAAAATCTGATCGGCATTCGCGAGGAACGCGGTATAGGGTGACTCGCGCAGCCGCCGCAGCCAGTCCTCATGCGATTCGGGTGTTGCAGCGGATGGTGTCGAGGTTGGTTGTGCGCCTGGTTTTCGTGCTGTCTTTTTTGGCTGTGATAGGAAGCGTTCACCCGCTTTTGCCCGCTGGTTCAGTGCTTCACCGCGCAGCCATGTCTTCACGAAGCCTGCCGGGTTGTGTAAGCCCTCACGCCGGATCAGGACGCGCAGTGCTCTATCCACCATCGCCACGCCGTATTCTTCGACCACGTCACGAGCGGCTTTTCTCGTCAGCGATTTTTCAGCATTGATGCGGCGAAGTGCGTGATAAAGCTGATCTGTACAGCGGGTAATGGAGTCGCTGGAATCACGCGATTGCGAAGTGTTTTTGACTCCCCCTCCCCCACCGATAGAGGTGGCAGGGGAACGCGAACTTGTGACAATTTGTGTCACAAGTTTATGACTATAAGAAGAATTTATAACGTTTTCCTGTGTTTTCGGCGCTGATTTGTACCCACTGGTGACATTTTGAGGCGGTTGCAGCGCTGATTTGTACCCACTGGTGACATTTTGACCTATAGCCTGGACAGCATCAGAAGGCGTCGAAATGTACCCACTGGTGACATTTGCAGATGTCGCGCTCCTGTTCGCAGCGCCGTACTCATCCGAAATGTACCCACTGGTGACATTTCGCTGAACCTGCTCAACGGTCGCGTGAGTGGCGGAATTGTACCCAGTGGTGACAATTTCCCCGGCTTCCAGCGGTCGCACCGTGTAGTAATTGGCGTCCTGTCGGCGGTAGACAAGCGCCTTTTTCCGCGCCATCAACCCTCTCGCCAGCGGCAGCAGCGCCGGGTAGCGCCTGCCCTGTTCGTCCTCGATAAACGTCCCCGGCAGTGGTTCGTCGGGCAGCGTTCGCTCCAGATTGCGCCAATCCAGGGCGACCATGTGATAAACCGGGATGGGCTGAATCCCACTCTGACGCTCATAGCGGCGGCAGCTTTCTTTAGAGACACCCAGCCGTTCCGCCTGCCAGCGGCGCGGATACTGCCCTGGTGCACGGGCGATCAATGCCTTATGCAGCGCGGCACGATAGGCGGCTGGCGAGCGCAGATCGTCGCCTCTCAGGGTGTCGGTGCGCAGCGGCTTTACCTCTAAGACGGCACACAGATCGCTGTTCGAGGGCATTAGGAGGATCTGTTCCGGTCGCCCCGGAGTTTTTCCCGGCTTTGTGACCCTACCAATAAAGCATTGATTGGTGATCTGTTCAGCACAGCGCATCGCAGCGTCAGCAGGGTTGAGGGGGCCGGGGGGAGAAGGGTCAGCCGCCGGGGTGGGCGCGGCGGGCGGCTGGCCGGACGGCGCTGCCTGACCCGAAAATGTACCCACTGGTGACAATTCGCTCTCAGCATCAGTCGTCGCACTATCAACGCTAAATGTACCCACTGGTGACATTTGATCGTCGGATGCCGCCGGACGGAACAGCTTTACCCCTGCTGATGTGGCTGCTTTGAGTGCGTCATAAACCGTATTGCGTCCGACTCCAAAAGCCTTGATCGCCTGGTAAGCCACCGCCGCCGTAAGCCGCTGGCCTGCGCGGAATCCCGCGATTAGAAGCCCATCCAGCACCCGTGCAACGTAATCCAGCCCAAGCTGTAACAGCTTCTCGCGCACCGCATTGGGAAGTTGACCGCTGTGGCTGTGATCGGTCGCTGGCCGGGGCGAACGGGCTGGCCGGGTAAAGGCGCTGGCAATCGTGGCATAGGCTTCACGCTGGCGCTGCGCCGGAGTCTCTGGTTCATGGTCTGCTGGCGGAGGTTGGGTTACATGCACACCCACCAGCAGCCGCGCCACATCATTCTGCTGCCAGCCGCGATCCCGCGCATTGCAGACCATCTCGAACAGCGCATTGTTCCGCCCAATCTGAGAAGCACACTGCCGATAGCGATGGATCAGCCAATTGTCACCAGTGGGTACATTTTGTTCGCGCTGGTTCGATTGAGGCTTCCTGATGCCAGAACGTGAAATGTCACCACTGGGTACATTTGGAAGCGCTGCATCCTGTGCAGCCATCCTCCAATTGTCACCACTGGGTACATTTCCAGCCTTCCCGCCCACGAAAGCCAGCAGCCGTTTTAAATCCCTGGGGGTCAGAACGCGGGGCTGCTGAGCATCGACCACTTCCCATCGAGCGCCATTTACTACTGTTCCCGGAGCGACCACATACTGCCCATCGCTGCGCAGTTCGACACCCGTCCGCCGCCGAGAGGGGCATGACATAGCAGGCGGAAGCGCAAAGTAGTAGTGCGGGAGACGACGCTGACCGGACTGAACCGTGAACGTCTGGGCAAGATCGGGGCAGGTTTTGAGGAAGGCTTCTGCCTGATCGGGATGGTCAATATCGAGGACAACAAGGCCACTGACTGCACCCGTGATAATGCCCAGTCCAACCGCGCCAGAGGCCAGCCAGCCTTCGACCTCATCCAGAGTCGGTGGTCGGGACTGGTACTCGCGCCAGGAGGGGAGGGCGGGCCGTTTGGCATTCTGGGGGTCTGCGGCACCCCGAATCGGGAGCAGTGACCACCCCTGCCGCAGGAAGACCTGAGCGCGATTTTTGAGCGGCTGAATCAAGTTTTGGGCAAAAATGGCCTGTTTTTGCCCTGATTCGACCCGAAAACAGGCCGTTTTTCGTTGATTCACATCCAACGCAGATTTATCTTTCTAATAGGTATGCGCGTAGGTATGCGCGTTTCACACCAACACTCCTCACTCTTGTATGGGTGAGGTGAGATGAATACGCACCAACGTGTATTTACTTGATTAATAGGGCTGCCCTGCTAAAGGCATCCCGGTTGTCTGTTCGCTCTTACGCCATCCAAACGCAGAGAGACGAACGGTAAGCAAATCCCGAACAAGCTCGTGTGCAAGCGAGCTTTTTGTTTTCTATGGAAAAACCGCTGACGGCCACAAACGCAGCATCAACAAAACATGAAGGTTGAATAAAAAAAGGCGTTATCCCTCGCTTACAGCGGATAACGCCCCTCGCTAACCCTTCTAACCTGTGATATACTGACAGGTGTTGGTGGCGGGTGGATTCCGCTGCTGGCAGGAATTGGGCGGGGTAAAGCGCCCTTTTTTGTTGCCTGCAATCAACCGTGTTAATGTGCTGTGTCGCGTGTGGATATTTCCACTTGTGTCACAGTGTATCCGAATTTTAATCGCATTGCAACAAGTTCCTCACTTCTGATTCCAACAGCCTCAGCAATACCCCACAGCCTACAACATTTTCGGGTACAAAGGTGAAACATTTGTTCCACATTTTGTTCCATGTTTTGTACCTGAATCAAAAAAGCAGGATCAGCCACGACAGCCCATCCTGCTCCTCGATTTCTGAAAACCTTTTGTTGCTCCCACCTGATGAGGCTGAAGATCAATGCCTGCGCTGTTTGCTGCTGGTGGCCTTGATAAGGTTGTGCTGGATGGCGTTCAGCCAGAGGAGAAAATCGCTGCTGCGCCCGGTCTGGAATTCACCGATTTTTTCCATCGCGGTCAGCCAGGTGCGGTGTTCAATCGAGGTCAGCCATTCCGCCGGAAGCTGCGACTTGGAGAGGGTGGAGCGGATGGTCTGCTGGAGTGCGGTCTGATAATGCGTGAAGGCCTTATCCCAGGCGGTAAGGTCGCGCCGTTTAAGCCGGGCAACAAACGCCCGCGAAAAAATCATCTCGTCGCTGCAAACGTCATAAGGGGCGGGGTCTTGGGGTTGCATCGTAAGCTCCAGTGCTGCCGTGCAGCGCCTAATCTTCTGGAATGAATACTAAAATTAGTCCATCACTTAAATCCAATGATGCGCCCATTTTTGCTTGCTGTTACCCCTGAAAGATGGGGGAAATTAGAACGCGGAATTTTCGGAGAAAAGCTGTGCCAGCCGCTCGGCCACGAGACGGGCACCTTCTGGGGTGGTATGAACCGGGCTGTCGGTGAATTCATCGGGCGGAAGGAAATCCCACAGATCGAGATAGCGCCAACCATCGGACTCAGACATATCCGTCAACTGTTCGCGGTAATCGTCATACGCCCAGCGCGGATAGAAGGCGTTGTAGCGCAGGTCGCTGTTCTCGCCGCTGCTGATAAACATGGGTTCATTGACAACCCATACGGGGACATCACCCGCCATTTCTGCCCCCGCCCGCAGCACCTCAAACGCCAGATCATCCTCGGTAAGCGGCTGCGGGTGGTCAAAACCGTTCCAACGGACATCCTCGTCGAAGTCTGATGTGCGCGGTGTGTATTCCGCCGGAATGGCCTGATCGACACCTGTCGCCGCCCAGGGGAAGGCGTAGAGCTGCAAGCGCATCCAGTCCGCCAGCGCTCGCCGCTGCCCGACAAGCGTGTTCTGCCAGAAGTCCGTTTCCACCAGACGTGGATCAGCCGGGTCAAGCGCAAGGTTGTAAGTGTCAATCAGCCGCCGCACTGCCGCTGCGTTGTTCTGCACAATCGGCGGATAAAGCTGCTGCTCACGCGGGAAGGATTCGAGCGTGACCAGCCAGACGATCAAGTCCGGTTCGTATGCCATCGCCCGTTCCAGAATCAGCAGGTCTTTGGTCAGCGACATGATCGGGTAGCCGAGGTTGTAGACCACCACGCGGCGACCATCGTTCGTGCGCAGATCAAGCGCGTTCAACTGTCCGCTGAGCGTATCGTCGTTTTCCAGCAGCCAGCCCCATGTGCCCGAATCGCCCAGCAGCACGACACGGAATTCATCAGGCGCTTTCGGGCGGGTGATCTCATGCGCGGCGAACATGGCCGGGAGGCTGTACAGGCTGAGGTTGTAGGATTCCGCCGGGTTCTCACCATAGGGCAGGCGGTCGCGCCCCGGCAGCAGCGTGTTATAGAGTGAGACGTGCCCCAGCGCCGGAACGGGCTGCACCAGGGCGAAGACCAGGTTGACCAGAACAAACAGCGCCGTCGCTTTCACAATCACGCGCAGCGCAAAGCCCCAGGTGTACGGTTCGCTCGGTTTGGTCAGCCAGTCCCATTTTGCCATGTGCGAGATTATACAGACCGTTCAGGCTGATCTCATCCCCAAAAACGCCGTTCGCCCCGACTGTCTGGTGACGGTCAGGGCGGGCAGGATGGGTTGGATGGGTTGGATGGGGGAGACAGGTTGTTACTGTTTGTGTTGATTGACACCCTGATTAAACAACACTCTGTGTTGGCCGCCTTCATCCTTAAGCAAGAATTTGGCTCAGACTTTGGTCGGAGATGGGGAGTTTATGGTGGTCAGTTTTTAGTGATTGGTTTTAAGTACAAACCAAAAAACGCGCGATGTTTTCGTAGGGATACGCCATGCCGTGTCCTGCAATCCGACTTGTCCGTAATCCTCCGCGTTCTCTGTGCCTCTGTGGTTCAAATTCTAAAAATCCCGTAAATAGGGCAAACGACGGATTTGCACCGAGTCTTCGTCAGGACGACAACCGCCGTGTTCTCGTATAAAAAGAGAGGTAGGGCGGAAGGTGAACCCTGTGCGGTATCACTCGAAAGTCGGTGCGCCATACAGGTGAATTCTCCTTACAATAGAAATTGACTGCCACACAAATGACCACTACGAGGAATCCACATCATGTCTCGTTTTTATCCCTTTGCACATCGTCGTCTGATCGTCGCGCTGCTGCTGGTGGCGCTGGTTGGGCTGGTCGGCGGACTGTCCATCTCCTTTGCGCAGGAAGAAAGTCCCCTTGCAACCGAAATGGATCCCACCCCGCTGGTCGAATGGATGACGCTGCTCTATGATCGGATCGAAGTGGAGCGCATCTCTGCCCCGGCGGCCTCGCGCATGTATGCCTATGCAGGCGTGACGGCCTATGAAGCGGTCGTCAATGGCATCCCCGGCAACTACTCCATTGGCGGGCAGGTGCAGGGCATGAACGATCTGCCGCTGCCGGAAGAAGGCCAGGTTTATGATTGGGCGTCGGTAGCGAACGCGGCCTTAGCCCGTGTCATCGAAGGGCTGTTCCCCAATCCCTCGCAGGAAACGCTGGACGCGATTCAGGAATTGTATCTGTCGCAGGCCGAAGCCCGCACCAAGGAAGTCGGTGCATCGGTCGTGCGGCGTTCGCTGGACTACGGCGACATGCTGGCGGAGGAACTGAACGCCTGGATTGCCGGGGATAACTTCGCGGAAACCCGCACGATGGAATACACGCTGCCCACCGGGGAAGGGATGTGGGTGCCCACGACCGAAGGCACCAACCCGGCAGAACCCTACTGGGGGCAGATTCGGCCTTTCGCCCTCGGCTATGCGGACGAATGCGCCGTCAACATGAACATCGACTACAGCACCGACGAAAACTCGGCCTTCTATGCCCAGGCGATGGAAGTGAAGGAAGTGGGCGAAAACCTCACCCCCGAACAGCAGGCGATTGCCCGCTGGTGGGTGGATACCCCTGCTGTCAGCGGCACCCCCGCCGGGCACTGGGTGAGCATTGAAAACCAGATGGTCGAGCATCTTGATTTGCCTCTCAGCCGCGCGGCGGAAATGTATGCGCTGGTCGGGATGGCGCTCGGTGATGCCTTTATCTCCTGCTGGTCGCTCAAGTATCAGTACAATCTGCTGCGCCCGGAAACGTATATCCACGATAACATCCGCCGCAGTTGGCAGCCCTACATCCAGACCCCGCCGTTCCCCGAATATCCGTCCGGCCATTCGGTGGTGAGCGCGGCGGCGGCGGAAGTGCTGACGACCATGTTTGGCATCGTCGCCTTTACCGACAACACGCATGTGGATGAAGGCGAAGCCCCGCGCAGCTTTACCTCGTTCGAGGCCGCCTCGACCGAAGCCGCCATCTCGCGCCTGTACGGGGGCATCCACTTCCGCACGGCCATCGAAAACGGGATGCGCCAGGGGCGGTGCGTCGGCCAGCGCGTACTGGGGTACATCTCGCTGCGCCCGGTGCCGCAGGGGGAATAGCGCCTCACACGTCATTACAAGCTGGAGCAATTCAAGCGGGCGGACACGGTGTTCGCCCTTTTGCATTTTTACTCTTATTTGACTTAAAAGCAGTTAACTTATAAAATCAGTACACTGAAAATATAAGCAGTCTGGAGTAGAACATGAACGATTTAGTACCGCAGACACCAATCGACGGAAGTAAGATTCGCCGTGAGTGGCACGAAGGTGAATGGTATTACAGTGTTCTCGATTTAATCGTAATCTTGATAGATGCTGACTATAAAAAAGCCAGGAACTACTATCACGTTCTCAAAAACAAACTCACCAAGGAAGGGAGTGGGTTGGTTAGCCAGATTAAGCAACTGAAATTGACAGCGGCTGATGGAAAAAAGTACTTTACTGATGTAATCAATACTCGACAGGCGCTCCGTTTAATTCAATCAGTACCTTCTCCTAAAGCGGAACCGATGAAGATGTGGCTTGCCGAAGTTGGTGCAGAACGCATTGAAGAAACCGAAGACCCCGAACTTGGCCTGTTTCGTTCGTTTGATCGAACTGTCCAGAAGTATAGACTTGACGGAAAACAGGAAAGTTGGATTGAGGCACGAATTCAGGGCATTGTAACACGCAAAGAATTTGTTGAAGCTCTGAAAGTCGCCGTGATAAATGCGCCTGAAACTATTTTCGTTGAAGCTACAGAAACCGTTTATAAGGGATTGTGGCAGCGTACTACCGCTCAATTGCGCGGTGAATTGAAAATTGACAAAAAAGCCAACCTACGCGATCACATGGGCGAATACGCCTTAATCTACATCCGCCTAACCGAAAAGCTTGCGACAGAAAGGCTTGATCGGGCAGAAGAGATTCCTATGTCTGTCGCAATGGAAATTGTCTGGGAAGTTGCAAAGTTATTTGGAAAGCAAGTTGGCGAAGTAACCGCTATGCTTGGCTATGATCTTGTGACCGAGAAACCTTTGCTGAACAGGAAGAATGATCCGAAGTAATAAAAATCGAACAAACAGTGATGAGGCGGTAGACGCTGTGCTATCGCCTCTGACACCAATACGATTGTTATGATTTTGTGAACCTTTTTGACCCCTTGTAGACCTCAAGCAAAAACTGCGCTACACTGACATCCGAAGCGAGAAACACATGCGATGGGGTAACACGCGCTTCAGACACATGCCAAATAAGCCCCCAGCGCAGGGATGATGAATGTTTTCCTGTGGACCAACTTCTGATGCAAAAACGTTAAAGTCGGAGCAGATTGCCGCATGGTTCAACTCGGACTGGATGCCGCGCTTCCCCAACCGGGAACTGATAACGGTCTGGTCACAGAATTACACCACCAACGCAGTCATTCTCGACAAGATTGATCGAGCGCTTCAATTCGCAGGCTATCGTTACGCGGGCTGTATCCCGGTTGACTCGCCCGTCGTTGTACAGATCAGCGACCTGAACGGACACAGCGAAATCGCGGGACGCATTGGCGCGTTTGTGCTGCGCTTCACGCCGGAAATGGACGGCGAGGCCGTTGAAGTACTGGTGGCGACCTCGCACTATTCCGATGACCACTGGTATCAGGTGACTCTGGCGGTGCTTCCAATCGAGTTCCGCACAGCCTGGACAGCCTTTTGCAACGAGTGTACGCGGCTGGCCTATGATCGGCCTGGACAGGTGATTATCGTCGGCGGGCGGACAGAAGCCTTCGTGCCGACCGTCGCATGGGACGAGATTGTGCTGCCGGGCAGCCTGAAAACCGAACTGATGGAAGACGTTCGCGCCTTCTATGAAAAGGGCGTGGGGGTCTATCAACGCCTGAATCTCAAGCCGTTCCGCAAGGTGCTGCTGGCGGGTGTCCCCGGCACAGGCAAGACTATGCTGTGCAACGCGCTGGCGAAATGGGCGCTGGCACAGAAGTACCTGGTGATTTATGTCTCCAGCGCACAGAAGGGGCAGAACGACCAGTATGGTTCGACCTTTGGGAAGATTCAGTACGCCCTGCAGGTCGCTGCCAATGCGGATGTGCCTTCGCTGATCCTGCTGGAGGAACTGGACGCTTACCTGCACGACGAGGAAAAAGCGCTCATCCTGAATGTGCTGGATGGGTCGGAATCCGACATCAATCCACGTGGGACGCTGCTGATCTCCACGACCAACTATCCCGAAGCCATTGACGAACGGGTGCTGAAGCGTCCGGGGCGGCTCGACCGGATTTTTATCATCCCTGAGATGCGCACGGCAGCGGATGCGGAAGCGATGCTGCGGCGCTACCTGGGCGTGATGTGGCAGGACGCGCATAAGGCTATCGTGCCGGAACTGGTTGGTTCACCGGGGGCGTTCATCCGTGAGGTTGCGGTGTATGCGCTCACGCAGGTGGCGCATGATGATCTATCGGAACTGTCGCTGGACGTGCTGGAACAGTCGTTGCAGCGGCTCAAGGAACAGCTCAACGCGCGGGATGATTTTCTGAAGCAGCGCACAGCCGATACCCAGGCTCAGCCCACCAACGGCGTGGTGGCCGAAAACGGGCGCGGCCAGCACTGATCGACCAAACAACAAGGGCGCATCAAACGGTGCGCCCTTGCTGCTTACAAAAGGGGTGGATTCAGATCAACTGCCGGGGACAACAAACCCGCTCAGATTGACCTGGAACCCGTTCCCTACAGGCCCGCCTGTGCTTAAGCCGCCCGGCCCAGCCGATTGCACCGCGACGTAGTAGGTGCCGGGGAAAAGCGTGAGGGGGATGTTCAGGTTACAGGTCTGCGGGTCTTCAACGGTCGGCGCAGGGCAACCCCCCGCAATCGACGAATACCACTGGAAATGATTGGTCGTCGCCCTGCCTGCCGTGCCAATCCACACGTAATACCACGTGGCGTTCGGGACGGCCTGCCAGCTTGCGCTGACCGAGCCAGTGCTGTAGGTGGCGCTCAGTTCGTCCACCAGGACTGGCGCGGGGAAATTCAGCGTGAAGTCACCTAGTTCGGTCGTGTTCGCGCCGTCCGTCGGCCCGACAAAGCCATTCAGGAATGGGCCGCCTTCGCTGGGGACTCCATCGGCAATCGAATTCACATAGACCGAGTAGGTGCCGTTCGCCAGGATCATGTCGTCGTCGATCAACTGGCAGTTGGTGCCAATGCAGTCCAGCGCCGAGCTAATCCCTTTTTCGTGCAGCATCCCATAGGCCCAGACGCCCGCCGTCCAGTTATAGACAGCCACGTAATGCGCATCGACTTCCGCGCTGCTGGTAAAGCTGATGGCCGGGCGACCCTGCTGCGGGTTGACGCTGACAAGGGTGGGCAGCGGTGGACGCGCCACATCAATCGTAAACGTTACCCGTGCCCAGCCGTTGCTGAACTCTCCGCCGGTACTAAAGCCGCCAGGCCCGTATCCCTGAATCGCGAAATAGTAGGCGGTGTTATCCAGCAGATCAACAGGCAGCGCGAAACTGCATGTCGTCCCGGTCGGGCCGCCGCACAGATCCGCCCGCCAGAACCATTGCAGGAAGGCCGGGGTAAAATTGCCCGCGTCGAACTGCGCCTTCGGGACGACATAAAGCTGGAAGGCAGTGCTGAAATCGCTGTTGGCGTTCAGCGTCCAGCGCAGCGTCGGGCGGAAGGTGTCGATGCCCGTCGGCGCAAGCACACTCGGCGGCGCAGGTTGATTGGCCTGGAGCGTGAAGCGGAACGGGCCGCCCACGCCGCCCAGACTGCCGTTCACAATCGACCAGATATAGACCACATATTCGCCGTTACGGGGCAGCCGCGCCGTTTCGCTCAGCGTCACCGGGTTAAAGGTGCAGGTGGAGGCGTTGCAGTAGGTGGCTGGCGCGAGGTTGTCGTTGCGGTAGAAGGGGGTGCCGTCGTTGGCCGCGTCATCGATGTAAAAGCCGTAGCTCTGCGCACCCTGAACCACGTTCCATACGTAGTTGGGATTGCCGTAGTTGGTGTTAATCGTCCCGGTCGGGGCAGTCAGCACAGGAAGCGGGACATTCAGAATTTGCTCGAAGTTCACCCACTGGAAGCTTTGCCCGTCCAGCGTGGCGATGCCCGCCGCCGGGGTGCCGTAAAGCTGGTTGATCGTGGTGTAATCCAGTTCAAACGCGAGGCGGTCATTTCCAGTGCCGCCGTCGATAGGCAGCAGATTGTCAGTGCCGCCGTTGGCGCCATCCCACAGGCGCACGAAATCGTCGCCGCCCTCGGCATAGATCACGCCGCCGACGCGCCCGCCGTTGCGGATTTCATCTGCTGCGCCTCTGCCGCTGGGGAAGGTGGCGTTTTCTTCCACAATGGCATCGCCGAAAATATCGACCAGAACCGTGCCATCGTTGGTAATAGTGTCCTGTCCGCCATTGCCGATGTTGTCCTCGTCGTTCAGCTTACCGTCGCCCGCGATGTAGTAGGCAACTGCGCCTTCGCTGTTGATAAGGTCGTCGTCGCCGCCGCTGCCGTCATTCGCCAGCCCGTCACCGATAATCGTGTAGACGCTGTTGTTGTTGGTGATGGTATCGTCACCGCCGTTGCCCGTTGCGAAATCACCGATCAGGTTATAGGCCGGGCCGTTGTTGACGATGGTATCGTTGCCGCCGTTGCCGTTGGCGCCGCCGCTCAAGGTAAGGCTGGTGACATAATCTCCCACAATATTGTTATCGCTGATGACCACGCCGTTATTCGTAATGGTATCCGCGCCGCCATTGCCGATAGAGGGTGCGCTGCCGCTGGCGTCGATTACCGTGGAAACCGCCATGCCGTCCCCATAGATGTCACCGACCTGAACGCCTGCCGCGACGGTGATAATGTCATTGCCTAAATTGGCATCAATGTTGATATTGGGCGTGGTGGGGTTGGAGGTGCAGTTGATGGTGTTGTTGCCCGATGTGCCGTCGCACTGCCCGGCCTGCGCCTGGACGCTGAGCGGCAGCAGCAGCGCCGCCATGAGGATGAACCCCAGGAGAAGAATGCGTTTTTTCATCAGTGAATAAGCCCTCTGTCGTAAATGGATGGTGTTCAGGCTCGGATCAAGACCGCTGCAATGGCGATGAAAGCATAGGGGCTTTGCTTGTCTTATCCTATTTTATGAGCGCCACCTTAAACTATATCACGACGCCGGGTTGCGTTTTTGAAATCATCGTAAATTTTTTACAAACGGATCAGTCCGCTTCGTCAAACTGCACTTTCTCGTATACGTCTGCCAGCGCCAGCGTACAGCCAATGCTCTCCAGACTGAGAACCCCGTCCAGCCCAATCACGTCCCGCAGCACCCACTGCTCGCCCTGCCGCGTGTAATGCTCGATGTGGGCGGTGTTCTGGCTCACAAGCAGATATTCGCGCAGCGAGTCGAGGGCGCGGTAGCTCTGGAATTTGATGCCGCGATCATAACCCTCGGTCGAGGGGGAGAGGACTTCGATCAGCACCGTCGGGTTAAGCAGCGTCTCCAGTGGGGTGCGTTCAAACTGGGGTTCGCCGCAGACGATGGCGATGTCGGGATAGGCATAATCGCCGTTGGTCTGCACTTTCACCCGCAGATAGGCCACGTAAATTTCGCAGGGCTGTTTACGAAGCTGACTATGCAGCGCGGCGAAGGTATTCCCGGTGACTTGTCCATGACGGCGGCTCGCCCCAGTCATGGCGTAAACCTCGCCGTTGAAGAACTCGTGTTTTTCCGGTTGGGCGCTGTCAAAGGCGAGATAAGCTTCGACCGTCCATTTTTCTTTCGGGAGCGCGACCATAAACCATCCTCCTGATTCCAACAGAGGCGACTCGCTGAGCCACCTCTGTCGCTGCGATCAGAAAAATTGTAGTGCAGGTTTTACGGCACCGTAAAGCTTTCGGACACCGCGAAGCCGTTGTTCACCGGCCCGCCGCTGCTCATCCCACCTGGTCCGGCAGACATCACCGCCGCGTAGTACGTCCCGCCGGAGGACAGCGCCAGCGGAATCGACACGGTACAAGTCCCCATCGCCGGGCAGCCGAGCGAATCCGACGAGCGCCACTCGAAGAAGGTGGTTTGTCCGGCGTTGGTCGTTCCCACCCACACGCGATACCAGGTCGCGCCCGGCACGCCCTGCCAGGTGATCTGCACATTACTCCCGCTGGAACTGGCCGTCAGCCCTGTCACCAGCGCGGGCGGATTGAACGCCAGCACAAAATCGCCGGGTTCGTTAGTCACGGTTGGCTCGGTGGGGCCGCCGAAGCCGTTCCCGAACGCGCCGCCTTCGCTCGCACCGCTGAGGCCATCAGCATTCACAAACACGGAATAGCTGCCGTTGTTCAGCACCAGCGCTTCCAGATGCAGCGCACAGGTTGAGGAGTCACACACCAGCGCGGCATCGCCCGTCTTCTGATGATAGCCGCTGTATTCCCAGCGGTTGAGCGTCCAGTTGTAGATGGAGACGTAGTGGCGGGTGGCAAGCGCGTCAGTGGTGAAGACGATGGTCGGCCTGCCCTGATTGATGTCGATCTGCGTGATCTGCGGGACGGGCGGGCGCACCAGATCGACCGTGAAATCGACCCGGCTCCAGCCGTTATTAAATGCGCCACCCGCGCTGTAGCCGCCGGGACCATACCCCTGCATGACCAGCGTGTAATCGGTGTTGTCGCTCAGATCAAGCGGCGCTGGCAGGCTGCACGTCGTCCCGGTCGGGCTGCCGCAAAGCTGTGCCCGGCTGTACCAGGTATCCACAAGGGGCGCACCACTGCCAAAGGTATCCGCCACAGCAAGATAGAAGCGCAGCCCAGTGGTATAGACCGCCGCGCCTTCCAGCGTAAAGCTGAAGGTGGGGCGCAGCGTATCCGTTCCCGTCACTGGATTCAGCGTTGGTGGTGTGGTAGGTGGTGCATTCAGCGTGAACTCGAACGGCCCCTGCCACTGACCATTCGCCCCGGTGCGCAGATAGACATAATACAGCCCATTCACCAGCCGCGCGTTTTCGTTCGCCGTCGGCTGTGTGGTCGGTTCGATGCTGCATGTCGTCTCGTCGCAGTAGGTCGTCCGCGCCAGATTTTGCAGATAGACCACCACCGTCCCCGGCGGTGTCACGGTCGGCACGGTTGGGTTAATGAGCCACACCGCCAGTTCATAGCTGGCCGCGCCCGTGTCTGTCCAGGTGTAAGTCGGATTTCCATAGGCATTGGTGATCGTTTCGATGGGTGCGGTCAGCGCCAGCGGCGGCGGGACGACCGCGTTGCGCACGAAGTTGATGCCCTCAATGTCGCTTTCGCCCACCACGACCGGGGTTGCCCCTGCGCGAGTCAGGCTGGTGTTGTAGTACTGGGTGCCGAATTCGACCGTGCTGCTGCAAATGCCTGCGCCTGCCCGGATGATGTGCGTCCCAACGGGCAGTTGCAGTGTGTAACTGCCGTTGCTGTCGGTGCATTCGGGATAGGAACCGTCCGCCAGCGAGACTGTCACACCGGGCAGGGGAGTCGTGCCATCATCCGCGAACACCCGGCCACTCACGAGGCGGGCAGGGGACGCGGTGAAATTGATATTCTGGGTAATCTGCTCGGCGGTCACATTGACCGGAGTCGCGCCCGCAAAAGCAGCTGAGTTCTGATAAAACGTCCGCGCGAGGTTCTGCCCCATCAGCCGCACACGTGCTGTTCCAACAGGAACGCCATAGATGATGTACTCGCTGAACTCATCGGTATAGGCGCAGTATGGCCCGCTGCTCTGGTCGAGCGTGGCCGCGTCGTACTCGTAGGTGCACACCAGTTGATATGGCTCGTTCTCCACCGTACCCGCAATTGCGCCGCCCTGTGCCAGCGTGAAGTTGATGCTGCTGGCCTGCTGGCCGGGTGTGGTGAACGTGAGTGGGGTGGCCGCTGCCAGTGCATCCGCATTCTGCCACCAGCGACGCACCCGGTAAGCGGTCTCGTCGGAGCATTCATCATACACGTCATAGCTGAAGGTGTAACCGCCCGCGTACACCACCTGCTGACCGAGCGGGACACGCAGTGTGTAGGCGCCGTTTTCATCGGTGCAGGTATAGACCATCTCCGTCGATTCCACGCCGACTTTGATGTCCTCCAGCGGTGTGCCGTTCGTGTCGCGCACCACACCCGTAACGACGGCGGCGGGTGTGAGCGTGAAGTTGATGTTGGTCACATCGCTGTAGACTTCGACCGTCTGGATGGGATAGCGCTGTTCCTGATACCACTCCACGAAATAGCCGTCAGAGCCGCCCGCGCAGTCGTTATCGCCGCCTGCGTACACCGGATAACCGCCCAGCGGCACAGCGTTCAGCACATAGGTGCCGTCGGCGTTGGTGCAGGCCGTGATGTCTGACCCTTCCAGACCGACCTGAATGTTCGCAAGCGGTGTGCCTGCCTCGTCGGTCACGCGGCCAGCGATGGAAGCGGTCGGGTCGAGCACCCGCACGATCAGCGGGCGCGGCGCACTGGAGGACGTATTCCCCACTTCCCCCGCCAGCAGGAAATAGGTCGTCCCGGCCACCGCGTCGAAGCTGACCTGTGAGGTGGGGTTTTCGCCAGAGTCATCGTTACAGGCGACCTGCGTCAGGCTGCCGGGGCTGCCTGTATAGACCGCGATCACCGTGTCGAAATCACTGCCGGAAGTGTTGAAGACCAGATCATGATTTTCCGCAGGGGTATAACGGAACCACACCGTGCGCGAGAAATCCGCCGCGCACAGCGTTGGATCAGCGGCATCTCTGGTCGCCCCACTGATGTCCTGAACGTACTCATACGGCACATCGGGAATTACTTCGGCACTGGCGATCCCATCATTGCGAACGCGGGCAGGGCAGCCCAGCAGCGGCGTACTGGAAAACGGCTGGAAATCGACGGTCGCGCTCACGCTGTCGCCCTGGCCTGCGCCCGCGCCGGAGGGGCCATCGCTGCTGCCCCACCAGTTCGATTCGGCGTTCAATGCAGCGCTGGCGTTGATGCCGTTGGGCGTTCCGGGCGGGGCACTGTTGCGCACGACACAGCTCAGGTTGATGATGGCCGGGCGGCTGCTCTCGCTGGTGATGCCCGTGCCGCGATTGTCCTGAATGATGCTGTTCTGCACATTCAGGTTGACTTCCTGCAATCGCCGGATGCCGCTGCGTCCGTTGCGGGCGAAGGTCGTCCCGTTGATGGTCAGGTTCACAGGAGAGCCGGAATTCCGCGCCAGCACCCCATCACCCTGGTTATCGGTCACATTGCTGTTGGAAAACGTCGCCGTGCCGCCGCTGACCGCCACACCGCTGCCGTCCAGGCCATTATTGGCCGTGATAGTGGCGGCGACCGCGTTGAACGTGCCGCCCTGCACGAATACCCCGCCGCCTGCCTGCGTCAGTCCATGCGCATTCCCGCCCACACCGCCGCGCACCGTCACGTTATTGAGCGTGAGCGAACCCGCGCCGTTGACGTAGAACAGACGGAAATCGACGGCGTTCCCGGCACGGGTGATGGTGGCGCCGCGTCCCTGGATCACAATCGGGGTGCGGATGACGGGCAGGCCGTTGGGACTCCCGGTGTTGTTGTTGATGCTGGTCACGCTGTAGGTGCTGTTCGCGCCCAGGCACAGCACGTTTGTATCGGGATTGTTGTTGGCGCTGTTAATTGCATTCACCAGGCTGGTGATGCTGCCAATGGCGACTTCGGTGTCGCAGGGCAGGGCATTGTTGGTCATGCGCACGGTGAAGGTTGTGCCGCTGGCGCTGACGACCTGGATGCGAATGTTATTGGCCGGGTCGTAGAACGTCTCCCCCGGCATCCACCGCGCCCCGGCGTCGTTGACGTTGAAGTTGTTGTCCGCATCCACTACGAAGGCATGTCCGGCATTAGTAGTACGGGTGGTGTCCACATCATGAATCACGACCGCGTTCCCCGGCACACTCTGGTCATAGCCGCCGTTGGTCAGGCGCACTTCCACGCTGTAGAAGCGGGTGGGGGAGTTGTTGATCGGGATTTTACCCATCAGGATACTGCTGCCGGATTGGGGCTGCGTCAGCCGTTCCAGCGTGACCGTGACTGAATCACCCGGCTGCACCGTTGCGATGCGCCTTGATGGAATCCACCCGGCCAGTTCTCGATGGTAGGCAATCGGCCCCGGCGGGATGCAGAACTGTGAGGTGGCGTTGTCCAGATCGGCACACGCCCCGCCGGAGACACTCATCACATCCCACTGGCTGACATACACGCTGAATCCGGTCGGCGGGTTGTTCGCTGGCCCCGACGAATGCGGCATCCCAAAGCCGTGTCCCATCTCATGCGCGATCACGTCCGGCCCCTGTGCCCAGGGCGGCAGCCAGGTCACGCGGTAGGTGCGGATTTCGTCATCCAGATTCAGCGCATACGTCCCGCCCCAGGCGCAGCAGTCGAGCGGGGCGTTGAACATCAGATTGATGCCGACGAAATTGGGAAAGCGAATCGTGCTGTCGGCGGCGCGGGTGCAGTCTTCAGCAAGCTGCCCCAGATTGGCGCTGGTGTTGTTGTTGGGGATGTAATAGAGGCGCGGGTGGGGCAGCGTAACCCACTGCGTTGTGGTGGTGGAGCCAATCAGGTTGATGGTGTTATAGGAAATCTGCCGCCAGTAGTGGTCGAGGCCTTCGTAGCTGTTGGCGAACAGGCCGTTGTAATAGCTGACGGGGTAGGGCGTAGAGGGGTCGTTGGCGAACCTGCACAGCACGTTTACCCAGGGCTGTGAGCCGCTCACGCTTGGCAGACCCGGCCCGGCCACTTCATCCCCGGCCAAAGGCGTGATGACCTGCACGTCGATCTGTGCCGGGGCATTCGTCTGGGCGGGCTGTGGACTGACCTCTCCCGTCACCTGCACATACTGCCCGGCCAACTGCGTGTAGCTCCAGTCCGGCTCAAGCTGTGCCAGTGGTTTCCCTGCCGCGTCTACCAGCGTCACGATCAGCCCACCCTGATTCGCGCTGGACTGCGCTGGGGCGATGCTGCTGACCCCACCGGCGACGGGTGGCGGATCCCCATAGACAAAGGTGATCCAGCCCGAAAGGGTGGTCACGGAACCCGGCGCACCCAACGATGCGGATGGGGGAGTCGGCTGCTGCGCGAGAATGTGTACGGATGACTCGGCCTGTACCTCGCCCGGCTGAAGCAGCATCAGCAGCGCCGCCAGCCAGAAGAAGCCCAAAAAACTCAGTCCCACGACGATGCGTTTCGCGTTGCTGCGGGTGTTGGTCATGTAAATTCCCGGAGGCGCATTCTTGGCGCAGCGTTCGCCCCCAAGTTCACGCTGCTGTGTCCGGTGCGGTTGCGTTCAAGCCGGGCATCTCTCCCGCCAGGACAGGTCTTGCTTGACGAAAAGGTTGGTGCGCCTTTAGCGGGGTCTTGCGACCAAAGTCTGACCATGCCACGCCTAAGGTTCAGTATTTTTGAATTTTGTAAAAGTATAGCATTAAGACTGTGCACTGTGTCCCCCTACTCAGGTGGGATTATGGTTGAAATTCAGAAGGAATTGGGATTGTAATCTGTAACAAGTGAAAAAGTCGGATTGATTGGAATAATCCATGTAAGAAAAAGATGAAGTGTCAAAAACAATAAAAGACACAAAATATAAAATTTTCGTAATGAAAAATTGAACAATAAGAATTCAATTATGAACTGCTGCTTAAGAACCGACCATACCAAGGTTGATCATTCTGATTATTCGTTCTGTAATATGATGTCAATGGGCATTATCGGACGATGTACAATCTAAAATTGTGTAATTCAGATTTGAAATAAAATAAAGACAATTCAAGGTTGTTTTGAAGATGATACAGGACTGGTCTTACTTAGGCTGTGTGAAATGATGCGCAATGACCTGCTAAAAAGTTTTTACTATTTTCATAACTTGAAAATTTTTATAATAAATTTGTAAATAACTATATGCTCCGAGGGTAAAATGGTGCATCAACCCTGTCAATAATAACAAACTATTTCATAAGAATTAGGTTAGAATCAAGCAGGATGATCATTGGCGAAAAACGTAAATTCTGTATCCACTTGATTTGTAGAAATTATGCGCTTAACCTGTTGATTGTCGGTCGTTTTACAAAAAAGGATAACTTCCGCAATGAAAAAGAAAATGGTACTCGTCCTGCTCGCCGTCCTCCTTCTGGTCTGCACCATCGCCCCGGCCCTCACCGTCAGCGCCGCCGGTAACGAAGGCCCCAGCGCCCAGGCCACCAAGACCCTCACCACCTGGCGCTCCCTGGGCAATGCCCGCTACACCCAGCGCACCACCTGGAGCTACAACGGTTTCTTCATCACCTCCTGGAGCCGTACCCGCATCGCGCAGAGCGGCTCTGGCTACAACTTCCGCTACTTCTACGGCAGCTCGATTTCCGGCGGTGTTGGCCGTTACAGCGTGACTCTGGCAGGCAGCGCCCGGTTCAGCCGTTACTTCTGGGGCATCGTCATCGCCAACTGGTATCCCTACATTCGGCAAACCTTGAATGCTCGTGGCGGTTGGTCTTCTTATACCAGCGGCTGATAATTGCAGGGACTACATCACAAGGGAGGCGCATTGCGCCTCCTCTTTTTTTATACGTTCTCTACATATCATGTATATGCTCTCTTCGTTATTCGCCTCTGCTTTAATGCCATCTTCCAAAGGAAAGAACATCAACATGCGTATAAAATCCCTGCTTCTGTTTGTGCTGACGGCGCTGCTGATAAGCCTCGTGCCTGCTGCTGACACTCAAGCACAGGCCGAAATTCCGCTTTCGGTCGCGGTGCCTGCCGATTTTATGCCGCTGTTTACGCCGGAACTTCTGCAAGAGTTCAGCAGCGCTTATCCCGGTGTACGGGTGACGGTGCAGGATGCGGGGGATGATGCATTCTATGCCCCGCCGTCCTTTGGCCTGGAAGATCATCTCAACGCCGCGCGTACATATGCTGAAAGCGCGGATGTGCTGTTTGCCACTGCCTTTACGCTCACGCCCCACGCTACCGCCGCAGGCTACTTCCTGAATCTGTCGCCCCTGCTGGCGGCTGATCCTTCGATGACCCCCACCCCCTTTATTCCCGGTGTGCTGCAAAATTATCAGTGGGATGATGGCACCTGGGCTATTCCCTTTACAACCGATATTATCCTGTTCAATTACGACCCGGAGGCGTTTGATGCTGCCGGAGTTGCCTATCCCCAACCCACTTGGACGCTGAGCGAATTTGGCACTGCAATTGAAGCCCTCACCCGGCGTGACAGCTCCAATCGCGTGACGCTTCCCGGTTTTTCCTCAAATTACGTTTCTGGGCTGCTGCTGCGCAGTTTTCTTCAAACCGATTATATCGACCGCGCCGCCACGCCTGATCTTCCGCGCTTTACCATGCCTGAATTTGCTGCGCTGACTGACCTGTGGAGCCAACTGGACGTGTCCGGCGCAGCCGGTACACAATATTCGGGCGATATCGGCCAGGTGCCGCTGCGGCTGGAAAGCCATTTTTCGGTCGCAACGTTCGCGATGGACCCCAACAATCCCAATATGCGCCGGGCTGCCCTGTTGCCGGGGGGAATTGTCTTCCTTGACCCTGCGGGGTTTGCCGTGAGCGCGGGTACGGCCTATCCACAGCAGGCTTATGAACTGGTACAGTTTCTTTCAACCCGAACGGAGTTCGCGGAATTTCTGTTCAGCTACCCTACCCGCACTGATGCCCCCACCGAATTTTTCTTTACCAACTTCTCGGCAGAAAATCAGGCTGTGCTGCGGGAAGGTCTGCTCAATGGGCTGCCAATCTCTGCCGCCAATTTTTCTGATTATCTTGAACTGGCCTTTCTGGAAGCCCGCCAGAGCAGTATTTCACCACAGGCTGGAATCGCGCAGGCAGAAACAGATGTTGCCGAGTCACTGAACGTCGCTGCCCTGCGTGCAGGGGAAACGCTGGAGGTTGCCCAGGTTGCGACCCCTGCTCCGCTTGCGCCCGGCGAGATCGCGCTGAATTTTGGCGTGAATACCCTCGCTGCGCAGCTTCCGACCCAGGAACGTTGGGAAGAAGTGATCGCAGAGTTCGCCGCTGCAGATCCGAATGTCGGCGCGGTCAACCTGCAAGTGGGGCTGCTGGCACCGGATGAAGCCGCGCAAACGCAGGACTGCTTTATCCAGACCTCGAATGTGGTGCCCAGCGCGAATTTGAGCCTGCTGATTAATCTTGACCCGTACCTGACCACCGACCCCAATTACAACCCGGCGGATTTTGTGCCCGGTGTGCTGGGGCAGATGCAGCGCGATGGCCTAACGTGGGGCTACCCTCTGGTGCTGCAGCCGTTCGTGATGTGGTATGACGCGACGCAGTTCACTACACTTGGCCTGTCGATACCGACGGATGGATGGACGGTCGATCAGTTCGCCAGTACGGTGAGCAGCCTGCTCGCCAGCAATAACCAGGTACGCCCCTATAGTCCCCAGAACCCCGACATTACCTATCTGCTGATGCTGGTCGCCGCGTATGGTGGACTCCCGCTCGATCTGACGACCACGCCGCCGACGATTGCTTTCACTGCGCAGACCAACGTCGATGCCATCCGCCAGGTGCTTGATCTGGGGAAGGGGGGCAGCTACCGCTACATTGACCTGACCGGCACTGACCCGGGCGGCGCGGCCACCCGCGAAAACCCGATTTATGATGAAGTGCTGGAAGGCTTCAACAGCAATTTCCTGTTCTCCAACGAACCTTACCAGTTGACTCTGTTCCCGCGCGGCAATCAGTACAACGCGGCCTCTTACGAAATTGGCGCGGCCTATATCAGCGCGACTGCGCAGAATCGGGATGCCTGCTACCGTTTTATCAGTACCATTGCCCAGCACCCCGAACTATTCACAGCCATGCCCGCGCGGCGATCACAGATCGGGGCAGAAGCGGTGCTCGCCTCACAGGGGCAGGGCACGGTCGATTTTTACCAGCAGTACAGTGCGCTGCTCGACCAGCCCAGCACGGTGATTTTCCCATCCCCGCTCTCGGCCAGCGATTCCATGAGCACCGCGCTGGTCAAATACTGGCTGTCCCGCGCCTTCGATAACTACGTGCTGCGCAATGCCGATCTGATGCAGGAACTCGCCAGCGCAGAGACGTTCGCCCGCGATTTCCTCACCTGTACGGCAGCGCTGCCTGCCTTCAACCCCGCCGCGCCGGTAGAAGAACAGGACGAGCTGTTCCGCTCTTATGCAGAGTGCGCGGTGCAGGTTGACCCAAGCATGGAGCCGTTGTTCCGCGATATTCTGTCACAGTAGGGCACGGACTTGGTAAGTCAGTCACGCTTTAACGGAATCAAAGAACCCCGTCCGGTAAATTCACCAGACGGGGTTCTTCCCTTCGTCATCTTCGGTTACGCCGAGCCAGCCTGGTGCTACTCGTCGTCGTTGCTGCCCCCGCGACGGCTGCCGCCGCTGGATTCACCACCCTTGCGCCCGATTTCGGCCATGTGTTCGCGGTCCCGGCTGACGGCCTCGCCGCCCTTGCGCCCGGCTTCCCGCGCTTCTTCAGAGGTAAATTCGTGCGCTGTGCCTTTTTCATGCGCCGCGCGCCCGCCCTTGCTGGCGATCTCGCGCTGTTTTTCTTCATCCATCGATGCAAAGCCGCGTTCGCTTTTGTTTTTGTCCGCCATTGCTGGCCTCCCTTTTGCTAACGAGCGTTTGCTGTGATTCGAAGCTTCGTATGACTGTCCTCTAGAGTACCCCCACTTTAAGATGCCTTCATCAGAAGTTCGTAAGAGGCTACTAAAATAATCCAAAAAGAACGATTGCATTTTCAATTGCTCGTTTTCTGACTGGTTGTTTTGTTGTATGTAACCAGATTAAAGACGTGGATTGTAGGGGCAAGGCATGCCTTGCCCTAAAAACGAAGGACACATGATGAACGAGGTAAAATGGAAACTCTTGTACTAAATCACCACCCATGATTCCCGTTGCCCAGGCGCGAGAAGCCGAACTCGCGGCGGCGGCTGAGAAAATCCTCGCGGGCGTCGATCTGCGACTTCAACCCCTTGAACGACTTTTCCAGTGTTTCCAGCGCCAGCACATCCAGATCATCATAGGCTACCTGTGTCAGCGCATAGATCGCCACCTCGCGGATGAACGCGCCGGGGTAGCCGACCAGTTCCGGTACGATGGCACTGTGTTCGTCGCGCCACATCCCGCCCAGGTAACGCCGCAGCATTTGCTCCGCGTCGTCCAACCCGCGCGTTTCGGGGATGATGAAAATGCGGTCGAGGCGGCCAGGGCGCTTGAGCACGCGCTCGTCGATCTTTTCGGGATAGTTGGTCGTCGCCACCAGCAGCGTCCCGCGCTCGTTGATCTCCGACTCCGACCCGTCCAGCACATTCAGCACCAGCGCCTTTTCGCCTTCGCGCAGATAAGCGTCGATCTCTTCCAGCAGGATCAGCGTCGGATGGCTGGAATTGGCCGCGATGCCGAGCGCGTCCTGAATGTTGGTGAAGCCGGAGCCGTAACGGTCGCGCTGCGATTTTTCCGCGCTGGAGACATAAATCACCAGATGCCCCTGGTCGAGCGCCCACTTTGACAGCGCCGAGCAGATCATGGTCTTGCCCGTGCCGGGGACGCCCGCCAGCAGCAGCTTGCGGAACGGCTTCAGGCTCAGGCGCTTATAGACATCCACGCCCTTCGCGAAGAACGACTGCACATCTTCCTGAATCTCCAGCTTGAGGTCTGCCGGCAGAATCACGTCGTCCCAGCTATTGATCGGCTGGAAGGAATCGCTGCGCCCGCCGATGACCATCACCTCTTTGGTGGACTGGAACGAATTGCCCAGGCGGTTGCATTCCTTCGCGAAGGCCGCCCACAGCGGGAGCATGTCCTGCTCCAGGCACACCAGCGTGATCGGACTCCAGCCATCATCCTTATAATGGGCGCTGATGGCGAGTGCCTGCACGGTTTCGCCGCTTTCGGGATTGGCGAATTCATAAACGAACGCGCCCGTGCGGTGGGTGATCGCGCCATCGTTGTTGTAGTCGTTAATCTGCGGGATGACGCTGCACGGCTCCATCTTATAATGAAGGAAGAAGTAGCCACCGGGCAGCGCGAACTCCGGGCTGAACCGCTCCACCACATCATCGCGCACGACGGTGCTGGTCGTGCGGAACGTCAGCAGCGTCTTTTGCGGGAAGCGCGGCACCCATTCGGCCTCGATCCAGCTTTTCATCACATCCAGTTTTAACGACCAGGCCACGCTGGAGGCCGCTTCGGAGTAATCAAACATCACCGTTAACCTATCTCAACCATTTCATCGGGGTAATGCGTCAGTCTCGCATGTTTACTTTAATTGTAGCAGCACTTCGCGCCTATACCCTTTTCCTGGGGGGTTAGGAAGGGTCAGCAGCGTCCTGATACCGTAAGGGCTGTCAGTCCTGATGCGCCAAGCATTGTCAGACCTGACACGGTAAGCGTTGTCAGACCTGACACGCTGAGCGTTGTCAGACCTTCACTATAACAGAGGTTTCCCCTGTGGTTCAATGAGAGTCCTTTCGGGAAAATACCCCAAGGTCTTCGGGTAGCGTCAGTCAGAAGTCACACATCTCCTCAACCCAGGGCAATTGCATCAAAACTCGACAACACTTTGAAAGAACTTTTTTGAACCACGAAGGCACGAAGGACACCAAGACAAGGAAAAGAGTCTTTGCGCCTTCGTGGATGGGGTTGGGATGAAACTTTTTGGACTGTTTGTGGAATTTGATGCGTTTGCACTGATTCATCAGCAGGAGAGGTGAATTTCGAGGACATCATTGGTAAGGGCGTAGCGCGTTACGCCCGTATATCTCCCTGATTTTCACCACGCCCGATCAGCCCGAATTTTTGCCCCGCGCGAAAAGTCGTGCTATAGTCTTTCCATCGTAAGCGCATCAATTGAGGGCGCGATGTCGTAAGCATCGCACCCACACCGCCGAGAGAATAGGAGCTTCTCATGGGCAGTAGATTCGATTCTATTCCCCCACCCGTAAATAAACCATGTGTAATCGTTGAGGTAGGTGCATCATGCGAAACGTCGTAGCGTTGTTCGCGGCCTTTTTTGCTGGGTTGTGGCTGAACGAGCGTCTTCTGCGCCAGCGGGAAGTCGCCCGGCCTATCGTGGTCAACGTCGTCGCGCCACCGCAGCCGCCAGTCGATATGCGCGATGTGCGCGAGGTCATCGCCGAATTGCAGCACGACATCGACCATTTCGACACCAAGAACAGCCTGATGCACCATTTCTGCCAGGTGATCTGGCAAAGCCGGGACGTGATCCTGACTCAGAAACAGTTTCACGATATGGGGGAATCACTCATCGCCATCGCCTCGCGGCTCTCAAAGTGGGATCGAGAGCGGCAGCTTAGAATCGAAGGATTAGACTGATGCACCGCCGAGCCGAATTGATTATCGAAACCGCCGAAGAAATGCTGCTGGAATTGAATCCCCGTAATGAGAGTCAGCGCGAGATGATGCACAGCCTGCTGCGAATTATCGAACACGCACAGGTCATCGCCGACGACTTCAACGATGTGGAATCCGAACTCGACTTTATCCGCCGTCAGTATCAGGGCTATCCGCCGTTCCCACTGGATAATGTTGATCTGGACGAGGACGACGAAGACGTGGACAAGGATGTTGTTTAACCGCTAAAGGTTGGTTGCAGCGGCTCCCGGCCAGATGCTAAAGCATCCGGCTGCCGAAAAGCCAAGCCTGCTGAAGAGGCTGATGGAATAAGCTGCTTGGGGGTTCAAAACCCCCAGCTATTTAACCACCTGTAAGCCCGTGAACGGGCTGAACGCTGTCTTTTGCAACCCGTTTACGGGTTTCCAATCTTTGTATAGACCCCGGTTTTGAACCGGGGCGGTGGCTTGCCCGACGCACACATAAGTCACACTCCGTAATCTTCCTCTCCCCGCCGTGTCCCCATTTCCTCTATACTGGACGCAACAGTGCGCGGCGGATGTGCGAGCCGCCGTGCCTGGAACGGTAACATCCATAAAAGGAGATGTGTAACGATGACTCCGAAAACACGCCTGTTCCGGGGTGTGGGTGTAGCGGCGCTGCTGCTGACCCTGAGCGCGGCGGCCTTCCCGCCAGCCCTGCGCGCCCAGAATGAGGACACCGAAGCCGAAGAAATTCCCTGCGAAGCCGATGCCCTGCGCGCGGCCATCGAGTCCACCACGATTGAAGCGATCACCTTCCCCGACGACTGCACCCTGACGCTGAGCGCCGATCTGCCGCCCGTCAGCAAGCCCTTTGCCATCGAAGGCGGCGGCGCAATCATTGATGGCGCGGGTGATTTCCGTCCCTTCCATGTGGTCGAAGGTGGCGAACTCTCGATCAGCGGTCTGACCATCCGCAACAGCAGCAGCCCATTCGGCGGCGCGTTCTATGTGACGGGCGGCACGCTGACGCTGGATGAAGTGGTCGTGCGCAATAACAGTGCGCTCGGTGTGTTTGGCGGCGGGGCGCTGCTGGTCACAGGCGGCGAGGTCAGCCTGAACGGCAGCACGCTTTACCAGAATTTCAGCCTGACCGAAGGCGGCGCGGTGGCGGTCTATGCCGGGCGCTTCGAGGCAGTCAATTCGACCTTTGGCGAAAACACCGCCCAGAACGGTGGCGCGATCAGCATCGGCGGCGGGGAAGTCGATCTCCGCAGCAGTACGCTCACCACAAATCTGGCGACCCAGGGCGGCGGCGCGATCTCGAAGGGCGTCCCCGGTGCGCTGACGCTGGGGCAGAACATCATCGTCGGCAACAGTGCCCAGTTCGGCAACGATGTGCGGGTGCTGAGCGGCCTGACCAGCGAGGGCTATAACCTGTTCGGCGGGACGGATTTCGTCGGCCCGGTCGAATTTGCCTCGACTGATCTGTTCGCGCCCAACGCCTTCCTCGGCATGTTCAGCGGCACGGTCTATCCCATCGGCTCGGAAAGCCCTGCGCTGGATGCTATCCCCGAAGGCGTGTGCGACAATGAGGCAGATGGCCGCCTCACGGAGCGTCCGCAGGGTGAAGGCTGCGACATCGGCGCGGTCGAGATGGAGCAGACCGGGGAGACAGTCGAAATCGGTGAGCAGGACTATCCCGAACTGGTGGAGATCGCCGCCGCCGAACAGCCCGAATGCACTATCGGCCTGAACGCGGGTGTGAATTCGATCAACTTCCCGGAAAATGTCTTCTGCCGCACGCTGATGCGCAACGGCGGCTGGGTGGCGAATCCCGGTTCGGTGCCGCAGGACGTGATCGACCGGGGCGTAATCCTCGCGATTGAGGTGTTCAGCATGACGGGTGGGCAGGCGCTCAACGAACTGGCCGAGCCGCTCCCGGTGTGCCTGCGCGGGGAAGGGCAGTTGGTCTATCTGGATGCGACGGCCAGCCCGCGTGTGACGACCGAGGTCGCGAGTGTGGAAGCAGGCGGCTACACCTGCACTTTTGTGCCGCGTCCGGGGACGGTGGCGCTCGTCCAGCGGTAAGCAGAAGTAGCGAGTCGTGAGTACCGAGTAGTGAGTAGCGACACGGCATGCCGTGTCCAGAAACGCAACAACTCAGGTAGGGGCGATCCGAAGGGGATCGCCCTTCACTTTACAGACGAGTAGCCACCCACGTCCTTTGTTTTCAAATTCCTTTCTTCACGTTTAAAAACGGTTTCTCCCATCCTCTGAATCACCGTTTCTCCCTCGGCTTTTTCCCTTTTCTGTTTGAACCCCGTTCACATCTCCTCACTTACCATAAACCTTGCAAAAAATTTCTGAAAAAAACGACTCTTCTCTTAATTCTTCATTATGATGTGAACATATCGACTACACAGGACGTGGGTACTAGAAAAACCCCACCAACGCACACCAACATCGACGATGGGAGAGAGAACGATGAACAATACAACCCTGATGAAAAACTGGCAGTTTAAGCTGAATGGGCAGGTGATGACCGTGACGGTTGCCCATGACGCCGACCTGAAAACGCGCGACATCCGGCTGAATGATGTGCCGGTAGAAGCACGCCGCTCCAAGATCAACGGTAACGACTACACCTTCTTCATCGACAGCCATTTCTGCATCGCGCAGGTGCGCCCGACTGAAGACGGTTTCGAATACGATCTGGTGGTGGATGGCCGTTCGCTGGAAGCCTATCGCCAGAAGCGCGAAGGTGGGCCGACCAGCACCGCTACTAATGCCACCCGCACTGTTCAGTCGATTAAGCCGAGCGCCCCTGCCGCCGCTGCACCACAGAAAGCGACGACCCCAACGCAGACGGCCCCGATGCAGACGGCCCCGACGCAGACGGCCCCGACGCAGACGGCCCCCCGCTACGACTGGGAAGACGAAGAAACCCGCCGCGCCATGTCCGAACGGGAGACGCTCGTCCCGCGCAAGCGCCGCCCGGTCACGGCGGAAGAACGCGCCCGCGCCCAACGTGAGGATGCCGAAGCCCGCTTGAGCGCTGGCGAGCAATACCTGATGGCACAGCGCAAGGAAAAGGCCGCCGCCCAGCCTGCACAGCGCATGGAAAAGCCGCCCGCCCGCCCGCTGACCCACATCGACACCTACATGACCACCGGATCGCTGTATGAGGAGACGCGCCAGGAAAAGCTCGAACGGGAACTGGAAGCAGAGGCCGCCCCGGTCAGCCGCCGCCAGCGCGAACCGCGCAAGACGCACGGCGTCCCTGGCTGGACGTGGCTGTTCATCGCCGCGTGTGGAGCGCTGCCGCTGGCCTTCGTCGGCACGGTTCCCGGCATCGTCGCCACCGTCGGCGCGGCATTGTGTGCGACGGCATCCGCCAGCGCCAACCCCTCGACCTCGCGCCGCTTCCTGGCCTGCCTGCTCATCACGGCGGTGTGCTGGGGCGCGATGCTGGCCTGGGGCGGGACGCTGCCGTTCCTGGCGTAAAAGCGCTCATTTTCAATCGCAGGGGCGACAAGGTGAGTCGCTCCTGCAACCCCTCCCAGCCTGATCCATTCCGCTGACCAAATGCCACCTGCGTCGTACAATGCTGTTTTCGCGATTTCACCGCAGGGCAACATGAATACATCTCCTCAACAGCTTACCCAGCGGCGGCAGAAAACCCGGCAGGTCTTCATCAATGCGCTGGTGCGGCTCGTGATCGAGCGCGGCTATGACCACATCACCGTGACCGATATTGCCAACGAAGCCAACTATGGGCGGTGGGCGTTTTATCAGTACTTCGACAGCAAAGAGGCGGTCGCCTGGGCAGCTTTCGAGGAATGGATGGGGCAGCTTGATCGTCATGTGGTCGAGGCAGTGGGGCATCTCGCTTCCCCACAGCGCGAGTATGAGTCCTGGCGGATTCTCATCGGTGCGTTTCACCAGCAGTTACCTTTCTTTGCCCGCCTGGGCAGCATCGCGGAGTCGGTGTGGCGGGTGCGGGCGAAGGAACTGCTCGTCGGGCAATTCCTGCACCATCTGCAAGCCGGGCAGTTTGCGCTCATGGAAGGGGTTCGGCCAGAAATCGCGGCGCGGCTGTATGTGGCGGCGTTCATGGAACTGCTGGAAACCTGGGTGGCGCATCCTGAAATGGGTGATGCCAACGCGCTGGCCGATGAATTCTTCACCTTTATCTTCAATCAGCCGCCAATCCCCTGAGCAAGCGCTGTAGCTGCTTTACAGTTGTTAGACATCTGTCTTTTATCACACAGTTTGACACGTCCTTTTGGGCATCACTACACTGTCAAAAACAACATCACACCAACCCAAAGGCATCCTCATGAAAAACGCATTACGTGCCATCACCCTCATCCTGTTTGCTGCTGTGCTTGCTTTCCTGATGCGTACTGATACCCTGCTGGCGCAGCACGATCATCAACCCGGCGACCCTCGCCCGGAACGCGAGACGGAAAGCGTTTTGCCGCTTAATCCCGCTGGCGGGAGCGAAATCGGTTTTGTCTATGAAGCCTATCTCAGCCCCCAGCAGGAAGGCGGCGAGGAAGAAGACACACCCGCCTTTGTCCCACCGCAGTTCCGCTCAACCGCGCCATCCGTGCCGCGCAATGAGCGCACCTCACGAGGTCATGCTGTGATTGAGTTCACCCGCGACCTGAGCCGTGCCTATGTCCATCTGGCCGTCGAGAACGTCAACCCCGCCGACATTGTCATGCTGCATCTGCACTGTGGGCGGCCAGGGCAGTTGGGGCCGATCATCATCGATTTCGGGCTAATCGGGAATGTGCAGGAATATCTGGCGGATGGGACGATGCGCGTCGAAGTCCATAATGAGGATATCACCGCCGTAACGGACAGCGCCGGCCTAAACCCGATTGACGGCTTCACACTCGGCTGCCCGATTGTGCCGAGTGTGCCCAACGACAAGGTAAAGACCATTGGTGGGATGCAGCTCATTGCAGAGCAGGGTGAACTCTATTTCAACCTGCACACCGCCGGGCAGGTCTATTTCGGTGATATTCGCGGCCAGTTCTCCCGCGTGGATATGCCCTGAGTCCCCGCTTTACACCCCTCGCTGACCGGGAAGAGGCATCAGCCCGGTCAGTTTTCCCTCGCCCTGTTTATCATGCTCAGATCAATAAATGGTTTGCGCGATACCATACTTTCCCTCATAATATGCTCCGTTCCGCTTCACTAGGAACACCAGTGGTCATGGTGTGCGCAGTGCCTCTGCAACGTGCCGCGCCGATGACCACAACACCGTAACCACACGAAGCTGTGGAAAAGTCGTTTACAACGGAACAGCAGCCAATTTCCTGCGTCTCATGAACACATTTGCAAACTGCATAGAACTGTCATCGTCTAGTGCAAGGGAGATTTTGTTTGTCATGCGACTTTTCAGCGCCGTACTCTTGAGTCTGATTTTCCTTCTTGGGTCAACCATTTCGGTAGTCGGTCAATCAGCTGACGTGATTGAAATCGCGGTGGCACTGTCACTGACAGGCGATGGTGCCGCGTTTGCAACACCAGCGCTTGATGGCATTCAACTGGCGATTGACGAAGCCAACGCACGGGACGACAGCCTGGAGATTCGGCTGACCGTTTACGACGATGAAAGCAGCGATGAACGCGCCGCCGCGCTGGCCCAGGAAATCGTGGATAGCAATGCTATTCTGGTGCTCGGTCCCACGTTCAGCACCTCCTCACTGACCGCCGGCCCCGTGTATGCCGAGGCAGGAATGGTGTCTTTGCCCCCTTCGGCCACCTCTGACCTCATCACCCAGAACGACACCACCTTTCGAGTGATTTTTAAGAACAGCGATCAGGGCGAAATGCTGGCGACCTATCTGAGCCGTATCCTGGGTGAACAAAGCGCCAGCGTGATCGTCGTTGACAGTGGTTATGGTGTTACCCTGCGAGAAGGTTTTGAACGAACCGCGCAGCAGATCGGGCTGGAAGCGGCCTATTACACCCTCTCCCCCGAAGCCAGCGCCGATGACGAGCAGCAGATTGCGGAGCAGATCGCGGCCAGTGCGCCAGACGAACCTGTCGTCTTTCTGACCCTTGATCCTGAAGGGGCGCGTTTACTCACCGCGCTGCGGCGATTGGGGATAGAAGGGCCTTTCCTGGGTGGGGACACTTTTGGAGATCGCAGCTTTAGCCAGCTTCTGGCAGATTTACCTGAGGAGCAGCAGCAGCCGGGTTACTTTACCGACAATCTCTACGGGTTGGCACCTGTCATTCTGGACTCGGCCAATGCGGATACCCTGGCCTTCGCGGAGCGCTTCCGCCAGCGCTATAACCGTGATTCGGAGTGGACGTCGATTGCGGGGTATGATGCCGCAACGCTGGCAATCGCAGCGGTACGGGCAATGCGGTCATTACCGGAGCGCCCTGCTGAGCGGGAAGGTCAGCGTGCTGCTGTGCTGGATTACCTGCAATCCCTGGATAGCCCCGAACGGGCACAGCCGGGCTTGCTGGGCCCGTTCTGGTTTGATGAAGAAAATGCCCGTCCCCAGGCGATTCGCGTGGGACGGTTCTTTCAAGGCGACTTTGAGTCTGCCCCGCTGCAAATATCGCTGGTCAGCACACCGGATGCGCTCGAAATGGAGTCTGGCGAAGTCTTTGAACTCAGCCCAGGGCGTTACGGGCGGGTTCAGCGAGTCGTCTATACCGGGGTGTTCATCAATGAAATTTCCCGTGTTGACCTCACACAATCAACCTTCACCGCCGATTTATACGTCTGGCTCCGTTTTGCGGGGGATGCTGGCCCCAGCAGCGCGGATCCCACCGATCTTTCCTTCCCGAATATGATCGACGGGTCGTTTGACCGTGAGCGTCCGGCAGAAATACGGCGGATGGAGGATGGCACGGAGTACTGGCTGTGGCGCATTCAGGGGCAGTTTCGCAATGACTTTGATCTGCGGCGTTTTCCCTTCGATCATCAAATTCTGGAGCTGCCTTTTTCCAACGCGCGCGCCACGATGGAAAGCATTGTGTACGTGATTGACCGCCGTTCATCTGACCTGGTGGGGATATCTGGCGCAGGCAGTTCTGATGTGATTGCCGACAATGCCTTCCGAAAGCTGACGCAGTGGAACCCACTTGGTTCGGCTGCCCGCAGGGAAAACCTGGTGACGGATTCCTCGCTGGGCGATCCAGGTCGTCTTGGGGTGGAAAGCCAGCGAGAGTTATCCGGTTTTCTGACGACGGTTGAACTCGAACGGCGTACAACGGCCACGCTCACCAAGACCCTGCTGCCGCTGCTGGTGCTGACCTTTATTATGTTTGCGTCGCTCTATTTCCCGGTGGCGCTGGTGAAGGAAAAAGTGACGGTTGCAACCACCGCCGCCCTTTCTGGCGCGGTTCTTCTGACGGCCATCAACAACCAGCTTGGCAGCGTAGGCTACACCATTGCGGTGGAATACATCTTCTACGTGTTCTTCTTTTTGAGCCTGCTGTGTATTGTGTCGGTGCTGAGTATGGAGCGGCTTCGGGCGGCAGATCATCCTGCTCTGGTGAAGATCATTGAGAACGGCACACGGATTCTCTTTCCTGTGATTGTGGTGGGGACAATGATCGTGTTTGGAAGTGTTTTTGGCTGAGGAAGCAGGGACGACCTCTGCATCACACGGGCTGTCTGAACCTCAGGCAGCCTGTTTGCTTTAGAAAGGTTGCGCGTAATTTGAAAGTTGCCTATCATCAATCAAAGGAGCATCCCATTCATCCAACTGGAGCGACAACCCATGTTCGATCAGGTTTACGACGGCATTTACGTGGGCGAGTTAGAGGCGGTGGACAATCAGGCGGCGGTTCGTGCTGAAGGGATCACGGCAGTAGTGCGCCTGGACGAACACGACTGCAGCAGTGGGCAGTGGAACGATGCCTTTGCGCTGCTGGATATGCCCATTCCCGATGGAGAGTATGTGGACAGCGACACAATAGACACGATCACCGACTTCATCAACCAGCAGATCGAAGCGGGCGGCAAGGTGCTGATCCACTGTCATATGGGCATCAGCCGGTCGGTATCGATGGCGATGGCCTATCTGATCGCCTATGAGGGCATGTCCCTGGCGGAGGCGTTCGGAACGGTGCGAGACGGGCGCGAGGTTGCCTATCCTCACGAGATGCTGCTGATCTCGCTGATTGATCGCTATGAACTGCCCTACGATACGCACAGCGTCCACAACCCGCGCTTCCTGTCGCAACTGGCGGAGGATGTGTGAGGCAGCGCTTATGCGTAAGGCTTAACCGCAAGGCTGCCAAGCAGGGGTGTCATATCTTTGATGTTGTGTGTATAAAGCGGCACTTGTAGGCGAAAGGCTACCGAAGCGATCAGGCAATCGTTAATCGATATACCATGACTGAGGCGGTAGCGCTCCATCTGCTGCATCGCCCAATCCTGGTCCGATTGGATGAGATACAACAGTTGAAAACCATCCAGAATAGCTTTTGAGGTTGCTTCCTTCGCCTTGCTGCCCGCGCCATGCATCACTTCAAGCCAGGTAATCGAAAACAGCGACAGCAGCGATGACTGGGAGTCTACCCATGCCTGAGCGCTAGGAAGTTTGCGAAAATAGTGGACGATGACAGTTGTATCGACAATGCCCGCCGTCATTCGCTCCAGTCTCCTAGGCGATGCTGACGCTCCTTTTCACGCTGCACTCTGACCCACTCCACCGGGTCTTCGATGTGGGAGTCGACCAGTTCGATAGGTCCAAGTTCATCTAAAAGCCGATTAAGCGACTTGCCCCAATGCTCGGCAGGTTCTGAAGGCGCGTCGGTTGTTTCCAGTGTGTCGATCAATAGTTTTGCCAGTTCTGCCCGTTCCGCCGGGGAAAGGGCTTTGGCCTGTTCCAGGATGTCCCGCAGTGAAGCCGTCATCGTCTCGTCTCCTCTCTGTCCTGTCTACGATTATAGTCCGGCTTACGCGCCCGCTTTTAAGCGCCCGCTTCCGCCGCATAGCGGCGCAGGATGCGCTGGATGGCTTCCAGCAGCGCCCCACGCTGTTCATAGCCCTGTTCGCCCAGTTCGCTGAAGCCCAGGTAAATCTGCCTGCGACAGCGGCGCACCAGCCCCAGCGTCACGCGCTGCAAGGCCTCCGCGCTCACACGCACCTCGTCCTCATCCGTCCAGATCGGGTCGGGGCGGCCAAACGGCGGCCACTGCGCACTCAGCACATAGGGATTGGTCAGCGGTTGATACAGCCGCTCCGCCCAGCCCTGCCCGCCCACGTTCAGCCAGAACTGATAATCCACCGGACGATTGCTCAGCAGGAAGGTGTAGGCCGGGGCGACCAGCACCGCTTCCTGCGCTTCCAGTTCCCAGCGGCGCAAGTACTGGTCGGCGATGATGCCCTGCCCGACCATCTCCACATATTCCTGCGCCAGCGATTTACCCTCGACCGTCGCGCCGCTTTCGGTAATGATCCAGCGGAACTTGCGGGCGGAGTCGATCAGGTTGGCGGCGGTGGCAGCAGCGTCGAAATCATTGTGGAAGCCGTAGCCTTCCTGCGACAGCACTTCCCCAAACAGGCGGCTGAGGAACACGTCCAGTTCGACGGCTTCGCCCTGCGCATAGACCTCCAGCCACGCCCGCAGATGCGCATAGCGGTTGCCGAACTCGAAGGTGATGCGCTCCTGATCGTCGGCTTTGATCTGGTCGAATGGCAGCAGCGGCAGCGCTTGTGGCGTGGCGTGCGGCTCATTCGTGGGTGTGTTGAATTTGTATACCATACGTCCCAACATCTGCGCCCGCACCAGGTCGAGTCCGTCGATGGCTTCCATCAGCGCGTAGATCACGTCGAAGGACGCGGGGCGCAGGTTCCAGCCGGGATGCGCCAACTGCGCCAGCGTGAGCAGCGCGATGGTGGCCGGTTCTTCCCGCAGCGAGCGCGACGGACGGTGCGACTGTGCCGGGATGTTATGAGCTTGCAGGCGGTTCATCAGCGAGAAGCGCAGCGCGTCACTCAGATACGGCGCGAGGACGACGATCTCGCCCGGCTTCACGCCATGATCCTGCACCAGCCCGCGAATCTCGTCCGCCACCCAGTCGACCATTTCGGGATGATAGCGGTGGTTATCATAAACCAGCGCCGCGCGGGGGTCGCTGCCATCGGCGCGGTTAATGGACGGCACAGCGGGTTCGTCGTCTTCCGGCAGCGCGAGGGCGTTAGGCGTAATCGTCGCCGTCAGTTCTTCCCCGAAGGCGCGTAAATCCGGCGAGGTGACGAAGGACTTCTCGAACGTCACCTTGCGTTCACACAGCGGCTTAAGGCGATAGGCCATCACCGGATCGGCGCCCAGAAAGCGGCGGTAGCCGGCGTCGCTGTCGTAGATCACCAGCGCCGACTCGCACAGGGGAAGCCAATCCGCCAGCACCTGATGCAGCGCGGGGTTGTCCTCTTCCACGTTGTCCACGATCAGATGGCGGTACTGCCGGGTGAGATGGTCGCGGCATTCCGGCGCGTTCCACAGATAGCGCATGAAGATTTCCATCTCCAGCGAGAAATCGAGCAGGTTGTTTTCCAGGCAGTAGGCGCGGAACAGTTCGGCGCTGCGCTGCGCATCCTCGTACATGCGCTGCTGTGCCGGGTCGCCGCGCCATGCTTCCCGCAGCCGTTCACCGATCTGCGTGTGAGGAAAGCCCACAATCGCGGCCTTGTTCAGGTTATCGAGGATCTGGCTGTACAAGCGGTTGCGATCAATGCTGACCGTCTCGAACCAGCCTTCCCGTTCGATGGACGGGCCGACGACTCGCGCCATGAAATACTGCGACGTTTCCAGGCTGAGGAAGGTGGGTCGGCGGTCGGGATGTCTGAACCCGGCGCGTTCCGCCACCAGCGGCCAGAACAGCTCGACCATGCGCCGCGCCAGCCCGCCAATCGTCGCCAGCGTGACCTCGCCGCCTGCCGCCCGCGTGGGGTCATCCAGCAGCGCCCGGTACGGTGTGCCGAGTGTGAGCTGTGGCAGCAGCACCAGAATCGAATCGGCGCGCACGTTCGAGTCCAGCAGATGCCCCAGCCGCGCAACTGCCGCGCTGGTCTTGCCCGTCCCGGCGGGGCCTTCCAGAAAAATAGTCGTTTTCAGCTTCGCGCGGGCGAGGCTGCTCTGGTCTTTATTCAGTTTCAGGGGTGCGGCCATTGCGGGAATCACCGAGGATTTTTAACGGATTTACGCTCAATTTTAACAAAAATGTTCGGATTTTGGTATGTCGAAGGTTGTCAGAGAAGGACAAAAACGCAAACAAAAAATATTGAACCGCAGAGACGCAGAGAACGCAAAGGTTCGCAAAGAGGGATAAACAACCACAGCGCGCGCAGAGGACACAGAGATTGGTTCAAAATCCTGGCATTGGCGGTTCAATTCTGTTCTTTATATGACGAATGCTCACTCTTCGTCCTCGTTGGTGCGCATGAAGGCGATGCCGCTGCGGGGTGTTTCTGGCGGGAGTATCTGATAGATGCAGCGGATCAGTTCGGCCACGCTGATGGGCTTGGTGATGACCTCGACTACCTGCGGGAACGAGGCGCGGATCGCTTCCATCTGGCCGTCTGCCCAGGCAGACACGACCATCACCGGAAAGGTCGTCAGCCCTTCCTGCTGTAACTGGTTCAGCAGTTGCAGCCCGCTCATCCCCGGCAGACTTAAATCCAGCACCAGCAGATCGGGCGTTCCCTGTTGCAGCAGCGGGAGCATCAGTTCGGCGCTGAACGCCTCGACCACGTCGAACCCCCGCGCCAGCAGGTTGGCGGCCACAAAACGACGCAGCGGCATATGATCTTCGAGTACGTAAATTTTCGACATGAATTGCTTTCTGCAAGGTCAATGGTCTGGACGATGGACACGCGAAGGCGCGGCAGGGCATTTGTCTGCATTCGTTAAATCGACGGTATAACAGAAATGTAGCGTAAATTTAGGGAAAATTTATGATAGTTTCTATAATTTAAGAGAAAGTCGTTATAGCCACCTGTCTCCTCTTTCGTGCCATTTGTCTCCATTTCAACCACAATTTATCAGCCTTGCTATATTCATGAATCGCTTCTTACTCCACATCTCACCCCCTTGCAACTTTACCCTTATGTTCGTCTGCTCTATTGCTATTGTGAGGTTGTGATGATTCAGTTGATCTATGCCAGTTCGGCTGTTCGGCTTTTTTCGGGCGAAGCGCTGCTTCATATGCTGGAAAAATCGCGCACCAATAACGAGAAACTCGGTATTACCGGAATGCTGCTCTACCAGGGCGGGAACTTCCTGCAAGTGCTGGAAGGCCAGGAACAGGCTGTGATGCCGCTTTACAGCAAAATCCAGCAGGACCCGCGCCATTATGACGTGACCACCATTATGAAACGCCCGTTGATGGTACGGCTGTTTGACGACTGGCAGATGGGATTCGTCAACCTGGATGAGATTGATCTGACGCGCGTTCCCGGTTACACGAGTTATCTCAACCAGCCGTTCGAGCCGGAACACTTCGTCAATAACCCCACCCGCGCCTACATCTTCCTTCGCACCTTCAAGGAGTTCCGGCACTAAGTACAACGACAAGATTAATTTGATGGGCGGACATGCGGTCACAATGAACACAATAGAAGGAAATAATACTTACTGTGACCTTAGTCCGCCCTTACGAGTCGCGGTTCTGTAGGGGAGGACTAAGGCCGCTAGGCCGCATGTCCTCCTGTGCATTCTCATGTTGTTGATGTACTAAGTACAGTAAAAGAAGTAATGAGCGATGAGCAATGAGTTTTTGAACTCAGACAGCGGCTCGGCATCCCACATTTTCAATTTGGTTGTACTTAGCCAGGGCGTACAACGGGATTACACCCGGCTTTCCCAGTAAGTCTGCAAGGCGATAAAGGGCGTGGCCGGGCGCATTGAGCCGTCGCGCCCGGTGTTCCACGTCAACACCAGTTCGCGCCGCGCCCAGTCATAATAAATCAATTATTGTTATTACAGTTTCTGTACCAGCAAATTTGGATACCAATAAAAACTTAATTGTACATGAACTAATATTTAAAAACTCTTAAATATATTAATCGGTTTTTTTCAAATATACTATAGAAGTAACCGGTTACTCAAGTAAGTATAGTCATTTACATAAGGAGTAGCTCGTGAAAAAAGCAATGTTTCTCACTGCAGTAATATCTCTATTGTCTATCTTAACATTTTCATCTGCAGTGGCTCAAGAGGCTCTCTACGACAACTGTGTTCTTTACAGTGAAGCAGTAGCGGGAAGTTTTGATCCCAATAACCCCCCCAGTAACTCCGCTGCTACTCAGGATTGGGGTTGCTATCAAACTCTTTCCGAAGCTATCTATGTTGCAACTGGTGGTACGATTTCTCTTCCTACGGATGCTTCTTTTGCAGAAGTTGATGCGGCATTAAAGATGGAAGAGCATCTTCCAGAAAGCGAAACTTCTTCTTTTTCAACCTTGCAAGCCCCTAAGGTTTATGCTGTCGTATGGGATTGGGTAAATTACAACAACTCTGGCGGTTATCTCGTTCATAGCGGAAATAACGCTTGTGATGCGGGATATTACTATTCAGTCTACAACTATCAGAGTTATTCACGTCCATACGTCTTTAACCCTAATTGGGATGACGACATTAGTTCTTTTGCAACCTATGAAGGTTGCAACAAGATGTATACCTATGAATACATTAACTTTGCAGGTAGCTGGTCTTCATTTGGATCGTCCAGCCCCAATATGATTAATGTGTATGGTGTCAATTGGAGTGATCGGACGAGTTCAGCCGGCTTCACACCCTGATTTCTGATTCTTACAACTTCATATGCTATTTAGGCAGAGGCAGCGAGGTGAGTCCTCTGCCTAGATTATTGAAGTATATTCATAGTCCAAACTGGGGAAATGCGATGAAATACATACCCGTTTTACTTGTTGTCACAGTCGTAATCCTAACAGGCGTTCTCATTGTATCTGGTGCTTTTAACCGAGATTACTGCATCCATCAGATGGTATCTACTCCAGATGCGTTTGGAGCAGTAATCCAAAGCCCGAACGACATTTATCAGTGTTTTGACAACCAGCACGATGCTGTAAGGTTTGCTACAGGTGGACAGCTTGTGATTGCGCCTAATATCCCCAATAATGCTGTTTTCCCGACCTTCGATGCGTATTTACGAGCGCAGACGACGCAGCGCCAGCAAACCCTCACCGCGCAACCGCTGCCGACCAATTCCTACAGATTCGACCCACAAAATCCGCTGCCAACAGGAACACCCTCGTCATAAGCGGCTTTCCCAATAGGTTTGCAGGGCAATGAAGGGCGTGGCTGCGCGCATCGAGCCGTCGCGCCCGGTGTTCCACGTCAGCACCAGTTCACGCCGCGCCCGCGTGATGCCCACATACAGCAGCCGCAGCCGTTCCGCCGCGTAGTTGACCCGCGCTTCGTCGGAGGCCGCGCCTTCCTCATAGGCAAAGGTGAGGGTGTCCGTCGCTGTCCTGAGCTGTGCCAGCGCTTCCGCTTGCAGGTCGAGATGATCGCGGATGAACCACTTCTCGCCGATAAAGCGATCCTGTGGCTCTGCCGAGGGGAAATCATAGCTGTTGACCGACATCAGATAGACCCGATCCCACTCCAGCCCCTTCGCCTTGTGCATGGTCGTGACCGTCACTGCGCCCTTATGCTTGTCAGCGTCGTAGCCCGTCGCGTCCTCGCTCAGGTCCATCACGCGGCGTTTGTTCTGCGCCACCAGCTTGAGTTCGCCTACGAATTCCGGCAGCCGCCAGTGCGGGTTCAGATTGCCCTGCTGACCGAGGAACACGGCCAGGCTGTGGGCAATCGCTAAATCCGCCGCCGTGTCGAACAAGTCCTGCGCCAGCGTGAGGATTAACTGGTCGATGGGCAGCACCACCGCCGCCTGCCAGCGCCGCATCAGCGCACGGAAGCCGACCAACTGCTCGCGGATGAGGTCGCCGTCCTCGCCGCCTGTCAGGTCGTTGACCGTTTCGCTTTCCAGCCAGTCGTTGCCCGCGCGCGGCCACAGATATTCCTCGACGTTGCGGCAGCTTGCCAGCGCCTTGACGACCTGTTCCAGCCGGGCATTGCTCTCGCGGTCTGTGCGATCTTCCCGCCGCCAGACTTTAAACGCCATCGACATGGGCGGCGCGGCGTTGGGAATCGTCAGCGCTTCCAGCACAAATACCAGCGCCCCGGCGGCCTCGCGGGTGGATGACGTATTTTGCAGCAGTTCGACCACCGGGATATTCCGCGCCTTGAGTCCGCGTACCACCTGTGCGCCACGATCATTGCGCGGGACGAGGACGGCGCAGGTCTTATCGGCATTGTCCGGCAGCCACTTCACAATCGAGCGCACGACCGCCGCGATTTCGTCCTCCGGCCCAAAATCCTCCGTGAACAGAATCACTTTGGTCGGGTCGTCCGCCGGATTCGGCTGCGGATCGCCCGTCGGCGCGGGTTCGATGTGCGGCGGCTGGAGCGGCTTCTTCTCGCGCACGGCCTCCACCGGGTGGCGCGTGAGTGACCAGTCGATCAGGAAATTCGCCAGGTCGATGATGCTGCGGCTGGAACGACCAGAGTTGGGCAGTTCTCGCGCCTTCACGCCTTTTTCCGTCAGGAAGCGGCGCAGGAATTCGGGGTTGGCGGTGGTGAACGTTTCATAGATGGCCTGGTTCGGGTCGCCCACGCGCACCCAGTTGCCCTTGTCCCCGGCCAGCAGCCGGATGATCTTTTCCTGAAGCTGACTGCTGTCCTGCGCTTCATCTTCCAGAATGTACGGCCAGCGCTGCCGCAGCCGCTTGAGATAATCCGCGTCGAGTTCCAGCGCCCGCAGCGCCAGCCGGATTAAGTCCTGGAAATCCACTGCGCCGCGATAGTTCAGCCCGCGCTGATAGCTGACGTAAATCGCGTGGCACATCTCCGCCAGCGGCAGCGGTTGGCCGAAGCGGTCAAGGCCGCGCCGCACATCGTCGGGCGTAAGCTGCAAGTCCTTCGCCTGTTTGATGAACGCCCGCGCCATGTTCAGCAGTTCGCCCGGCCACTGATCGCGCAGTACAGCCTGGGCGCGGTTTTCGTCTAAATCCCGGTCAAGATACGGTTCGCCCGCGTAGGGGTTCATGCGCGTCCAGGCGGTGACGGCATCCTGCAAAATGTCCTCCGCCTCGCGCTCATCGACGATCTGGAAGCCGTCCTGCAGGCCGACCAGCGCCGGGCGTTCGCGCACGATGTCGTTCGCCAGCCCGTGCAGTGTGCGGACGCGGTAGCCAAAGTTGGGCAGCAGCCCCCGCGCCTTGACGAACTCGGCCACCTGCCGCGCAAAGTTATCCACCGCAGAGTTGACCAGCGTCACGACCAGCACTTCCTGATCGTCATTCAGGTTTTTGCTGGCGACCAACTGCGCCGCCAGATAGGAAAGCGTCTTGGTTTTGCCGCTGCCCGGCACGGCGGAAACGCCCATTTTCCCGCCGGAATAGTTCAGGACTTCAGCCTGTTTCGGTCGTGGTTGGAACATGATTTCAGTTCATTCTTTCGCCAATTTGTTCTAAAAATATTATAGCATAAGAGGGTATATTCAGGCTATGTTGCCTTATAATAAAACAAATAAGGGTAAGGGGAATAACTCATGACGTTATCGGTGCGGGCAGTTTATCAGAATGGGCAGCTTCGACTGCTGGGTTCGGTAGAGTTGGACGAGGGGCAAGCCGTCATCATTGACATTCGGACGGCGGATGAACCCCCCAATGCTGCTGGCAGAAGAAATTGATCTTCGGCTGTGGGCGGCGGGACTCCTGATGAACATTGATGTTCCTGCTGATGCACAAGCACTGACGGATGAGGAACGTGATCGCATTGGTCGGCTTTTCTTGGATGATCGTCCATCGGAAGCCCTGATTGATGAAGATCGAGGTCTCTATTGAGTCAGGCTTTAAATCGCCGCTCGATGCTAAATGGTGCATCTGGTAAGTAGGGGCGACCCGCCGGGTCGCCCCTACGGAAACACCACACACAACAGACCGTTATTTGATGGATGAACCACTAAAGCATCCAGCGACAAACCGCCAAGCACGCTAAAGGTGCTGTAAGGGAACGTTAAGGGCTGTTGAACAGCCTCGTTAGAGACTTGGCCGTTCGGCAGCCGTTGGCTTTAGCCAATGGCGGAAATAACCCCTACACCCCGCTTCGCACCCCGGCGCGTTCGATGGCGCGGCGGAAGAAGGCCACCAGCGCACCGACATGCGTATCAAAGGCGAACTGCATCCGGGCGGCGCAGGCGTTGGCTGTGAGCTGCGCCAGCCGAGGGCGGTCATGAAGCTGCGCGGCGAGGTCTTCGGGTGTGCTGAAGAAGATGCCCAGGTCGTACTGCTGGGCGACACTTTGCAATCCGGTGCGCGAGTGGCGGCTGTCCTTCAGAATCCAGGGCAGCCCAGCGGCGGCATACGTTCCCAGCCGCGCCGGGAGGTTGAGATCGTCCCAGTTGGCGCGGCGCAGATCGCCCCGGTTGCGGCTGTCGAAAATATGGAACCACGCCGCGTCATACTGCGACAGTTCGCGCACCCATTCGCTCGGCTCGACGGTCGGGTGCAGATGCAGATAGCCAGTGCTGAGGCCATTTCGGATGAAGTTGGGCGACATCTGATGAAACTGCACCCCGTAGAAATGGACGTGGATTTTCGCGGCGGCCAGCGCCGTAATCGGGTCAATACCGATGATGCGCCCGGCGCACACGGTGTGCGGCTCGCCGTCCTGTGCTGACAGCTTGGGCGACCAGTCCTCGGTGAACCATGTTTGCGCGGGCAGGTCGCCATCCAGGATCATCACCCGGTCTTCATCCAGCGCATGACCGAGCGCCAACTGCATCCATTCGTAGCTTTCCCGGTTGATGAAAATCTGCCCGTCGCTCTCGGTCACCAGTTGAACCAACTGCGGCCAGGTGCCTTTTTCCTGGCAGATAAACGGCCCTTCCTTAAAATGGAAGACGAACGGGATTTCCAGCCGCGCTTCCAGAATGCTGTGGATAAAGGGGATGGCCTGCCAGTTCAGCAGCGCATAGATCACGTCCGGCTGCACGGCGCGTACCCGGTCGATCCAGCCCGGTTCGTAGGGGATGTTCTCGATGTTGCCAAAGGAATGCGGCCCGGTGGAATCCCAGCTTTCGGGATAGGGATACCACAGCCCGTAGAGTTTGTGCCCCTGTTCCTCGAAGGCCAGCACCCGTTCAGGGTTAAAGCCGAGTTCGCCCACCAGCAGGATTTTGAGTCCGTCCGCGTTCGGTAAACTGCGAGTCTGGCGGAAGGCAGTGTAGCGCTGGCGTTCGTCCACGCACGGCCCCCATGAAGGCTGCCAGTTGAGCGGCTGCTCACGCGGGACGTTGTAGTACTGGCGGAAGCGCGCCAGACCGCCCGCCACGCCCACGATGAGCTTATGCCGCTGGTCGGGATGATCGACCCATTCACAGGTGATGTCCCCGCTGTAGGCGAACGCCGCCCCCTGCCGTGCCAGTCCGCGCCAGAAATCGCGCTCCAGATGGTCGGACGTTTCCACATCCTGCGTCGTCCAGCGCACCACCGACTCGTGATTGCGGCGGTACATGGCCTGTACCAGCGCCAGCAGATTGCCATTTTTCAGCGGTGTCTCTTTGGTTACAAGCGGCGGATTAAGCAGAAAATCGGACTCACGCCCGACCAGTTCATCCCCTTGCAGGGTCGCGCTGAACTGCTCATAGCGCCAGCGAACGCCGCCATAGGCTACATCCACATGAGGGTTGCTTTCCAGCAGGGTATAGAGCGCTTGCAGATGGTCGGGATAGATCACATCATCCGACGGCAGATAGGCCAGGTAGCGGCCATGTGCATGCCCGGTGGCAAAATTCAGCGCCTCGCCTAACCCGGTGGGGTTTGGCAGACGGTGATAGTGAATACGCGGGTCGCTCAGGTATGGCTGTACCAGTGCTTCGGTCTCGTCCGGCGATGCACCATCCACGATGACCAGCTCCCAGCGCTCAAACGTCTGGCTGAGCAGGCTTTCCAGCGCTCGGCGGATAAATGCCGCCTGCTTGTAAGTCGGCATCAGCACCGAAACCGCCAGCGCAGCGCTGCCGTTGGAATTCGCTTTCATATCAAATCCTGTTCGCGTCGGGCTGCAATGGGTGTTGGGGGGAACGCACCAAATGCGGTTGATGGTGTGGGAAAATGTGGTCAGTGTATGAAACAATCCGCTTATGAAAACATATTTTCCTCACCCTCGCAAGCGCCACGCGGGGGAAGGCATTTACCCGGCTGGGTACGTTTACAGATCAACCCTACAGCCACTCTCATCTGTCCGTTAGAATATGACGACTTTAGCAAGAAAACACCGCGCGTATCCCGCGCAGACCACGAGGACATGCAATGGCGAATCAAAAAACCGCCTTCATCACGGGCGTGACCGGGCAGGATGGCTCTTTCCTGGCGGACCTGCTGCTGAGCAAAGGCTATAAGGTCGTCGGGCTGGTGCGCCGCTCGACCAATTACGACTACCCCAACATTCACCACCTGATCGGCAAAATCACGCTCGAATATGGCGACCTGATCGACTCCGACTGCCTCAACGGGATCATCCGCGACTATCAGCCCGACGAGGTCTACAACATCGCCGCGCAGTCCGTCCCGGCGGATAGCTGGAAGCAGCCCATCGTCACGGCGGAAGTGACGGGCGTGGGGACGCTGCGCCTGCTGGAAGCCGTGCGCCGCTTCAAGCCCGATGCGCGGTTTTACCAGGCCACCAGCCGCGAAATCTTCGGTGGCGTACCGGATGAAGTCGTGACTGAAGACACGCCGATGATGGCGAACAACCCCTACGGCATCGCCAAACAGTACGCCCATCTGATGATGATGAACTACCGCGACTCCTATGGCATGTATGCCTGCGGGGGCTATCTGTTCAACCACGAGAGCGAACGCCGTTCGCTGCATTTCGTCACGCGCAAGGTGACGATGGGCGTGGCCTGCATCAAGCTTGGCATCAAGCACCCGCCGTTGAACGAAGTCGGCGACCCGCTGGTGCAGAACGGCAAGCTCAAGATCGGCAACCTGAACGCCGTGCGCGACTGGGGTTACGCTAAAGAATATGTCGAAGCCATGTGGCTGATGCTGCAAAACGAGCATCCGCGCGATTACATCATCGCCACCAACAAGGCCTACACCGTGCGTGACCTGTGCCGCGTCGCGTTCGAGGCCGCTGGGTTGAACTGGGAAGAACACGTCGAATGTGACGAGCGCTTCATGCGCCCGACCGAAATCGCCGCCTCGCGTGGGGATTTCAGCCGTGCGAAAGCCGAACTCGGCTGGGAGCCGCGCACCAGCTTCGAGCAGTTGATTCAGATCATGGTCGAGTCCGATCTGCGCCTGCTGGAAGGGCGACGCTAAATTTACACGTTTGCCGTTTGGAAGGGCGGGTTTCAAACCCGCGCCTAAAAGAAAACCGAGCTTAAAGTGCGTAAGCTCTCAGTGTTTAACCCTATCCCCAACCCCAACGCTTTGGGGAGGGGTTTCCAAAGCTGTAACGATACTTACTCAACCCAGAGACGAAGCCCCGCCCCATGTCCAACCGCGCCGCCCTGAAACGCCTGCTCACACCCGCCGCCCGCCTGCTGCTGCAACCGCTGGTGGGTGGACTGGCCGCGCTCACCGCGCCTGGCGTGAAGGCGCTGCACAAATTCGGCTTCGAGCAGCAGGCGCAGCGCATCTTTGCGCGGCACGGCTTTCATCTGGTGCGGCGGCATTTTTACGGTGCGGTGCCGGACGAGGCCGATCTGCCGCCGGACTACTGGACGCGCGAGTCGGCGCTGGTCGGGCTGGAGATGCGGGCGGAGGCGGCCTTGAAGTTCATGCGCGAGGACTGTGCCCCGTACTTCGCGGAGTTCCGGCAGATGTTCCCTATTCATGCCAAAGACGGCGCGAACGGTTTCCATCTCGCCAACGGGTCGTTCATGATGGGGGATGCGCATCTCTACTACGCGCTCATCCGGCACTTTCGCCCGGCGCGGGTGGTCGAGATCGGCGCGGGGATGTCCACCTATATCGCGGCGGCGGCCAGCCTGAAAAATGCGCAGGACGGCACGAACACGCATCTGACCGCGATTGAGCCGTACCCTTCGCCAGCACTGAAAGCGGGCTTCCCCGGCTTAAACGCGCTGATCGAGCAGAAGGTGCAGGCGGTCGATCTCGCCACCTTCACCGCTTTGCAGGCGAACGACATCCTGTTTATCGACTCCACCCATGTGCTGCGGGAGGGGAGCGATGTGCTGTATGAATATGGCGAAATTCTGCCGCGCCTCGCGCCCGGTGTGCTGGTGCATGTGCATGACGTGGCGCTGCCCTATCCCTACAGCCAGACCTATTTCAAAATGGGCTATCACTGGAACGAGCAGTATCTTTTGCAGGCGTTCCTGACCTATAACCATCGCTTTGAGGTGGTGTGGCCGGGCGGGTATCTCGCGGCCAAACATCCCCAGGCAGTGTTAGAGGCGTTCCCCGAAACGCACGAAGTCCATAAGGCCTTCCCGATGGCCGGGCCGAGCAGCTTCTGGATGCGCGTCAGGGACAGTGAAAAAAGCAACGAGTAATGAGCATTAATGCACAACGTCCAATTACCTCGACAATGTGAAGATGCTGATCGGTGTCAGGGGGAAGCGCCTTCGCCCTAGTTCACTGACAAGATGAGAATGATGGCTTGCGTTGGTACGGGCGCAGCGCGCTGCGCCCCTACAGGTAGGCAACTTTAGATGGTCAATGTACTAGAACCCGCTCAATGCCACCTTCTCATTTTCTTGAACTGACTTGGATTTCACCGGATCATCAGAACTTGAGACGGTGTTTTACAAGAAAGTAGAGATCGAAATCTACTCCTCATCCGCCACAGGCGACCGCCACAGGCGACCGCCACAGGCGACGACCCCAGTAGCACACCACCTGAATCCATTCTCCATCGGAATACCCGGCCATATGCCGAGATCGCGCATCCCACACGCATTTCCCCCATTCGAGGGAGAGGATTCCCGTGCGCGGGTGACGGCGAACTGCGTCAATCATTCTATGATAACGGCATGATAAGGAAAGACGGTACGATGAACCCACCCCGGAACTGGAAGCTGACGGCAGTGCTGCTGACTCTGAATACAGGCGTGAGCGTCATCGCGTTTGTGGTGGCGGTCGGTCTGATGACGCAGGCCGGGATCGGGGCGGCGCTGGCAGCCTTCATCGGTATCGCGCTGCTGCTGCATACGCTGATCTCGTGGAGCATCGTCAGCCAGCTTACCCGGCTGACCATCGCCATAACGTATCTGCATCAGAGCATACCCGTAACCCCTCTGGCAGTAAGCGCGGCCCATCCGCTGAAACCGCTGATCGACGCTGTGAACGCCCTGATTCAGGAACGCGCTGACCTCAAGACCATGCGCGGTCATCTGGTCGAACAGATCACCGCCGCCGCCGCCCAGGAAGAACGCAACCGACTCGCCCGCGATCTGCACGATTCGATCAAGCAGCAGGTGTTCAGCATGAGCATCAGCGCAGCGGCGGCCTATGCCCATCTGGACAGCAATCCGCAGGCCACCCGTGCCGCCTTGCAGGACGTGAAGCAGAGCGCACAGGAAGCGATGGTGGAGATGCGGGCGCTGCTCCAGCAGCTTTCGCCCGCACCGCTGGAAAAGTCGGGGCTGGTGCAGGCGCTCCGGGAACAGTCGGAGGCGCTGGCCTATCGCACCGGTGCAGCGGTCGAGACGCATTTCGGCGCGTTGCCCGGTGATGACCAGCTTCCGCCGGGGACGCAGGAGACGCTGTTTCGCATCGCGCAGGAGGCGCTCTCCAACATCGCCCGCCACGCCCGCGCCCGCACCGTCCGGCTGACGCTGGAAACGGACGAACACCGACGGCTGACGCTGCGGATTGTGGACGACGGACAGGGCTTCGATCCACAGCAGGCGGGCGGCGGCATGGGGCTGAACAACATCCGCACACGGGCAGCGGGGATCAGCGCACAGGTGGATATTCACACCGAAGTGGGCGCGGGGACTGACCTGACCATCACCGTACCGTTGGTTGAACAGATAGAACAGGAGACAATCATGCAGGCACACTACGAAACACAACTCAAACCCGTCGTCGCCAGCTACTACCGCTTCGCCAATGGGTTAGCCGTATTCATCATCGTCGCCAGTCTGCTGCTGTGGCGGGTGCTTTCCCGGCCAGACCCCATAGGACAGGATGTGATTCTGCTGCTGCTCTTTGCGGGGCTGACGCTGGTGGCGGTGGCCGCCCTGCCCTATGCGTTATGGTCGCTGCTGCGGGCACGTCCCCAGGCCGCCGCCCTGCTGCTGAGCGCCGGACGCAACAGCCGCGTGGATTACGCGCTGCGCCGTAATCTGCGTATGGTCTATATCATCATCAGCATCGCCGCCGCTTGGTTCCTGCCCATCCTGTCGATTGGGCTGCAAATCACGCCCTGGCTGCGGGTGGGGATTGGGGTCTTTTTCCTGGGACTGGTGCTGTGGAATTACAAGCGCATGGGCGACCTGTATCGGCATGAACTGGCGCTGACCCCGAAGCGCGACCGCCTCATAGAACTCGACAAGCGGCTGGCCGAAGTTCGCAGCAGTTGGCTGACCATTCTGCTGGTCATCCCGGTCATCGTCGGTTCGGCGCTGATTGGCGGCGATATTCAAATCCCGCCGCAGGAACCCGACCACTGGATGAATGTGTCGTTCGTCGTGATGGCCGCGCTGCTGCTGCTGAACCAGATCATCTCAGCACGGGTGTACCGCCGCTGGCGCACGGAAGCGGAGCAGGCAGCATGAGCGCGCTCAAAATTGCCCTGGTAGACGATCATCATGTCGTGCGGCGTGGCATCCAGAGCTTTCTGGGCGCCATGCCCGATTTAACCGTCGTGGGCAGCGCGGCCAGCGGGGAAGACCTGCTGGCCCAGGTGGAAGGCTGGCTGCCGGATGTGGTCGTGATGGATTTATACATGCCCGGCGGCATCGACGGAATCGAAACCACGCGCCGCCTGCGAGAGATGACGCCGCATACGCAGGTGGTCGTGCTCACGGCGCACACCGACGACGAGCGCGTGATCGCGGCGCTGCGAGCGGGCGCAATAGGCTACATCCGTAAGGAGAGCGATCCGCAGCTTCTCGTGGATGCGGTGCGGGCGGCGGCGCGGGGACAGTCGATTATCGACCCGGCGGTGGCGGGGGCGGTGCTGCGCGACCTGACGCAGACTCGCCTCCCCGGCAGCGACCTCACCGAACGCGAACGGGAAATCCTGCTGGAACTGGCGCAGGGGCGCACTAACAAGGAGATCGCTGCCCGGCTGGTGATTGGGGAGGAGACGGTCAAGACGCATGTGGGCAACATCCTCTCCAAGCTGCACCTTCAGCATCGCGGGCAGGCGATGATCTATGCGCTGAAAAAAGGGCTGATCTCGCTGGACGACCTTACGCTGTAGCCGTATGGGGAGCGAACGGGTTTAGAGGGGGTGGGGAGCAAACCGGAAAGGGTGCCCCCCGTGCAGCCGTAATCTGTGAAATCATCCGGCAGATAGGGCAGGTGGCGGTTGACCTCGTCTTCCAGGAAATTGATGCGGCTGGTCATACCGGAAATATCATCGGCCATTGACCCCGCCTGCCGCACTATCCCGCGAAGTTCAGCGATAATTTCCTGTCCCAGGGAGTGGTGAAAATCAGGGGAGATGTACGGGCGTAGCGCGCTACACCCCTCCCATAATGTCCTTAAAGTTTATCATTCCCTGCCTACAGCTTATCTTGCTGAATAAGAACATCCGTCCTACAATTTCAGATGATGAGTATGACCGCAGCGGGAGCGTGTGATGAGCGCGATTTTTGAAAGCCGACTTTCCGACTCGCCCTATATCGAAATTCTGTGGCGGGGACGGGTCGAGCAGGATTACGCACCGCTGTGCCCGGCAGATCGCTGCTGGAATCTGCTGTTTGTGGAAGATGATGGGAAGGTGCGCGTCAGCGTCGAGGGCGCGACCGATCAGACCGTGCTCAAGCAGCAGCGGGCGGGGCTGGAGTTTCTGGTCATCAAGTTCAGGCTGGGCGTGTTCATGCCGCATCTGCCAGCCGGGAGTCTGCTGAACGCCGATGCGCTGCTGCCCGATGCGTCCAGCACATCCTTCTGGCTGAATGGCGCGGCCTGGCAGTTCCCCGATTTTGACAATGCCGAAGCCTTTGTCGCGCGGCTGGTGCGGGAGGAGGTGCTGATGGTCGATCCGGTCGTGCAGGCCACGCTGGTTGAACAGCCAGCCCTATCACTCGAACTGTCCTCGCGCACGGTGCGCCGCCGCTTTGTGCGCTCGACCGGGCTGACACACGGCATGATCTACCAGATCGAACGCGCTCAACGAGCCGCCGCGCTGCTGCAAAACGGTACGCCGATTCTGGATGTGGTCGATCAGGCCGGGTATGCGGATCAGCCGCATCTCACCCGTTCACTGCGGCGGTTCTATGGGCAGACGCCCGCCCAGATGATGCGCGAGAGCCGGACGGGGGTCTAGTCTAATGGAAAATCAAATCAAACATCATCGCAGGGGCGAGGCGCGCCTCGCCCGTACTTCAATAACCTGAGTTTCGGATAGCGCTTCACAACACATTCCTCACCCCCCGACCCCCTCTCTACGGAGTGGAGAGGGGGAACAGGACAGGTTAGAACGGTTCTTTAAGTCCCCTCTCCATGCAATGGGGAGGGGATTTAGGGGTGGGGTTTGTGCCACAATAC
>JANRLJ010000092.1:0-9547 GCA_033762735.1 bacterium | reverse complement strand
GAAGACCAGGGAAGCGTGTTAAGTCCCTCTCCTTTGGGAGAGGGATTTAGGGTGAGGGCAAATGAGCCGTTGTGAACTTTCATAACTCCTTTTAGAGTACCGGACAACGCTATTTAGGGTGAGGGCAAATGAGCCGTTGTGAACTTTCATAACTCCTTTTAGAGTACCGGACAACGCTATTTAGGCCGAGGGGCGAGACCTGCCCCGCCCCCACTCACTCACTGCGCCAGCGAGAGAATCGACCCAAACAACTGAATAATTTCCGGCGGAAGATAGTCTTCCTGCGCCTGGATGCTGCGTGCCAGGTCGCCACGCGACACCGCCAGCCGATAGGAGTAGGCTTCACGGCTGCGCGGCGGCCCCAAAAACGCGGCCTGCACGTTAAAGAAATTCACCTGATCGAGCACCGCGCCAACAGCGGCAATGCGCTCCTGCGACACCTGCCGTTCTTCGCCGTTCACCACAACCCGCCCGTCACCATAGGCCTCAATGGTCAGCGTCGCATTGGCCGGGCCGCCCGTCTGCTCGAACAGCAGATAATCGAACGCGGCATTCACCGGGGCATCGACTGCCGCTTCCGCCGTCGCCTCCTCGGTCAAGACAATGGTCGCCAGAACACGCGGTGGCGGCAGGAACGGGGTGGCATCCACGATAAAGGCATCCACCACTTCGGTCACATCGACATTCGCCGCGTCGGTCGTCACTTCCGGCGAGGGTGAGGTTTGCTCGGCGGTAGGCTGGGGCGAAGGCTGGGCGTCAGGAGTCGCGGTGGCGGACTGCGCTGTCGGCTCATCTCCACCGCCCTGGCACGCCGCCAGCATCAGCATCACAACAAGCATCAAGAGGGAAATTCTGCGCATCAGTAGCTCTCCCGCGTGGTTGATCTCAAAGAGTCTTCCACAGTGTGCGCCAGAACTCTTTCAACGGCAAGTTGAGGTTTGAGGAATAGGACTGATGTCTGATGTGACGTTTGTCAGATCACTAATACGACAAATGTCACTTTCCAACCACAAATTTTAAATATTTATTAAACACTCATAAGAACAATTCTAAACTGTATCTAACATCACAGCACACGGAGGATGACGATGCTCGACCAAACACTCGCCCACTACATCGGAGTTCCACCCGCCAAGATTGCCCGGCTTCTGGCACTCACCCAGCAGCAGATTTACAGTGATGCTGAATATAAATCCTGGTTAGCGCAGTTGGACTCCGCCGCGCTCTATGCGACGCTGCCCCACGCCCGCCAGGCCTATGAGACGCACCTGCCCCATTTTGCACAAATCCTGGAAGAAAAGTATCACCTGTCGCGCACACCCATGTCGGCCTTTACGCTCGGCAACTGGCTGGTCGGTTTCCTTGAATATCACGACAAGCTGATTGATCTCTCTAAAATGCACGGACGGCTGCCCCGGCAGGCCGTGATCGAGATGCTGCCGGATATGATCGGGATGCTGGATGATATGCCACAGGGACGCGCCGACTGGCAGAGGGCGCTGGCGCTGATGGCGCTTCCGTTGGCGGCGGTTCGTTAGCATTCAGCCATCCAGCAGATAACGCGCGATCAGGTGCGCGGTATGCTGGATGCTCTCGCGGTGGGTGCGTTCATAGGCATGGGACGCATCCACCCCCGGCCCTGCTAACCCCACTTTCGCATCCCCGCCTGCCCGCCAGAAGGCCGTCCCATCCGACGAATAATAGACATAAATGTCCATATTGAACGGGATTTCATGCTGTTCGCACAGCCGCCGCAGCTTGTTGTTCATATCAAAGTGATACGGTCCGCCGCCATCCTTGACGCAGATACTCACCGAGAACTCGTCCCCGGCCTGTCCTTCGCCCAGAGCGCCCATATCAATCGTCAGCAGTTCGGCCAGATCAGCCGGGAAGCCCGCCGCGCCGCCATGTCCCACTTCCTCATAATTGGCGATCAGGAAATAGCTGTCCTGCACAGGCGTCATCCCGCCATCCTTCAGTGCCCGCAGCGCTCCATAAATCCCGGCCACGCCCGCTTTGTCGTCCAGAAAGCGTGAGCGGATAAAACCCGCTTCGGTCACTTCCACACGCGGATCAACAAATACAAAATCGCCGACATCAATGCCGAGGGCGCGTGTCTCCTTGGCGCTGGTCGTGCGCACATCCAGCCGCACTTCCATGCTGTCACCGTCACGCTCCAGCGATTGAATACGGCGGTTCACATGCACACTGGTGTTGGCGGGAGCAATGCTCCCCCGATAGCGGCGGTTGTCATGGGTGCGCACCGTCACCAGTTCGGATTCGATGCTGCCCCACAGAATGCCGCCCAGATTGGTGCAGCGCAGCCGCCCGTTGGATTTGATCTCCTTGACCATCAGGCCGAGCGTGTCGATATGCGCGGTGATTCCTACTGGTGCATCACTTTTCTGCCCCGGCAGCTTCATCATCAGCGCCCCTTTGCGCGTCAGCCACAGGGTCAGGCCAGGGATACCCATCGCTTCAAAGGCCTGCCGCGTATAGTCGATGGCTTCGACGTGATAGCCTGTAGGGCTGGGCGTGTTCAGCAAACCGACCAGAAAATCGACGGCGGCCTGGGTATCAATGCTGAGGGCTGGCGGTTGGGGTTGCGATGACACAGGCATTTTCCTTTCGGATGCTCAGGACTGTACTGGAAATTATTAACCACTGAGAACACGGAGATCACAGAGGGTTCCTGCATCAATTTCTCCGTGATCTCTGCGTACTCTGTGGTTAAACTGTGTTTTGCTTGCCTTCTGTCTGGTTTTCTTGGGCTTTTGCAGGCTTGGAGCGGCCACTCAGGAACAGTGCACCCGCTACCAGAATAACGCCGACCGACAGAATCAGCAGGTCTTCTGGTTCTTCATACTTGAGGCTGAGCGCCACCTGAAAGAACTTGACGATCAGAATCAACAGGATGACGTTGGCGAGGCGGTCTTTGAGATCATCCAGACTGCGGATGAGCAGCAGACGCGCCGCAAATTCTGAGCCTTCCGCCTTGTCAATCTTGTTGACGAAAAGCTCATACAGGCCGAGTGAGAAGATCAGCAGGATCGCCGCCAGCAGGTAGCCATCGACCACCGCGACAACGGTGGAGATGACATCCAGCAGGGCGGAGGCACGGGCTTCTTCCGTCAGGCCTGGGTTGAGATAGCGCACCATCTCACCCAACAGCAGCAGGGAGTCAAAGGTGGTCGTGATGAACAGCCCAACCGCCAGCGCCAGCGCCACCAGCACAGGCAGCAGGACAATATGACGGCTGTTCCACAGCAGAGTTTCAAAAAGTCGTTCGAGTGGATTCATGCAGCTCGTTAGGGTGTGAAGAACCGATAATAGTCGCAGCCCGAAAAATTGGCCCGCAAGGCCTGACCTTCGATAATGGTATCAAATTGAATCCATTCCGGCGAACGTTCGTCGTCGTCCACCCGGAAACAGCCATTATTCATCGGCACAAGCGCACGTGCAAAGCCAGTCGGCTCCAGCATCAGCAGTTTGTCCCGCCTTTTGACGATGGCAAAGTTGGTCAGCCAGGGATTGTGCGAGCGATAGCGCCCGGTGAAGGCGTCCCATTCCGGCGGTGTTTCAACTGAGGCAGGCGAGGCCGTATCCGCGTGGACGAAATGCTCCCCGCCGTAGAACAGTTCCGTCACCCTGTCCTGTGCATCCCGCCCGAAGGCCAGCAGATAGAGCGCAAAAGCTGCGTGTGGTGCATAAAAGTAGTCTTTTCCCCGCCGATCCAGCACAATTTCTTCGTAGTCATAATCGAGGATCAGGCGGTGTTCGTCGGCACGAAACGTGAGGGTGCGGGTGGCGCTGCGATATTCCCCGGCATAGTCGGCAGCATTTTCGATCCGGGTCAGGTCGTTCCAGCCCGGCAGCGGCGGGAGATCACCACCGGAACGCGCTGCCCGCTGCGTCTTGAGTCCAAAATCGGCCATGCTGAAGGTGTGGCTGTTGGGATGATTCGACAGCAGCACCACCCCCAGACCGCTTTCCATATCCATCAGCATGGAGGACGAATATCCCACCATCCCGCCTTCGTGCCCGATGTGCAGGCATCCGTCGATGGTGCTCATCACCAGCCCGTAGCCGTAGTGCAGATAGGGCAGATTCCAGCCGTTGATATGCGGCGTGGTCATCAGCGCGAAACTGTCCTCGGAAATCAGCCGCCCGTCTGCATACACTCCTCGATTCAGCAGCATCCGCACGTAAATCGCCATATCGCTGGCGGTCGAGGCGATGCTGCCATCCGCCGCCCCATATTGCAGCCAGGTCGCGGGCGCAAGCGGGCGCGACATCGGCGCAGGGCGATCATCGTAAAAATCGGTGTAGCCGGTCGCCATGCGCTTGCGGGTAAGATGCGTAATGGCGGGCGCGGTCACTTCCATGCCGAGCGGATCGAGGATGCGTTCTTCGATAATGCGCGGATAAGGCCTGCCGTTCAGCCGTTCCAGAACCAGGCCGAGCAGTTTATAGCCCACATCCGAATAGTGAAAATACGTCCCCGGCGGCGCATAGACTCGCGTTTCACGCAGGGCATACACTTCATAAGGATGTCCGGCGGCGAAGTTCTGTCCGGTGATGATGCCGCTGCTGTGCGTCAGCAGGTGATGCAGGGTGATGGGCTGGTCAAAGGGAGACTGCACCCCGAACCAGGGGAGATAGGTCTGGACGGGCACATGCAGATCAAGCCTTCCGGCCTCGACTTCCTGCATAACGGCAATCGCCGTGAACGATTTGCTGAGGGAGCCGATTTCAAACAGCGTATCCTGCACAACCGGCATCCGACCCGCCACATCGGCGACCCCATCGACAGAGACGAACACGGTGCGTTCCTGATCGGTCATGGCAATAGAAACGGCGGGCACGTTGTGTTCACGCATTCTGAGGGTGATGAATTGGTCGAGCCGCATGAGTGCCGCCTGTGCGAATGCCATGTGATGCGTGCTTTCCTGATTGGGTTACTTGATCGAAACAGCCGGGAATAGGTTCAGATTGTGAAACAGAGTAAACGTCATCAAACAAAATGATGATACACTTAACCCGAAAATTTCGCAGTGAGAAAGCAGTTATAGCCAATTTATGACCGCGACAATTCAGGTTCGCCGGGCAAAACTTGACGACACACAGGCGATCAGCGCCCTGTTCCGCGCAAGAGTGAGCGTATGGCAGCGCATGAGGACGGATGGCCGCGCCGAAGACGTGGACTATGAACGACTGACCCTTTATGAACGCTGGCTGCACGGCACAGATTCCAGCAGCGCGTGGATGAGCGTGGAAACCGGGGCGCTGCTGCTGAGTCATCTGCTGCGCGGTTTTGGGCTGCCGCTGGTGGCGGTGGTGGACGGCGTGGTCAGGGCTTATGCCGAAGCCTATCCCGGCAGCGAACCCGCCCCCTTCGGTTCGCATCTGCATCTGGCGCATCTGGCCGTCGCGCCGGATGGGACGCGCACCCTGATAAACGCCCTGATGGACGCACTGCGGCAGGAAGCCGAAGCGCTTGGCTGTGAACGGCTGACGGTGAGTGTCTCTGGCTACGACCAGGATGCAGTGAAGTTCTACAGCCGCTACGGGATGCAGCCGCTCAAGCGAGTGCGCCGCTATACCCTGCCCGCCGCCACCGGGCAGAGCTTTTATAAAGTCACCGACCATCGCAACCCCGACCCGACCCAGATCGACGGCTGGTTTATGTCGCTTGGGCGGCTGGAAAGCGCCCGCCAGCACTGGAGCACCTTCTGGCCGACCACCCTGGATGCGGTTGATGAAATCGCCGCCCGCCGCACCTATCGCCTGCGCTTCAATGCCGCCGGGCAGGATTCGTTCCTGTACGCGGAAAGCCAGCTTTACGACCCGCGCAGCGCCGATCTGTACTGCTGGTCGCCCAAGCCGCTCACGCCGCAGTTCCTCACTGCCCTGCGCGACTGGGCACATCGGGAAAAGTACCGCACGCTGGTGCTGGTCGTGCCAGAAGAACTAATCACGCTGCTGGGTGCAGAAGCGGAATCCACGCCCTATCAGCAGGAAATTCTCGCGCTGGAATTGTGAGTCCAGACGCTACCTTATGCTATAATCCGAGATAAGCAAAACCCGTTTTGAACAAAAAATTCAGAAGCAGCACGAAAAATTTCTTACCCCTGCTATTGTTCGTGGGGACAAGCGCTCACCCCTCTCTCCATCAGCGCAGCGATGCAATCAAGAGGGAAACAGGGGAAACCAGATGACCGACGTGGCGTGAACCCACCGGAAGTGTCATCCACACAAAACAGAGAAAACAAAAAGGTTGGCAACTTATGCCCGTGTACGATCCCAGCCAGATTGAGTATGCCATCACCAGCGAAATTATTGATGTCGTGATGGACGACGGTTCGACCATCCCCGGCTATTGGGCACATCCCTCGCTGGGGGCGAAATTCCCCGGTGTCGCACTGGTGCATGACTGGTGGGGCGTGACTCCGCTGGTGCGTCGTCTGGCGAACCTGATCGCGCAGATGGGTTATCACGTCATCGTGCCGGATTTGTTCAATGGACAGGTCGCCACCACTCCCCAACAGGCCATGACGCTGGTGCAGCGCCTCGGTGATGACAACGGCTACCCCCGTGTGCATAACGCGCTCTCCGTGCTGGAACGCCGCCACAACTGCAATGGCGCGGTGGCCGCGATTGGGCTGGGGATGGGCGGCAGCCTGGCCTTCGAGGCCGCGCTCACCCGCGACGATCTGGAAGCAGCGGTGGCCTTCGGGGGCTTTCCACATCGCTACTGGGGACGCTTCAAGGATGCCAGAGCGCCTATTCTTGCCTTTTACGGCGACGGCGAACCGCATATCGTCCCGGCAGCAATCCGCAAGCTGCAAACCGAGCTGACAGGTTCATCCCTGCCGCACAGGGTCGAGATCATCCCGTCCACCGCCCACGACTTTTTCTTCGATCACCCGACGGAAATGCAGCGCAACGCGGAACGCATGGCACTGCGCACGATGTTCAGCTTCCTGACCGAGCATCTCAAGCGCCCGATCAAAGCACCGTCGCGCCGCCGTTAAGTGCCGAGTGAGTATTTGCAGAAGGTTGCTGCGGCTGCGCCTGCCCCTACGACGGCCTGAAAATGGCATCGGCGATGGTGATGACGATGATCGCCATGATAAAGACCACCACACACCGCACGGTGATCTCGATCAGGCTGACAAGCGCGTCCTTCCAGAAAGGGGGCTTATGCTGGGCGATGTGCCAGTCATCATGATGACGGCTGATCCGCACCCCCAAAGCCCACCCCACGAGGCGGCGAACAGGTCGATCCACAAACAGGTAGTAGCAGGCCACCATTAGAATCATCAGGGGGATGATGCACATCCCCTCCAGCGCGATCATCACCCGGTCGTTCATGTTTTTCCTTCGCGGATGGCACGCAGCGCGATTTTATCCACCATTGCGGGCGCGATCAGCTTGAGCCACTGCGCCAGCCTGCCACGCGAGGTCATGACCAGTTCGCGCCTGCGCTTCTGCATCGCGTCCACGATCTGCCGAACACATTCCTCGACCGGCATCACCCCGGCTTCATCCAGATGACTCTGCCCAAGCGGCTTGCCGTCTGCGCCGAATGCCCGCTCGCGCACGGATGTCTGCACAAAGCCAGGGCTGACCACCAGCACATCGACGCCCGTTCCAAGCAGTTCTATCCGCAGGCTGTCGAAAAAGCCCTGCATCGCGTGTTTGCTGGCGGAATAGGCTGTGCGCGTGGGGACTCCGGTTTTCCCGGTGAGGCTGCTCACCGCGACCAGCAGCCCTTTCGTCCGTTTAATGTGAGGCAGGGCGTAATAGGTGCAGTACACGCTGCCCAGGTAGTTGACGCGCATGATCTGCTCGAAGATCGTCAAATCCGTGATCTGCTCGAACAGCGCCCACTGGCTGACCCCGGCGTTGTTCACCAGAACATCAATCCGCCCGAAGTGCGCGATTGCCTGTTCCACCAGCCGCTTGCAGTCGTCGGGATTCGTCACGTCTGTAGGAACAATCAGCGCACCGGGGCAATCCCTTGCGACCTGTTCCAATGCGTTGCGGTCGCGGGCGGCCAGAACGCATTTCGCGCCCAGCCGGCTCACCTGCCGCGCCAGTTCCGCGCCAATGCCGGACGATGCGCCGGTAATGAGAATAATTTTGTCGTTCATGAATGGTTGTCAGTTGTTCGCAATTAGCATTTAGCGATTAGCATCGACAATGCATTTCTTGCCCAACTTCCTGAGTATTATGGATATGTTTACTTTGCATATCTACCCAAGATTTTTGCATTGTTATAGAGTACAGAGACGACACATTACGCTACCGAGTCAACATCCCTATCTTTATAGTAGATTTCGGTGATAACGATGATCTGACGTTCTACCAGATGTGCGACCTCTTCTTGTTGTTCCTGTGTTAACTCTCCTTGTTGTGTATCGTCATTACTTGGGTCTAAATCGAGATCTTGTTCGTTTGCAAACTCTCTATACATCTCTTGCATTTCTCCATTCATAAAGTCAAGTAGCTCTTTGAGAGAGTTCCATGTACGCCCAGCGTAACTTACAAGTATATTATAAGTAGCAGGAACGTTCTCAAGTATGACTGTTACATCACCACTTTGTAGAAAGCCAATCAAGCTTGCTGCGCTAGCCGCTGTCATCACAGCATTGCCTACCACTTTTCCAGCTTTAATTGTGAATTGCTTAGCAACTCTCAGAGCTGCCCGAATCTTGATGCTTCCTGCGGTTACTTGGGCGTACTCCATCGAGACGAGATCACCGCCGATGTTAGCGAATACAGCCTCCAGGAAAAGCAGATATTCCTCGATCTCATACTCAGGAAGTTTTGTAAACGCGTCATTATTTGCACTTGTGACAACGAGATCAATTTCCGCTATGTCTCCACTGAGTCTGAAACCAAAAGAACGAACAGCTACATCAATGAGTTGAACTGTTGGATTAACAGCAGCCACAGCGGCAGCAGTGTTTATGAAACCAGATATATTGTATTTTTTTGAAAACTCGGGCCACAAACGGTTTGCCACTTCGTTTGCATAACGTCTAGTAGCTTCAATCGCAAAGAGTGCCGCAAAAGCTTTTAGTAGTTCTGAGTAGTTGTTTGAGGACATTGCAATCTCCATTGATTAGACGTGGCAATTCTGTAAAGTTGAAACTTCCCATACACCTGTCTTATTTTACCAGTCGTCGTTCGACATGCAATCAAATTAATACGGAAGCGCTTTAAGGCAGCATTAAGCGATACTTTTCCTGCCCAACTGCTTCGCCAATTTTTATGCGTTTGCCCTGAAATGCACGTAAGGTCAGTGAGGATGGCTGTATCAGAGGATGGGATTCGCTTACAGAACAATTGAGGAAGGCCAAAATGGTTTCGATGATCCCAGAGTCGCATCACGATCTACTCGATCAGCCTGTACACGTCATCCTGACCACGTTAATGCCCAGCGGCCAGCCGCAGTCCAGCGTGGTCTGGTGGGACAGCGAAGGTGAATATATCCGCATCAATACCACACGAGGGCGGCAGAAGGAAAAGAATCTGGCGC
>JANRLJ010000091.1:0-4541 GCA_033762735.1 bacterium | reverse complement strand
CATTTCCCCCTGGACATAAAGATCGTTCAGCCCGGCTTTGAGTTTTAGCGTGATCGGGATGAACTGCGGCATGACATAGCTGAAGCGCTTCTCGAAGTGCGTCACCAGTTGGCCGTTCAGCCACACCCGCGCCGGGCCAATCGTAAGCACTTCAGCGCTGAGCGTTACGTCAGAGTCGGCTTCCAATCCCGCATAGAGCCATCCCTGCATCCTTGTGGGGTTGAAGTTGAACAGGCTGAAATCAATGGTCTGGTCTTCTTCGGCCACCGTGTAACGCCACGTCTGATCGCCGACTCCCGCTGCGCTATGTGAGGGACGTTCCCCCGGCTGCCAGGTAAAGGGCGGCAGGTTGCGATAAATCCTGAGTTTCGTCCGGTTCGATTCGGGATGCCATGCCCAGTAATTGAGAATCCAGCGCCGACCCGGCCCGAACGGATTCCCCTCTGGCGGGACGACCTGCTCCAGATTTTCCAGCGCCCAGGTCACGGGTCCCAGCGCCAGCCAATTGGAGATCGCGCCCTGGTCGGAAAGCGCATAAGTGGCAAAAGTGGTCATCGCTTTGTCCTTGTGTCAAAAGTGCATTTTCGGGCTATTCTAGCATCTGCACACAACCAACCCAGTCCAGGGCAGGCACGGAAGGAAACGACGATGCGTATCACCCGACCGCAGCAGGTGAAATTCGTTCAGGGCAGCGACCACTCGATGATCTTTCGCGGCAGCGCGGGCGAACACTTGCAAGTAAGTGTCCTCGACCACGATCTGATCCGTGTGCAGCATTGGCCGGACGGGAAGATGCGCCTTGACCGAACATGGCTGGTGGTCGATTCGTCTGGTGATACGCCCCATGAGGGTCGCCGCCGCGATGACCTCTCGCCGTTCCCGCGCCCCCGCTTTGAACGATCTCTTGATAGTCCACTGATTTCACTGAAGACGGAACAACTTCACGTTGAGATTCAACCCGACGATTTCGCCATCACCTGGAGCGACAAGGACGGTCGCATCTTTGCCGCCGATCTTGGCAAACGCGCCTACAGCTATGACCTGGCGGATGGCTCGGTCTATCACTACCTGCGGCGGCACGAAGAAGAACATTACTACGGCTTCGGGGAAAAGACCGGGCCGCTGAACAAAGCCGGGCGGCGGATGCGAATGCTGAATGTGGATGCGCTCGGCTATAACGCGGAAACCAGCGACCCGCTCTATAAGCACTGGCCGTTTTATATCACCTGGGTTCCCTCGCTCAACATCGGCTATGGGCTGTTCTATGACAATCTGGCGACGACGGTCTTCGACCTGGGCAGTGAGATCGACGCCTTCTGGGGCAGCTACCGCTACATGCAGGCGATGGGCGGCGACCTGGACTATTACCTGATCTACGGCCCGACCGTCGCCGAGGTGATCGAGAAATTCACGCGACTGACCGGACGGCCTGCCCTGCCACCGCGCTGGACGCTGGGCTATCTGGGTTCGACGATGGCCTATACGGAAGCATCCAACGCGCAGGAACAGCTTCGCCAGTTCGTGGACGACTGCAAGAAGCATGACATCCCGTGCGATATGTTCCATCTGTCGTCGGGCTATACCACCGATTCACGCGGTGTGCGCTATGTGTTCACCTGGAATCACAGCCGTGTCCCCGACCCGAAGGCGATGACAGCGCATTTTCACGAGGCCGGGATTCGCCTCGCCGCCAACATCAAGCCGCATCTGCTGACCAATCACCCGAATTTTGAAGACCTGGCGGAAAAAGGCGCTCTGATTCAAGCCACCGACGGCACCTCCCCTGCAATTACCACCTTCTGGAGCGGCGGTATGGGCGAGAGCGGCGACGGTGGCTACATCGATTTCACCAGTGCTGCGGGCTATGACTGGTGGAAGGAGCGAGTGAAAACGCAGTTGTTCGACTATGGCATTGACGCGGCCTGGAACGACAACAATGAGTTTGAAATCTGGGATGATGCTGCCCGCTGTGCCGGGTTCGGGCAGCCGATTCCGCTCGGTCTGCTGCGCCCGCTGCAAACGCTGCTGATGGCGCGGGCATCCTATGAAGCAGCCCAGGAACAGCATCCGAATCAGCGCCCTTTCGTACTGACGCGGGCAGGTGCACCCGGCATTCAACGCTACGCGCAGACGTGGACGGGCGACAATTACACATCCTGGCATACGCTGCAATGGAATACGCCGATGGGCTTAGGGCTGAGCCTGTCAGGGATGCCCAACATCGGCCACGACATCGGCGGGTTTGCTGGCCCCGCGCCCGACCCTGAACTGCTGGTGCGGTGGGTACAGAGCGGCATTTTCCACCCACGCTTCACGCTCCACTCGTGGAAAGCGGATGGCAGCGTCACCGTTCCCTGGATGTACCCCGAAGTGCTGCCGCAAATTCGGGAGTTGATTCAGTTCCGCTACCGCCTGATTCCCTATCTCTACATGCTGCTGTTTGCAGCGCATCAGACGGGTGCGCCCATCATCCGCCCGCTGGTCTATCACTTCGCGGATGACCCGTACTGCTGGAATGAGTCCTTCACGTTCATGGTGGGCGCGAGTTTGCTGGTTGCCCCGGTCACGCAGCCCGGCGTGACGCGCTGGTCGGTCTATCTCCCCGCCAGGACGACCTGGTGCGACTGGCATACAGGCAACCAGTACGAAGGCGGGCAAACCGTCACGGTGGATGCGCCGCTGGAACGGGTTCCGCTGTTCATCCGCGCCGGGGGCATTGTGCCGCTCGCGGGGAGCGAGGACGCCAATCACCGCGAGATATTCGTTTTCCCGCATCCCAACGGAGGCGAAAGCACCTTTACATTGATCGAAGACGACGGCCTCTCGCTGGATTATCAGCGCGGCGGTGTGACGCGGGTCGAAATCAACATCAGCGGAACGGGCGATACGCTCAAAGTGCAGTGTCGGGCAGAAGGCGGCTATCCGCTGCCGTACCGGGAAATGACGGTCAAGGTATTTAGCGGGAAAGGTGAGATGAAGACACGGGTTGTGGCAGTGGATTAATCCAACAAAGGCCAAAATCTTCTCTGTGCGCTCGTGCAACCTCGACTATACTATGAACATCTGTTTGGCAGAAAAGGCCGCTTCATGCTTTCGATTGTCCATGCCTGTGCGCTGGTTGGGTTAGAAGGGTGCATCGTCGAGGTCGAGACGGACTTCAACCCTCGTGCCGGAATCCCCTCGTTCACGATTGTCGGCCTGCCCGACAGCGCCGTAAAAGAGAGCCGGGAGCGCGTTCGTGCTGCTGTAAAGAACAGCGGACTTCAATTTCCAAATAAGGGCTATGTGGTGAACCTCTCACCAGCCGACCTGCCCAAGCATGGGCCGGCCTATGATCTGGCAATCGCGGTGGGTGTGCTGGCGGCCACCGATCAGATCCCGCTGCCCGCGCTGGAAAAAGCGCTGTTCATCGGTGAACTCTCGCTGGATGGCAGTATCCGGCACGTCAAAGGCGTGATGCCGATGGCCTTCACCGCTTTCCAGCACGGCTTGGAAACCGTGTATGTCGCGGAGGAGGACGCGCCGCAGGCCGCCTTAATCGATCAGGTCGAGGTCATTCCCGTCAAATCGCTCGGCCAGCTTGTCGAGCATCTCTACGGCTTGCAGCCCATCCCGCCCTATCAGCATCAACCCCTGCGCGTTCAGCATGACAATGGACTGCCCGAAGGCATCGTCGATTTCGCCGACATCAAGGGGCAGGAACACGTCAAAAGGGCGCTGGAAATCGCCGCCGGGGGCAACCACAACATTCTGCTATCGGGGTCGCCGGGCGTAGGCAAGACGCTCTTGGCACGGGCGATGCCGGGTATACTGCCCTCGCTGACGGTGGAAGAAGCATTGGAAGTCACGCGCATTTATTCCGTCGCGGATATGCTGCGCTCCGATCATCCGCTGGTGCAGTCGCGCCCCTTTCGCGCACCGCATCACACCATCAGCCAGCCCGGTTTGGTCGGCGGCGGACCCAATCCCAAACCCGGCGAAATCAGCCTGTCGCATCGTGGGGTGCTTTTTCTGGATGAGATTGTGGAGCTGCATCCGAAGACGCTTGAGGTGCTGCGCCAGCCAATTGAGGACAAGTTCGTGACCATCAGCCGCGCCAAAGGCAGCCTTACCTTCCCGGCGAACTTTCTACTCGTGGGCGCGATGAACCCCTGCCCGTGCGGCTACTACGGCGATCCGGTGCGCACCTGCACCTGTTCGCCCACCATGATTTCGCGCTATCAGAGCCGCCTTTCCGGCCCGCTGCTTGACCGAATCGACATTCATCTCGATGTCCCGCGCGTGGATCACGATAAGCTGATGAGCGATCAGCGCAGCGAGCCTTCCTCCAGGGTGCGCGAACGGGTGGAAACCGCCCGCGAACGCCAGCGCCAACGCTTCGCCCAGCATCCGCATCTCTATGCCAACGCCGACATGAGCGTGAGCGAGATTCAGCAGATGTGCAAGCTCTCGCCGGAAGCGAAACAGTTAATGGATATTTCGGTCAAACGGATGCAGTTGAGCGCCCGTGCCTATCATCGCGCTCTTAAGCTAGCACTGAC
>JANRLJ010000090.1:0-4251 GCA_033762735.1 bacterium | reverse complement strand
GTCATGATTTCTCGGATGAACCATTAAGCTTAGGACTTACGCAGTTGCCCTCACCCCCCGCCCCCCACAACCGACCGCGTCCGTCGCTGCGCTTAGGGAGAGGGGGAGAAGGCCGCCTTAGCGGTTAAGTCCCTCTCCCGGAGGGAGAGCGCCTCTTGCAGAGGGATTTAAGGGTTGTCCGGTATTGAGTTGGCGCTTTTCCGCCCTCACCCCCCGCCCCCCTCTCCCAACCGCTGACGCTAGGAGAGGGGGAGAAGACCAGGGAAGCGTGTTAAGTCCCTCGCCCTGAGGGAGAGCGCCTCTTGCAGAGGGATTTAGGGTGAGGGCAAATGAGCCGTTGTGAACTTTCATAACTCCTTTTAGAGTACCGGACAACGCTATTTAGGGTGAGGGCGATGATTCAAGTGCGTAACGCCTAAAGCTGCAAAGTCCTAAAAGGTGTTATGAACCGGACTGACCGTTTACTGGCGATTGTGCTGGAACTCCAGGCGAAAGGCGAGCAGCGCGCCGAAGATCTGGCGGCAACGTTTGAGACGAGCAAACGCACGATTTACCGCGATATGATGGCGTTGTGTGAGGCGGGGGTGCCTGTCATCGCTATTCCGGGGCGGGGGTTTTCGCTGGATGAAGGGTATTTTCTGCCGCCGCTCAATTTCACGACGGATGAAGCAACGATTTTGCTGCTGGGAGCGGGTGTGATGGCAAAGAGCTTCGACAGCGAATATGAGGCAGCAGCACAGGCGGCGGCCCAAAAGCTCTCTCAGGTGCTGCCCACCGCTCAACGCGAAAAGGCGGAATGGGGACAGGCGATGTTTTACTTTGTGCCTGCGCATGACAGCCAGGAAAGTGATTTTCTGCGCCAGTTACGCAGCGCGATCCTCAAGGCACAGATGGTACGGTTTGAGTATCACGCCCGGTTTTCAGAAGATGGCGATCAGCAACCGCTGCTGCGCCAGGTCAATCCGTATGGGCTGGTGCGCGTGGCGGATAAGTGGATTCTGGTCGGCTACTGCCATTTGCGTCAGGGCATCCGCAACTTTCGCCTGTCACGCATGGAAAAGCTCACGGTGCTGCCACAGCGCTTTACCCGCCAGAAAGATGTGATGATTCAGCACGGCAGCAGGGGTTTTGAGGACATGCCGCTGACGGTGCAACTGCTGTTTGATGCGAACGTGGCGCGATGGGTAGAAGAAGACGGGCTGTTCTTCATTACCGGGCGCGAACAGACCGAGCGTGGGCTTCTGGTGACGCTCAGGGTGCGGCATGAGCGCGAAATTCTGCAATGGGTTCTGGGTTGGGGAAGCGCTGTTCAGGTGCTTGAGCCGCCCAGCCTGCGTGAACGACTGGCACAGGAAGCCAGAATCATGCTCGAAAAACACACGAAAAACTTGTTGCCATAATGGTGTCACAGCGGGGATGTACCTTAGAGATAACGCCGGATGTTGTCTTGAAAGGACACGTTAGATGAACGCTTTAGGTTGGTTCGAAATTCCCGCTGCCGATTTTGACCGCGCGACCCGGTTTTATGAGCAAGTGCTGGGGGTGCAAATGGTTCGTGAAGTGTTTATGGGCACTCCCAACGCTTTCTTCCCGTATGACCGCGAGACAGGGGTTGGCGGGTCGATCATCAAGATGGATGACGTTGCTCCGTCTGCCAGTGGGACGCTGGTCTATCTCAATGCCGCTACCCCTGAGCGGCTGGACGAGTATCTTGGCCGGGTGGAGCAGGCCGGCGGCAAGGTGCTGGTGCCGCAGACACATATCGGAGAGGCGGGGCACATGGCTATCTTTCTCGACAGTGAGGGCAATCGTGTGGGACTGCACGCACCCAACGTGAAATAGGGTTGGGGAGGGGAGATGTGTATCTCTCCTATCAGCCTTACAAAAGCCAGGTCGTGTTGACGTTTGTACGCCAGGTAGCGAAGCACAGAAGCGTAAATGTCAACACCTCTTAGTATGTTCGTCCGAGAAATCATGACGATGACCTGTGTGATCTTGAGTAGGGCGCAGCACGCTGCGCCCCTACAGAAACACCAGAAACGAAGCGGCTGTTTTTTGTCCGATGCACCACTAATCGCTAAAAACCAATAACTGTCAACTGAAAACTGAAAACGAACCTATGACCGACACGATTTTAGAAGTCAAAGACATTCATACCTTTATCGGCCAGTTTCATATTCTCGAAGGCGTCAGCGTCAGTGTGCCGAAGGGCAGCATCACCGTGCTGCTGGGGCGCAACGGCGCGGGTAAAACCACCACCCTGAAAAGCATTATGGGCATGACCCCACCCACACAGGGGCAAATCCTGTTTGAGGGGCGTTCGCTGGTCGGGCGGCGTCCCTTCACTATCGCGCAGCAGGGCATCGGCTATGTCCCCGAACACCGCGCCATCTTCAAGGAACTGACCGTGCGCGAGAACCTGCAAATTGCGGAGCGCAAAGGCGGTGACTTCGAGCGCAAGAGCGACTTCATCTTTGAGCTGTTCCCCGACATCAGGCGGCTCTATCACCTGCCCGGCGGCAATCTTTCTGGCGGGCAGCAGCAAATGCTGGCGGTGGCGCGGGCGCTGGTGCCAGACAACCGCCTGCTGCTGATTGACGAGCCGAGCGAGGGACTCGCCCCGGTCATCATCGAGCAGTTGATGGAAGCGATTCGCCGCCTGGCGACAAGCTCTACAGTGCTGCTGGTTGAGCAGAACTTTCGCATGGCGAGTCGGCTGGCCGACCGTTATGTCATTATTGACGAGGGACGCAGCCCGCTCAACGGCAGCATGAGCGATCTGGTGCAGGACGACGCGCTGATCCAGCGGTATCTGGGTGTGGCGTAGTCGGGTGCGATCACGAGAGAATTGCGAAAATTTTGAACCACAGAGACACGGAGAACACAGAGCGTTTCATTCAAATACGCAGCTTGGTCACTTTGAACGTTTTTATGTAGTTCGATGATTTTGAGTTTTCTGACAGGAAGATTACCGAAATAAGGCATACGATGACAGCATTTTTGAGAAAAAACACGGCGATTGCCGCCATTATTGTGATTATCGTAGGGCTGCTGATCTTCGCATTCATCAACGCGGAGGGGGATCTGGGCAATTTCGGCATTACGGTGCTTTCGGGGCTGTTCCAGGGGATGCTGCTGTTTCTGGTCGCGTCGGGACTGTCCATCATTTTTGGCTTGATGGACGTGCTCAACTTCGCGCAGGGAGCCTATTTCATGCTCGGTGCCTACGTGGCCTATGACGTGCAGCACAGGGGCGGCCTGCTCGACCTGACCAGCCTCATCCCCGACCCAAACCTGCGCTTTCCGTTCGCAGTGCTGGCGGCGGTGCTGGTCGGCGCGGGATTGGGCGCACTGCTGGAGCGCGGCCTGCTGCGTCCGCTGTATGCGCGCCCGGTGTTCCAACTGGTGCTGACGTTCGGCGTCTCGCTGGTCATGGCGGAGATTATCAAGGTTATCTGGACGACCACGCCCTATAGCTGGACGGAGGTGTTCGGGCTGCGGACGAGCAGTTTTGTGCTGTTCGACCAGCAGTTCAGCCTTTACCGCCTGTTTATCGTCGGCATGGGTGCCGCGCTGATGATCGGGATTGCGCTGCTGCTGCGGCGAACGCGCATCGGCATTATCATCCGGGCGGGCGTGGAAGACAGCGCGATGGTCGAGGCGCTTGGCATCAACGTGCGGGCGGTGTTTACGCTGGTGTTCACGCTCGGCTGCGCGATTGCGGCCTTTGGCGGTGCGGTGGCCGCGCCGTTCCTGGGCGCATCGCCCACCATCGGCGCGAATTATCTGCTGCTGGGGATTGCGGTCGTCGTGCTGGGCGGGATGGGCAGCTACGAAGGCACGGCGATTGGCAGCATTATGGTCGGGCTGGCGGTGGCGGTCGCGCAGTCGGCGACGCTGGCGAACGCCGATCTGTCTTTTCTGCCAAGCATCACGCCGATGCTGCTGCTGGTGCTGGTGCTGCTGCTCAAGCCGAGCGGGTTGTTCGGCAGCGCACGAGGATAGCGCCCTCACCCCCTCTGTCCCCCTCTCAGCTCCCTCAGGGCGAGGGGGAAGGCCTCTGAGAAAACTGCATCTTGTTTTCTCATTGAGTAGGGGCGAGGCATGCCTCGCCCCATAGCTGTCAAGATAAGCAATTAAGGAAGGTTGAGGAGATAATTTCGTAGCGACCAAGCAGACGAAAGCATCTTCTCAACATGACAACGATAGCGCAAATCACCAAGGACTGGCAAGAAATACTGGGTTCAGAAG
>JANRLJ010000089.1:0-40168 GCA_033762735.1 bacterium | reverse complement strand
AGATGCGCCAACCAGACGTTTGCTGTAACGCGACAGTCTCCCTTTGTCATGATGGGCAACTTCTGGATTTTTGGCAACCGACGAAAGTAGGGGCGCACCCGTGTGTGCGCCCGGCGTGAGACAAAAAGAGAAGGATTTGACGCAAAGGCGCAGAGTGCGCAACGGTTCGCAAAGAGAAGAGAGGGTGGTAGGGGCGCACCCGTTTGTGCGCCCGGCATGAGACGAAAAGAGAAGGATTTGACGCAAAGGCGCAGAGTGCGCAACGGTTCGCAAAGAGAAGAGAGGGCGGTAGGGGCGTAGCCCGCTACGCCCGTACACATCCCTGGGTTTCACCATTCCCTCACGCTTTACCCCGCCTCGCACCAGTCCGCCGCACAGTACGGGTCAATCGTAATCGAATCGACATCCGGCAGCGCTTCAAACTGATCCTCGCTGACGGAGGTGAACTGGTAGTCGATGAACAGTTCAAAGTCTGCCCCGCGCACCAGCATCATGTTGGAGAACTGCGAATAGCTCCGCGCAATGGGCGTGAGTTCCAGCCCGTTGGGGATGACGCCGACGCGCAGCGATGCGCCCCGGTCGAGGAAGGCAGCGGCGAAGTCGTTGATGATGGTGGCCGTGCCTGCCCCGGCGCCTGTGCCGATGCTGGCGAGGCCGCCCTGCTGCAACTGTGCGGGATTTGCCAGCAGGTTCACCTCGGTAAACTGGCTGGCCTGGACTTCGACCTGGGCACAGAAATCCGGCGCGGTCGGATCAACCGACAGTTGAAACACGCCGCTGGCTTGCAGCAGCCCGACGAGTGACTGGGTAGCGCGGCTGCATCGCATGATCGGCTCCGCGCCGATCCACCCGGCAGGGCGACCGCCGCCATCTCTGCCGACCGTCGCATCCGCCAGTACTTCCAGATCGTGCCGGATGTCCCGCGCCAGCGCATAGGGTGTGCTGGACACCGTGCCGAACCATTCGCGCGGGCGCACTTCCGCCCCCAGCACCGTCCCGGCCAGCAGTTCGAGATCAAGCCGCATCAGCAGGGGAAGCTGGGAGTCGTTGATGTCCAGCGTGCCGCTCCAGCCTTCCGGGCGCTGCCCGACGCCGATCAGCGCATCGGCCAGCAGTTCAATATCGGGGCGCAGGCTGATGAGCAGTTCCAGCGCCGCGTTCACTTCGGGTTCGGCGGTGGCTTCGAGCGTGGCCTCCGAGGTGATTTCCGCCGTCACTTCCGGCAGCACGGCGGGCTGGGTGGGCAGCACCAGCGGCGGACCAGGCTGTGCGCCGGGGGTGCCAGCGCCCTGCGTGGGGAAACCGGGGGCAGCCGGGGTAGGAAAACCGGGTGCGCCGCCCGTCGGCAGACCGGGGAAGCCACCGCCCTGCGTCGGGAACGGGGGCAGAGCGCCCTGGGTGGGGCTGCCGGGAACTGGGGTGATGGCCGGGGGGGGAGGTGGGGCTTGACGCTGTGCCAGAACAGCAGTGAGCGGGAGCAGGGCAATAAAGAACAAAACCAGGGTGCGCATCAATCGACTCAAAGCGCAGTCTCCTTTCCTGAAAACCAGACTGCAATAGTATAGTTCCCTTTCCTATACCCATTTATGGACATAGGTGGGTCTGTTTTATGCAGGGCAAACCCGCATGGGATGAACTACTGCACCCCCTATCCCGTTGCTGAATGCGTTCGGGATTACTTTATGGACACGTTGAATATTTTACGCCCGCCACGATTTTCGGCAGGCAACGCACTATATTCCGTTGTTAAACTGCCTTGTGTCGTATGCCGTTGGCTCCAAATCCACAAAATGGGGGAGCCTGAAGTTACATTAGACACACCTACATTTTACCCTAAAACGCCACAGAAAGCCATAGGGGATGGTTAACGTTCGACATACAACAGGACATTCAGCAAAACGGGGCACGACCTTCGTACCCCGTTGGAAATAGCCTTATTTGCCGTTGGGCGACTTTTTGCCGGGCGGGCGCGGAATGGGCAGGATTGGGTCTGTTTTGGACAGCCGCACTTCTTGCCGGAACAACTGCTCAGAGGGCGTGTCATCAGGCAGGTCTTCATCCATCGGCAGCCGCTCCAGCTCATAGCTGAGGGCGGGCGCTTCAATCGGCGCGACGGGCATGGGCGGTGTCTGCACCGGGACGGATGGCAGTTCGGCGGTCGCCGTCACGTTGGCGGTCGCAGCAGCCGCTTTCGGCTTGTCCTGTTCGGGCAGCTTCCCGGTCGGCCTGGGGGGTGTCGCCCGCAGCGGCGCGACCTGAATATTGCCGAAAGGACGGTCGAACGGCGTCAGCGTAATCATGTGGATGCGCACTTGCAGCATCCGCCCCAACTGCGCCACCGCCGCATCGTGAATTTGCGTATAGCGGGCGCGGGGCAAATCTTCCGCCTGGAGTTCGTCCAGCACGGTGTGCATCAGCCCGCTCAGTTCCAGTTCGGAGATCGGGCGATGCTGGCGCGCGGCCAGATAGGGCGTGACGAACCCGGCGAGTGCCTGAATCACGGCGTTGATCTCGCCCTCGATCACCATGACCGGCTGCGTCACATTCTCATCGGCCAGATGCGCCTTGAGGTTGATGTAGGCCGGGAACAAGCCCTGCGCCAGAATGTGGTGCAGCCGCCCGTAAGCCTGCGCCCAGTCCTGAATGCAGGCCATCCGGTCTTTTTCCGGCACAGCGGAAAGATCGCCCATCAGGACGAGCACGTTATAGGAGGCGAGGCGGTGGGCCATCTCCTGAAGCCGCAGGGTCGGTTCCTGCCCGGCGACAGGGACGGCAAAGCTGGGCGCGAGGTGGGGCGCATGTTTCTGGAGCAGTTTCAAAAGGAGTCGTTCTAGGCGCGCGATCATCGTCGTTACTTCTTTGTTTAAAGCGCATTTCGACAAGACGCCCTCATCCCCCCTACCCCTTCTCCCTCAGGGCGAAGGGGGGGAGTCTGGTGCTTTTAAACCCCTCTGAAGAGGCGCTCTCCTGCGGGAGAGTGTTTTTTGCAGAGGAGTCTGGGTTGAGGGCAAAAACATAAATCCAATGGTTTCTATACCCTATTGTAATCGAAATTCCGTGCTGACCATCAGCCCAAAAGTCCCGCTCGCAGCAGCGCCAGCCCGAACAACGCCAGAATCACCACTGCCAGCCGCAGCGCCAGCCGGGTAAAGCGCGGGTCAATACGTCCGAGTCGGTCGAAGGCCAGCGTTTGCAGCGCCATCACGCTCATGAACGTGGCGTAAAAGCTGACGATCAGCGCCAGCCCATGCCAGGCCGAGAGCGCCAGCGCATCCTTCAACAGCGGCCCCAGCACCGTCCCCCAGACAATGTACGGATTGGGGTTGATGAGGTTCATCACTACTGCCTTTGCCAGCGTATCGCGTGGGCGGGCGGTGATCGCTTCCGGCGCGGTCAGGATCACCCCAGCGCGGGCCTGCTGCCACGTCCCCCACGCCAGATAGAGCAGGAACAAGCCGCCGACGATCTGCAAAAGGCGCTGCACCGGGTCGCCCAGGCTGCCGAGCAGGAACACTGTGAAGATGATAATCGGCAGATCGCTCAGCAGCGGCGCGAAGATGATGACCATCGCCGCCCGCCATCCCTGGCTGAGCGTGGTGGCAAGCAGATAGCTCATCAGGGAACCGGGGGAGACGCCTGCCGTAAAGCCGAACGACACACCCTGAAGGATGTAGGGGAGCATGGATTCAATCCGGGCTGCATGAGAATGGCAAGCCGGAAGCATAGCATATCCCCCATAGAATTCGAGGGATGATGCTCGCACAGTGTAGGGCAAACGTATCACATTCCACAGACCGCCAAAAAAATTCAATGCCAACCACGAAGGCGCAAAGAGCACAAAGATTCTTTTCCTCGTCTTTGTGTCCTTCGTGACTTTGTGGTTCAAAACAGTTTTTTAAGATGTTGGCGAGTTTTCATGCAATTACCCTGTCACGCGGTCGCGCCATCTTTGCGCCTGATCTTTATTTGCCCCCATGCCATCGCTAAAATTCCAGTCCTGCGCCGCCCGCACCCACAAGGACGACTTTGATGGACAGCACCGCTTACCAGACCTTTACCGATGCCCTGATTGCCCAGGCTGCCGCCGACCCCGCCGTGATCGGGCTGGTCGCGCTCGGATCAATGGCCGACCTGTCCCGGCGGGATAACTGGTCTGACCACGATTTTTTCTGGATTGTGGAAGGCGGCCAGCAGGAGCGCTACCGCACAAATCTCGATTGGCTGCCCCGCGCCGACGAGATCGTGCTGCATTTCCGCGAGGGGGCACACGGACTCAAGGTGATGTACGGCGACGGACATCTGATCGAGTTCGCGGTGTTTGATCTGGCAGAGCTGGCCTATGCCCGCGTCAACGATTACGCGGTGCTGCTCGACCAGGGAGACATCACCGCCCACATGGCGCAGATCGAGCGCACGAGCCAGCCAGCCACCATCAACCTGTCGAGCGAACTGATCGAAACTCTGTGTCTGATTCAGGTCGGCAGCGGACGTGCCGCAAGGGGCGAGGTCATCAGCGGGAGCGTCTTCATCAAGACCTATGTCGTGCTGCATCTGCTGCGCGTCATCACGGCCACCTTTCCCGGCCAACATACCGCCGTGCTGGATTCGCTTGACCCTTACCGCCGCTTCGAGCGTGCCTTCCCGCAGTTCGCGCCCGCGCTTCATGCCGCCCTGCTGCTGCCGCCGCTGGAATGTGCGCTGGCGCTGCTGGAGTTTATCGAGCGCGAGATCAGACCGCACACCGCCGATTTCCCGCAGGCAGGGTTTGAAACCGTTCGCGGCTATGTGCTGCGCTGCCTGAAGGCAAACAACTGAAAAGCGTAAAAGTTTCACTAAAAATCAATCTACAGACGGATGGCAGACCGTAAAGTTGTGCTATAGTGTTTGTGAAAAATGCCGAAATCATCGGACGTTAGTTTGTATATCGAGGTTGAGTCTCCTTGGAACTGAACAATCAGGAACCGAACAATCACAAGCGTTTCTCGATTCGTCGCGCTCCCTTCCTGCTCATCATCGCGCTCGTGCTGCTGTCGGGGGTTATACCCGCCGCCGCCCAGGAAGGCACACCGGAAGTCACGCCCCCGGTAATTGAGCCGACCGTCCCTCCCGCTCCTACACTGACGGAAGTGCCGACCGAAGCCCCGACCATTACCCCGCCTCCCGTTGAAATCACGCCGGAAGTTACCCCTGTGGTGACTGCCACCGCAATCGCGACTGCGACCCCGCCGACTGCTGAAGCAACGGCAACACCGGAAGTCACAGCCGCCCCCATCCCCGAAACCCCGCTGCCGCTGGTTGAACGCGGTCAGTTCAGTGCACCGCTGGCGGAAAATCCGGTGCTGCCCGCCGGGACGACGCGCATCATCGTGGAACTGCAAACCAACCGCGCGGCGATGGCCGGGATCACGCCTGACCCCAATCTGGTGGCACAGGCGGGTTCGACCGCCCATGCAGCGGCGCAGGCGGGTCTGCTCACGCAGTTGAGCGGCTATAATGCCAATGTGCTGCGCACTTATGAGACGATGCCGTTCCTGGCGCTGTCGGTGGACGCGGCGGCCTTCGCGGTCGTGACCAGTTCGCCGCTGGTGGCGACGTGGATGACCGACGACCTGAACGCGCCTGCGCTTGGTAACAGCACCCGGTTGATTGGCGCGAACCTCCCTGAAACGGATACTGATCCTGGAGGGGCGTGGCAGCAGGGCTTTGATGGCAGCGGTTGGGCAGTGGCCGTGCTGGATGACGGCATCAGCAGCAGCCATTCGATGTTCACGGGCAAGATCATCGCCGCCGCTGAAGCCTGTTTCTCTGGCGGGCAGGGTGGCGAAACGGGCGACACCAGCAACTGCCCCAACGGCACCAACACCATGATCGGCGCGGGCGCGGCTTCCAACGCGGTCTGCATCGCCAATCTGGGCGGCGCGGATGCCTGCGATCATGGGACGCATGTCTCCGGCATCGCGGTCGGCAACCGTCCTTCGTCGGAAGCGGACGGCGTGGCGCGTGGCGGGCAGCTTGTCCCGGTCAACGTCTTCACGCGCTTTAACGACTGCTCCAGCGCGGCAGGCAACCAGCCCTGCAAACGCGCCTGGGACAGCGACATCCTGGCGGGGCTGGATCATGTCTATAACCAGGTCGCCAATGCAGGCCGCCCGATTGCGGCGGTCAACCTGAGCCTGGGCGGTGGGCGTTACTTCGCCACCTGCGATGCACAGCGCTCGCTCTATTTCACGGCTTTTGCCCGCCTGCGCAGCGTGAACGTCGCGCCGGTGGTCGCCAGCGGCAACAACGGCTTCAGCGACTCGATGTCCGCGCCAGCCTGCGTCTCGAACGCCATCAGCGTCGGCTCGGTGGATAACCTCGGTACGACCTTCGCCGATCAGGTCAGCAGCTTCAGCAACACGGTATCGTTCCTGCAACTGCTGGCGCCGGGTGGGTCTATTCAGTCGGCCACCAACAACAACGGCTACACCAACAAAAGCGGCACGTCGATGGCCGCGCCGCATGTGGCGGGTGCGTTTGCTGTGATGCGCCAGCGTGCGCCGGAAGGCACGGTCGATGGCTTCCTCGCCATCCTGCGCGTGACCGGGACGCAGCGCCGTGACCCGCTCAGCGGCATCAGCTTCCCGCGCATCAACCTGAACTGGGCGATCAACGGCGGCCTGCTCGATCTGCTGGCGCCGTCGAATGCCGAGACGCGCAACAGCGCCATGCCCGTGTTCAGCTTCACGCCAGCAGCTTATCTCGACATTCCGAACAATCCCAACGACGGCGTGACATCCTACCGCATCTTCGCCGGGCCGGAAGGCGCGAACGCCGTCACCTATGACAAGACGTTCGCGGTGGGGACTCCTGGTGCCAACGGCGACGGTTATGTGAACTGCTCCGGCGGCACCTGTACGCTCCAGCCGGATTACTACATCACCAACGCCATTGGGACGCACCGTATCTTCTGGTGGGTGCAGCCCTATCACAACGTCTACGGCTGGGGCGCGGTCTATGGCCCGCAGAGCTTTACGGCCAATGCCATTGCCCAGGTGAGCGCGACGGGCATCAATGACGCCGACGGCAAACCCACCTACACCTGGGTAAGCTACCCCGGTGCGGAGTTCTATCAGGTGTTCGTCTGGAAGGGCAACTTCCCCGCCTGGCAGCCCGCGGCGGATACGTGGGTGAGCGCGGCCAGCCTGGGGTGCGGCGGCGGCGGAAACTGCGTCTTCACGCCCGACATTCCGCTCTATGACGGCCTGCACTGGTGGTACGTCCGCGCCTGGAGCGACGCCAACGGCTACAGCCCGTGGTCAAGTGGTCAGAACTTTAACCTGGATGCGCCCGTGCCAGCCACACCGAGCGGCCTGGAACAGACCATCAATAACAACCAGATCACCTTCGGCTGGACGCCTTCCAATGGTGCAACCTGGTATCAGTTGAACGTGAATCAGGGCGCGAACGTCCTCAGCACGGTCTGGTATTCGGTCAACGATCTGCTCAACAGCGGCGGCAAGCTGCGCAAGACTCTGCCGATTGCAGGCGTCGGTAACTTTACCTGGTCGGTGCGGGCGTATGGCCCCGGCGGCCTGAGTGCCAACACGGGCAATGGCAGCTTTACGATCAACGCGGTGAGTGCGCCGACGGGCTTTGACTCCGATCAGGAAAACGTCTCCGCCAACCGGGGTGATCTGACCTTCTCCTGGACGCACAACCCGCGCAACACCGCGTATGAGCTGTATGTCGGTTCGACCAACTTCGCGCAGACCTTCTACTTCGGCACAGTCAGCGCGGATGCGGCCTGCTCCGGCGTCACCTGCACCTTCCGTCCTGGTGTGCTGCTGGCGAACGGCAGCTACGTCTCGACGGTGCGCGGGGTGGGGCCATCGGGTTACACCATCGGCGGTCAATATAGCAACGGCTGGGCAACGCTGGAAAATATCACCATCAATCTGCCCGCGCCCAATGCCAACAACTTCACGAATCTGATTGCGTATGATACCGCTGATCGCGCCGCTGATAGCGCCGCAGATAGCGGGGGCAGTTTCGGCCCGCAGTTGGACGAGCGTTCGGATGAGCCGTTCTTCCAGTTTAACGACATCGCCAACGCCAACCGCTACTGGGTGGTGGTGTTCAACAGCAGCGGGCAGGTCGTATACAACCAGATGTATCGCCGTGCTGACCCGACCGATAACGTGATTGACTGCAACGGCACCACCTGCACCGCGACTTCCCTGAACTTCTATCTCGCGAACGGCAGCTACTCGTGGTATGTGACGGCTTCCGGCCCCGGTGGCAATGCAACGGGTGGCATTCCCAATGTCGGCTATGGCTGGGCTGGCCCCGACAATTTCTCGATGAGTGCGCCTTCTCCCGGTGTGGTCGGCACGGGCGACATCACGATTTCCGATGCCAACACCAACAACCCAACCTTCGGCTGGAATGGGGTGAACGGGGGAACGTGGTATCAGATCATTATCCAGCGTCGCAACACCAACGGCACACGCACGACCGTGCTGGATGTGTGGCGGCGCTACCGCAACGGCTGCGCCCAGATCGACAATGAGCCAGACTGCACCTACACCGCGACTCTGCCGGATGGCGACTATTCGCTGTACCTGCGGGCGGCTGGTCCCGGCGGCATCAATCAAACGGCAAGCGACGAAGCGTTTTTCACGATCAATGTGCCGAATCCGGGGCTGGCCGGGCTGCAAACCCCGGTGCTCAATGGTGTGGTGCAGGACAACAACGTCACCTTTACGTGGACGGCGGGCACGAACACCACCCAGCATTATCTCCAGGTGTTCCGCACGGGTGTGGTGGTCTATGGCAACTGGTTCACCCGCGAACAGTCGCAGTGCGGCAGCGATACGACCTGCACCGTGACCATTCCGCTGGCAGGCGGCGAAATCTACGACTATCGCATCTACAGCTATAACCCTGGCATTCAGGGCGACCCCAACGCCTTCTGGACGGGCTACCGCCGCTTCACCATCCTGGAGTAGGCGCAAACAGAGGCGATCAACACAGCACAATGAACAGGGGGCGAAAGCCCCTTGTTTGTTTCAACGATTTCCTATAAATATAGGAGTTACGCACTTGAACCTTCGCCCTCACCCTAAATCCCTCTCCCTCAGGGAGAGGGACTTAACCACTCAAGGGTGTTCGTCTCCCCCTCTCCTAGCGAAGCAGTTGGGAGAGGGGGTCGGGGGGTGAGGGCAACTGCGTAAGTCCTTAAATAGTTGGTGCTTATCTGAAACCTGAGGAACTTCTCTTGCGTGGACTTTTTGGCTCAATTCTGATCGGACTCGGCCTTCTGCTGACCGCTTGCGGCGGGGGTGGCGCGGAAGCCACCGACGAGGCCGAAATGCGGCTGGAGCAGGAACTCGCCAACACAGCGATTCCGCCCAACACGGTCGTCAGCAGGGATGGACGGCTGGCGCTGCAATACCCCGAAAGCTGGCTGGTGCGCGAGTCCGAAGGCCTGCTGATCGTCGCCAACAGCGAGGAAGCGCTGGTCGCTGAAACGCCGGTAGAGGGTCAGGTCATCGCAACACTCAGCGGTATTGATGACAGCACCCTCCCTATCTACGGGCTGACGGCGGGCGCTGCGCCTGTGGATGTGCTCAATGCTTATGTTGCGCTGAATAATGCCGAAAGCGCCAGTCAGATCGTGCTGGCTCCGCCTGCTGCCTTTGATGCCGGGGGCAGACCCGCCGCGCTCGGAACAGGCACGGTGGGCAGCGCTGGCGCATCTGGTGACGCGGTCAGTGGCGCGATTTATATGATCGTGCAGGGTGAGGGCGGCTATGGCCTGCTGGTGGTGCGCGCGCCGGAAGGCGAGATCGCCGGGCAGGAAGCGACCGTCCGTGAGCTGGCCGCCGGGGTCGTTTATCGGGCTTCGGAAGCGAATAACTAAACCAGTAAGACAAAGCGGGGGAAGATGATGAACCGATTGCTTATGCTGTTGCTGGCGCTGCTGATTACACAATCCGCTGTGCTTGCTCAGACTCCGCCCCGTCCCACGCCTGAAGCCACACCGGAGTCAACGACCGCCATAGCGCTTGGTGCGCCTGTGACCGATCTTGAGGGCAGTTTTGAGGTGCGGCTGCCGCTGGACTGGCTGGCGCAGCCTTATGCGCGGCGCATCTACTTCGGCACCAGTCCCGAAGCGGTCGCCATCGAGCAAACGGTGCCCGATACGCTGTCTGCTGGTGAGATCGGCGGCTTTGTGACGGTCGCGACCGTCGACGCATGGCAGGCCTTTATCGACATTCAGACAGCCAATAATCCAGCAGAGGCCACACCGGATGCCACTGCCTCGGAATCCGCCCAGGTGCGCCCGGTCGAGGTACTGCTGGCAGTGCAGGCGTCGTATGGCAATCTGTTTGACCAGCCGGAATTTGATGCGCCGCTGGTGTTCACGCTGGACGCCGAAGCCGGGGGACAGGGCGCGTTCATGCTGGGCACGGCGCGAGGTGGGGATGTGGCGGTGTATGCCGTACCGCTGGCAGATGACCGGATCGCGCTGGTGGCCTTTACGGGGGCGCGGGGTCAGCTCGATCCGCTCGATCCCGTGCTGCTGGCGATCATCGCGTCAGTGGAGCCTGTAGCGTAGCAGATTACTTTGCGTTTTTGGAATCCTGGCTAAGGTCTGTCTGCCAACCGTCGGGAATCACCGAGAATGGGTTTGCAAACACGTCCTAAGGACAACCAAATCGAAAACGCGGGGTGATAAATGTGTGTGCGCGTTCAAAAACGCATCAGTCATTGCTCATCACTTCTTTTACTGTCTTAGATTAACCTTTGGCAAAAGGGTGGGATTCTGTAAGGTAAGTCTGCTATAGTGGCAGCGTCTACAGGTCGTATCCATCTCGCAAAGGAGAAATCACAATGGCAAATCGCAGCGCAGAAGCCGTCTGGGAAGGCACGCTTAAGGAAGGCAAGGGCAGCCTCAAGCTCAGCAGCGGCGCATTCGACGGCGCATATTCCTTCAGCAGCCGTTTTGAAGAAGGCACGGGGACGAACCCCGAAGAACTGATCGCCGCCGCCGAAGCCGGGTGCTTCACGATGGCGCTGGGCGCGGCGCTGGAACGCGCAGGCTTCCCGGTGGAGCGCCTCCACACCGATGCAAAGGTACATCTGGAGCGCGTAAATGAACAGTTGTCCATCACCCGCATCGATCTGGTGACGGAAGGTCGCGTCCCGAACCTGGACGACACCCAGTTCCAGGAACAGGCACAGGCGGCCAAGCAGAACTGCATCATCAGCCGTGCGCTGGGCGGCGTGGAATTCAATCTGACGGCGAAGCTGGTTTAAGCGTTCCCCTAGAATCGGGCAGGACGCGGCGTATTGTCTCCTGCCCGGATTGTGTTTGCTGATGAATCTGTTTAACCTCCCCAATCCCGCGTTGTATCGCTGCCATGTCTTCCGCTACTACAGTGGGCTGTCGCGGCTGTATCTGCGCGTGTTCAAGATGCAGCAGGAGATTCCCTCGTTCTATCTGCTGTTCTCCGACGTAGGCTACATTGAAGGCCCGGTAAGCTGGCAGGGCGCGGATTTCCGCATCGCGCCGACCGAGGAGTGCATCGCGCTGATGCTCAAGACCGGGCTGGTGGGCGAGGCGATTTTGCAATTCCCCGACGCTTACGCCTCGATCACCGAGTATGCCAAACTGTACATTGTGGATACGCCCAACACCCCTGTGAAAATCATCGCCAGCAGCACCGCGCTCCTGCCCGATCTGCCGCCGGAGTTGAAGTAGGGATTTCAATTCGCCTGTAAAGGCCGCACCGCTTCGAGTTCCTCATCAAGCAATTGGTTAATTTCGTCCTCGCTCATCTCAAGGACAGCTTCTCTTGCAGGCGCAAAGAGGTCATAGAGTTTCTGCGCCCAGAGCGAACCTTCTTCCTGCTCGCTCTGTTGCAGATATTTGATAAACGCAGCGAGTGGTTGCAGGCTTGATGTTTTCAACCCATCAACCGCTTCATGGATTGCACTTCGCTCTGTTGACACCATTTATGACATCCTCATGTAGTTTAGCTATATATTCATTCCCCCTGTTCTGATGAAGAACATTCCCTTTCTGATATGTGGGGCAGGTCAGCACCAGCGAGTTTTTTCCTCGTTGACAACTATACCGTCCAGACGGTATAGTTATATCATGAATACAGAAACCGTATACACAACCTCAAAACGCCGCCTCATCCTGACGGCTGCCAGCCGCATCATGAACACGCAGGGGGCGGCACGGCTTACGTTAGAGGCGGTCGCCGCCGAAGCTGGCGTGAGCAAGGGCGGGCTGCTTTATCATTTTCCCAGCAAAGAGGCGCTGGTCATCGGGATGCTGAATCAGCTTGTCGAGGACTTCAACATCCGCCTGGAAGCCCATCTCACCGCCGAGGCCAGCGGTCAACCGGGGGACTGGCTGCGTGCCTACATCCGCATGACGTTTGCGCTGCCGCCGGAAGAACTGGAGCTTTCCGCCGCCTTAACCGCTGCCTTTGCCATCGACCCGGCACTGCTGGAGCATGTCCGTCAGCACTTCGCAGCGTGGCATGAGCAGGCGATTGCCGACGGACTCCCGGCGGAAATGGCGACGGTGGTGCGGCTGGCGGTCGATGGCTTCTGGATGGCGCAGTTTTTAGGGCTGGCACCGCCGCAGGGCGATCTGCGCGATGGCGTGATGCAAGCCATGCTGCGGCTGACCGAATCAAGTGTGAAGGAGGGTTAACCCATGAGTCCTTATCTGCTGTTGTTTTTCGCCATTGGGAGCGAAGTGATTGCCACCACCGCGCTCAAAGCGTCGGAAGGCTTTACCCGCCTTGTCCCCAGCGTGATCGTCGTCGCGGGCTACGGTGCGGCGTTTTATCTGCTGTCGCTGGTGCTCAGGCAGGTGCCGCTCAATATCGCCTATGCCATCTGGGCGGGCGTGGGTACAGCGATGACGGTGCTGGTTGGCGTCGTGCTGTATAAGGAGGCGGTCGATGTGTGGCGCATCGCCGGGATTCTGCTCATCATCAGCGGCGTGGTCGTCCTCAACTTCTTCGGCGGCGCACACGCGGCCTGACACACCCGTGCTATACTGGGCAAAAGTGGTTGATCGAGCGACTGACCTATGCCCCGGCGCGTCCAGTCCATCCGAAATCAGTATCGCGGGATTAATGCCCATCTGCATAGCTACTGGCAGCAGATGGGATGGAACAACTTCCATAACCCGCATATCACCTATCTGCTGAGTGCGCTCAAACGCCAACTGCTGCCGCTCGGCTATACAGCGACCATTGAGGAGTCCATTCAGCTTCGGCGCGCCTATGAGACGGTTCGTTTTCCGAAAGCCGATCTGACCGTCTACGACCTTGACCCAACGCGCTTTGGGCAAGCCACCCCTTCAGGCGCTTACACCCTGAGCGGCGTGGTTGTGCCGATGCCCACTATGATGCAGCGCAACCCCATCAGCGAAAAACCCTATCGGGCGATTGCCGTGTATCCCCGCGAGACAGGCGTGGAACGCGAACCCGTCGCCTGGATTGAACTGCTGTCGCCTTCCAACAAAGGGCGAAGCAGCGATGGGCAGGACTATCTGATGAAGCGCTATGATCTGCTGGACGCAGGCATCGTGTTTGTGGAACTGGATTATCTGCATGAAACGCCTTCGACGTTAGACGGTCTGGCGGATTATACGGTATCCAACAATCAGACGGGCGCACACCCTTACCGCATTCTCGTGTTTCTCCCGCATCCATCCTTTGAAAACGGCGACATCTCACTGAACGAGTTTGATGTGGATTCGCCGATCCCGCTCGTCACCCTTCCCTTAAGGGGCGACGATCATCTTCAGGTTGATTTCAACGTGCCCTATCAGCGCCAGTTCGAGGAATTGCTCTATGGGCTGGATGTGGAAGGGGTCGATTATGTCCAACTGCCGCTGAACTTCGACCGCTACAGTGAGGCCGACCAGACGCGCATCGTCCGGCGGATGCTGGCCGTGCTGGCCGCGCAGGCAGCCGGGCATGACCTGGAAAGCGGGCCATTCCCAGTAGAGGACATATCGCTGGAAGAAGGCCTGCGGCGGCTGCAAGCGCTGGGAACCGATTTGAACCCAACCCAGAATAACCGTTGAGCGACTGACCTATGCCCCGGCGCGTCCAGTCCATCCGAAATCAGTATCGCGGGATTAACGCCCACGCCCACAGTTTATGGCAGGCGGAAGGCGGCTGGGATGAATTCCACGCCAGCCACATCATCTACCTGGCGAACGCGCTCAAGGCCGCGCTTGAGCCGCTGGGCTATACGGCCAGTGTGCAGCAGTCGGTCCAGATTCGCCGGACTGGACAATGGATTGGTTCACCCGAATCCGATGTGAGCATTTACGATACACGCCCCTCGCGCCAGTGGCACGAACCGCCTCAATCCATCCCTGGCAATCCGCTGGTACTGGCCGTGCCTGAACTGCTTCAACTTCGTGAACCCGATGTCGAGCAGTATCGAGCGGTTGGCGTGTATCGTCTGACCTCAACCCGACGCGACCGGGGTGAGCCGATTGTGTGGATTGAAGTGCTGTCGCCTTCCAACAAGCCCGGCGGACAGGATGCCGCTTACTACGCTGATAAATCGCTGAAGCTCATGCAGAGTGGGGTCGTGTTTGTTGAACTGGATTACCTGCACGAATCGCCGCCGACCTATCCCACTATCGCCAATTACCGACGGCGCAAATCAGTCCAGGAAGACAGCGATGCGCATCCCTATCGCATTCTGGTGGTTGATCCGCGCCCCGACCTTGTAAGCGGGCGGGCACAGCTTTATCAGGTTGATGTGGATGATCCGCTGCCGATGGTGCGCCTTCCGTTGAATGCGGGTGATGTGCTGGATTTCGACTTTGGGCAGCCCTATACACGGACGTTCGAGGAGTCGCGTTTTGGTCATGAGGTGAACTATGTCCAACTGCCGCTGAACTTCGACCGCTACAGTGAGGCCGACCAGACGCGCATCATCCGGCGGATGGTGGCCGTGCTGGCCGCGCAGGAAGCCGGGCATGACCTGGAAAGCGGGCCATTCCCAGTAGAGGACATATCGCTGGAAGAAGGCCTGCGGCGGCTGGGAGTGATGGGGGAAGCGTCAGACCCATGATCGAAAGTGGAGCAAGAGACTCGCATGACCTGACCATTCGGCCACGATTTTCCGGCGTACTGTACACCCTATTTAAAATGGGCTATGATGTTTTCCAACCTTTGTCCTGATCGTGTGTTCGCCAGCGGGACAGAGTCCGGGAAGCCCAGAGCATTATCCCCACACTGAACCTCGCCGCTCCATCACTCCTCCTATCTGCTGCTTCCATTCTAATGTTTGATTGTGCCGGAAACGCGCCACGCCCCCCTCCATCGCCGCCTGCGCCAGGACATGGCAGAAAGCGATGCTGCACGATGGATAGTCACCATCATGGGATCAATGGAACGGCGGGCAGCCTGCACACCATGATCCCGATACAGGATTTTCGTAAAACCCACCATCTGCCGCCCGATTTTGGGGTGGCGACCTTCGCGCCGAAGGACTACACCGGGCTAGGCAGTATTGACCGCGCAGGAGATGTGCTGCATGACGTGCGCACGGAAATCGTCGCCGCTGTGCCTGAGCGGAAGCCGCCCCAGGGCTGGATGACGTTTTCGCTGGAACTGCAACTGCGCTTCCACCGTCTGCTGCGCAAGGTCAACCCACAGATCGGCCTGCGTCCCAGCGAGATCGAATATGCCGTCGCGGGTTTCGGCGACGTGATTCAGACCTATACGCTGGCGCTGATGAAGGCACAGTCCAGCGGCAGACCGCTGCCTGATTTTCTGCCTGTCTACCAGCACTGGATTGATGACAGCCTGCTGGTCGCCCGCACTGAAGACCACTATTCCCACAACGGCGTGACCTGGCGGGTGCGGCTGGTGAAAACGGTGTACGGGGTCTGTGGTCTGCGGGTGGAAACGACCAACGGCGCGACCTTCGTCCGTGATGACGCGCTTGCCTGCCCGGCGCAGGGCTTTATGACACGGCTGCTGATGGAAATCGCCGCAAAGCTGCGCACTGCCTTCGAGAATAGTGCTATCCATGGATGACCATCGCAGCAGAAGGTGCCCCGTGCAAGTTTGTGCTTTCAATCCTTATGGCTTCTACATTCGATCATCTTTTTGTAGGGGCGGGGTTCAAACCCAGCCCGACTGTGCTTTTCACCTCACCCACTACAGCCTCACCCACCCGGCGGATGACAGGCCGTTTGTTTTTGGCTAGGCTGAAATCAGGTCGCTGCCTCTATACACTCAACGCGCATACCATCGCTCCCACAAAGCACATCATCGCCTTCCATACCTGTTCACTGCCCAACGACCGCATGATCTGATTGTCAGGTCGTCTACGCTGTACGCATGCTCCCCACGACCTTGATGGAAGACAGCAGAAGCCTTTCGAGGAGGAAACGTATGTCGAATAATGACCGCAAACGCCGTCCTGAATATGAAAGCGACAGGGATGAAGGCAGCGGGGGCGGCAGCCGCCAGGGGAATTACGGCACCTCCTATCGCGGCAGTGGTTACCAGGGTGGCAATTTCGACCGCGACGACGGCTACTACAGCCGGGGTAGTGACGTTCGTCGTAACGACGTGCGCAGCCGGGGCGGTTTCGGCGGCGGCACTCGCGGCAGCGAGGAACAGAGCGGCGATCTGGGAGCCGACCAGGGCAACTACGAACGCTACTGGGGCGAACGCCAACGCAACGGCGGTGCATGGCGCGGGCTGGAAAATCAGCGCGACCGCCAACAGAACCCCGGCATGGAACGCGGCGGGCAGTTCGCCGGGCGCGGGCCAAAAGGCTACCGCCGCTCCGATGACCGCATCATGGAGGACGTGTGCGAAATCCTGACTATGCACGATGACATCGACGCCAGCGAAATCGAAGTGCAGGTGCAGCAGGGCGTCGTCACGCTGAGCGGCACGGTGGACAGCCGCCGCACCAAACGCATGGCGGAAGACGTGATCGAGTCGATTTCGGGCGTGGTGGATATTCACAACCAGCTTCGCGTCCAACCGAACGGGCAAACGTGGGGACAGAGTGAACCCGGTAAGCAGGGCGGCGGACACAACGGTCAGGGGCAGATGACCCAGGATCGTTCCAACGAGACGGATAAGTAACCAAAAAGGAGACAATCACATGCGACTTGGACGTGTAATCACCGTACTGGCAGGCGCGGCAGCGATGTATCTGCTTGACCCCGAACGTGGGCAGCAGCGCCGCATCATGGTGCGCGAACAGCTCAATAAAGCCCAGGGCTACGCGCAGAAGCAGATGGAAACCGTGCGCCAGCAGGTGGAACCCACCATGCAGCGCGTGAGCCAGCAGGTCGATGCGTTTGGCGATCAGGTGTCGCAGCAGGCGCAGGATATTGTGTCGGAAGCTCGCCGCCAGACGCAGGAAATCCGCGAAGAAGTGACGGACGCCACGCTGGTGGCGCGGGTGTATTCCGCGCTGGACGGCCTCGTCTCGCAGCCTGCCGCGGTTGAAGTGTCGGCGGATGGCGGTGTGGTCACGCTGCGCGGGGATGTGCTCGCACCGGAAGCCCAGCGCTTGCTGGATCGCATCCGTGCCATGCAGGGTGTGCGCGGTGTACAGAACAACCTGACCGTGTACGATCAGCCCAACGCCATGAACGACTTCCCGACCAATCCTTCCCCGCTGGATATGTAAGCAGAGCGTCGAAAGTGCCGAGTGCTGACTATCGAGTGGATTGAGAACCATTTCCGCTCAATCGTAATTTGTAGGGGCGCGGTACGCTGCGCCCCTGGAAGTTATGGTATCACCGGGGAATTTTCAGCTATTTAAGCCCCTCTCCTCTGGGAGAGGGGTTTGGGGTGAGGGCGATTCACCAGCCAGCCGATCATCAGCATCGCCGCGCCCCACGCCAGAAAGGCCACATCCCACGCCATCTCATTCGGCCCCGACCGGACGTGATGGATTTGCAGGAGGTGGTGGTTGATAAGGCCTTCCACCAGGTTGAACAGCCCCCAGCCCATCAGCATCGCGCCGAGCAAAACGCGCACTGGAAGCGGGCGGTGCTGGCCCTGGAGAGTGCGCCAAAGAAGAAAAATTCCGGTGGCCGTGAACACATACGTCAGCGCGTGGAACAGGCCGTCGCCGACTGTATTGATCTGTAGATTCTCGATGCTCGTTACCGGATAGCGCTCCGTGACCATGTGGTGCCACTGCAAAATCTGATGCAGCACAATGCCGTCGAAGAAGCCGCCCAGTCCTAATCCCAGAAAAATGCCCGCCCGTGTCACACCGCGATAGGATGTTTGTTCCGCCTGCCGGTCCGCCCGCATTCCGTCACTCCCCATTCCAAACGCCTGCTGCCACTGTAGAGGCTTTTCCACAGCGGCGACAGCACCACCTCACCCATTCGGAGCGGCTGATTGAGTGCGGCGTAATTTATGCTATGATGGACATTACAGGAACAATCAGGACATTGCGCGGCGCACCCGATGGAGAACAGCAGCTACTTTGACCTGAGCGGGTTTTATTTGGATCTGTGGGCGCTGCTGGATTGGTACTTCGCAGAAACCAACTGGATTGTGACTGATCCCCACCCACTGACATCCGAACAACAGATGCAGAGGCTCACACGTGATTACGCCACGCTGAGGCGCGATCTCGAAGATACACTGCTGATTGGGCAGATTACGTCCGATTACAACCGCGTGATGCACCTCCAGGACACGTATCCGCTCAACGGTCATAGCAAGCAGGCCTGGCTGAACGAAGCGCGGCAGGTGCGCGATTATGTGCAAACGCTCGGCCTGCGCTATGCGGAACTGGCGGCAGAAGAGGCGTAGGCGCAAATAGCGCACTCTGCCCCTTCTGAACCCTTCTAAGCAAAATCCACGCCGGAGCCGGAATAGCGTGCGCCATGCCACGCCAGCGCCAGCGCGATCACCGTGTCATCGTGACCGCCCGGCGGCGCACTGTAGCGATAGCCACCGCCCGGCAGCCTTTCCAGCGCATAACTCGCCAGTTCGTTGAGCAGCACCGGGTCGGGCAGCAGCGCGATCTCGCGGCGTTCGATTGCCAGCGCCAGCGCTTCGATCAGCGGCGCTTTGCTGCTGGCGGTGGTCTGGAAGGCGCGAACAGGTAGCCCGGCGTTTTGCAGCGCTTCGATGTTCACCGCGCCGATGCTGTTGGCCTCCGCCCAGATCACGCTCGGCTTCCACGTCTCATACAGCGCCATCAGCCGCCCACGTTGCAACTCCCATCCGATCTGATTGAAGCGGTCGAGCGCCAGCATGTGGCCGCTGTCGGCGTCCAGAATCACCAGACAGGTGTAATCCCGGTCGCGCCCCCAGTCCACGCCCATGATGCGCCGTCCACCGGGCGACGGTTGGACATCGGTTGGGGCGGTCGCTGCCTCGCGGATTCCCCGGAAGACCGCACCTGCATCCTCGCTGAACTCCGCCAGATATTCCGCCCGCCAGACGCGCTCCGGGGTAGTGCGGCGGATCGCCTCTAGCTCGGCGTGATCAATCAGCGGATTGTCGGCAGTGGTGAAATGGAACGAGCGCCATTCCGTCGCTTCGGGATCGAGGCCGAGCTTGAACACCTCCCAGAACCAGTTGCGCCCGTTGGGGCTGCTCAGGAACAGTGCCCCGCCTTTGCGATCTGCCAGCATGGGGCGCACGACCTGCGGCCAGACCTCCGGCGGCATAAAGGCGGCTTCGTCCAGCACGGCGAAATCCAGCCCCGCGCCGCGCAGCAGTTCGGGCGTGTGCGTACTGCGGATGCTGATGCTGCCTCCGGTCGAGAGGTCGATGCGGCGTTCCGTCTCGGAAATCTGCGTCTGATCGCCGTGCAGCGCGGCTTTCAGATCGCGCCAGACCTGGCTCGCCATACCATACGTCGGCGACAGCCACCAGGTGCGTCCGCCGCGCAGGGCGATTTCCACCAGCAGAATTTTGCCCGTCTCGGTTTTGCCGAAGCGCCGTCCACACGCCACCACGCGAAAGCGCGACCGGGCGTTGAGGATGGCAGCCTGGCCGGGATGGGGATGAATCAACTGCACCATCTTGCGCCCCCTTAGTCGTCCGGGATGAGGCGTTCTTCGGCGGCCTCGTCCATCTGCCTATACTGCTGAATCAGCCGCACCGCAGGGCGCGAGTCTCCATCTGCCCGCGACGGCCACAATCCCCCCTGCGCCACCGGCTGCTCCGAAGCCGCTTCCGCCCAGGGTGGGCGCTGCTGTACCTGTCCGTCGGGATAGAGGTATTCGACGCGGATGATCGCGCCGCTGGTCTGGGCATCATGCAGAGCAGTAGCCGCCTGCAATTTGAGACAGCGGTCGATGAAAATGCCGAGCGCGGTCGCCCGTTGATTGAGCGGCGCGTTTTCGACCATCGCCGCCAGCCCATCCAGCAGGGTGTGGCTGCTTTCGATCAGCCGCGCTTCCAGACGCTGCATTTCTGCCCGCAGATGCGAAGCGCGTTCCTGCTCATGCTTGCGCTGCCATGCCCGCAGCGTCCCGACGGCGATTCCGGTCGCCTCGCTGATGGTGGCGACATCCACTCCTGCCGCAAACTGTTCCAGCACCGCGCGTTTGTCGTTGGCGGTATATCGTTTTGCCATGCTGCCCTCACTGAAAACAAATGTTCTATGTTTCCAGCGTACAACACAATTCGGTACAAAGGTGAAACATCTGTTCCACATTTTGTTCCATGTTTGTACCGTTACGAAGTCAGGTGGGGAAGCGCGAAAGGTGATGAACCGCAAACTCGCTGTGCGATACATCGGGGAGCGCCAGGATATGGAACGAACCTTTGTGTCCTTTGCGCCTTTGTGGTTCAGGTGTTTTTGTCAGTTCTCCGGGTTCGAGGAGGTTATGCGTTTACACAAGAAGAATTTCTGGTAGGGGCGCACCCGTGTGTGCGCCCGTACATTGATTGACATTGTTTCGGGTTTTTGATGACGGCTGCGATTCAGCGCTGCGGATTCAGCACCACGACCTGCGGCTGTTCCGGCAGGTTGACTTCCGACACGCGCAGCACGTCTTCTTCCTGCACCTTGCTCACGCCCATTTCCTTGAGAAACTTGTCCACCGGGTCGAGTTCAAAGCGCAGTTCCGGCAGCGCGTAGTGCATCGGCACGATGTAGTGCGGCTCGATCAGCGCGATCACCTCCGCCGCCTGCGCCGCCTTGAGTGCGCCGCCGCCGCCCACCGGGACGAGCGCCACATTCACCTCGCCCAGCGCTTCAATCGCCGACTGACTCGGCACATGGGACAGGTCGCCCAGATGCAGCACCGACAAACTGCCATACTGCACCACATAGGCCACGTTGTACTTGTAGCCACCTTCATCCAGCAGTTGGTGCATGGCAACGCCCGTGACGAACACACCGCCGATCTCGTACTCGCCGGGGCCGGTCAGGAAGTGCGTCGCGCCCTTGACCGCCTCCCCGTTGGCGTGACCGGGCGAGTGATGGCTGATCGTGACCACGTCGCCTTTGAGCTTGGGCACCGGCAGGCCGATGATGTCGGAGTAAGGATCGGTGATGACCGAAATCTGCCCGCGCTCGACGATGCGAAAACAACTGTGACCGTACCAGGTAATGTCCATTGGATGGTGTCCTCCGTGTCTAAACCGTTCTATTTTAGCACATTTGGGCGATGATCTCCGCAGTAAAAATCGTTCGATGACGGCGGGCATAGACAAAGGTGTTCGCATTCAGTCTGATTGTTCCATGAGTTCAATCCCTCATTGCTCATTGCGCGTCACGCATTGCTGCTTTTACGACATGGAATCGATTCGGTACAATGACCGCATATGCTTACCCGCAACAACAAACAGGGAATAAACCTGATGACACTCCATTCTGATTTTGTCGATCTCAGCACCGGGGCGCGTTTTCATTATGTGGATACTGACCCAGGCGACTCTGCGAAGCCCGTCGCGCTGCTGCTGCATGGGATGCTGGGCACGGCGGAACTGCATTTCCCCAATGTGATCGAATGGCTGCGTCCGGATTACCGGGTGGTGGGGCCGTCCCTGCGCGGCTACGGTCAATCCACGCCCAAGCCGCGCGACTTCCCGGTCGATTTTTACGAGCGGGATGCTCGTGATGTCGTGGCATTTATGAACGCACTCGGTTCTGGTTCAGTACATGTTCTTGGTTATTCCGATGGTGGTGAGGTCGCTCTGCTGGCAGCCAGTTATGCACCGGAGCGCTTTAAATCCGTCGTAACCTGGGGCGCGGTGGGCTACTTTGGCCCGGCCATGCGTCCGGTCGCGCAGCGCATGTACCCACCGACCTGGATGACGGAGGAAGAAAAAGTGCTGCATGGGATCACCGACCCTGATGCCTTCGTACTCGGTTGGATTCATGCCGTTCGGCACATCATCGACTCCGGCGGCGATCTGAGCCTGTCGCTGGCGGAAAAGATCAGTGCGCCGCTGCTGCTGATGCTGGGCGATCAGGACACCCTCAACCCGGCGGAATATGGGCAGCGGTTGGTGGATCGTGCCTCGAACGGGCGCTTGCAGATATTTGAATGCGGCCATCCGGTGCATGACCAGCAGTGGGAAGCATTCAAGGCGGCGGTGGGGCCGTTCCTGCAAGCGGCGGAAGCGCAGGGGTAATACAGGGGCGCAGCAGCCTGCCTAACATCCGAGAAAACCTTCTTCGCAACCCTGCATTCGAGCCGTTTATAAACACTTCATCCTACAGTTTTCCAACCGGATTCGTATCCGCCACTGAATAGACCATTTGTTCTATCCCATGCTATGCTGAGAAACGTTTTTGAAAGCGACCGTTTGATTCTTGTAACATCGCGCCCGCCAGCGCTGGAAAGGAGAGTTCATTTCAATGCCGCGAGCCAAACGCCCTTCCCGGTGGAAGCCGCTCCAGTATGCCAATGCCGAGCGCGTCTACCGCTTCATCGAATCGTTTGTGGAAACGTATCAGTATCCGCCCACGCTGAACGAGGTCGGCGAGGGCTGCTTTATGTCGCGCAGCACCGCCATGCGCTATCTCGATGTCTTACAGGCATGGGGCTGCCTGGTGCGTGATGCAGGTGTGGCACGGGGGATCGCGCTGGTTGGCCCGCTGCCCCCGCCGCCTGATGAAACCCTCGACCCAAAGCCCAGCGACCCGGCAGGCTGATCGCCCCTTCTGCACTTCCATCGAAGAAGCCGTGAACCTGTGCGGGCGCAGTGTGTCCTGCGCCCCTTTTTGTCCTGTCTACGGCACGATGCCCCACAGCTCGATTTCGTTGCGACCACTGTAAGCGGCCAGCAGTGTTCCACTAGCATTGATCGTTATAGGCAGCGTCAGCCGCAGATCGACCAGGCGTGTCCCGCTTGCTGTATCCAGGACGACCGTCCCCGGCCCAGCGATATCGCCATTCGGTGCAGACGCGAACAGCAGCGCGGCATCAGCCGTAAGCGTCAGGTAGGGACGATCCGGCAGGCTTTCCAGCAGGCGCAGCGGTTGCTGTATCGTCCGATCATCCCACAGCCCAATCGTCCCCGGCGGGAACGACTCCACCACACGGAGAGAAGGCGCGACGGCTGCCAGTAAACCGTTCTGATAGGCCAGCCCATCACTCGGAGTCGGCAGCAGCGTTTCGGTCGTCCCTGTGGTCAGATCATGGCGCAGCACGCCCTCCGCTGTTGCAATCATCAGCGCATCATCCACAAAAGCGAGGCTGTTCCCCCAGAACGGTACGCCAACCGGAATCACCGTGATCTCGGTGTCCAGCCCAAATGAGGCCGTTTCCCACACACGCACCGAATTATCACCCGCAAACACCGCCGCCACATACATCCCATCAGGGCTGAAGTTCACATGCCGGATAAAGCCGCCATCGTCATCCCTCACAACAATCGGTTCAGCGTCGAGCATCGGATACAACCGCATCTGATCGAAACCGCCCACCGCCAGCATCTCGCCCGCGACAGCGCTGCTCAGCGCATAGGTGTCCATCGGCAGCCAGTGGGTGCGTTCGCCGCTGGTCACGTCGAACACGGCCACACCGTTACCGGGATTGATGATGGCGCAGTCCTGTGGACGCACGTCGCTCACGGTAACGACCAGTTGGTCGCTCCCGCCCGCCCCGCCTATGAAACCCGGCTGACTGATGAAGTCCAGGTCATTAATCGGTGTACCAAAGCCACCCACCGCGCCCAGTCGTTCCCCGCTCATTCCGTCAAAGGCAAACACCGTCCCGCCAGAGCGCAGACTCGCCGCATAAAGCACGCTGCCATCCGCGTTCCAGCGCAGCCGTGCCGCTGGCCTTTGCGCACATACGGTATCCAACACCGTGAACCGTGCCTCGCCGGAGGCTGTTTCTTCCACCACGATCTGTCCGTCAGCATCGACATAGGCACGGAGATCGCCAGCAGCGCTGGTTACGTCGTCGGTGGCTTCCTGTGCTGTAAATTCCGCATCGCCCGGTTGAATGGTCTGTATTTCGCTGGCGAGGTCAACGGTGATGGTTGCATCCGGGCCGATCACGGTGACGCTGTCAGCTTCAAAGGTCGCACCGCCTGGGGTGAAGGAAGGCACATTGATGCTGGCGAAGGGGTTCTGCTCAAAGCGGATGTCGCGTGGGGGGACATTCAGATCCGCCGCGTCATACAGCACTACCCCCAGGGTATGGACAGCGGCCAGAGTCGCGCCGTCTTCCACCAGCCCAATGTCGATCAGAGGCCCATAACCGAGCGCGACCATCGGGCGGATTTGGGCGATATTTTCTGGCGTGAATTGAACAGGCGATTCAGGAAGGGCAGCGGCGGGCGATGGAGCAGGGGGTTGTGGCGCGGGCTGGGCTTGCAGGGATGAACTGGCGACGAGCATCAGCAGGAAAAATCCGAACAGCAGGCGCAGTCTCGGCATTGATTCAATGTCCTTGTCTTAATCAGCATTGCACTGAGTGTAGGCAGGAACCGCTCTCATGGCAACCAGGCTGAAATGCAACGAAATGGAACAGAGTAGTGGATGGAGATAAGTGGTAGGGGCGTAGCGCGCTACGCCCCCTTAGTCACCAAGTTAAGAAATTTGAGATTCCCTTCCCTCCGCCACACGTTAAAACGTGCGGCTCCAAACCGCCAAGCGCACTAAAGGCGCTGAACTATTATATATCGTGAACCTTTTTAGCCCCTTTAGTGGGCTTGGTTCTTCGGTAGCCGGATGCTTTAGCATCTGGCAGGAAACAAAAACGGTCATTGGATAAAGGCAATCTGCGTGCGTTTACGGAGATTCATTTCCAGATTGGCCTCATTCTTGAAGCGGGGTGGTGCAACCGCAACATTCATTAAGGACGGAAATCCTTAACTTGGTGTGCATGGGGAGTAGCGCCCTACACTCGTACATCTCCATGATTTTGTCCACTGTCAAATGCACCGAAGCACTGCAAAGCAGCATTGCGTTACAGAGCGGCGATCAATACCTCATCGCTCGTTGCTCATCGCTTCTAAAACTGAAAGCGGTTGTGGAAATACACGACCTTGCGGCGGTAGCGGGTGGTATAGGTCTTCAGCCGTTCCTCGGCATGTTTGAAGGATCGGCTTTCCAGCGCATCCAGCAGGGTGTCGCGGTCGGCGCAGATAAAATCAAGCTGCCGCACCGGATATTCGCCATAGACGATCTGCCATGCGAACACCATCGGCAGTCCCATCTTCTGCATCGTGGGCACGAAGTCTGAGAGCACGTAGTTGTAATAGCGCTCAAATTTGTCGGGATGGATGTCATAGCTGAGGATCAGCCGGAAGGCGGGGTTCAACATTACCTGGCAAAACCATTCGTTTAAGAGAGGGCTGGAACTCATTCTAGCATAACCTCAGTTTTGGATAGGTACTATAGCAGAAACCCTACCCCTAAATCCCCTCCCCATTTCGTCGCTTCGCTTAGGGAGAGGGGACTTAAAGAACCTTTCTGACTCGTTCTGCTTCCCCTCTCTACGGAGTGGAGAGGGGGACGGGGGGTGAGGTTGTTGTTTAAGTGGCTTGAGTAGAGCTATCCGAAACTCATTCTAGCACACGTGGCCTGTAAACCCAAAGCGCCCCGGAATCAAAAAACCCGCCTCTTGTGGAGACGGGTTTCCGGTGAATGAGCGAAGTCGTTAGCGAGTGACGGTCGTCACAGCGCTGGCCTGCTTGCCCTTCTTGCCTTCGGTCACTTCGAACTCGACGGTATCGCCTTCGTTCAGGGTGCGGAAGCCGTTGCTCTGGATTTCAGAGTAATGCACGAAAAGGTCGGGGCCATTTTCCTGGGTGATGAAGCCGTAGCCCTTTTCACCGTTGAACCACTTCACAGTACCACGTACACGCGCCATTGCGTATCTCCTAAAAGATTGGGTTTTGCTACAGCCTGAGGTACACACGGCATTCCAAAATTTGCAGGAACTCTACGAGGTACTTTTCGTGGACAATCGGATTGCGGGCCACAGTTCCGCATCTGCGGGGGTGTTGAGGGTACAATCACTGCTGTCTTTTACTCTGGCGTATCAGGTGCCTAACCACAGCACCTATGCGGTTGAGGCCCCACGCCTCTTGAAACCGCACTGCACCATTACTATAACATCAATTTCGTAAATGTCCAGCAGCAATTCGGCAAATTTCGTAGGAAGCGCAATAGAAAAACCGGAAACGATGTTTGATAGGAAGTTATCCTGCAGTCCGTTCACGCGCATGCAGCACATCACGACGGTTTACAGGGCGCAGTTGTGCAGCCTCCAGCGTGACAACCTCAATGGTGCGTCCGTCCAGTGTAAAGAACTCAACCTCATAGGCCTCAGCATCCTGATAAACATGGACGACAATGCCAACATCGCCTATTTGCAGGTCAATATCAGGAAGATCAGATGTCAGGACCACCTGTTCATGTTCTGCGATCATCTTATTCTCCAGATTCCTGTACTGGATAAGCCGTGACTAAACGAGGAAAGTCTCGGCCTTTGTCCGTAATCCAAACAGTGCGCACCACCGGCAAGCGCCCATCCGGAGTAGACAATTCTCCTTCAATGACATATTTGTGACCATGAATTGTCTCTATAGAACGATTTACTTCATGATTCATGGCATGTTGTAGAAGAGCATTACGTAGTATCTCCCACGCATCAATTGTAAAGCCAAAGGCGGTAAAGAAAGCCTGTTTACCTTCCGAATTATCGGGCGAAAGTAGATAGTTGATAACTTTGTTTTCCTCTACCAGGGCTTTTTCAACGCCAGGCATCTTCATGGAGAACGCTTATCCCCTGTTTCAATGATCTCCACCCCCAGCACGGCCAGCCGCGACAGCCCATCTTCCAGCGATAGATGCTCAACATCAGCCAGGGTCAGGGGCGCACCCGCTTCCAGATCAGCGCCCGCCTGTGCCGCTTCCAGCACCGTCAGCATCCGCTGGACGATGCGCATCTGATCGGCCTCGCTGTAGCGGTCGAAGTTCACCGGAAGCTGCGCGTAATCCAGCGTAAGGCCGAACGCACCTGCCTCGTAGGTTTGCGAGTAGGCTGTGCCAAAATCGAATGAGAGGCGATCTTTGCCCAGTAAGGGAATATCGACCACCGGAAGCGGCACATCGACATCGAACCCGGCCACTTGTGACAGACTTTTTTCAAGCGTGGGACGCGGGTCAATGACGATGATCTGATAGGGATGCGGGCTGACTCCTTCGCGTGTCCCTTCTCCCGGCGGATAGGTCGGAAGCGCGGGAAACGTGGGCGGCGTTTCGTGCAGATAGTCGATTTCCACGAAGACCAATCCACTCAACAGCAGATCAAGACGTCTGCGGCGGTAAATTTCGGTATCTTCGCCACCTGCCTTGTTGCTCGGTGAGAGCAGTTCTATCCAGACGACAGGCTCACCGCGCTGCTGGGATTCGTCGTCCAGCGCATAGACCACGATGGCGCGATAGGGCTTGTCGCTGATTTCGGCAGCGTCGAGCAGTTCCAGCGTGGGCAGCAGCAGGACATCCGACTGGGCTGTGGCGGTGCTTGCCGGAGTGGCAGTCGTGTTGAACTGTGAAATCAGCACATCGGATTTTGGCCGATAGGTGCGTTCATCCGCGCGGCGGATTTGCAGCGAGGCTTCCACATCCGCCCGATAGCCCATCGGCAGCAGCGCCACCTGAAGCAAATCTGCGAGGTGGACGAGGTGGCGTGTATGGAAACTGCCCCAGTCACCGCGTTGTTGCAGCAGGCTGTGCAGATGCGCGTTGATGCCGCGATACTGGTTCTTCACACTGCGGACGGCATTTCGGCGCGGGGACATGACAGCCTTTATCCCAGCAAAGGTTCGAAGGCGGCTTCGATCTGCGCCAGCGATTCCGCCCGGTTGATGCGGTCGCGGATGGTCGTCGCGTCCGGCAGACCGTCGCAGTATTTGAGCAGTTGGCCGCGCAGTTCACGGATGGCCTTGATGACGGGCAGGCGTGTGGTTTCCAGCGTCAGCCGCGCATGGTCGATGGCGGTTTCCGCCCGCTGCTGGAGCGTCGGTCGGGGATGCGCGAGTCCGGTTGAAAGCGCGTCGTGGATGTGGCGGAAAATCCAGGGGTTGCCCAGCGCCCCGCGTCCGATCATCACCCCGTCGCAGCCCGTGCGTTCCAGCATCCGGCGGGCATCATCCGCGCTGAACACATCTCCATTCCCCAGAATCGGGATGTCAGAGCCGACCTCGCGCACTGCCGCCTTCACGTCCCGGATCACGTCCCAGTCGGCATCACCCGTGAAGCCCTGGTTGGCGAAGCGGGCGTGGACGGCAATCGCTTTTACGCCAATCTGTGCGGCGGCCTTTGCAAAGGGAACAGCCGTCGGGTTATCCGGTGTCCATCCGGTGCGGATTTTGACCGTCACCGACGTTGAGGGTACGGCATCCACCACCGCCTGCACGACCGTTGTCGCGGTGCACACATCGCGCAGCAGCGCCGCGCCCGCCCCCTTGCTGGCAATCTTCGGCACCCAGCAGCCCATGTTGATGTCCACGATGTCCGCGCCGTAATCGACCACCATCTTTGCAGCCTCGGCCATCATGTGCGGGTCACTGCCGAACAACTGCACCGCAAAGGGCGATTCGCTCGGTCGCCAGTCGAACATTTCCAGCGTGCGTTCGCGGCTGCCCTTGAATTGCAGCGCATGACTGCTGATGAGTTCCGTGCAGACCAGCCCGACCCCGCCCAACTGACGGCACAGGACGCGGAAAGCGTGGTTGGTCTGCCCGGCCATTGGCGCGAGCGTGAGCGGTGGATCAATCGTGAGCGCACCGATTCGAATCGGCGCGAGGCGTTGCGTTTGCTGTACGAGCATGTTTCACAGGGATTGAAACGACAGAATACGCCCATGATACCACAGAGCCAGGCTGCCGCAGACGCAGAAACAAAGCAATCATTTTGTGAACATTTCCCGCTGCTGCCGTGTTTGCCCCAACACTTATACGCTCTATACGCTTTGAGGTATCATAAAGGAATAGCTAACTCTGGAAATCGTGATGCAAAATCTGTCACTACCCGCGCTAAAGCAACAAGCCGCTTTGTTCGCCCATCAACTTGGTCAGCAGCCAATTCCGCGACTGTATGGCGCTACTGATGGCAAACGTGTGGGTACTTATGTAGAACAGGCGTTTAATGAATTCCTCAGTGTAAACTTTTCCTTTGGTCAAGGCAATTCTGCTTCGGGAATAGACTTTCCTGAGCTTGGTGTAGACCTGAAAGTCACTTCTGTCCGTCAGCCCCAATCGTCATCCCCCTTTCGTGCCGCCAGCCAGAAGGTATATGGACTGGGTTATCATCTGCTGGTGATGGTTTATGACAAGCATGACGACCCCGCTGTGCAAGCGGCTTTTCTGCAGATACAACGTGCTATTTTTGTCGATAAAGACCACACTGCCGATTATCAGACCACGAGCGCTCTGCTCAACCTCCTGCGTAATGGTGCGAACCTTGATGATATTGACGCTTTTTTGGAGGAACGGAATTTGCCTCTGGAAGAAATAGGCCGTCGGGAATTGGCGCAACGCATCCTCGCCGAGCCTCCGAAACTCGGATTTCTCACCATCTCAAACGCCCTTCAATGGCGGCTGCAATACACCAGGGCGTTAACGGCCTCACACAGTCATGACATCGGCATCGAGAACCTGTTGATTTCGGGTGAGAATGATGCGTCGTAAAATCCTGGGTGACTTTCAGACACCACTCCCTCTGGCTGAGCAAATCGTCGCGTTTTTGCAGCAGCAGGGACTTTCCTGGACACGGCTGTTGGAGCCGACCTGTGGCAAAGGAAATTTTATCCGTGCCGCACTCCATCAGCAGCCTCAGGCAGACATCATCGGCATCGAAACCCAGGCAGAGTACGTGCAGCAAGCGCGTGCCCTTGCTTTCCCGGCGACTGCTGCGTCCTCAGCGGTGCGCATTTACCACGAAAGTATTTTTTCGCTCAACCTGCAACAAGACCTTCAGTGGCAAAGTGATGGCCCGCTGCTGGTGGTTGGAAATCCTCCCTGGGTGACAAATGCGGAACAGGGGGCGCTCGAAGGGGGCAATCTCCCGGAAAAATCCAATTTTAAGAACTTTACCGGGATGGACGCGCTTACGGGAAAATCCAATTTTGATATTGCTGAATACATCTGGATTCAACTACTGGAAAGCTTCGCCCAAATCCCTGGGGCTATCGCGCTTTTAACGAAGCTGTCAACCGCCCGCAGTGTATTAAAACACTGCTACGATCACCATCTGCCTGTAAATGGACTGCACCTTTACAAAATCGATGCCCAGCGCTGGTTCAACGTCGCGGTAGAGGCAGGATTACTTCTGGTGCATCGGTGCGCGGATCATCCCGATTATCAACTGCAAGTCTATTCCTCTTTTGAAGCCTCCGCCCCAGAAGCCACCGTAACGATTTATCAGGATATGGTGGTTGCGGATCAGAAAACGCTGGATCACATCGAATTCATCGGGGGGAAAAGCTCTCTCCAGTGGCGGCAGGGCGTGAAACATGACGCAGCTTCGGTGATGGAACTTCGACGAGTGGATGGTGCTTGGCACAACAAACTGGGAGAAGTGGTTAATGTCGAAGACGAATTCATTTTTCCATTGTTCAAAAGTTCGGATTTGCGAAAAAGACGGCCTGAAATTCAAAAAGGGCTGATTCTGACGCAGCGCTTTATCGGCCAGGACACTGCCCACCTGCGACAGACCGCTCCCCGCTTATGGCGTTATCTGGACGCACATCGCCCCTACTTTGATGCACGGAAATCGTCCATTTACAGGGGAAAACCCTCTTTTACCCTTTTTGGTGTGGGGGATTATACCTTCTCTCCCTACAAAGTGATGGTTTCGGGCTTTTACAGGCCTCCTTATTTTGTGCTGGTGGAACCTCATGATGGAAAGCCAGTCGTTTGCGATGACACCTGCTATCTGCTGCCCTGCGACTCGCTGCTGCAAGCCACTGTTGCCAGCAACGCACTCAACCATTTCGTAACAATGCGTTACCTTGATGCCGTCATGTTTAAGGATGCGAAAAGGCCGCTTACCAAAACCATCCTTGACCGAATCAATCTTGCCGAACTGGTCAGACAAATTCCGCCTCATGAGCTTCTTCAGTCCAACCAACCCCTGCCTGGAATAGCCGATCAGAACCTGTCTGCGTTATTCTCCCCGCAGGTTGAGCAACTGCCTTTGCTTTAACCACTGTCAATTTACTGCTTTCGCTACGAAAAGAGGAAAAGCCTGATGACCCCACGAGGCCGCGCCACCGATGCCATTCACGGCAAGCGCGAATCCAGCGCCCGCCCGGTGACTTACCCTATTTACCAGACCTCCGCCTTTTACGTTGACCGGGCGGACTCCTTCGCCCATATTGGCGATTATGGCGGTGACGAATACTTCTACACCCGCTACGACAATCCGACCTTGCGCAACGTAAGCGAGAAGCTGGCGCTGCTGGAACACGCGGAGGAATGTCTGCTCTTTGCCAGCGGCATGACGGCCATCACGACCGTGCTGATGGCACTGCTGAAGGCGGGCGATACGCTGGTGGCCTACCGCACCCTCTACGGCGGGACGCTCCAATTCCTGCGCGACTATGCCCCGGCCTATGGCATCAAGGTCGTCTTTCTGGACGAGGACGACCTCTATGAACTCGATAAACATGCGCCCGCCGCGAAGGTCGTCTATTTCGAGACGCCCGTAAACCCGCGCTGTGACTGCGTGAGCATCCGCCGCGTGGTGGAAGCGGCCAAACGAATCGGCGCGGTGGTGGTGAAGGATAATACCTTCGCGTCGCCCATCAACCAGACACCGCTCGATTTTGGCGTGGATATATCGCTGCACAGCGCGACCAAATATCTCGGCGGGCACAGCGATGTGACGGCGGGCGCGGTGATGTGTTCGCGGGAGCAAATGCTGCCCATCTTCACCGCCCGCAAGGTCTTCGGCGGAATCCCCAGCCCGCATGACGCTTTCCTGCTCGACCGCAGCCTGAAGACGCTGGACATCCGCATGGCGCAGCACAACGCCAGTGCCATGACCCTGGCGCAGTTCTTCGAGGACGAGGCGAAGGTGAAGCAGGTGTTGTATCCGGGGCTGCCGTCCGCGCCCAGCCACGCCATCGCGCAGGAGCAGATGCACGGCTACGGCGGGATGCTGTGCATCGAGCTGGAAGACTTCGACGCAGCAAAGGCGCTGTGCAACAACCTGCAAACCGTGATGAACGTGGCGCATCTGGGCGGGCCAGAGACGATGGTCAGTATGCCCGTGCTGACCAGCCACGCCATGCTGGACAGCGCCGCGCTGGCCGAAGCCAAACTCTCGCCAGGGATGGTGCGCATTTCGGTGGGACTGGAAAATGTGGAAGACCTGATCGCCGATTTCAAACATGCGCTGATGCAGATATAGGGACTAGGGGCGACTCGGCTAGTCGCCCTTGCAAGCCTGTCCGCTGCTGTAACAGGCATACATACATCAGTTTCAAATCGTCAATGTTTTTTCGTCCTTCTCAATGTTTATAATAGGAAACACAAATCAAACCAATCGATGCTGATGCTTAAGTGGATGTTGTGGGAGGGGTCTCTTGGTCAGAATACTCTATGTCGAGGACAACGAGCAGAATATGCGCCTCGTGCAGAAAATCCTCAAACACGCGGGTTACGAAGTGCTGGGCGCGGAAGACGGTTATAAGGGTGTCGAGGCGGCGGTAGCGGAACTGCCCGATCTGATCCTGATGGATGTGAACCTGCCCGATATTACCGGGCTGGAAGCGACGGCGCATATCAAACAGAAGCCGGAACTGGCGGGCATCCCCATCATCGCGCTCACGGCCAATGCCACCGTTGGCAGCCGCGAAGAAGCGATTGCCGCCGGATGTGATGGCTACCTGGCAAAGCCCTTCCGCCGCGAAGACCTGCTGGAAATTATCGAGTCGTTCCTCGCCAACCGGGTATAAAAGAAGTGTCGAGTTATGACTCCGGGTGAACGTCCCCATCGTTCATCAGGGGAACAGCACCAACGCGACTTCATTGTTGGAGGCGATCTACCGGGATCGCCCCTAATCCCCTCTCGTATAGGAGAACCTCCCGTATTCCGAACTCAGGTGATTTATTGACCTCACGAGCATCAACAAATCATAAAGAAGCTATCTTTGTACATACCACGCTTTATTGTTACAGGGTTGTTATAAGGCCGAAGTAACAGTAATTTCATAACTCTTTCACAATTCTTCATGGTTCCTGATGAACAACGTCCGGTATAATCACCGTATATCATCAACAAAGCAGCAGCGTCATCACAGGAGCCGTTCATCATGGGCAAGATTCTTTACGTGGAAGACAACGAACAAAACATGCGCCTCGTCCGCAAAATCCTCAAGCACGCCGGTTATGAAGTGGTTGAGGCCATCGACGGCATGAGCGGACTCGACGTGGCCGCCCGTGAACTGCCCGATCTGATTCTGATGGATGTCAACCTCCCCGACATTGATGGTCTGGAAGCGACCGCCCGGCTCAAGAGTACGCCGCATCTGTCGCGCATTCCCATTATTGCCCTGACCGCGAACGCGATGGTCGGCGACCGCGAGAAGGCACTCCAGGCGGGGTGTGATGATTACCTGCCCAAGCCCATCAGCAAGGATCAACTGCTGCAAGCAGTGCACAGTTACATTGGTTATTGAACGAAGGGTAGCGTCTGCGATCTGCCACATCCCCGTCAGGGTGTCCATGCACGCCTGCTCATAGAACCATCCACCCTTTGATTGAGAACCCATCCTCCCGATGGGTCTATTGCATTTCCATCCATCTGAGGCAGAATCTTAAGGATGGAACAATTCTGTGATTGGCTATAATGGACGCAAAAGATCGTGGGAAAGACTGCAATGACGACAATTCTTTATATTGAGGATGACCCGATTAACGCACGGCTGGTTCGTCGAATGCTGGACGACGCCACCTTTACCCTGCTCAGCGCGGAGGACGGGCTGGAAGGCTTACAGATCGCCCGGCAGCAGCGCCCCGATCTGATCCTGATGGACATCAACCTGCCCAGTGTGAGCGGGCTGGACATCACACGCAGGCTCAAGGCGGATAAGGAACTGCGCCATATCCCCGTGATCGCCCTCACGGGCAACGACAAGATGAAGGATCGGGGCGAGGCGCTGGCGGCAGGCTGTGATGATTATCTGCCCAAGCCCGTCAGCCGCCTGGAACTGCTGAAGACCATCGAGCAGCATCTCAGCCAGCGCCGCCCGTAATTCCCGGAAGCGTCAACGCCCTTCTACAATAGAACGCAATAGGGGCACTCGACGATAAATTGCGGTGATAGTTTCGCAGGGGCAGGTTTCAAACCTGCCCACCCTACCCCCTCAGCCCTTCACCGAATCGGTTCGCCCCGTCATGCGGCGCTGCGCCTTTTCAATTTCCTCCGTGATGAAATGCTCCACCTGCTGCGGGGTGCGGATGGACTGCCCCCACTGCGCCGTCTCATCGCTCATCACGTTCAGCGTCCCTTCCACGAAAGCGCGGTAGCTGGCACGGAAGATCAGATCATCGCTGGTCTGCGGATGGGGCGACTGGGCATCGGCCACTTCCAGATTTTCCATCGCCGAGCGATAAATGGCAATCAGCTTATCCCACTGGTACAGATCCGCCAGCGTGCTGAACAGCGCGGCAATGGCCGGGAGCACGACCGCCATCACGGTAAGAATCACGACCGCCGTTCTCCACGCCACGCAGTCATCCGGCACATTGAGCGTGGCGGAGCATGAATTCTTGCCGAGGAACTGCGTCTGCACGATGAATCCGGCAATCGCGGCGGAGACGCCCGTCATCAGCCCCATAAACGCCCGCAGCCGATTGACCTGTGCGGCGGCCTTGCGATTCTCCCCAAGCGCTTTCTTATAATATTTTTTCTGATCCTGTAAAGCGAACTGGTTAAACAGCGCGTAGCGGGTTTCGAGTTCCTTGCGATTCATGATTATTTCCCTTCATCCGGGTTCAGGCCGGGGAAGAAGCCCCGGTTAATATCCGCCGCGCGGCGGGCCAGCAGCATCTCGCGTTCGTAGCCCTCCACCTCGTCATAGGGTTCGATGTTCGCCAGATAGCGGAAATACTCGCGGCGCAGATGTTCGGCGCGGCGGCGGTTGTCCAGCCAGGCAGGCATGGCCGGTTCGCGCCCGCTGATGGTGGCAAGATAGGTCGTCGCCAGCGCCACGAACGTTTCCCCCAGCGCGATATAGGGCACCAGCGCCGGGCGCACCTCTAAAAACAGCGCCAGCAGCGACCCCAGCAGCGTCGCCAGCGCGGCCAGCAGAATGTATGTGATCTGATACAGGCGGTAGCGATTCTGCTGATACTTGGCCTCATAGTCGCGCTCGCGGAACATGCGCAGCAGTTCCACGTCGAGATGCTTCAAATCGGCTACAATGCGGCGTGCGCTGTCCTGGTCAGCCCGCATATCCTTCAGCAGTGCGATCAACTGCTTGCGGTCGATCAGTTCGAACTGCTCGTTGGGCTGCGGAAAGCTCAGGCGCGGCATCTGGCGCAGCCACGATGCCCACCCCTTGCGGAAGCTGGTCGGCTCCTGGGAGACAGGCGGCGCTTCCCCCAGCAGTTGATCGAGTTCCGAGGGCGCTTCGTTCAATGCCGAAACGCTGATCGGTTTGGCATCCGGGGCGGGCGCGGTCGTACCAGCAGGGGGCACAGGGGGCGGCGGCACAACAGGAGGAGATTGTTCGGCCATAAAGAATTCTCCAGGTGGGTCACGGCGTTGTAAACCACAGACAAACTTCTGCCGCCTATTGTAGCGCGTTTTAGCCGCCGTACACGCCCATCGTCACGCCAGGAAGTGGTGAATTTCGAGGACATCAGTGGTAGAAGCGTAGCGCACTACGCCCGTACATCTCCCTGATTTTCACCACTCCCCGCCATTTGGCGCACCCATCCGCTGCCAGAATGTGCTACAATAATATTATATTCTTATAATAAATGATACTTCGTCTCAGGAAATAAAATCGTAGGGGCGATCCAGTGGTTCGCTCCTAATGGAGAAACGCAAACAAATCCGCCGGATGTAAGGGCGAGGCATGCCTCGCCCCTACGGCATCATCAGGCGTTTTTGAAATGTTTTATCCATAAGTACAGTCAAAAAGAAAACGCGCGATGTTTTTGTAGGGACACGGCATGCCGTGTCCGCAACATCCCACCGTTCTAATTTGGTTGTACATAGTACGCCGACAAGATGAGAATGATGGGTTGCATTGGGCGCAGCACGCTGCGCCCCTACAGGTAGGCAGCTTTAGATGGTCAATGTACTAGTGCAAGATCAGGGCTGAGGAGTTGAATAATACAAGCACAGAATCCATTTAAGCCCTCAACCCCCTGGCCCCCTACTCCTGTCGCTGCGCTTAGGGCGAGGGAGGAGAGAGTCTGGTTGTTAAGCCCCTCTGCAAGAGGCACTCTCCATGAGGGGGAGGGTGTCGCTGCGCTTATGGGGTAAGGGCGGAATGCACAGCATCTATTCAATCTATTGGCTCTGATTTTGCACTACACACGATTGTTCGGGTCTGATCCATTTCTGTGAGAACGACGTATCGTCAGGAGCGACCAATGCAGACACAAACCTACACCGTGCGCGGCATGGACTGCGCCGACTGTGCCCGGACGGTTGAAAAAGGCGTGAGCAGTTTAACGGGTGTCCAGACCGTCCAGGTCGATTTCGCCACGCAAAAGCTGCGCCTGACCGGGGAGATCGCCCACGAAACCCTGCGCCAGCGCGTCGAGGCGCTCGGCTATGGGCTGGATGACCCGGCAGCGCCGAAAGCCGAAACTACACCCTCGCGCGGCGGCGTACTCGGCTTCGGCCTGTATCTGCTGCGCGAACGCGAGACACAGTGGGCGCTGGCGGGCGGGGCATTGATTGCGCTGGCGGCGGTTCTGTCGCTGCTGAATCTGCCCGCGCTGCTGGTCAATGTGCTGTTTGTGCTGGCGATTGCCGTCGCCGGATGGCCGATAGCCCGCAGCGGCCTGCGCACGCTGTTCATCAACCGCGACTTCAACATCAACCTGCTGATGACGATTGCGGCAGTAGGCGCGGTGGTCATCGGGGAGACGTTCGAGGGTGCGCTGGTGATCTTCCTCTTTGCCGTTGGGGAAGCGCTGGAAGGCTACACAGCAGACCGGGCGCGGGACAGCCTGCGCGGGCTGATGGCGCTGGCTCCGGCAAAGGCGCTGCGGCTGCGCGGCGACCCCATGCTGATGCGCGTTGAGGAGGAAGTCCCGGTCGAGGCCTTACAGGTGGGCGATTTTATCCTCGTCAAACCCGGCGAACGCATCCCGATGGACGGCGAGGTGGTGCGCGGGATGAGCAGCGTGAATCAGGCGACGATCACGGGCGAGAGCATCCCGGTCAGCAAGGAAGCAGGCGAGGCGGTCTTCGCGGGGACGATCAACGGCGAAGGGGCGCTCGAAATCCGCGTCACCCGACTTGCAGCGGACAGCACCCTCAGCCGCATCATCCAACTGGTCGAGGAAGCGCAGAGCGTCCGCGCCCCCAGCCAGCGGGCGATTGACCAGTTCGCGCGGGTGTATACCCCGGCGGTCGTGGCCTTTGCTGCACTCGTGGCGATTGTGCCGCCGCTGCTGTTCAATGCGCCGTTTCTGGACACGCCCGATGGGCACGGCTGGCTCTATCGGGCGCTGGCGCTGCTGGTCATCGCCTGCCCCTGTGCGCTGGTCATCAGCACCCCAGTGACCGTCATCAGCGCGATTACGGCGGCGGCGCGGCGCGGTGTGCTCATCAAAGGCGGCGCATATCTGGAAGCGCTGGCCGGACTCAAGGCGCTGGCCTTCGACAAAACCGGGACGCTCACCCGCGGGGAACCGACCGTGACCCAGGTGCGGGCGGCGGACTGCGCCACAGGGCAGGACTGCCCACTGTGTGATGATGTGCTGGCGCTGGCCTCGGCGGTGGAGCGGCGCAGCACCCATCCACTGGCGCGGGCTGTGGTCACAGCGGCGGAAGCGCGTGGCCTCGCGTCGGCCTATGCCCCGGCGGAAACCGTCGAAGCGCTGGCCGGGCGCGGGGTGCGTGGGAGCGTGGCCGGGCAGCAGGTAGCGGTGGGGAGCCATCGCTGGTTCGACCAGAACCACCCCGACAGCCACAGCGCCGATCTGTGCGCCCGAATGCAGGCAGCAGAAACGTCAGGGCAGACGGTGATGCTGCTGGCGGTGGATGAAGCGGTGGGCGGTTATGCAGTGCGCGGCTACATCGCGGCGGCAGATCAACCTCGCGCGGCCAGCTATGAGACGCTTGCGCAGCTCAGAGCGCTGGGGCTGAAAACGGTCATGCTGACGGGCGATAACGCGGCGGTGGCGCGGTCGATTGGCGCGGCGGTGGGGGTGGATGAAGTCCGAGCCGATCTGCTGCCGGAAAATAAGGTGGAGGCGGTGCGCGGCCTGCTGGCGCAGTATGGCCCGGTCGGGATGGTGGGCGACGGCATCAACGACACGCCCGCGCTGGCAGCGGCCAGTGTCGGCATTGCGATGGGCGGCGCAGGCTCGGCGCAGGCCGTTGAAACCGCCGACATCGCGCTCATGGCTGACGATCTGCGGCAGCTTCCCTTCGCGCTGCGGCTGTCGCGCTTTGCCCGGCGGCTCATCCGGCAGAACATCGCCCTCAGCCTGGGCATGAAGCTGCTGTTCGCGGCGCTGGCGCTGGAAGGGCACGGCGAGATGTGGATGGCGGTGTTTGCCGACATGGGCATGTCGCTGGTGGTCACGCTCAACGGGATGCGCCCGCTGCGGCTGAAGTAGCGAGCGGGCGCCGAGGCACAGATCAGCGCGGAAGGAGTCTCACCCGCCGGTTTACTGGCTCTCCGGCGGGTACACATCCCCGGCGTACTGAACCTGATGATAACTCTGCACCAGATTATCCCGCACGACGTTGTAATAGCAGGCATCCCCGCCACCAAAAGGCAGCAGCACCAGCGGTTCGTCGATCTCGCGTTCGGTCAACGTCCAACCGTCGGGCAGGACGGGGTCGAGGTTGGGTGTACCGTCGTCGGTGGCGTGCATCACGTAGCGGTTGCCCTGTCCGTCAGCAAGTTCATAGAGGGTGGGGCCTTCAAATGTGATGCGGTGACATTTTGCGATGGTGTTAATACTGAGGTATCCCGGCTCAACCTCATCGCCCGAACAGCCATCGGCATCCGGAAAGCAGGACTGTCCGACGATCTGAGTCAGATTCAACCAGGTATAGCCGACAATCTCCTCAATGTTAAAGCATGTGTCGCCCTCGCACTGTGGCGAGGCATCCGGCGACCGGAAGAAGCACGAACCGCCGAACAGCAGATTGCGGGTGGAGTTTTTCAGAATCGGCAGGCGAAAGCCGTACTCCGCCCATACATCATCCGGCATGGGATTTTCGCCGCCCGCCACATAGATGTAATCGCTTTCCAGATTGAGGATTTCCTTGGCGATGCCGCCGCCTTCCTCGCTGCCGCCTGCGCAGCTTGCCCCTTCGGGCATGGCTGTCTGGACGGTGGAATAGCTGATTTCCAGCGGTTTGAGCGCGGTCAGATTCCGGATGTAGCTGAAGGCGTAGAGTCCGACGGCTGCCGCAATCAGGATGATGACCCCGGCGGCAATCAGAAGATTTCGTTGCGTGAACATGGTCAGTTCCTTTGTGGAAA
>JANRLJ010000088.1:0-18796 GCA_033762735.1 bacterium | reverse complement strand
TGATTTTCCTGATACTGCCACAGGCGCAGGCTGACCTCGTTGGCCTCGGCATCAATGGGCGCGACGGCCTGGACGATCTGCTCATAGGTCGTCGCTGCGTTGATGGCCTTGCTTACCCGGTAGAGGGCTTCGCTTTCTTCCTGGGCGCTGATATCGGGCATTTTTACCCCTCTTACAATTGCAATCGTTCTTCGTCTGGGGGTTTGGCACCAGCGCCAACAGGAAGCAAACAGCGTTTACAGCCGTTACTTGTCTTCCTCGAACCCCTCCACCAGACCGATGCGGGCGGCATAAAGCGCGGCCTGGGTGCGGCTCGTCACCCCTAATTTGCTGAGAATGTTGCTGACGTGGGTCTTGACCGTCTTTTCGCCGATGACCAGTTCCGCCGCAATTTCCTTGTTGGATTTGCCCTGTGCCAGCAGCCGCAGCACTTCGGTTTCGCGGTCGGTCAGCGTTTCGGGGCTTTCCGGTGCGCGCACCTCACGCATCAGGCGGGCGGCGGCCTTTGGGGAAAGCTGCACCTGCCCCTCGGCGGCAGCCTTGATGGCGCGGATCAGTTCATCCGATTCGGTGTCCTTCAGCAGGTAGCCAATTGCCCCGGCTTTGATCGCCCCTACGACAGCCTTGTCTTCCAGCACACTGGTCAGCGCGATGGCTTCGGTATCGGGCAGTTCACGGCGCAGATGCGTGATGGCGGTAATGCCGTCCATTTCGGGCATCAGCAGATCCATCAGCACTACGTCCGGGCGGAGCTTTCGCGCCATCGACAGCGCCTCTGCGCCGTTGGTGGCTTCTCCTACAATTTCAAACTCCGGCGTGAGCGAGAGGAACATCTTGAGTCCCTGGCGCACGACAGCATGGTCGTCAGCGATGAGAACGCGGATCGTCATTGTTCGTATTTTCCCCTGATAAAGCGGCTTTTTGAGTCCGCCTCCAACCATCGATTCGACGAAGTATGCCTGAAAAAGTTGGGGGAGTCGTCCGTCAAAAGGCGGAGTTAACGCCGCGTACACGCGCATTATACTGTACGCTTTTGCGTTCCACAATCCGCTGTTAATGAGGTTATGTCGGAAATGTTGGCGGGACTTCCCCCGCACCTGAATCCCTGTAAGCCTCCTATCATCTTTGTGCGCTACAGTCGCCCTGATTGGATGATGTAACGGTACTGTTGGCGAACGCGCTTTCCCCTATCCCCAACCCTTTCCCCATTGAGATGGAGAAAGGGAGCAGTTAGTTTTCGTCCCTCTCCAACGCTTTGGAGAGGGACTACAGGGAGGGGTGAGCCAGGAAGTGCAAATAGCATCTTGAACGGTAAAGGGGCGGATGATGGGACGTTCTTTGGGCATACTGCTGATCGTATTCATGACGCTGGTGATGAGCGGCATCTCGCAGGCGCAGGAGGCCGAAACCTGGTACTGGGCGGCGGAGTCAGACAGCGGGCGGCTGCTGGCCTTTACACTGGATGGCGAGGTCAATACACTGCTGGAACAGACCAACGCGGTTTATCTGTTTCAGGTGTGGCGAACCGCGCCGGACTCCGGGCTGGCGATTATCACGGTGGGGGATGACACCACTGTCTACCGCCTTACGTCACAGAGCGCCGAGCCGCTGCGGTCGCGGGTGTTCCTGCTGCCTGATCCGGGGGTCTTCCTCGCGGCACGGTCACAAAAGGCGCTGCTGCTGGTCGATCCACGCCAGAGTCTTGTGGCGCGGCTGATGACGGTGAATGCGCTGCTGGTCAACGAGACGACCAACCAGGTCACGCTGCTGGAGCGGGTGGCCGATCAGGCGTGGGCATTCAGCGCGGACGGTACATATCTGCGCTACGTAGCGGCACAGACCGACGACGCCGACAATCCGCAGTGGGCGCTGTTCGAGCATGACCTGACCACTGGCAACCTGACGATTTTGCAAAACCTATCGCTACAGCTTTCAGGCGTGGTCGCCCATCCGCAGGGTGATTTCTGGCTGACGGTCACACCGGAGGCCGATACGCGCCGCCGGGTGTTCACGCTGCTGGCGGTGCCGACCATGACCGAGCGGGTGATCGAGCCAGTGCTTGCTGCGCCTGATCGCAACCCCGTGCCCGATTTCCGCTTTCTGGAGGATGCCCTCATCGAGTATGACTTCCTGTGCGAGGAAAACTGCCGGGTGCTGCTGCGTCCGCTGAGCGGCGGCGAACCGCTCGGCTTTGATGCGCCCGCCCTGCGCACTTTTCTGTACCCGCTGCGGCAGATCGCACCTGACAGCCCTGACGCGGCGCTGCTCGTCAACGTGCGCGACCGCTACCTGCTGCTGCGTCCGGACGGAGAAGCCCAGTTGCTCGGTGTGCATGATGAACGGTTGGGACTGACCCCGGGTACACTGCTCTCGTCTGATGGCCGCTATCTGCTCGTGTCGGCGGAAGGGGTGGATTTCCCGCGCTACCGGCTGTGGGATTTATCCACAGGGGAGATCGTGCTGGAAAGCGACGACAGCGGGTTTCGGCTGGTGCTGCCGCGCTATACGGGTGGCGGATTGTTGATTGCGGAAGACCTGAGCCGCTGGCAGTATTTCCGCGAGGGCGAACTGACCGTGCTGCCGGGGATAATGGCCGCCTGAGCTATTATGAAATGCTGCCGGATGGGACGCTGCTGGCCTGGCAGCGGACGACCGGGGAACGCCCGGCAGGCGTGTATCGCTATGACATGGCGAGCGGTGCATTTACCCCTGTTCTGGAAGGGGTGATTCTGCTGTCTGTGCTGGAGTGAATGCCGTCATAATCTTCACTGTCACTCGCGCTGTTCTGTCGCTTGCTATAATGGACTACACCGAAACAGAGACCGGAGAGGGACGGATGCGGCGATTCTTGCTGTGGGGACTTATGGCGCTGTGCCTGGGATGGATGGCACTTCCGGCGCAGGTGCAGGTGCAGGCGCAGGACGCGGACATCTGGTACTGGGCATTTGACCCGGATGACGGGCGGCTTGTGGCTTATACGCTGGAAGGGCAGGTAAACACGATTCTGGAAGGGGCGACCGATATCTATCTCTTTCGCGCTGCCCGCATCGCGCCCGATCAGGCGATTGCCTTTGTCTTCTTCAATGGCATGTGGGAACCGCTCCGTCTGAACAGCGACAGCACCGAACGATTGGCAGAATTCACCCCTACGGCGGAAGACCCCACCCTGTATCTGTTCGATCAGCGCGGCGACTGGCTGGTGTATGTCAATCCCACGCCCGTTGCAGTTGGCGGTGTGCTCATCCGGTCTGTCCTGCTGGTGAACGGCAGCACCGGGGCGGTGGTGCCGCTGGAACGGGTGATGCAGGAGGGATACGTCTTTTCGGAAGATGGGACGTTCCTGCGCTATGTCATCGCTCGCTCCGACGACGAGGAAAATCCGCAGTGGGAACTGGTGGAGCGCGACCTCACCAGCGGAGCGGAACGAGTCGCGGCCTCGCTGCCGTCCTGGATGGCCTTTGCTTCACACAGCAGCAATGGCGACCACTGGCTCTACCTGGACAGCGGCACACAAACGGGAGTGCGCCGCATCATCCTTCAGTCGATCACAGGTGAGGAACGGGTGCTGACGGAAATCGACCGCGATGCGATGTCCGCTGATACGGCCATTATGAACTATCGCTTTGTCGATGATCTGCTGCTTGAGTATGACTTCAACTGCCGGGAAAACTGCTCCTACAGGCTGATGTCGCCGCAAGGGGAAGAACTGGTGCGGTACACTGTCGATTTCCCTGCGCTTGATGTCCGCGCCGCGTGGCTTGTGAACGCCGGAGGGGGATTTCTGACTCCCTCAGAACCGGAACTGGTGATGATGATCGGAGAGGCGCTGTTTCTGGTCAAGCCCAACGCAGCGCCAGTCTTTCTGGGGAATTATGACCCGCAGCACGTCACCGGAATAAACTCCCTTCTGTCGCCAGATCGCCGCTATCTGCTCACCGTAAGCAATACGGAGGCGGCGCAGGGCTATCGGCTGTGGGATCTCGCAACCGAGGACGTGGTGTTTGAGAATTCGCCCGAACGCTTCTTTCAGGTTTTCGCCCGCTATCAGCAGGGCGGGGTGCTGATTTCAGAGTCCGCGCTGGATTTCTGGGTCTACCTGGATGGCGAGGTGATTGATCTCCCCGGCGTGGAAGAACTGGACGGACGCAGCCGAAACTATCTGGAAATTCTGCCGGATGGTCGAGTCCTGGCCTATGAGCGTGAACAGAGCAACGTCCAGCTTGGCTATTACGATCTGGCGACGGGCGAATTTGTGTCGCTGGTGGAAGGGGCGCTGCCGCTCGTGCTGGAAAACCCATTGCGTCCCTGAATTTGGGATATGTGGGAAATTGTTGGGAGTCGCAACAACCAATTTCAAACCAACCGGAAGCAAGCTTAATTGAAGCGTTTTGTCACAACCTGATGGCTGAACAACATTACCTGGTACGAACACTCTATCTCGCCAATTATGTCGAAGCCGCGCAGAATGTCGCCCGGCTTCGGCGCAACCCATCGGACGCAGAGGCGCTGCGCACCGTGCTCAAGCGGCTGGAACTGGCGGATAAAATGCTGGAAGACGAACTGAATGCCTTTGCGGCGCGGGGCTACCGCCTGAGCGAGCTGATTAAGCATGAGGTGGCGGAATACCCCGGCGATCTGCTGATTACGATTGTCTTCGAGCGGGCGCAAAACGTATGAGCACGACTCGTACCCGCCTCGTGCTCTGCCGGGGACAGTACTGCAACGCAGGCCGCCGAGCCGATGCGCTCCTGAAAATCCTCGAACCGGCGGTGGATGCGGCCAACGGTGATGACTACCCGCGCCCCTGTAAGCTGGAAATCGCCAACTGCCTGAGCCTGTGCGGTGCTGGCCCCAACCTGATCGTCTATCCGGAGAAGGTGATTTATAACCAGGTAGACGAGGCGCGGCTGCGGGAAATCATCGCACGGCATCTGCCGACGGCGGGGGAATGATTTCCTACTGGTTCATCGGCTTGCCATCGGGCGGGGCGGGGATTTCTTCCTTCGCTTCAGGGTCGGCATTGTCTGGTGCAGAGTCGGCTGGCGGCAGGCACAGCACATTAACCGCGCCGGGTTCGACGGTGACGGTGACGGGTGTATCTCCGAAGTCCTCGCCGTCGCACCACACCTTGCGCGGGACAGCCGTCTCAATCGTGATGTTGCGCCCCTGCCAGTGATCGACCCCCCAGTTTTCCTCTAGCTGGAGAATGCGGCTGACGGCCAGCAGCGCCGTATTCACGTTGCTGTTGGAGATGAATACGTCCAGCATCCCATCGGTCGAGGAAACGCCGTCGGCGAAGGTCGCACCCATGATGGAGTGAATCCGGCTGGCGTTGACGACGAAACAGTCGATACCTTCCAGTTCGACCGTCTGCCCGTCAATCGTCATCTTATACTGCACACGCTGGGCTTTGGTCAGGGCGCGGATCATCCCGACCGGGTAGGCAAAGCGCCCCATCTGGTCTTTCAGTTCGCGGGTGGTTTCAGTATTCATTTCAGCGATCAGGCCGATTTCTGCCCGCAGCATAAAATAGCGGTCGCGAATTTTGCCCAGATCGACCGGGCAGGGGATGCGGTCGAAAATCTGCGCGGCGGCCTGGGGCAAGCTCTGGGGTATCTGGAACTCGGCAGCCAGCACATTGTTGGTGCCGCCTGGGAGGATCATCATCGGCGTTTGTTTGCCCACCAGCCCGGAAGCCACTTCCATGATGGTGCCGTCGCCGCCATAAGCCGCGATCAGATCAACACCGCGTTCGACCGCTTCCTGTGCAAAGCGCGTGGCATCGCCCGCCTTCTGCGTGACGTTAATGTCCCATTCCGCACCGTGCTCCTGAAAAACAGCGTTCAGCGGTTGCAGCACGGGTTCCGGCTGTCCCGCCGCCGGATTTGCGATGACCTGAATGCGTTTGTACATAGTCCTCGGTTAAGCTGTTCAAAAAGGGCGCAGGAACACAACCTCATTATAGGCTGGTTGTGTTCGGTGTGCCTCAGCCGCCTTACCTAATTTTTGACTTTGGGGGTGGTCTTCACCAGATCAGCCACAATCGCGTCCGTTCCCACGCCTTCCGCCAGCCCTTCAAAGTTGAGCAGCAGACGATGGCGCAGCGCTGACGGAGCGACGGCATCCACGTCCTCAAATGCGACGTTGAAGCGGCCTTCCAGCAGGGCGTTGATCTTCGCACCCAGGATAAGCGCCTGTGCCCCGCGCGGACTCGCGCCGTAACGGACGTATTTTTTCACCAGGTCGGGCGCTTCGGCGTTTTCGGGGTGGCTGGCGACGATCAACTGCGCGGCGTAACGGCTGACGTGGGTGGCGATGGGCGTATCCAGCGCCAGCCGCCCCATGCCGATGACCTGTACGCCGTCGGCCACTTTGCTGGCGTAGGGCGCATCCAGGCTGGTGGTGCGTTCCATAATGGTCACGAGATCATCGACGGTCGGGAACGTCACATCCACCTTGAACATGAAGCGGTCAAGCTGCGCTTCCGGCAGGGGATAGGTGCCTTCCATTTCCAGCGGGTTCTGCGTCGCCAGTACGAAGAAGGGCGCTTCCAGCCGATAGACCTTGCCCGCGACGGTGACGGTTTTTTCCTGCATGGCTTCCAGCATGGCCGACTGCGTCTTCGGCGTGGCGCGGTTGATTTCGTCGGCCAGCACGAGGTTGGCGAACACCGGCCCCTGCTGGAAGCGGAAGACCTTGCGCCCCTGTTCGTCGTCTTCCAGGATGTTGGTGCCGACGATGTCGGACGGCATCAGGTCGGGCGTGAACTGAATGCGGCTGAACTTGAGGTCGAGCGCGTCGGCCAGGGTGCGGATGAGCTGCGTTTTCCCCAGCCCCGGCACGCCTTCCAGCAGTGCATGGCGGCCTGCCAGCACACAGATCAGGACGCTGCGGATGACCTGTTTTTGTCCCACGATGACGCGGGCGACTTCGGCCTCAATCGACCGGACGACGCGGCTGAATTCTTCTAAGCCCATCTCCTGGGCGGGTGCTGCGGACATGCGGATTCCTCAATTAAGTCGGGATAGTGTTTCGGTTTTGGAATTAGTTTAACGGCGTTTCGGCCTTTGCACGAGGGTGGGCGCTGCACCCGCTACACCGCGAATATCTCAACAACGGCCATCTCGAAGCTGGGCAGCAGCGTACCTCCGATGAGCATGTCGCCTTCTACCAGCACATCCTCGAATTTAGCCGATGGGCTGCCTGGCGTTTGTTGGCCGGATGCCACGCAGCATCCCTTCGACCTCTAAGCCTTCGTCCAGAAGCGGCCAATAAATCGCGTCTGGCAGGAGTTCAACGGTATGTCGCTGTTCGGGGGTTGCCGTTTCTAACCATTGATACCAGTGCAGCGGCGTAGAAATCGTGCGTTCATCTTCAAGGGTGACGAGCAGGTTGGCGTCGTTAATCTGCACCCTGATCGGGCGTATAAAATGGTATACGTTGTACTCATTCATCATCGGTTCTCTCTACAAACACAGCATCGGGATGAAGCTCGTTCCAGATCGCGATCATCTCCATGCGATAGGGTTGCAGTAAGCGCATGATTTCCCGCAAATCTCTTTTGCGGTAGCCGTATTGATCGATGACCAGCAGCTTTACTGCCTCGACATTGATACGAGCAACCTTTTCGCCCCGGTAAACGTGAATGTGTGTTGGACGATGATCGTTGGGGAACATAAAGACGATGTAGCCATACTGGTCGGTAATGTGTGGGAAAAGTTTAGGCGACACATCAGTTCCCTCTCCCTGTGCCGCCGCGCTGTGGTGCAAGGGATGTGAAGTAATCGCGCACGATGTCCTGCAAACCGAGCGGGACATAATCGCGGTTGAGCGCTTCGTTCGCGGCGTTGGCGTAATCCTGGAATACCTGATTATAGGGGACGGTCGAGCGACCGTTTGGATTCTGGCGGAAGTCCCCCTGCTGGAGCGGCTGATTGCCGGGATTCGGGTTCAGACGGATTTCATCCTGACCGTTCTGGCTGCCTGCCGTGCGCGGGTCATAGATTTCCTCGAACTCGCCCTCGGTGCCTGTGCCCTGGGACTGCTGATCGCTCAGGTCGCCGGGCTGTGCGCCGGTCGTGTCGCCACCTGTACCGGGCTGGTTGCCCGCCTGATTCGGGCTGCCCTGGTTGGAGCCGGGCTGCTGTCCCTGCTGGCCGCCGGGCTGCCCTTGCTGACCGGGCTGCTGTCCCTGCTGGCCGCCGGGCTGCCCACCCGACTGCTGCCCCTGCTGACTCTGCTGGCCTTGCTGCCCCTGTTGGCCGCCCTGCTGGTTCTGCTGACTTTGCTGCCCCTGTTGCTCGCCCTGCTGCCCCTGCTGGCCGTCCTGCTGACTCTGCTGGCCTTGCTGTCCCTGTTGGCCGCCCTGTTGATTTTGTTGGCTCTGTTGGCCTTGCTGCCCCTGTTGGCCCGCTTCCGCCACCTGATCGGCGGCCTGACCGGCCTCATCGGCCTGTTCCTGCAACTGCTGACCTGACTCGGCCTGCTGCTGATTCTGCTGCCCCTGCTGCCCAAGCTGTTCCTGAGCATCGCGCAGGTTCTCCTGTGCATTGGGAATATCGCCCTCGCGCATGTCCTGCGCGGCGTCCTGCAAGGCCTGTGCCGCTTCGGGGGAGAGCTGCTCCAGCGCTTCGCCTGCGTTTTCCACCGCTTCCGCCGCTGCGCCGAGTTCTTCCGGCGTCATGTTCGGTAGGCGTTCCGCCAGTTCGCCGAGAAAGTCGCTGAACTCCTGAATGAGCGGGTCGCTCTGCTGGGATTCACCTTCCTGCGGCGTATTCTGGTCGAGCGGCTGCAATTCGCCCAGCGCTTCTTCCAGCGCACTTTCCTGCGCCTGCAACTCCTCTTGCACTTCCGCCGCTTCCTCGCTCAGCAGCGCTTCCACATCGTTCAGCGTGGCAACCGCTTCCTCAACCGTGACTTCTTCTTCCTGGAGTGTTTCCAGATTGGTTTGCAGGGCTTCCAGCAGCGCTTCCCGCTGTTCTTCATCCAGATTGGGATCGGCGGCGACATCCTCGATGATGTCCATCACCTCTGCTTCGGCATCGTCGATAGCCGCTTCTGCCGCTGCATTTTCCGCCAGCGCCTCCGCCTGCTGGTTGGGCAGCAGAATCAGCGCGGCCAGAATCACTCCCAGCAGCGCAGCGCCGCCCCATTCCCCGCGTCGGAAGATGAAGGGCAGGGTGTGCTGTGGCTCGACCTGCTGCGCACGGGCATAGGCGTCGTCAATCTGGTGCGTAGCCAGATCGTCGTTAGCGCGGATGCGGCCTTCCATCAGTTCCAGCGCCGTTGAAACGCGCTCCTGCAAGCCGAAGTCACGGTCGAAGCGGCGGGCGGCCTGTAATGAAGGACGCCTCGCCAGCCAGATCAGCGCCAGCATCACCAGCAGCCCGACCGCCAGCACTGCCGCTGCTGCCAGTGCCACCTGCTGATTGGTCAGGAAGGGACGCAGCCGCGAGACGATGCCCAGCATGACACCGACGATCAGCCCCGGCAGCAGACAGCGCGGCAGCCAGGTGAGCGTCTGCACCCGGCGCAAACGACGATCCCAGGTGCGGACGAGGTTGCTGAGTGCGACGTAGGCCTGTGGGCGTTCGCCTTGCGAATTTTCGGGTTGGGTAATCTGTGTTGCCATACATCCTCAAATCAATTTTCTGGTGGTGCTGCCCACCAGACTCATTTTTCGGTGTTCCGGTATTTCGGCGTAGTAGCAGCGCATTACGCCGCAAATACGCCGTAACAAGACGTAATCGTGCTCTTTATGCACATCTTCCTATGATAAACGCAAAACAGGGATTTGTCTTTGTTCCGAAATCGCAACAAGGGGATTTTTACAATGATTGAACAGATTTTTGTGCAGGACATGGCATGCCATGTCCCTACTTGTAGAAGGCTCGTATTTGAGCGTGTAAGGGCGGGTTTCAAACCCGCCCCTACGAAAGGTTGTTCGCATTCGGGCACACAGGAATACACCTCCGTGCTTCCCTAGAGCCTTTGTCTCATTGCTCGTTGCTCGTCGCTCATTGCTATTATGGCCCCAGTGTCTCCGTGCCATTGATGACTGCCGCGATCCAACCGACTACTCCGGCGGCGTTCTGGATACGCCACCATTCGATGCCTTCGCTCTCGGCTGGCCCGGCGATGATGGCGACGAATTCCCCATAGCGCAGCACCCCCACGACATTGCTGGCGCTGGAATCCGGGTCGCTGCGGATGTTGAGTTCCGGCACAAACACCCGAAGCTGCTGACCCGGCTGATAGCGGCTGCCTTCGATCACCCCCGGCGGCACATACCCTGGCACCGCGCCAGTGGAAGGCGGCGGGGTGGCCTGCCCGACCGGGATACCACCGGGCAGGGGGCCATTCACCCAACTGAGCGCCCCGGTGCCGCCTGTGCTGGAGACAAAGGCCGTGATGTCCTGAATTGTCCCGTCCGTTCGCGCCAGATAGACCAGTGCCCCGGTCACGACCAGCACGGCATTGCCATCAGGACTCCACAGGATGCGCGAGGGATGGCTGCCGCCGATGTCGCCCGTAAGTTCGCGGCCATTCTGGTCATAGAGACGCACGGGCGCACCGCTGCCGTTGGGGCTGCCCAGCGCGATGATACTGCCATCAGGTCGCTGCACGGCGCTTTCAATCCATAGGCCGCGTGCTGTCCCATCGAGCAGTACGCTTTCACCGCTGCCGTCGCGGTTGACGCTGGCGATCAGTACCCGGTCATCCCCGTTGCGCCGCCCGCTGACGATGATGCGTGACCCATCGCGTGACCAACTGCCGAACTCATAGCCGAGCGCGGGCGGGACGATGTTGTAATCCTGCGTCAGAGGCAGGACGAACAACGCGCCGTGCCCGGTGCCGTCCTGCACCCGCACCCGCGCCAGAACTGCGTCATTGGTGGGCGACCATTCCAGTTCAACGCTCTCATGCTGGAACTGGCGATTCTGCCCGATGATGCAGGCCTGCGGATTTTCCGCGCTGCAATCCACGAGCAACTGGCGGGCGGTGTTGGTAGCAGGTTCATAAATCCACACGCCGTCGTTGGCGTTGCGGTTGCTGCCGACGATAAAGGCCACGTAGCGACCATCCGCCGACCATTTGACCTCGCGCACCTGGGCGTTGTTTTCCTCCGCCGTAAGCGCGGGAAATTCGGAGAAGGGTGATATTTGCACCCGCCCACCGCTGGAGGTGTAGAGATTCCCGGCGCGGTCAGTGAACACATACTGATTCGGATCAACCGGGCTGCGGGCGAACAGCACAATCGGCTGGTCGCCGAGCAGGTTGATGCCCTGCTGGGTGATGGTCGTGCCATTGAAGCTGAACACAAAGGCGCGCGGCTGGACGTTCACGGGCGGCAGTATCGGATTTGGCGTCGGGAACTGGCTGCGCGGGATGGTCGGTGGAATCAGTTCCGGCAGGAGATTGACCGTCGGCGCAGGTGTGGGTGTGAGCAGTCCATCCGGTGTTCCCACTCCGGCAATCGGCGTGATGATGCCCTGATCGTCGGTCGGCAGCGGTGGCACGGTCGCGCCCGGCTCAGCGGTGATAAAGGTCGGCGTCACATCCAGCGTCGGGCCGGGTGAAGGGGTCGGCGCGGGACTCGGTGTACGAGCGAAGCGGGTGGCAGCGGCGGCGGTCTGTGTGGCGAAAATCTGCTGGGCGACCTGCGTTCCAATCGCCAGCGGATCCTGCGTCGGCGGCTGCGGTGTGCTGGTGGGCTGCGGCGTGGGGGAGATCGTCGGCGCTGGACGCGGTGTATTTGTCGGGGTCGGTACGGCGGTACGCGGCACCGGCGTGGGCAGCGGTGTAATGGACGGCGTGGGCGTTTCGGTCGGCGGCAGCGGCGTATTGGTTGGGCGCGGTGTGCGGGTGGCGCTGGGCGTAAAGGTGATAGTCGGCGTCCAGGTGGGTGTATTGGATGCAGTCGCGGTCGGCGTCTGGCTGGGATTGGGCGTGGCGGTACTGGTCGCTGTCGGAGTGCGCGTGGCTGTCGCGGTAGTGGTCGCTGTATTGGTCGCCGTTGGTGTATTAGACGGTGTAAGCGTGAACGTCTCGCTTGGATTTGGAGTGTTGGTTGCGGTTGCAGTCGGCGTATTCGTGGCGGTTTCCGTGGCGGTAGCGGTAGGCGGCGCTGTTGCGGTCAGCGTTTGGGTAGGTGTTCCGCTCGCTGTTGCTGTGGGCGAATCGGTCGAAGTCATGGTCGCCAGCGGTGTGCGGCTGGCCTGCTGTGCGATCAGTGTTGCTTCAGAAGTAGGGGTAGGGGTATTGGTCGGGCGGACGGTGGGCGTAATGCGCGGAACGCCCGTAGTGCCACAGGCCGACAGCGCCATCATCAATGCGATTAAAGAAAGGCCAATCAAAAAGCGCCGCATCATTTCCCCCGCGTGCCTGTCTCTTAGGAGACAGTTCCTTACACTAACCTGAGTTTCGGATAGCTCTACTCAAGCCACTTAAACAACAACCTCACCCCCCGACCCCCTCTCCACTCCGTAGAGAGGGGGAGCAGAACGAGTCAGAAAGGTTCTTTAAATCCCCTCTCCATGCAATGGGGAGGGGATTTAGGGGTGGGGTTTCTACTATAGTACCTATCCAAAACTGAGGTTACACTACATTATGGCACATCCACTCCCAAACGAGAAAGCGCCCTATCCCACGCCTGTCTGACGGTTGCCCTACGCTGGAAGGTATCTGATGCAGATAAGAAAATGCAGAAAAGTGAATAATTCGGCTTTAGCTCACTTGACAAGCCCTGGGAACTCATGTTATTCTGTATGCAGATTAACCGCTTAAGCGGGTAATTGAATAAAATGAGTGGCTGAATGCAGTGATTTTAGCGAATACACTGCCAGGCGAATACCAACGGTGAGGAGGTGCAGGCGGCTGCACCCTCAGCACCACATGGCTCAATTCGCAGGACAAAATGACCATGCCGCTCTATAATCAGGGGCATACGGCGTAAACCGTTCAATCGATCTCTGGCTGATGTTGTCTGGTCGTTCTATTTTATAAGGAGTGTGTGCAGTGGCAGATACCGATTTCGTCCTCGCCCCGCCAACCGTCACCGTTGGCTTTTCACTGGAAACCGTGCAGAACAACCTCAACACGCTCATGCTGTTGAATCAGGTGAAGACGCGCTCCGGTTTTGGGGATTGGGTCGAACGAACCTATGCACAACTCTCGCCGGAACGGCTGCTGCTGAACGCCATTGTGCTGGATGTCTTCTGGAAGGGCTGCGAGATCGAAGGCTTCGTTGGCGATTTCCCGTCCTACATCGACCAACTAGCGCGGAAAGACCCCGAAGTGCTGCGGCAGAAGGCGCTTTCGCACCTTAAGGACAAGCTGAAGGCAGAAGACACGAACGTGCTGCTGGTAGATAAGGACACCTATCTGACCTGGCTGCAGGACACCGTTGCGAAGCACTGGAGCGAAAAGGGCGAGGAATTCCCGCTGCATGTGTTCGAGGCCGCTTTCCCGCTGTTCCAGAACGCGACCGAGATGCAGAACATGATCGTTGAGCATTTGCGCTATATGTGGGAAGAACACCTGCGGCCTGAATGGACACGGGTGCTGCCGATGCTTCAGGAGTCGATTGACGCTTTCCAGCAGGTTGATTTCGGCGGGCAGACCGCGCTCCAGGCCGCGCGGGTTGTGACCGGGCGCAACCTGCAGGGCATCTGGGATGAACTGGACACGGCGGAAAAAGTCACCTTCGTACCCTCCGCCCACATCGGCCCCTACGTCAGCCTGTTCATGCGCGACCGCGATCTGTATGTGATGTTCGGGGCGCGTGTGCCGGAAGGGATGAAAAGCCGTTCCGCCGCGCTGAGCCGGTCTGAACTGCTGGTGCGGCTGAACGCGCTGGCCGATGACACCCGCCTGACCATCCTCGAACTGCTCACGGAACGGGATGAGTTGTGCGCTCAGGACATCATCACCATGCTCAACCTGAGCCAATCGAGCGCCTCGCGCCATCTGCGGCAGTTGACGGCGACGGGCTATCTGGTGGAGCGCCGCCGGGACGTGGCGAAGTGCTACAGCCTGAACCCGGAGCGCATTAACGACACGATCCGCGCCCTCAGGTATTTCCTGCGCGGACGGGCGTAGCGGGAAGCCCTCACACCAAACCCCTCTCCCTCATGGAGAGGGGCTTAAGAAACGAACATCCGCTTCTACTTAAGTGCGGGGACGGGGGTTGAGGGCGACAGGCAGAAATCGTAACCAATAGTCAACCCAACCGAATAACCCTCAGGCGGGCGCAGGCTGAACACAGCGTCCAACGGCTTCACATTCCCTGCTGCCGACCGCGCCACTGAACCGCGCCGCCTGATCCCTGACTTGTTCAAAGCGGTACAAGACGAAAGTGGAGAGAACACCATGTACGACCGTAATCTGATTGAAGCGCACACCAGGACTCGCCAGCAGGATTTGACCCGCGAGAGCGAAATGGCCCGTCTGGCAGAATCCGCCCAGGGCAGCCATGACCGCCAGCCGTTCTATGCGCCTGCTCTGGCAAAGATGGGCGCGATGATGGTAGAGATGGGCAGCCATTTGCAGGAGCGATACGGGGAAATCTGCGAGGACGTGGCGGGTGTCCGGGCCGAACTCGGCGCAGAGGCCAGTGCCACTCAGGAAACCCGCGCCCTGCCTGCCCGCTAAGGGAGTCACGGTTTAAGTCTGAACAATTTGGACTTGAATCATTCTTGTTCAGGAAGGGCCATTCAGGTTCATGCTGCACCGCCACACGTTAAAACGTGCGGCTCCGAACCGCCGCCCATTCATAGGACGCGCACTAAAGGCGCTGATAATGAACCGTTGTGGTCTTTCCTAGTCCCTTCAGTGGACTTGGTTTTTCGGAAGCCGGATGCTGTCGCTTAGCTTTAGCATCTGGCGGGACATACCAATTGTAATCGGATAAAGTCGAGATAATTCCTCTGCGATTTTCTGGTAGGGACACGGTATTACGGTATCCTACGCGAGAATCCATCCAACGTTTATCACCGTCATCACTCAAAGGATGAAAAGCCATGCAATACAAATTACTTGGCAAAAGTGGTCTGCGCGTGTCTGAACTGTGTCTGGGGACGATGACCTTTGGCACTGCCTGGGGCTGGGGGGCTGATCTGGCTGAGAGCCGCACTCAGGTGGAGATGTTCGCCGACGAGGGCGGGAACTTCATCGACACGTCGGTCAATTACACCGACGGCGAGAGCGAAACGCTGCTGGGTGAAATTCTGGAAGGCCGCCGCCAGCAGTTCGTCGTCGCCACCAAGTACACCCTCACTAACCCGGCTTCCACCGACCCTAACAGCGGGGGCAACAGCCGCAAGAATATGATCCAGTCCGTCGAGCGCAGCCTCAAGCGCCTCCGCACCGATTATCTGGACATCCTCTATCTGCATATGTGGGATCACATGACGCCGCTGGAAGAAGTGCTGCGCGGCATGGACGACCTGGTGCGGCAGGGCAAGGTGGCCTATCTGGCGTTCAGCGACACCCCGGCCTACATCGTCTCGGCGGCCAATACGATGGCCGACCTGCGCGGGTGGTCGCGCTTTATCGGCCTGCAAATTCCCTACTCGCTCAGCAACCGCACCGCTGAACGCGCTGAACTGCCGATGGCGAAGCAGTGGGATGTCGCCGTGCTGCCCTGGGGGATTCTGGGGCAGGGGGTTCTGCTCGGCAAATACAGCGCGGGCAGCACCGACCAGACGCGCTTCGATAAGGCGGAAGTGAAGGTGGCGGAGCGCGTCCAGCGCATTGTGGATGAAGTGGCGGCCATTGCGGAGGAAACGCAGACCAGCAAAACCCAGGTGTGCGTCAACTGGGTGCGCCAGCAGCAGCACCGCGCCGAGATCATCCCAATCCTGGGTGCGCGTACATCGGCACAGCTTCGCGACAATCTGGACAGCCTGAAATGGACGTTAAGCGACGAGCAGCTTCAGCGGCTTCACGAAGTCAGCAAAATCGAATATGGCTTCCCGCGCGACTTCCTGGAAGGCGGGGCACGGGACTATATCTTCGGTGCGACGTTCAACCTGATTGATAACCATCGTGGGAATCCGGTGCGGTAGAAAAAATGGGTATGTAAATCCGCCAAAAGTCCAATAGGGGTCAGGAAAGAGTCGGGGTATACTGATGGTACAAAAGTCTCAAGCCCGGCCATCAACCGCCAGCAATATGGAACAAAGTCTGTCGAGTCCGCGTATTACTCTACAGAAAGATGTAAGGAGCAAAAACTGATGAATTACGTGATTTGGGCCAGACCGCTTACCAACCTGAACGATCTCCGCAGCCGTCTGCTGAACGGGGACACCCAGAACGCCATCAGCGCAGAACTCCGTAAAAGCCTGCTCAACGCGCACATTGACCCGGATGGATGGGTGGCATGGGAGACCAGCACACCCACCGAACGCAGCCTGGTCGAACGGTATTTCACGGACGTGACGACCGAACTCGTCCTCGAACCGACGTGGCCGGGGCTGAAATCGCTGCCGCCGCTCTGGAAGCAGGACAAGAGCCGCTTATCGTAAACTGAGCGAGGCGGGGCATCTGATGGTGCCTCGCCTTTTGATTTCTGCACCGCCTCCCTTCCCTCCAAAATCTGAACCACCAGGCCGCCAAAAGCGCCAAGATTTATACTTATGAGAAAACCAGCAAAAGCACGAGTGATTCGGTGTAGGGGCGAGGCGCGCCTCGCCCTTACGATTGTTCGCACTTGTTTTCCCCAGAAGTACAGTGAAAAAGAAAAAGCGCAATGTTATTCGTAGGGACACGGCATGCCGTGTCCCTACAATCCGACCACTTTAATTTGCTTAAGTCTTTGTGTTTTCATGCCTTTGTAGAGTTCAACAATCTTCTCAAACAAATCTCATTTTTCGTGCTTGACTTCGAGCGCACTCAAAGTTGTAGAGTGGGAATCATGATTACGGAACAGATCGAACACCTCACCATTCAACAGGCCGCCGAACGCACCGGGCTGAGCGTCCACACGCTGCGCTATTACGAGCGAGTCGGGCTGCTGGCGCCGGTCGGGCGTGCCGCCAACGGCCACCGCCGCTACGCCGAAATTGACCTGCGGCGTATCGAATTCCTCAACAAGCTGCGCTCAACCGGGATGCCCATCCGCCAGATGCGCGTGTTCGCCGCGCTGCTGGAAGAAGGCGACACGAGCATCCCCGAACGGCTGGCGCTGCTGCAAGCGCATCAGGAGACGGTACGCTGCTACATCGAGGATTTGCAGCGCAATCTGTCCGCAATCGACTACAAAATCCAGCTTTACACCGAAAAGCTGGAAGGCGAACACCGCAAGGGGTAAATCAGTAGGTGGGACTGGTACTTGCCTGTGGCGGTGTGCCGCCGCTTCACACGTCATACGTCTCTGCAATTGATTGAAAGGAACCGCGCAAATGGAACAACGCATTTTGGGGAACAGCGGCTTACAGGTCGGTGCTCTCGGCCTCGGCTGTATGGGCATGTCGGAATTTTATGGCCCGTCGGAAGAAGCGGAGAACATCGCCGTGATTCATCGGGCGCTGGAACTGGGCGCGAACTTTCTGGATACCGCCGATATGTACGGCGTAGGGCGCAACGAGGAACTGGTCGGCAAGGCCATCCGTGACCGCCGCGACAGTGTGGTGCTGGCGACCAAGTTCGGCAACCAGCGCGGCATGAACGGCGAATTCCTGGGTGTGAATGGCCGTCCGGAATATGTCAAATCCGCCTGCGAAGCCAGTCTGAAGCGGCTCGGCGTGGAGGTGATCGACCTGTACTATCAGCACCGCGTCGATATCAACGTGCCGATTGAAGAAACCGTCGGCGCGATGGCCGAACTGGTGCAGCAGGGCAAGGTGCGCTATCTGGGCCTGTCCGAAGCGTCGCCCAACAACATCCGCCGGGCCAGCGCCGTGCATCCCATTGCCGCGCTGCAAACCGAGTACTCCCTGTGGTCGCGTGAGGTGGAAGATGAGATTCTGGGGGTGTGCCGGGAACTCAACATCGCGTTTGTGGCCTACAGCCCGCTGGGGCGCGGCTTCCTCACTGGGCAGATCAAATCGGTGGACGACCTCGCGCCGGATGACTTCCGCCGCATTCATCCGCGCTTTGCTGGCGAGAACTTCCAGAAGAATTTTGAACTGGTCGATGGCGTGAACGAAATCGCCGCCGCGAAGGGCTGCACCCCAGCGCAGATCGCGCTGGCCTGGGTCTTGCAGCAGTGGGACGGCATCATCCCCATCCCCGGCACCAAGCGCATCAAGTACTTAGAAGAAAATGTCGGTGCGCTGAACGTTACGCTTACGCCCGACGAACTGGCGCGGCTGGACTCGATTGCGCCGGTGGGCGTGGCCGCTGGAACGCGCTACGGCGAAGCGATGATGAAGTACATCGCCAGCCAGGGATAAGCCTGCGGTTTGCGCTACAATGATGGACTGGGGATGCCGGACGCATCCCCGGTATTTTCTAAGCAGGGGTGACGATGGCAGCATGGCGACGAAAAGCGCTGGAGGCTTTCCCTGATCTGAAAACCAGCCTGAACGACTCTCAATACAGCCCATACTCGCTGTTCAGCGATCTGCTCCCACGCTGGCGCTCCGCCCATGACACAGGGGATGAAACCACCCTGGAAGCGATTTACGACTATGCAGCCTGGTGTATGGCACAATCCGCTTCTGAGCTGTGGAACGCGGCAGGCGTATCCTTCTACGAACATCTCTTTGACCAACCGCAGCACTGGGAGGTAGTTATCGCCTATTTCTCATCTGATGCAGGACGCGAAATCTGTCGTTCGGTGTCAGGGTTATGG
>JANRLJ010000087.1:0-7499 GCA_033762735.1 bacterium | reverse complement strand
GACGAGCAGCATCGTTTCGGCGTGGAACAGCGCGGGGCGCTGCGCGGCAAGGGGACGAATCCCCATGTGCTGGTGATGACGGCCACGCCCATCCCGCGCACACTGGCGCTCACGCTGTACGCCGACCTTGACCTGTCGGTGATGGACGAGATGCCGCCGGGACGTATCCCGATTCAGACACGGGTGGTCGAACCCGTCGAGCGCGAACGCATCTACAGCTTTGTCGAGACGCAGATGAAGCAGGGGCGGCAGGCTTTTATCGTCTATCCGCTGGTGGAAGCGTCGGAGAAGATCGACGCGAAATCCGCGATGGAAGCCTATGAGCATCTCCAGCAGGTGTTCTTCCGCTACAAGGTCGGGCTGCTGCATGGGCGCATGAAACCCGTCGAGAAGGACGAAATCATGGCGCAGTTCGCCAACCATGAATTCGATGTGCTGGTGACGACCTCGGTGGCCGAAGTCGGCGTGGACGTGCCAAACGCCAGCACCATCATCATTGAAGGGGCGAACCGCTTTGGCCTGGCACAGCTTCATCAGTTCCGGGGTCGCGTCGGTCGTGGGCAGCACGCTTCCTACTGCCTGCTCATCCCCGACAATCCCGCGCCGGACGCGCTGGAACGGCTGCAAGCGCTGGAATCCACCACCGACGGCTTCCAATTGGCCGAGATCGACTGGCGGCTGCGCGGGCCGGGCGATCTGGTCGGGACGCGGCAAAGCGGCCAGGCGGGGCTTAAGCTGCTGGAAGGCATGACGCCCGATCTTGTCGCCCTTGCCCAGCGCGAAGCCCGCACGATTTATGAGGAAGACCCCTATCTGCAGCAGGCGCAGCACCGTCTGCTGGCCGAGCGCGTCGCCATGCTCTACAACGAACGCAGTGATTTGAGCTAACACCTTTTTTCGCCCTGATGGTATGCCTGAAGCAGGCGTTGCTCCTGAGCAAAAGCGGCAAACCCATGTCTCTCCCCTTCTTCCTGCGGGAGAAGGGGACGGGGGTTGAGGGCGCTGGCATATTTTAAAAATTGATTTGGCCTCTGCCTCAAAAACCCCTACAATATCCAAAATTATCCTTTGATCGGAGAGATTTAATGGCTCGTACTGCCCTTTACCCCGGCTCTTTTGACCCTATCCACAACGGTCACATCGATATTGCCGTGCGCGCAGCGGAAATTTTCGATACGGTGATCGTGGCGGTTTATGATTTGCCCAAGAAAAAACTCCTTTTCAGCGTCGAAGAACGGATGCAATTGGCGGAGCGCAGCTTTCAGGACTATAGTAATATTCAAGTTGCGAAATTTTCCGGGTTGGTTGTAAACTATGCGCAGAGCGTTCATGCGATGGCAATTGTTCGGGGCTTGCGCGTTTTTTCTGATTTTGAATTTGAATTTCGTTATCATCTCGCCAATAAAAAGCTCGCGCCCGAAATTGAAACCATCGCCATTATGACCGACGAACGTCATCTGCACATCAGCTCCAGCACCATTCGGGAAGTGGCGGAGCTGGGGGGGGATGTTTCCACCATGGTGCCGCCGTTCGTCGTGGATGCACTGACCAAGCGTTTTGCAGAGTTGCAGACCAATCCAAACAGTCCGGGCTATACCATCAGCATTCGTGACTGAACCACAGGGAGGGATGGGCCAATGGATATTCAACACCTGGTAGACCGACTGGAAGACCTGATCGATGAAGGCCGTCATGTGCCGTTCAGCAAGTTCACCATGATCGACGAAGAACGGGCGCTGGAAATCATCGACCAGATGCGGATTTCGATTCCCGAAGAAATCGAAAAAGCCGCGCGTATTCTGGCGCAGCGTGACCGTGTGCTGGCGCAGGCCAACGAGGAAGCCGCCCGCATCCTCCAGCAGGCACGCCAGAAGGGTGAGCAGATGCTCGACCAGGAAGTGAACGTCCAGGCCGCCCATAACCGCGCCGCCAACGTCATTGAGCAGGCCCGCCAGCATGCCGCGCAGATCAAGGCTGATGCCGATCAATACGTGCTGCAAGTGCTCAGCCGCCTGGAGCAGCAGCTTGTCCGCAACCTGGGCACGGTGCGCAACGGCATTAACGAAGTCGTGCAGGGGCAGCAGGAACCCAACGGCAGCTATGTGGCGGAAGACGCACCCGCAGGCAGCTATCCCGCGCCTGTCCCGGCGCAGCGTCAGGCGATGGAAGTCAGCCTGAAGCGCCCGGAAGAAGTCGAAAAGTCGTAACTCGTTCCATCACGAAAAGCCAACTTTATCTCGCAAAATCGCGCTGTCCCTTTAGAATGACGGCGTTGTTTTGATTCTGACAAAACTTCCGCAAATCTTCGGCTCCTGACTCCCACCGCTGAATTTAGCGTGATGTGGAGAGATGGATGTTGTTAAGCCCCTCTACCTGAGGGAGAGGGGTTTGGGGTGAGGGCGCAATCCTTCAACTGCGTTAGTGCTATCTTATTAGAGTAAGTGGACAAGGCTTTTATGACCCGACGACTCCTCGCGCTGCTGTGCGCTGCTGCTGCCCTCTTTCTTCTTGCTGATCTGGCGGCTGCCATCCTCTTTACCCAACCACTGAGCGTCGATGCACAGCCTAACAACAGCCGCATCATCTTCACCGCCGCGCAGGATGTTGTGATAGGGCGCTGTGTGGATGTCCGCTGGGACGTAACTGATGCCAGCGCCGTGTGGATTAACGGGCAGGGGCGCGACCTGACGGGCAGCGAGTCCGTGTGCATCAACGAAGATTTTTCGCGCCCACAGATTTATGTGATGCTGCCGGATAACAGCGGCCACCTGCATGAACTGCACGTCCGCAGCGCATTGTATGAGCCGGATACCGCCGTGCGCTATGCGTTGGAGATCGGGTTAATCGGTGTGTTGAGTATCGCCGCGCTTTACCTGCTGAATGGGTTTAAGCCTGTGTCGCGCTTTTTTCACGCCGCGCTTTCCCCACTCTGGCTGCTGGCACGACAGATCGAGCGTATTCCAACGTCTGTTTTTTATGGCACACTCATCGCCCTGTTCATCGTCTACATAGTGGTGAATGCCGATCTTGCCAGCCGAATCCCCGCGCAGGCGTTTATGTCGGAGGACTATCTCAACGACCAGACGATTGGTGAAGCCTGGGCGAATGCCATCCGCCCGCTCACGCTGCCACTCATCTATAAGCTGTTCAACAATGACATTGACCAGATCGCGCGGGTGCAGTGGGCGATTGCTGTTGTAGGATGGGGTGCGCTGGCGTGGGCGCTGGTGGCCGTGCTGGAAAATCGGCTGGCGAAACTGGCCGGGTTCGCCGTCGTCCTCCTGCTCAGCCTCACTCGTGATGTCGCCTTCTGGAACAGTATGCTGCTGTCAGAAAGCCTCTCGAATGCGCTGTTCTGCCTGCTGCTGGCGTTGTCGCTCATCATCGGCCATCGAATGCGCCAGCCTGAACGCTTCTCCCTGCCCGCCCAGCTTGCCGCCGGGTTTCTGCTGATCGTCGTTGCTTTTTTTTGGTCGCAAACCCGCGACACCAACAGCTATTTCCTGCTGGGTGTGGCCGGGTTGATTGTCCTCGGCCCGATCATCCTTTTCATCCAGCGCTCCCGCATTGCTTCGCCTCTCTTTCGCTTGGACTGGCTCGGATTCGCCCTGCCCGCCCTCGTCATTGTCGGCTTTGTAGCGATCTTTTTGCAGCAGGACGGCCACGCCAATACGGGCTTTCGCTGGCAGTATTCGTTCGTGAATGTGCTGGCGCATCGCGTCCTGCCCTTTCCCGACCGCGCCCAGTTCTTCTTTGATCGCGGGATGCCCAACACGCCCGAAGTGCTGGCCTATGCCGGGCAGACCAACTTCGCCTGGACGTTCGATCTCAGTTTTCCGGCCTTTGGGGAGTGGATTGACACCGACGCGAAATCGGTCTATGCCCGCTACCTGCTCTCGCGCCCGGTGCAAAGCATCACCGAACCGCTCGACTGGTGGAATCGGCTGCTGCTGTTCGAGCATAATCTGCTGGCGGCTTACATGGACACACCCTATGAAGCGGCATGGCAAAAACCCATCACAGCGCTCGTCTACACCGAAACCTGGGGTTTGCTGCTGCTGAGCCTTGTCGGCTTTGGCGCGGTGGCCTTTAGCCTGCTGTACTTTGGACTGGATTGGCGGCTGCTCCTGCCGCTCACGCTGCTGCTTCTGGTTTACCCCCTCGCCTTCCTTAACTGGCATGGCGACTCCCACGCCGTCGAACGCCACGCGCTGCATGTCGCGCTGCAATGGCGGCTGGCGCTGTGGCTGTTTATTCTGGTTGCGTTCGATCAAATGCTCAGCGCGAATCGGGCAAATCCGCTAGACTAAGGGTAAATGGACACCAACCAACGCACTCGATTGCTATGCGCCTTGTCGTTATCGCTTTAGGCTGGACAACTGGAATCCTTCTCGCGCTTAATGGGCAGCCCTTCCCGCCGCTGATCTGGCTGGCGCTGGCGGCGCTGCTGCTTGTGATGGCCGCTTTTGCATGGCGTGATCCCGATTACCGTTTGCTCCATCTGGCGCTGGTCGCGTTCGCCTTTGGTGGCCTGCGTGGTTCGTTCGTGCCCACATCCAGCGACATCGCCCTTTATAACAACACGGGCGGTTTGACCATCGAAGGCATTATCAGCGCCGAACCCGATGTGCGTGACGAACGGATTCAACTGCGTGTGCAGGCGGAAAAAGTGCTGCTTGGCGCAGAAGAACGTGCCGTGAGCGGGACTGTGCTGGTCTATGCCCCCTCAACGACCGCCGCCCAATATGGCGACCGCGTTCAGGCCACGGGCCTGCTCTATACGCCAGCCGAATATGACACCTTCTCCTATGCCGATTACCTCGCCCGCACTGGCATCTTCAGCATCATGGATCGCACAGCGGTAGAGGTCGTCACCAATCGCGAAGGCTTCTCCCCTCGCAGCGCCCTGATCGACCTGCGACGTGATGCCTATGATCGGATTTCCCAGGCACTCCCTGAACCACAGGCTGGCTTGCTGGCCGGGATTCTGTTGGGCGATGAACGCGGCCTTTCGCCCGAATTGCAGGATGCGTTCAGCGCGGTCGGGGCAGCGCACATCATCGCGATCAGCGGCTTTAACATGGCCGTCATCAGCGGCTTGCTCACGCAGTCGCTCGACCAGGAAAGCCGCCGGAAATGGCTGCGAATTGTTCTGGCAGTCGGGGTTTTAGGCGTTTACACCCTGTTCGTCGGGGCGAATGCGGCGGTCGTCCGTGCCGCTGTCATGAGCAGTGTTCTGATTATCGGTCAGGGGTTACGTCGCAAAACGTTCGTCCCGGCCTCGCTGGCGTTCGTCGCCCTGCTGATGTCGCTCCAGCAGCCAACCGTCCTCTATGACCTCAGCTTTCAACTCAGCTTTTTCGCCACGCTCAGCCTCGCGCTGTTCGCCACACCGTTGACCAACGCGCTCAAGGCCGGGTTGGCAAGGGTTTTCCCGCCGTCAGTAGCGGCTCCGGTGGGCGGCTTTCTGACTGAGCCGCTGGCCGTTTCGCTGGCGGCGCTGGTGTTGACGCTGCCCCTGACGATTGTCTATTTCAGCCGCCTTTCGGTCGTCACCCTTCTGGTCAATCTGCTGATTGTGCCCGTGCAGGCATGGCTGCTGATTCTGGGCGGAATCGGCCTCATCCTGAGTTTCTTCCTGCCGTTCCTGGGGCAGTTTCTCCTGTGGGTGAACCTCGTCTTCTTAAGCTGGACGATTGGGGTGGTGCGGGCGTTCGCCGGGCTTTCCTTTGCCGATACCGAGGTGCGTGTTGAACCCGAACTCATCATTCTGTACTTTGCGCTGGTGCTGGGGATTGCCTTTATGAGCGCGACACAACCTTCCTGGTGGCTGCGCTTCGGTCGCTTTTTGCGGCGGCGGGCAGTGTTCAGTGTGATTGTCTTTTCGGGGGTCTCCCTCACGCTGCTGATGAGCGCGGTCACACTAGGTCGGCCTGATGGTCGTCTGCACGTCTGGTTTCTGGATCTCGGCCATAGTAACGCGGTGCTGGCGCAAACCCCCGGCGGCGCACAAATTCTGGTGGATGGCGGGCGTTTTCCGTCGCGCCTGCTGACCGCGCTGGGAGATCGGATGCCGTTTACCGACCGTGAAATCGAGGTGCTGGCGATTACTCATCCGGATGAATTTGACCTGGGCGCGTTAACCGCTGTGCTGGAGCGTTACGAGGTGGGTGTCGTGCTAACGAACGGTCAGCCGAACCAGAGCGAATTTTATGCCGGGCTTGAAGCGGCTGTGGCCGAGCATGAGGTTGTCATTGTGCAGGCAGGCTACACACTCAATCTGAGCGACGGAACGCGGCTGGAAGTGCTGCATCCCACACAGCAGCCGAGCCTGGGTGACAGCATCGAAGACCATGTACTGACCCTGCGCCTGAGCTACGACGACATTTCGTTTTTGCTGAGTTCGGACTTAAGCGTGGATGGACAGGCGGCGCTGCTCGAAAACGGGGAATGGCCGCTGGCGACCGTGTTGCAGCTTCCCCAGCATGGCACGGCGCGTTCGCTGAATGAAGCCTTTCTCACGGCGGTGCAGCCGCAGGCAGTGGTGGTGCAAAGCGACCGCGCCAACCGCCGGGGCGATCCTAATCCCGATGTGCTGGCGCGGCTTGGTTCGACTCCATTATTCCGTACCGATCAGGATGGCGTCATCCACCTTGTGACGGACGGCACGGCCTTATTCGTCCTGCGGCGTTAAACACCTGTTCCACCGATGGTAGCGCAGGAACGGATTTCCAGCGCCCACGACATGAAGAAATACGCACCGCCGATCAGCCCGGTCAGACCACCAACGAACAGTGAGGGGGGTGTACCAGCGTATTTACTGGATTTTCGTGTCATGCCAGCGATCAGCAGTGGGAAGATGAAGATTACCGCGTTGAGCGGCAGCACCGGCAGCGCACACATACTGATGATGGCATTCGGATGGGCGACTTCGGGAACTCCGGGAATACTGGCGACACCCACTTTGGCGAATACGGTCGCCAGGATCACGGTAAAGTTCAGCAGGGACACCGCCAACTGCTTATCCGGGATCAGGAACATGTTCACCAGACTGAGGAAGAAAATGGCGTAGAGCAGGATATCAAAAATCAGATAGATGTTTTCATAGCCCTGTGCAGTCGTGCGCGGCCCCAGCGAAGACAGGATTTGATCGAAGTTCACATCATTCTGCTGCGCCTGCGTAACAGGTGCCAGCAGCAGCGACATAAACAGGAACAGCGTCACGAGCAGAATGCGTTTGTGCGACATAAAATGATTGACTCCTCTGATGAAGGTGATGGTCATAGCGCCTGAATCACATAGTAGCGCATTTCCATTTCACGTGCATCCGTTAACGGTTTGAACCACTCATGAAGGCATCAAGTGTATTAGACAAGATTTCATCTGACACGGGTGACTTAACCGACGATTTTTTCTGCTGCTTCATCGGGACTAGCTAACACCCTGTCAGGTTGTTCAAAGAGCGTATCCAATTGCTTGGCCTGTGCCAAGTGTTTGGT
>JANRLJ010000086.1:0-27355 GCA_033762735.1 bacterium | reverse complement strand
TTCATGGACACGTTGAATATTTTACACCCGCCACGATTTTCGGCAGGCAACGCGCTATATTCCGTTGTTAAGCTGCCTTGTGTCGTATGCCGTTGGCTCCAAATCCGCAAAACGGGGGGAGCCTGAAGTTACATTAGACACGCCTACATTTTACCCTCAAACGCCACAGAAAACCATAGGGATGGTTAACGTTCGTCATACCGCTAAGCCAAAAAGCAGGGCATGGCCTACCATGTCCAGAAACGAAACATCCCAGAAGCACATGAGTGGTTTTTTGCAGGGGCGAGGCATGTCTCGCCCCTACGGGAACACCCGAAATGAAGACCTGGTTTTTTGTCGGAGGAACCAATCACTCCACAATACGAAATGCTTCCAGCGCAGGCTGGAACAGATCGCTGTAAAGCGCGTCGAAGGCATCAGCCGGGGCGAGAAGCGCCACCGCGTAAATCGCCTCATCGACCTCGGTAAGGGCAAACGCAACCGAAATTGCAGCCCCACGCGGCTGGAACACCACCACCCGCCACTCCAACGTTTCGGTGGAAAGGGTGCTTTCCACCGGAGTGCCGAATTGGCTGCTGAGTTCGGCGATCATCCCTTCAATCGTGTCACTGGTAAACCCATCCTGAGCAGCATCCGCTGTAATTGCAAACACGGTCTGTCCGGAGTCCGGGCTAAAGGTAGCGGGGCTGTTCTCCTGCCAGCCATCGGGAACAAACGTGGAGAAGGCGTCGGTTTGATAAGGTACGAGCGAAAAAGCCAGATCAACCGTCACTTCAAGCGGCTGGACTTGCGCCATGTCGAAGGCCTGACCGCCTGCTACCACCTCGAACGCGGCTTCCAGCAGTTCATCGCGGCCTGCCGCTACGCCTGCAAGGGTACGTTCGACGGGAATGGTAGGCAGCACTCCCACGCCAAACAGCGGCGAACCATCATGCTTCGTCACGCGCAGACTCGTCCAACTGACGATATAGCCACCCGGAAGCCGAAGCTCTGCCAATGTCCCGTTTGCTCCGGCGGTTGGCTCCCCGACAAGTTCACCCAGCCCATACGCCTCGACCACGCCGAGAAACGTTTCCGCCGCGCTCACCGTACCGTTGGCGTTGATGATAAAGGCGATATTCTCGGTAAAGCGCGGCTGATTGGGCTGCGCAAGCGTGTACGACACATCGCTGAACTGTACAGCCTGAGGATCGGGGGTGGTGACAACAGGGACAAGAAAGGGCGCGGACGACAGCGGTTCATCGGTCATATAACCGAGCAGCGCGAATACGGCACCTGAGGTTGGGTAGCCGCGCATGTCAATCACAATACCTTCCGCATCTGCTAAGGCGGCAATCAAGCGGGGAATATCCTCATTTTCTACGCGAGTCAGATCAGCGTAGACGATGCCGGGTGCGAGTTCCGCCAGCATCGGCGGACGCGGTTCGCGATGGTATAGAAATTCATCATCCGCGATGACTGGAACACGGATTATCGTCGTCGTATATGGCTCGCCTTCAACCGGATCAATCTCCAGTTCCGCCGCACTGCCTTCTGTCCCGCGACGCAGAGTCCTGAGGAAGTTGTAGAGTCCGAACTGTCCCACACCTGATTCCAGCGCATCGCCCCGCGCCAGCAGCGTCTCAACCGACTCACCATCAACCGCCGTTATCACATCCCCAACCTGCAATTCACCCGCACCTTCAAAGACGCTGGTTACGACCAACTGCCCTTCCACCACATCCCAGGTAAAAGGCAGTGCATGAGTCGAAGTCCGCTGGCTCACCCCCGGCAGATCGACCGAACCGGGCGGGGTGACATAAGCATGGCCGTCGCGCAAATGGTTCATCAGCCGTGCCAGCGTGTCGTAGAAATCATTTGCGTTGGTATCTTGTGCTGCGTTTATCAGCGCTTCGGTCAGGGCGGTATCCCAATCCACCCCCTGGGCTTCCAGTACATCCCAATACAGGAAAAAGTGCTGGAAATGCGTCCATGCAAGGGCGACTGCAGCCAGCCGCACACGCCGCTGCATCAGATTTTGCGATTGGGTTTCGATGGGCGCGGGCATCTCGACATGCGGCAGCGTCCCGTTTTCGTCGGCATACAGCGCGAGCGGAACCAGCGCAGACACGCCGCCGCCAAGATCGACTTCCAACGGTTCATCAGGACGATGGACAGGCAGAGTCACTTCATTGACGCCTTTCGCCGCATCGCTGTAAAGGTGTGTTTGTGGCACATCGCCACTTTCCAGTGGAATGCGAATTCGGGTGGAGGGTTCGATCTGCCCGCCACGCGCTTCATCAAAGCTGCGATGCGGCACATGCACCCATTGAACTACCTCCAGCCCATCAGCCCTCAGGGGCGTTTGCAACTCACTCGGAACAGGGGGCATATCACCTTCGGCAAATACCCGCAGCGTCGGCGCGTATGGGGCGAAAATGTCGGTGAGTGTCTCTGCCAGTTCAGCGGCATCAGCAGCAGATGTAACAGTTTCGATGTTGTTTACCGCAAACTGATTCCAGTTGACATCAGCAGCCTGGTCGCTGGGATGAAAATAGCGCACATAACCCATCAGTCGGGTGAAGGCGGCGGCATTCTCCAGTGCCTGCCCTTGCAATGTCGGGGCACCCTCCTGTGCCGCGACTCCTCCGCACAGGCTCAGCAGCAGCAAGGTGCAGCCCCACATCAGCCACTTTCGCATCAAACGTTCCTTTCCATCGTGGATAAATGGCGCGGTATTCGCACACCGGAAAGTTATACGCGCTTGCGTCAAAAGTACTTCATATTCATGATTTTCTTCCTTGTTTCGCCGCCTACCGGAATAAAGCGAAGTGCGTTACAATGCTCGAACTTGTACACGGTTTCACAATACCGGGGATGGACTGATGCGTAATAACGTATTCTTTTTGCTGCTGATTGTCATCGCCTTGCTGGTCTCAGCCTGTGGTGGCATCGCCACTCCACCACCCAGCTCCGCCGATTTAACCCTTGCTGCCGAGGAAGCGCTGGCTGCGGCAGAAGCGGAAGAAGCTGAGGAAAACGCCGCTGCCACCGAAGAAGGTGAAGCGGAAAGCGAAGTTGTGGCCGCCGCGCCGACCGAAACACCCGTACCACCCACCAATACACCAGCACCGCCCACCGCCACAACAGTGCCCGCCACGCCGACAACCGCCCCTGTGACCGAAACACCGGCGCAGGCTGCCGCCGCTGCCGATGCCATCACGGTTCTTGTGGAGCGGATTGGCGATCCGGCAGCGGGTGATACGCTGTTTCATCAAACGCTGGAAACTGCGGCTGGCTCTTATGCCTGCTCGACCTGCCACAACGTCATCACGGATGACCAGCTTATCGGCCCTGGCCTGTACAGCCTGCGCGACCGTGCCCCGAACCGGGTCCCTGGATTGTCCGGTGCGCAGTACGTCTACAATTCGATTGTCAATCCGAATGAGCATGTGGTGGAGGGCTTCGTCGGCGGGGTGATGCCGCAGAACTACGGCGACCTGCTGAGCGACCAGGACATTTACAACCTGATCGCCTATCTGTTCTCGCTGCAAGGGTAAACCTTCAACGAGCTTCATCTGTCACAATGGGCGCAGCATGGCTACTGCGCCCTACCAATCCACTGCGATATTCCCAGACACTTACAACTTCAATCGCGCCCAAGTTCGATCAGGAAATTCTCTGGCAGGCGCACGGTGTCCCCTTCCAGATCGAGGCTGGCGAAATCGGGCATTTCCAGCGTGACGGGCGCGGTCAGCGGCAGCGTGAAGTAGACCGCCGTCCCAACCCCCTGCGTACTCTTAAGCCAGATTTTGCCGCCATGCGCGTCGATGATTTGCCGAGCGACGTATAACCCCTGCCCCATCCCCGGCACCTGAATCGTGCGCCCGTCCGCGGTCGTCGGCCTGCCCCGGAAGAAACGGGTAAAGACGTGTTCGCGCTCGTCACGGACGATCCCAACCCCGTTATCGCGGATCCGCAGATTTGCCATGCCATCACTTTCGGCGCGGATTTCCAGCGTCAATGCGCCGCCGGGAAGTGTGTACTTGATCGCGTTATCCACCAGGTTGCCAATGGCCCAGCGCAGGCGTTTTTCATCGCCCAGCACGTACAGCCCCCGGCGTTCGATCAGCACATGCAGCGAGAGGCGGTTGGCCGCGGCGATCTGCCGCCATTCATTCGCCACCGCCCACACCAGTGTTTCCAATCGCAGCGGGCGCTGTGCCCGGCGAACACTGAGCGTATCAACGGTCGAAAGTTCGCGCAGATCGACGATCATCTTTTGCAGCGCAATGGCGTGGCGCGTGACCTCACGAGCGAAGACGTTCACCATATCGGAGGGAATTCGCGCCCCGGTGCGTCCCAGCGCGGCCAGGGGCGACTGCACATCCTGCGCCAGCCGTGCCAGCATCGCTTCCCGGTCGCGCTCCTGCCGGACATGATCGGTAATATCGCGCAGCAGAATCACGGTCGCAAGGCGGCGGTCGCTGATGGGCGACATCACGGCAGCGGCCTGGGCGCTCAGCATCCGGCCATCCAGCCCCACCCGCTGCGGATCACCCAGGGCGTACAGGCCGGGCGAGAGCGCCGCGCCCATCATCTGCGCCGCAAGGCCTGAAAGTTCATGCAGGCCGGAACTGCGGAAGACGCGGTGCGAACCGAGCAAATGCCGTGCCTTGTCGTTCATCAGCACGACTCGTCCGTCCATGTCCTGCACAACCACCCCTTCGGGCATCGCTTCCAGCACAGCCGTCAGATGCGCCACTTCGCGACGCTGGCGGCGGAGCGCCTGCTGCAAGGCGTCCTGTTTTTCCTGTGTCACGTCCGCGTACTGATCGAGTGCCTGCCCAATCGCGCTGATCTCGTCGCGGGCGGCCATCCCGGTGCGGGCTTTGACCTCCCCCACAGCCAGTGATGCGGCCACTGTTTGCACCCGCGTCGCCCGTGCCGCGACCCGGCTGATGCCCACATAGGCCACCAGCACCACCCCGCCCGCCAGCGCCGCCGCCAGCAGCGCGGTCAACTGCCGCCCGGTTTCGGTCATAAAAGGGACATAATCGGGCATGAACGCCCCAACCACGCCAAGCGTATTCGGGCCGACACTAAAGGGCTGATAAGCAGCCTGATAGGGAATTTGCTCTAGCTGAAGCGTCTGTAGGGGAATCTGCTGCACGGCCAGCGCCGCCTGGGTAAACACTTCAGGCGCGAGGGAAAGGGCACTTCGTTCGACAGCATCGTCAAAGGTGGTTTGCAGCAGCGCACCGTCCGGCCCATATAGCGCCAGATCAGCAACCGCACTTCCTTTGAGCGCTTGAATCACATTTGCCACCTGCTGCCCCACGAGTGCGATTCCCACGAACTGATCGCCGAGGTTGATCGGCACGGCGGTGAACAGCATGACACCGCCCGGCGTGCGCAGCAGCCCGGTCGCACCCACATAAGCTTCATCCAGCACAGCGCGGATAATGGCCTGCTGGCTCAGGTCAGTCGCGGTGCTGAGGGCATAGTCACTGTCATCACTGCTGGTTACCCGCTGAATGCCCAGCACTTCACGGCCAGCGCTATCCGTGACGATTACCGCATCCAGCCCACCCACCCGCGCCAGACTTTCCAGCATTGGTTCGAGCGCCGTCGCATTTTCATCACGGGCGGCTTCGGGAACACCAATCGTGAAGGCTACGCGCTGCGCTTCGGTGCGCTGCTGGTTATAGAGCGCGGTGGCACGCTCAGCAACCGCCCGGCTGCTTTCCAGCAGGACACTTTCCTGACTGATGACTAATCCGCCGGAGAGATTACGCGCGACCAGGTAGGCGCCAATCGTGGCAATAGCCAGCGCCGCCAGGAACAGCGGGGACAGGAATGACCAGCGCAGGGAGACAAATCCAGCGGCAGGCGAAGGCTGAGGGGGTTGCGAAGGTTTTGGTGTCGGTTTGCTTTTCGTCATGCGGCTATTATATGCGATAACAGAATTCACCAAAGTTGGATTTAAGTTGCTTTCTTCAACACGAGGGATAGCCCCGGCTGTCGAACGTGAGCGGATCGACCGGGATATCGTTGATGCGCGTTTCATAGTGGACGTGCGGGCCGCTGCTGTTGCCTGTGCTGCCGCTCCACGCCACGATGCTGCCCTTCCCGATCAACTGCCCGCTCAGGACATTGAATGACGTATTGTGGGCATAGTAGCTGATAAACGGCCCGCTCTGCACAATCACCAGATAACCGTAGCCGATCTCGCTCCAATCAGCGAAGATCACCTGCCCGCTGTGCGTGGCGAATACCGGAGAGCCAAGCGGCAGCGCCAGATCAATCCCCGGATGCGTCAGATGAAAGCGCTGGGTCAGCAGTCCATCCACAGGGCGGCCAGCGGGCGCACAGTCCACATTTTCCGGCACGATATAGGGCAGCGTGCGGAATGTCTCTGCCGTAGCGACTTCAGGGGGAACGGTTGGCACTGCGCTGGTTGGCAGGGGTGGCACAGGCAGCGGCGGTGAGGTGGGATAAGGGAGCGGCGTGGGAAGCGGGGTCGGCGCGGCCAGATTGAACTGGGTGTTGCCCGTGCGCGGCAGAAACGCGCCAATTGGCTGAATATCCAACCCGAAAACATCGACGACGGCAGCGCTGTAGCTTGGCTGGCGGTTGTTCAGATAATCAACAATGGCCGGGTCAAGCTGAAAATACCGGTCGACGCTCGTCCCTGGCAAAGGGGGTAATACGGTTGGAATTCGGGTTTCAACCGAACGCAGCGGCGGTCGCGAGACACCCAGAATCCCGGCGAAATAGGTGCCGCCTGCAATGCTGACCAGCATAAACAGCAGCAGCGCGACAAACAGCGCGTGGCGGCGGATAAACAGACGGAATTCACGCATCCGTTTATTCTACAGGTTTTAGAAAAAGTCACATTGAACAGCGTAACGCTTCGCCAGCTTTATTGTTTAATAGATGCCTGCACATCGTCTCACGCGGCACCCACTTTCACCCAGTCCAGAATAGGCCAAGAGATGGATGTAGAGACAGCGTACCTTGCTGTATGGTAAGATTAAGCGCATGAGAAACGTAGAGATTGTCGAGATGAGTACGCTATCTTTAAAGCTTAACAAAGGGTTTAGCAAGCGTTAGTGTGCAGGCCTTAAGATGAACACCAGTGCGAATTTCACCATCGAGGGTGTTCATGACCAACCATCAGCTTTTGGGTCGGGCCGATCTCCATATGCACACACAGGCCAGCGATGGTCTGCCAACCGTGCGCGAACTGCTGGACTACGTGGCAGAGCGCAACCGTCGCCGCCCGCAAAACCGGCTCGATGTGATTGCGATTACCGATCATGACCGGGTAGATGCCGCCCTCTGGGCTTATGAACGGCGCGATCAATACCCGTTTGACATCATCCCAGGCGTCGAAGTCAGCAGTGCCGCAGGGCATGTGCTGGGGCTGTGGGTGCAAAAACCGATCTCGAAGGGACTTTCCCTGAAGGACACGGTTGCGGCGATTCACGATCAGGGCGGGCTGGCCGTGCTGGCACATCCCTACCATGTTCAGATGGGCATCGTCGCGCACAACGCGGTTCGCTACACCTTGCGCCCGAAGGTGTTATCAGAAGCAAAGCTGGACGGACTCGAAGGCTTTAACGCCGGGATCGTCCTGCCGGGCACAAACATTCTTTCTCGCCTGCTGGCAAGGCACACGAAGCTCCCGGTGATCGGGGGGAGTGATGCCCATACACTCGGCGGGATCGGCTGTGGTCAGACTCGTTTTCCTGGGACGACCGCCGCCGATCTGCGGTGGGCGATTGTCAACGGCGAGACGTATGCGGAGGGAAAACCATGGCCGCTGAACGACTACTGGAATTATTTGACGAGTTCGACCCACAACACGTCGAGCGAGTTTTTGGCAGAGAGGTTGCCCTCAAACCGCCCGACTCATCCGTGAGACTGGCACCTGTCAAGCGCGTCGCCATCATCACCGAAGCCTTTCTGCCAAAGGTCGATGGTGTCACCAAGACCGCGTATCTGACGATGAAGTATCTCCAGCAGACCGGGCGCGAAGTGGTCGTCTTCGCGCCGGATATTGCCCCGGAGGACATGAACGGCGTGAGGGTGCATCCGATGCTGTCGGTCGGGATTCCCAATGTGCCCGAAACGCGCATGGGATTGCCCAGTCCGTTCATGGCGCGGGCGCTGCATGAGTTCAAGCCTGATCTGATTCACCTCTTCAGCCCGGCCATGATGTCCGTTACGGGCATGGCGACCGGGCGGCACATGAAGGTGCCTATCGTCGCCAACTACCAGACCGACCTGCCCGGCTACACCATCCAGTACGGCTTCCCGTTCATGGAGACGATCACGCGCAACTGGCTGCGCTACATTCACAACGGCTGCCATCTGACGCTTGTACCGTCCAAAACAACCGCCGACGATCTGCATCTGCACGGCTTTAAGCGCCTGCGTCCCTGGGGGCGTGGTGTGGACAGCGAACGCTTTAACCCGGTACATGCCACAGCGGAATGGCGCGAGTTCCTGCTGAACGGGCGCGACCCCAACAGCCTGCTGTGCCTTTACGTCGGGCGACTGGCGACGGAAAAGCACGTCGATCTGCTGCTGGAAGTGGCGCGGACACCGGGCGTGGCGCTGACCATCATTGGCGATGGTGCGGAACGCGACAGCCTGGAAAGCTGTTTCGCCGGGACGAACACCCATTTCACGGGCTATCTGCTGGGCGATGATCTCTCGGCGGCCTTCGCCAGCGCAGATGTGTTCCTGTTTACCGGGCCGAACGAAACCTTCGGGCAGGTGGTGCAGGAAGCGATGGCCTCTGGTCTACCGACGATTGTGACCGATAAGGGCGCGGTGAAAGACCTGGTGGTCGAGGGCGAAAGCGGCTTCGTGGTGCAGGATACGCAGCAGGCCTTTGCTGATGCTGTCCTGCGCCTGCGCGATAACCCCGACCTGCTGCATCGTATGTCGCAGACAGCGCGGCAGATCGCGGAAAGCCGACCCTGGGAAGTGGTGCTGTCGCAGCTTGAGGACTACTATGCCGAGGCGGTGGACGTGAACGAGCGCTTCGTGCGTGTCTTCGGTGGGACGGATTACTACCAGCTCCACAAGCTGCCGACCCTGCTCATGGACAGCCATCAGCAGCGCGGCGGGCGCTGGATGTAGGCAGCGCAGACTCAGTACAAACGCGAAAGAGGCAGCCCAAAAACTGCCTCTTTTTGATTCCGCCCTGCGCCAACAGCGTGTATAATCAGCCGAATTCAGTGAGCTTATCTGTAGACGCCAACGGAGCATGTTGCATGGAAGACCGTAAGACCCTGGCACTCATCGCCCACGACGGGAAAAAAGCGGATATGGTCGCGTTTGCGATGCGGCACAAGGCCGTGCTGGAACGCTACAACCTGATTGCCACGTCAACCACCGGCAAGCTGCTGGAGGAAAAATGCGGGCTGGATGTGGTGCGCATGCTTTCCGGCCCGATTGGCGGCGACGCTCAGATTGCCGCGCAGGTAGCCGAAGGCAAGATCGCGGCGGTGTTCTTCTTTGTCGATCCGCTGGCGAAACAGGCGCATGATCCCGACATTCAATCGCTGCTGCGCGTGTGCAACGTTCACAACGTCCCGCTGGCGACCAACAGCGCCACCGCCGGGTTTATCATCTCGGTACAGGCGCTGTAGTAAAGCAATGAGCGATGAGCAACGAGCAATGAGTAAAGGCGGATAACCCCGCGTTCGCTGGAAATCGAATGCCCGAAGTCCGGGCGAATCATGCTTTGTCCACCCTCATCCAGGCTATTCGCGGCGTTCGCCCCGGCGGATTGCCAGCGCCAGAATGACATCGGTCAGCGCAGTCTGCATGAAAATAAACAGCAGCAGCGCCGGGCCGATCAGAATGCCATAGGGGACGTTGGCCCACACCTCGCCACCGTAGAAGCCCAGGTAGAGAAAGCTGAAACCCCAGTCGCCAATGGCGGCGAAGGCGGCCAGCAGAATCCACGTTCCCGCATCAGTCGTGCCCGTCAGACCAGCCGGGTCACGGAAGCGAGTCACCGCCAGCACCAGCAGCAGTACCACCCCTACGCGAATCAGGCTCAGCAATATCTGCACGAGGCCGACGTAAAGGCGCTGGCGCACAGCAGTGGAAACCAGCAGACCAAGCGCCGCATCCAGGCCTAACCCCGTCAGCGGCAGCAGCAGCGAGGCCGTCATCATCAGCGACAGCAGCAGTACCGCTACCGGAACGCTGATCTGTGGGATGATCCCTCCGACCAGATAATTCAGGTACTCCCCGCTGAACGCTGTCAGGTCATAGAGCAGGGCACCGATCATGACGATACGCGCCAGAATGGTCACTGCCAGCAGCCCGCGCAGCCGATAGAGCACCACCGCGCTCCATCTCGCCCGCAGCGCCAGCGCTACCCCGCCGACCGTCGCCCGCAGGCTGTCCCAGGTCTGGCGGCGTTTTTCCTCCGCAACCGCGCCCACCGTCATGCCGAGCGCGGACAGCCGCAGCACAAGCTGGAAAAACAGCACCGGGTAAAACAGAATCTCAAACAACGCCTGGCTGACCGGACGCTCCAGCGGATTGGTCGTGTTGTAATCGCTGGCGATCAGATACCCCACCATCAGCGCCAGCCCGCCACCCAGCATCACAAAAAAGGCACGTACCAGCCGCGCCCGGCGGCCTTCCGTCCGTGCAGCACCCAGCAGCGTGCGTAGAATGGGATTATCGGCGCGTGCCCAGGGCGGGAGTTGGCGTTGAATCATTCCGTTTCGTCCTCAATCAATTCCTCAATGCGATTCGAGATACTGCGTTCCAGCGCCGCCCGGCGTTCGGCCTCGCTGACAGGAACAGTGTGATTATAGCGGATGTAGTGAATAAACGTCTGCGGCACCAGTCCGTTCAACTGTGTACTCACAGCTTCAGCATAAACCCCAAGCTGCAAGTGATAGCGCCGCGCATGAAGGTTGATCCGGCCTGGATTGATCGCAGCGTCATCGACCGTACTGGTCTTGTAATCGGCGATCATCCAGGTGCCGTCGCGCTGCCGGAACAGCACATCAATCACCCCATGAATGATATAGCCTTCGCGTTCGTAGATAAACGGGAGTTCGCGATAAACCGCGCTGCCCGCCTCCTCCACCATGCGGTAGACCGCGCTGGCCTTGAACCTGACCAGCAGTTCCTGTGCTCGACGGGCAGCGTGGTCACAAAGCGCATGTTCGGTGATCCCCTGCCGCCAGGCATAATTGCGCAGCATGTCCAGCGTCGTCTCGTCGTGTGGATGCTGCGGGAAGTGCCACCAGCGCAGCGCCTCATGCACGATCTCACCAATCTGGCGCGGACTGACACCGCTTCTGCGGTCGCTCATCCATTCCACAACAGCAGGCGCATCATGCAGCACCTTGCGCCGGAAGCGACTGCGATAGAATGCCCGGTCATCATTGGAGAGTGCTTCTTCGATGCTGCCCAGATCGGCCACCTGCGTCGCCGCCAGATGCCGCGCCTGCCGGATCATCGTCTCGCGACGGGCAGGCAGCTCGGCCAGAAGCGGTGGCATGACAGAGTCACCCGCAAATACCGTTCCATCGCTGACCGGGGGGACATCCCACACCGGTATCGCTGCGTCGGGTTGCGCAGGTTGCGGGGCAGAACGGGGTTGGAGATATTCAGCCACCGCCACGACCGTCGCTCGTCCCCAATCGTACTCGGCGGTGTGCAGGTTGTCAGTCAGATCGAGCGCGTGGAGCAGTTTCCCCAGCCAGCCTTTCGCCTTCCACTCGCCTGTTTTGTCGTCCGGGCTGGCCTGCCCGCAGATCAGCACCGCATCCTGCGCCCGTGTGGCGGCTACGTACAGCAACCGCAGCCGTTCGGCCTCATCCCGCAGCGAGAGCAGCTTAGAGGCGCGGCGAAACGCAAACGGGGTGTAGAGCGAGTCGCTCTCAGCGTCGTACACCTTGCAGGCCAGCCCATAGACCCGGTCGTAAAGCACGGCTTCGGTTCGGCTGGTCATACGCTCCCAGGACGCATCCGCCAGTACCACGACCGGGAATTCCAGCCCTTTGCTGGCATGAACCGACATGATCTGCACCGCGCCTTCGGCTTCCAAGAGGGCTTCTCCCTCGCGCACTTCGCGGGCACTGAGATCGCGCAGATAGGCGGCGAAGGCACTCAGGGTGATCCTGCCGCTGGACTGGGCCTTTTCCAGCAGTTTTTCCACGTTGCCCCGCCGCCGTGCCCCATCCGGCAGCCCGGTCAGAATTGCCAGATAATGGGTGCGGGCGAGGGCATCGCGCAGCAGTTCGGAGATCGAAACACGCCCCGCCGTCCCATGCAGCGCGGTCAGCGTCTCATGGGCGAATTCGACCACCGGAAGTTCACCGTCAGGCAGCCATGCGCCGGGAGTCGCCAGGGTGTCCCACAGGGGAACAGCGGCGGCTTCCGCTTGCAGCCGCAGCGCCAGCAGCGCATCATCGCTCAGGCCGAACATGGGCGAGCGCAGCACCGCCATCAGCGAGAGTTCGTCCGCCGGGTTGTAGAGCGCGTTGAGCAGATGCAGCAGATCCCACACTTCCTGACGGTCATAATAACCGCGCCCGGCCAGCGTCAGGAACGGGATGCCCTCGGCCTTGAAGACTTCTTCATAAAGCGTCACATGCGTAAGTGACTGGAACAACACGGCGGCATCCCCGTAGTGCATTGGACGGTGAATGCCCTGTTCCTTGTCGAAGATCATGCGCCCGCCCTCGACCATTGCGCGCAAGCGTTGCGCGATCTGCTGCGCTTCCACCCGACGGCAGTCTTCGGCGCTGACTTTTTTATCCTCGGTTGACGGTGCGCTGCCATCCATAATCAGCAGTTCGACACAGGCATCGTCCCCCGGCGGCGGATCGACACGAAAGGCCGTCATCGGCGCGAAGGCCACCATGTAATCACGCACCGGACTTGATTCATTTCTGACCAGCAGCCGCTCGAAGACGAGGTTGAACTGAACGACCAGCCGCTCATGGGTGCGGAACGACTGCACCATATCGACCGGATCGCCGCCGTACATGACGATCTCCTGCCGCACAGAGCCGAACACGCTTACATCCGCCCCGCGAAAGGCATAGATGCTCTGCTTCTCATCTCCAACGACGAACATCGACCCCGGCACATTCAACCCGGCAAGGCGCTGGATAATGGCCCACTGGTCGGCGTTGGTGTCCTGGAATTCATCGACCATGACATGCCTGAATTCCGCGCCCCGGTAGCGCTCGATCACGCTTTCGTTGAACAGCAGCAGGTCGCGCGTCATCGCCTCCAGGTCGCCGAAGTCCAGGTAGGCCGCTGCGTCTTTTGCGGTGCGATATTCTTCCGTCACGCGCCCCAGCAGCGATCTCCACAGCGGCAGCAGTTCTATCGCACGGCGGCTGAATGCGCCTTCGGTGTCCCCATCAGGCGGCTCACCGAGCGTTTCCAGCAGCGCTTTAGCCTCGTCCCGAATAGAGCGAAGCGCAGTCCGCGCCTCGTCCATCGTTTCTTTGTCGCCCCACTTTTTGGCGCTCCCGCCCGTCAGAGCGAGACCGGCAATCTCATTCAGCGCATTAAAGGCCGAGTCTCCTTCGCGGTGGCTGTGCAGATAATCCAGCCACTCGACACAGGCGTTCCAGCGCTGGCCGAGCGCGTCATCCTGCGGCGCGTCGAACACCGTCCCGACTTCTTCTGCGAAGGACAAAAATTCTCCCACATAGCCGGGGATGTCTTCTGACCACTGCTGCTTCCACAGCGTCAGAAAATCGTCGGGGAACTCTGCCCGGTGCCCGGCCAGCAGCACCTCGTCGGTCAAGACCTGCCTGATCTGGCTCAGCTCGTATTCGGCGAACAGCTCAACAGCCGGGTCTTCCTCGGCCACCAGCTTCACAAGCACCGAATCGACCACGTCGTCGAGCAGGATAGCCGCGTCGGTGTCTTCCAGCACGACGAAATCGGGATCGACCCCCGCTTCAGCCGCGTTCGCCCGCAGCAGCGAGGCGCACAGGCCGTGAATAGTGTCAATCCGGGCGCTGTCCATCGAAGCGAGCAGATCAGCCCAGCGGCGTGCGTCGCGCTCATCACGCGCGTGGTTCAGCCGCGCTTCCAGCCCTAACCGCACACGGTCGCGCATTTCCCCGGCGGCTTTTTTCGTGAAGGTAATGGCGACCAGCGCATTGAGCGGCCAGTCGGGGTTGGCTTCCAGCAGCGCGAGGAAGCGCTCTACCAGGACGCGGGTCTTGCCGCTGCCTGCCCCGGCCAGGACGATCAGATTACGGTCATGGGTATAAACGGCTTTGTGCTGTGCTTTAGTAAAGTTCATCGAATTTTCTTGAGGTCTTTTTCGATCTGGCGGAGTTTGTCATCCAGGACATCCATACGCGCATGGGCTTCTTCCGCAATTGTGAGTTCGACCCAGCAGCCCAACACACCAAAGATGAGCATCGCATCGCCTACCGCCCCGATGAACACCCCCAGGCCGAAGGTGATGTCCCACCAGCCTTCGCCGATATCTACCAGTGCCTGCATCCACAGCACAAGCTGAATTATCACGGCGAACAGCGCCGCGACCGGGGCAGCGCGATACATCCACAGGCGCCCTTCGTTCGCGGTGGCAATCAACCCGATGCTCAGCACAAGACAGCCCAGCACCAGAAATAACGCCAGCGATACCGTAAAGCCGTAATCTGCGCGTTCGTTGAACAGTTCACCGCCGCTGATCATATTGCCGTTGCGGTTGAACGCCCAGGGTATGAAAAATCCGATCAGCGCCAGCACCCCACCGCTGATCGCCAGTGCTTTCGATGGCATTGCCCGTCATCCTCGCTTGCGTCGGTGCATCACACTCATGCGGCACATCTTTCCGAACTCGCAGTAGCGGACGCATTTGCCGTCCTGCGCCTTGTTGACCTCGGCAGAAAAATCCCCGGCGCGGCCTCGCTCCAGCATTCGGGCGATATGCGCCTTCCCCTGCTCAATGGCAGCCTGCCCATCGCCGTCCAGTTCCAGCACACCGCTGGCCTTGCCGCTGGAGACATGCCAGAACAGCCCGCCTGCAACGTCACGCGGCGCACCGGCTTTTCGGGCCAGCAGCGTTTTCACCGCCAGCACATAGACCATCATCTGAAAGTTGCGACCTTCGACGATTTCATTGACCGAAATCCCTGTGCTGCCCGTTTTGTAATCGATGACCACCGCCGAGTCGTTCAGTCGGTCGATGCGGTCGATATAGCCGCGCACCCGCACGCTCTGACCATCACCCAGGTCGATCACCACCTCCGGCCCGCCGTCCAGCCCAAAGGGCGCTTCCAGTTGATAAGGGACACGAGTCCCGTGTTTGAACTTCTTCAGCACCGGGCTATCCACGCTGAAATCCGCCCGCACCAGCGCTTCCAGTTTGCGCAGGAGCACCTGCTGTTCCTGCTTCCACAGGGCAGTAGCACGGAACCCTAAACGGCGCGGTGCATTCCTGAACACATCTGCCGCCACTTCATGCAGCGTTTGCAGCGCATGATCGAGATTTTCCGGCGTGAGCGTGAGGCCTTCGTCGATAAAATGCTGGTAAGTGCGTTGCAGAATCTCGTGGTTGAGCGTGCCACGCTGCGCCGCGTCCATCCCTTCTTCGGGTTCTTCCAGCGCTTCCAGCCGCAGCAGCCGCCTGGCGAAGTAGCGATAGCCACACACGCCGAAATCGTTGAGCTGGCTGGCGCTCCAGGCATGGCCGGATGCGAAGCGACCTGTCACCTGGTCGATCAGCGCCGCAGTCACGAGCCTGCCGCTGTAGTGGTCATACGGCTGTGGCGACATGCGCCCGTCCTCAATGCGTCGACCATCACGCACCCTTCCCCACGCCGAGTCCACGCACAGCCAGTTATAAACGCCCTGAACCTCATGCGCCCCTGCACTCAGGCCATCAACGACGCCGAGCACGGCCTCGTTCAAAGCAGCCGCCTGCTCCGCCGGAACACACTGGCCGACGCGCAGCCGTTTACTCGCGATAAGGCTTTCGCTATCCGCGAAGACTGCCGCTGCCGCCCGCCACAGATGACTGGCAATCCAGCGCTTGCCTTCTTCCACCGTCGGGCGGGAGAGCGTGAGGGTGTGTCGCGGCAGGCAGATCAATTCATAAAAGAGCGCGTCATCATTGGCGCTTTCGGCCTGCGTCTGCAAAGGGATGCCCCGGTCACGAAAGGCGAGGCGCTCGGTATCGAGATAAAGCGGGTCTTCGCCCACGCGCCGGGGGAACACCCCTTCTGACAGGCCGAGGATGAAAACATGGTCATGCGGTAAGCCACGCGCATCCGAGGCGGTCGTCACCAGCACCCGCCCGGAGCGATTCGGACGTGCGTCCACCCCAGCACTGTTGACCGCCGCCAGCAGATCGGCCTTGAACGTTTCCCACATTACAGGGGAGTCTTCGGGGGCATCGTCAAGTGCCCGCTGTTCCTCCAGCGAGCGCAGCAGCGCCCGCGCCGAAAGCAGCCCGCGCAGCACCTGCTTGAAGGCCTGCATCGCGGCCAGATCGCGCGTGACCAGCGCAGCCCCGGCGGAGTCATCCCGCAGGCGAGCGAGCATATCCAGCGTGTAGCCGCCCTGCTCGATCTCAAATTCCTCCAGCGGGAGTTCGTCATGCGTTTTTGCGTCGGGGTCGCGCCCGATCAGCATTTCCAGCCAGTGAATATATTCGGCCACGGTCGCCAGCGGGGGCGGGGTGACGGCGTCCATAAACGCAGCCAGATCGGCCTGCAACTCACTGGCCTCATCTGCCTGCAAGGTCGCCAGCGCCAGTTCGTCGCCCCGGTCATCCTCGCGCAGTTCGCTCAGTTTCGCGGCCTGCTCAATCGCTTCCACCCATGTGGTGCGCCCGCCGACGACCTTCTGATCGAGGCTGATTTTCTCCAGCAGCGTCAGCCGTGCGTCCGTCATCCCCGGCACCGCGAAATAGGGCGAACGCATCACGTCCAGCAGGTCGCGCCGCCTGAAATCCCGTTCATGCAGCGCCAGCAGATTCAGCACCGCATCCACCGCCGGATTCTGCGCCAGCGACTCGCCATAATGCGGCACCAGCGGCAGACCATACGCCCGGCCATAGGCGGCAAGATGCCCTTCATAGCGCGACCAGTCCCGCAGCGCAATCAGAATATCATCAGGTGCGCCGCCGTTAAGGAGCAGCCGTTTGACCTCGCGCAGCACTGCCGCCGCTTCTGCCGCTGGGTCAGGCGCTTCGATCAGGTGAATGCCGCCTTCGCTCGGTTTGGCCTTCGCACCGGGCATGAACACCTGACCTATAAGATGGTGCAGGTCGGGGTGGCGGCCATCATCGGCCATCTCCACCCACACTTCTTCCAGGCTGCGTTCGGGGAAGCGTCCGCGCAGGCGGGCTAAGGTCTGCTGGAAGCGCCGCCCCGCCCGATCTTCGCGCTGGGGGACGGTCGTGAGCGTAATCAGCGTTTCGGTCGCACGACCTGCCAGCAGCGCCAGCAGATCGGCCTGCACCAGCGTGAACTGATCGAAGCCATCCACCAGCAGCAGCGAAAGGTCATCCGCCAGCCGGACATCCTCCAGCAGTGCGTTGACGGCCAGCCATCCCTCGCCTTCCTTATCGACCAGGTGATAGGCCTGCAAACGATCCTGATACTGCTGATAGATCAGCGCGAGTTCGGTGTCACGGCGCGTGCGTCCGCTGGCGAGGAAGTCATTGGGGTAAACGCGAAGCTGCTTGAGTTCGTAGATAAAATCCGCCACCACCCGCAGGAAGCCGGGTGTGTGCGCAATCGGGCGGAAGACATCGAGCAGACCGCTGCTGTTGAGTTCATCCACCACCGTGCGCAAAACGCCATAGCGCGCCGTGTCGTTGAGTAAGCGCTGTGGCTGCCCGACGCCATCCAGCAGACGGCGGTAGAGTTCGTAAAAGTTGAAAAATTCGACGTTGAAATAAATTTTGCGGTCAGCCCTGTATTCGACCAATCGCTGCCGAAAGGCATCTTCCTGGCGTTTGCTCGCCAGCAGTGCCCAGACGCGGGCAAAGGGACGCTCATCCAGCGTTTCCACCAACTGGCGCAGGGCGATCTCGGTTTTGCCCGCGCCCACCGGAGCCAGGACAATTCTCGCAGGCATGGGCTATCCGTCTCTCAGATATCTATTCACGAAGGCGATTACCTGTTCCCGGTACTGCACAGGGTCAAGCGTCATCAGACCACCGTGACCCCCTCCCTGCACACTATACAGGAATTTGGGTTCATGTGCAGCCGTATATAACCATTGCCCGTGTCTGAACGGCACTGTGGCATCATCGGTGCCGTGCATGAACAGTACGGGACGCGGCGCGATAAGGGGTATGGCATCAAGGGGGCGCACAGTGTATAGGTTTCGCCCCGCTTGCAGGTTCATCCAGCCGATGATTATGTCACCAAAAGGAAAACGCGGCAGGCCACTTACACTGCGAATACCCGCGCTGACCAAATCTGGGAAACTGGCATAAGCGGCATCCGTCACCAGCAAACGCGCTTCCGGCAGACGCGCCATCGCAAGGATGGCCGTCGCCCCGCCCATCGAAGCACCGTACAGCCCGATGCGCCTCGGATCAACCGTTGGCTGCGCTGCCAGAAAACGATAGGCCGCGACGACATCCTCGACTTCCAGCAGCCCCATCGTGGTCACAGTGCCCTCGCTGGTGCCGTGATTGCGCAGATCGAACATCAGCGCACCATAGCCCTCAGCCAGAAACAATGGGAGTTCAGCCGCGAAGTGGGTGCGGTTGCTGCCATGTCCATGCACGAACAGCAGCGCCGCGCCATTGGAAGATGCAGGCGGGATAAACCACCCATCAAGCCGCAACCCGTCAGCAGTGGTGAACGTCACCTCCTGCCAGTGGCGAACCCCAAAGGAGGTCAATATGTCAGCATCGGGGAGAAGTCGCCTGGGATGCGCGAGTGCCTGTGCGTACTGAATCGACAGGCTGCTCAACGCGACGAATAACCCAAGCATCGGCGCCGCAACGGCAAACAGCATCAGGCGGCGGATGTAGCGAACGCGAGACACACGAATGGGTAAAGCGGCTTCAGAGGCCAGACGCATTCCCTACCGGATTTGCAGCAATTTGCTGGTTGCGTCTGCGGTGTCCGTGTCAATCCGGTCTTTCGCCAGATAATTTTCGCGCAGGCGGACGTTGAGCGACTGCATATGCGTGGCGGGCACCGCGGGGTCCTTGACCTGTAAGCGCAGAACAGGGTCTGGCCGGGTGAAGACGATCACGCCGAAGACGGGCACACGGTCAAGCTGATTGCGGACAAGAAATTCGCGCAGGGCTTTGATGTCTTCAATGGCCTGATCGGTCGGGCTGGGGCGAACAGGGCGTCCATTGGGGCCGCCGCGCAGCCAGCCCGCCCCCTCGTTGAAGTAAACCCCCCGGTCATCGAGGATGCGGAAGACCAGCGCTCCCGGCGGCCCGACCAGCACCCCATCAATGTACCCCAGGCCGGGTTTATTGAGATTGGTGAAGAAGGTAAAACGGTCGTCCAGAAAACGCGCCATCTCACGCGCTGTGATCACCGCATCGGTGTTTTCCGTGCGCAGCGTGAGCGAACGGATGCCAAAGCCTGCGCCCACCACGATCAGCACACCGCCCAGAAAGAACGCGATGGTACGGGCAAAGGTATAGAGGTCATAGGAACTGCTCGTCGGCGCTGCCCAGGGAAACGCGGCCAGCGCCAGCGCCACAAACACGAGGAAGATCCCGGCGCTGACGGCCAGCGCGGTAAAGACAAACAGAGTCCGCTGCCGCCGTACCAGCGGGCGGGCAGGCGAAACAATTTTCATAGCTGCCTTCTTTCGGTGCAGACGTTAAGCCTTCTTGTCGCCTTCGGCTGCGATGAGCGCCCGGCGTTTCGCGATGGTGTCTTCCAGCAGCGTTTGCAGTTCATTGAACTTGGGCAGCGGCTTATAGATCAGCTTATCCGCGCCTGCCTGCCGGATGACGGCTTTTTCCTCGTCAGGGGTCAGCTTATATGCCGTCGTCAGCACAATGGCGACATGGCCGAGGGCGTGGCTCCTGCGCAGCCGCTCCCCCACCGCCGGGCCATTAATGTCCCCCGGCAGGCGAATATCGAGCAGCGCCAGTTCCGGCAGTTCGCCCTGGAAGCGGCTGTGATCCACATCGTCAATCCAGGCGACCGCTTCCTCACCATCGACAAAGGCTACCCCTTCGATGCCCCAGATGCCGAACATCGCCAGCAGCACTTCGTAAATATCCGGCTCGTCTTCAACAACCATCCACGTAGACAAGATGCAATCGCCTTTCTGAAAAGATTAGTCCTGACCGGGCGTATGAAATCGGTTCTTTATAATTCCGATATTTTAACACATCCCCTACGCGACAAGCATAAATTCCTGACGCATTTTCGGCAACTCAGAATCACGCCCATCGCGGCTGCTGCCGACAATTTAGATAAACTATAGTTAAATTCAGTGAAGGCGCGGTATACTCGTTAAATATTTCGTATTCTCTGGCAGGATAACCCTTGTAAAACCCGGAGGATACTGCGGCCTTTCACGGCCCTATGAAGACAACGGAGGGCGAAGCGTTGAACTGGTTAATCGCCGAAGACGAAGCCGACATTCGCAACCTGGTCGCCATGCTGTGCCAGGTGTGGGGACATACTCCCATGACGTTTGAAAGCGGGCAGAAGGCCTGGGACTGGCTCGATCAGGTGGAGACCGGGCAGTACAAAGGCAGCGTACCCGATTTTGCCCTGATGGACATCCGTATGCCGGGCAAGCGCGGCAATGAAATCGCCCAGCGGATGCGGCGGATTCCGACTCTGTCCCACATTCCCATCGTGCTGATGACGGCCTTCGTCCTGCCGGAAGAAGAAATGCTGCGCATGAAAAACGAGTTCGGCGTCGATTTTATCATCAACAAACCGCTGCCGGACTTTGAACGCCTGCGGACGATGCTCCACGACATCATCGCCAACAAAGCCAAAGCAACCTCTTAAAGGAAGCCTGATTTTCGATGGATAACGCCCCCAACGCGCATCCCAATCCGAATGCGGATCCCCAGGAAATCGGCGGTCTGCTCAGCCGTGTCAATCAGCTTGGCGCAGCCACCGAACGCCTTTTCAGCCGTCTGTATGGCGGGCTTCAGCGCAAGGCACAGACCAGCAGCGAGGATGCCGAAAAAGCCGCGCGGCAGAGGCGGCGAGAGGAACTGCGCAGTCGGCTGGCGCTGGCGCAGCAGCTTGACCTGGAAAACACCCGCCTGAAGGATGATGCTGAAGCCAAAGACCTGATGATCGACCAGCTCAAGGGGATTCTCTCCGCGCTGGACGAAGGCATCATCATGCAGGACACCGAAGGCCGCATCGTCTTTTTCAACAAGGCGGCGCGGGAACTGCTTGGCAGCCAGAAGAATATCTGGGAAAGCGAACTGGGCACCCTGTTCAACGCCTACCGGGATGTGACACACGTCGAAATGGAACTGATGCCGCTGGGCGAACCTGCGCGGGTGCAGGTCAACAACCGCATCATCGGGGCACAGTTGGCCGCCGTCGCCAATGAAAGAGGGAATCGGCTCGGCACGATGATCGTCCTGCGCGACGTAACCAAGGACGCCCTGGCCGACCGCCTCAAGGATCAGTTCGTCACGGCCATTTCGCACGAACTCAAAACGCCGATGACGGTCATCAAAGGCATGAGCGAAGTCCTCTCCAGCCAGATTGAAGACGGCTCCCCCAACCGCCGCCTGCTGGAAACGCTCACGCGCAACGTCGATATCCTCGACCGCATGGTGATCGAACTGCTCGATATTTCCGAAATGGGCGCGGGGTCGTTCGACATCCGGCAGAATCAGGTGTCGCTGGAGCCGCTGCTGTGGGGGGTGGTCAACGGGCTTGCGCCGGAATTCAAGAAGAATCGGCATGACGTGATGGTGATGGTGCGTGACGCAGCCCAGTTGGTCGTGGAAGGCGATGAGCAGCGCCTGCGCTGGGCGCTGGGGCATGTGGTGCAGAACGCCACCCGCTACACCGAAGCAGGCGGGCAGATCGTCGTCGCGGCAGGCATTGATGAGGATAATCCCGCCTATGCCGTGATTGATGTGATGGACACCGGGGTGGGCATCACCGAAAAAGACCTGCCCCACATCTTCGAGCGCTTCTATCGCGGCGAACCGCGCACCCCGGCTGGCAAACTGCTCGACCCGCGCGGCCTCGGCCAGGGGTTGTATGTCGCCCGGACGGTGGCCGAGGCACACGGCGGCTATCTGCGCGTTCAGAGCGAACCGGGGCGCGGCAGCATCTTCACGATGGCGATTCCGGTTGCCACGACCCAGCCCAGCCTGCCAGGATGAGTGGAGTGGTGAACTTTAAGGACAACATCGGTAGGGGCGTAGCGCGCTACGCCCGTACATCTCCCTGATTTTCACCACTCGCCCAGGATGAGTGATGCTTGCCAGAATCGACGTGAGAACGTTACAATCTCGCTCGATTTCATCAGTGTTTAATCGAAGTCCTGGTCAGGAGAATTACAGTGCCGCCGATTGGAGCTTTTACGTTCGTCCTGCACAGCCATCTGCCTTATGCGCGTCTGGCTGGGCGCTGGCCGCACGGTGAAGAATGGATTCACGAAGCCGCCAGCGAAACTTATATCCCCTTATTGCAGCAGCTTTACGACCTCAAAGAAGAAGGTGTCAAATATAAGCTGACCGTTGGCATCACGCCGATTCTGGCTGAACAACTGGCTGATGCACTGGTGCTCGATCATTTTGACCAGTTCCTCGAAGACAAAATTGCTGCCGCCAAAAAAGATATGGAATACTTCGGCCAGCAGCAGGAACTCGTGGTCGAAGCCGTCGAGGAAGTGACGGTCGAAGCGGCGACCGTCGAGGAAGCGATTGAAGAACAGCCCGGCGCAGAAAAGTTCCCCCCTGTGCTTAAACAGGAACCGCCCCCGGTTGAGTCCACCCACGACCCGCACCTGGCTTATCTGGCGGCGTGGTACAAGAACTGGTATGAGGACATCAAGCAGGCCTTTGATGTGCGCTTTAACCGCGACATCATCGGCGCGTTCAAACAGTTGCAGGACGAAGGCTACATCGAAATCACCACCAGCGCGGCCACACATGGCTATCTGCCGCTGCTGGGGCGGGACAGCGCCATTCGCGGGCAACTGCAAACGGGTATCCAGAGCTACCGCCGCCTGTTTGGGAAAGCGCCCACCGGAATCTGGCTGCCGGAATGTGCCTATCGCCCGGCCTATATCAACCGCCAGGGTGATATACGCCCCGGCATCGAGTACTTTCTGGGGCAGGAAGGCATCAAGGTCTTCTTCAGCGAAACGCACACCATCACGGGCGGCCAGCCGGTCGGCGTGGCGGCGGGGGATGTGATCGGCCCGTATGGCGAGATCAAGCGGCGCTATGTCATCCCGGCGGCACCTTCCTTCACCACGCCCAAGCGCGATGTGACCACCTATCAGGCTTACTACGTGGCGGACACCACCGGCGGGCAGAACGCCACGCAGCATTCGGGTGTTTCGGTCATCGGGCGCAACAACCGCACCGGGCAGCAGGTGTGGAGCGCGGACTGGGGCTATCCCGGCGACTTCGACTACCGCGAATTCCACAAAAAGGCGGGCACCAGCGGCCTGCAATACTGGCGCGTGACGGGCGCGAAGACCAACCTGGCGCACAAGGATTACTATCATCCGGAATGGGCCAGCTATAAGGTCGATCAGCACGCGGAACACTTCGCGCATCTGGTCGGCGATCTGCTGCGGGAATATCACAGCGAGACGGGCGAGTTCGGGCTGATCGCCTCCAACTACGACACCGAACTGTTCGGCCACTGGTGGTTCGAGGGCGTCTCCTGGCTGGGCAAGGTGCTGCGCCATCTGGCAAACAATCCTGACATTCAACTGACGACCGCCAGCGAATACGTCAGCCTGCATTCCCCAAAGCAGGTGCTCGTCATCCCCGAAAGCTCATGGGGCGCGGGCGGCAATCACTTCACCTGGGACAACGGGGACACGCACTGGATGTGGGAGCCGATCCACGACGCAGAAGCGCGAATGGAAGCGCTGGCGGCAAAGTATCCCAATCCCAACGAGGAAGAACGCTTCGTGCTGAATCAGGCCGCGCGCGAACTACTGCTGCTGGAAAGCTCTGACTGGCCGTTTCTCGTCACGACCGGGCAGGCACGGGAATATGCTATCCAGCGCTTCAGCCAGCACGTCGAGCGCTTCAACAAGCTGGCAGGCAGCCTGGAAAATGGCAATCCCAATACCGGGCTGGCGCACGAATTGTATGAACTGGATAAGGTCTTCCCGGACATCGACTATCGCGTTTTCAACGGGTGATACCCTCCTGAACGCAGGGGCGGTTTTTATAGGGACATGGTGCACCATGTCCCTCCACTTGCGACCACTTGTAAAATTGGTTAGTTTCTCCTCAATTGGTTAATAAACATGGTCAGAAATTCTTCACAGTTTGACGCATTCTATAAACAATACGGTAATGCCCTTAGTGACCAACGGGCCGCTCTCTTTATTGGTGCCGGGATGTCTGTAGACGCAGGTCTTCCAACTTGGCCTAATTTATTACGTGATACAGCTACCGAATTAAAACTAGATGTAGACAGGGAAACAGACCTTGTTGCATTAGCGCAATTCCATCTTAATGTGAAAAAAGTACGCACTCGCTTAAATCAATTGATAGTAGAGGAGTATGGGAAAGATGTAGACATAACGAGAAATCATCGTCTACTTGCAAACCTTCCTATAGAGACTATTTGGACTACCAATTACGATCAACTACTTGAAAAAGCTTTTCGTGAGGTGGGTAAACGTTGTGATATACGTGTCACGAAAGGTAATTTTACATCTCCGGTACGTGGCAAAGACGTAACAATATACAAAATGCACGGAGATGTAAGTAAGCCTGAAGATGCTATATTGACAAAAGATGACTATGAGATTTATAGCCGCAAAAATGAATTTTTCACCGATGCTTTGAGAGGTGATCTCGTAGAGAAAACATTTCTTTTTCTAGGTTTTAGTTTTACTGACCCAAATATAGATTACATATTGAGTCGTATCCGTCTTGTTATGGGGAATGATGCCCAACAACATTATTGCGTAATGCGCTGGCCTGAAAAGCCAAAGCGAAGTGGTAAAAACAAAGCACAATATGATTATGATATGGTAAGGCTAGAGTTGCGTATTAGTGATCTTAAACGTTATGGTATCGAAGCGTTAATGATTAATGATTACTCAGAAATAACAGAAATTTTGGAAGAACTTAACAATCGTTCTCATTTAAAAAATATTTTTATATCGGGAAGTGCGTATAATTATCCAGTAATGCCTAAGACACAAGTTGAAAATTTGAGTTATCTACTTGGTCAGGAAACTATACGGCAGGGTTTCAATTTAGTATCAGGTTTAGGTCTAGGTATTGGCGGAAATGTTCTTATAGGTGCGATAGAAGAATTCTATCGTGATGGGAAAAGCAAACTCACTGATAGAGTTATTATGCGCCCTTTCCCCCAAATCGCACGTACTGACCCTCTACGTAAACAAATAAATAGCAAATATCGACGTGATATGATTTCTACTTCGGGCTACACTATTTTTATGTGTGGCAACAAGATAAATCATGAAACCGATGAAGTTGTATCTTCGGACGGGGTAAGAGAAGAATTTAGGTTAAGCAGGGAACTTAAAAAGTTTGTGATCCCTATTGGAGCGACAGGCGATGTTGCAAAAGAAATCTGGGATGAAGTTATGGCTTCGCCTGATGAATTCTTTCCAGGTTTTAATGTTCAAAAATATCTTCAAATACTTGGTAATCCTGATAAAACGAACCAAGAACTTGTAGATGCAATCTTTGCCATAATTCGACTGACAAGCACAAAGTGAGGAATATTTATGGCTCGTAGGGCTTTCTATAGCTTTCATTATGATGCCGATAATTGGCGCGCTTCACAAGTTAGAAATATGGGCATCGTCGAGGGTAATCAAACCATTTCTGACAATGATTGGGAGTCGGTCAAACGAGGCGGAGATGCTGCAATAGAAAAATGGATACTTGGTCAGTTAAAAGGACGTTCTTGCACAATTGTTCTTGTAGGACAACAAACAGCTGGAAGAAAATGGATTACATACGAAATTGAAAAGTCTTGGAACGCAAAAATGGGTTTAGTTGGTATACGTATTCATAGATTAAAAGATAAAAATGGATTTACCTCAATGAGTGGAGGAAATCCATTTGATTTTGTCACTCTTGGGGATCAAGCGCTATCGTCTATCGTGAAGCTTTACGATCCTCCGTATTTCACGAGTACAGACTCATATAACTATATAAAGAAAAACCTTGAAAACTGGGTTGAGGAAGCTATTGCAATCAGAGGAAAGTATTAAAAGGACAGTTCAAGCGTAAATACTGACATTGGCATTTCCTTCGCGTCAATCGCGAACCAACCACCAGAGGGACCTAACCCAACATGAATGTCTTATTCGCGACCGCAGAAGCCTATCCCTTCGCCAAAGTGGGCGGTCTGGCAGATGTGATGGGGTCGCTGCCCGCTGCGCTGCGCCGGACGGGGATTGATGCGCGAGTCATCATGCCCGGCTACGGCTTTATCAACCAAGAAAAATTCGGCCTCAGCTACCTGTTCAGCTATTCGTTCAGCCACCGCGAAGGCACCTCCAACATCGACATTTACACCACCGTGCATGACGGCGTTCCCTTCTACTTTTTGCAGGGGTGGCCGTACTTCGGGCAGGACAGCACGGTCTATACCGAATGGAACTGGGACGCGCCGCGCTTCATCTTCTTCAATCAGGCGGTGATGGCCTTCTGCCAGGAGCTTCAGCAGCGTATCGGCTGGATGCCGGATGTGATTCACGTCAATGACTGGCACACGGGCCTGCTGCCCTTCCTGGTGGCAGAGAACCGTTACCAGCCGCAATGGTCAAAAGTGGCGACCGTGCTGAGCATCCACAACCTCGCCTACCAGGGCGATCATGTCGGCGGGTGGTTGTGGAAGGCAGGGGTTCCGGGGCGGCATCAGCCTGATCTGGTCTATCAGGATTTGACCGACAACATGCTCGGAATCGCAATTGCCTATTCGGACATCGTGACGACCGTCAGCCCGCGCTACGCCATCGAAATCCAGTATCCCTACATGGGCTATGGGCTGGATGGGCTGATCCGCACCCGCGTGGCCGATCTCTATGGCATCCTGAACGGCATCGACACCGACATCTGGAACCCGGCCACCGATAAACTTCTGGCCGCGACCTACGACGACAGGACGTTTCCCGAACAGCGCATCCTCAACAAAAGGCATTTGCAGGAGAAGGTCGGTTTCCCGGT
>JANRLJ010000085.1:0-3428 GCA_033762735.1 bacterium | reverse complement strand
AAACACCCCGTATCCCGCTGCCGTCTTTGCGCCAATACCCATTTCAGCTAACGCTTTTTGGAGTGTATTGGTCGCATCCTTCACATACGCATCATTGGCGTTTCGCCGCAGCCCAACTGCACAGGAAAATGTGATCCCGGTCGGTATTGTTATAAAAGTGACCGGGATAGGCTTGTCCGCATCATGGGGCGGATGAGCGACATCACCCTTGTTGCTGTAATAATCACTAAAGTGGGGTGTCATTACATCGAGTTCGAATAGCGCCTGCCCTTGTTCCAAAGGACTTAACACTGCATCGAAGAAAATGCAGCTTCCTGCGTTATCCTGCGTGCCGAAGATTTCTCGATATGTCTTTGCATCTTGATCTTGATTTGCCTCATTGCTGAGTAACTCATCAAGCTTTTCAATCTCACTTTTTTGTTTGGGGTCATCAGGCGGCAGCGGTGAGATTTTCCGCTCAAATGCAAGTTCAAGAAGTTTGTAATTCCGGCACAAGCCCTTCTGTGCGCTGCCGGGGATATACGGCAGCCCGGTGACCGGATGCAGCGTGATCCCAAACTCCAACGCCCCTTTGCCGCCCAACCCGACGATCAAACGGCTGCGCGTAACCATCGTGAAACGCACCGAGTTCTCAGTCATTGCCATCCAGCGTTGATGAAGGTTGGTTATCAAATCATCATCAGGGACAAAATCGCGGCAGATCTCTTGCAGCCAGAAATTCCGCTCCTTGCCTATTGACCGCCCACGGTCATTCAATCGATCAGTTTCTTCAATTGCTTCATGTGGCACATACCGCTGTACCGTAAGCGCAAAATTTTGGCAGGACTTGATATGTGTACTCCCAATTCGTGCAGTGTCGTTAGGGAGCAGGTATTTTCCATAGGGCATTCTCTATTCCTCATCCTGCCAGCCCTTCGCCTCAGCGAAGCGCTTGATCCAACTGAGATATGCCAGCACTTCGGCGGTAGCGCGTCGGTAATCCGTCGTGGACTGCTTCAGCAGCCATTCCAGAAAATCGCCTTGAGCATTCAATCCGCTTTCTTTGTCTTGCGCCCAGGAAGCGATGTGTTCATATGCCACAAAATAATAGGACTCCTTTTTGTTCTTGTCCTTCGCTTTCAGAAATGCGAGCGCTTGTCCCAATCCATCGGATTGAATCAGCGCAGGCAGACCGCGCACCTGTGACCCATATTTCTTGCGAAAGTCTTCGGGTTTCTTTGTAATCTGTTCGATGCACCCCCACGCATGTGCGGCGCGTTTTTGCTGCAAGGTTTGCTGTTGTGTCGGGTTAGCCATTTGCCTGACCTCCATGCCAGCGCAGCGCGACCATGCCTGAACCGGTTGTTTCGTCACCACCAAGCTGAATGCGTGATGGCACAACCGATGTATCGTGAAGCCAGCCCACTACGCTGGCGGGCGAAAAAGATTGGCCCTCATTTAGAATGACTTGACTGCGTGTGGATCGAACGATGACAGCACTCATCAACAGGGTATCCGACGGCAGTGCTTCCTGAGTCCACAGCGCACCGTTTATCACTGTCTTTTTGGCATAATCGAGACGGACGCGCGTCACTACTTCAGTGCTGGTCTGCACAAAATCACGGAATGCGTCATCATGGAGGATGACGAGACTGGTCTGTAATTTTTCGCGCCAGTAGCGGTATTCGTCCGTTTGCGGCAAGGCGTTATTTGCCAGCCATAGGGCGATTTGATCGACTGTACTATTTGGTTGTGCAGTGAAACTGAACTCCTCCAACACGACACGATTAGAGGCCGAAACGGCGGATTTGCCCGTTACCAACGCTGAGTCCATTGCAACCGCTTGTTTTAATTCTGGGAAGCTCGGCACATCACGCTTTACACGCGCCAAGACTGCGGGGCAGGTGATGTAAACGAACACGCCAGCCAATGAGCGAACCGGGAACAAAACGATCCGGGCATCGCCGACCGATACTGCACCCGCGTAACTCGATTTCTTCCTAGAACCATCCCCATTCTCGGTTTCATCTTCGCCGCCGAAAATGAGGTTAATATACGCATCACGACTTTCTGAGTCTGCCTTGACCTGACTGCGGAGCGCACCCTTGATGCCGCTGCCCTGCACGATGGGAAACTGCGTCGTGCGCTCCCGTTGAATCGGCAGATCAATGACGGAAACGGTGCTGCCAACACCCGCATGAAGCGAGCTTTCGGTATAAATGAACAACGACGTTGAAATCATCTTGTGCCTTTCTCTTTACCAGGTCCCTACTGCGAAAGTTCCAAATCCCATTGCGCCGTGATCGGGCGAGTCTGGCGGCGTTTCGGTAAAGGGCTTGCCACTCACCTCGGCGTTCTCAAAGAAAAAAACGCTCCCCGCCGGAACATAATGCCGAAGGGGTTTTGGCTCATTCTTCGCCATATCCCACCCGCTGATAAGATGTGGTTTGCCAACGGCGATGGAAACGAGCCGTCCGCTGCCCACCCAGTGCGACCAATCTTCACCAGCCGGCATCCATCCCTGAGTGAAGTAGGCAGGTGTCAGCAGAACAATCTTCACATTACCCTGTCCAGTCTGCGGTAATGAGTTGACGGATTTCATCACCCGAAAATGACCCGAACGGGACTCGCCGCCAAGATTCAGGTAGCCCGTCTCCGTCTCAAACAGGTCTGAATTGACGTGGATGAGCAGCCCCACCTGATCACATGGGCGGACAAACTCCGCGCGGTAAAACATACTTTCGGCGTTGGCGCGCCGTCCGTAATCGAGTGCCAACCCGACCCGATCTTCGATCTGAAATACGTCCTCATCAGACAATAATTTTGAGATGCTGCTCACATCCCCCTTAAGGTAACGAGCATATTGAGACTCCGTCAGCCAGCCATGAGCCTCCTTGTAACCCTCTCCACCGCCAACCAGAGGTTGCCAACCGTTGAAGGGCGCATCGGTCTTGAAACGATAATCCTGCTGGCGCGAAGGTTGCAGCAATCTGTATGCACCGTTTTCGTGCCTTAGTACATCGAGCGGGGCACGCACCAACCGCTCCACAGTGTCGTCTGAATTGCGCCGCGCTACGAAGGGACCTGTCACGCGCAGCGTCCCCTGTTCAGCAGATCGTCTCCCAAACGCAGGCAGCCCAACGGCTTCGACAATACTTGCGCTCACATTGCCGCGCCGGTAGTCGTCCCATGTGCGACCTTCAAGCAGAAGCTGACTTTCCAAGAAGTGCGTGCGTACCACCCCTTGCATGGTCATTGGCGTTGGCGGAAATTGCCCTCGCGCAACAAAATTCTGCTGCGCTGAAAAAGGCTTGTTGTCGCGAAACAGCCAAACATCCGACGCTTCAATAAAGACCCATTGGCTCATGATTGCGCCTCCGCTTCGCGCCTGCCCCCCTGCGCGAGAAACCGCGCCAGAATCACCCAGTTCGCCATATCCGACCACTTAG
>JANRLJ010000084.1:0-102233 GCA_033762735.1 bacterium | reverse complement strand
ACGGTGGGCGAGTTCAAGGGCAGGGGGGTGGTGTCCACCTTCATCTTTGAGGTATAGGATTCGGGCGACCCAGTGTATTGAATCTGCACCATCGTGCCGATCTGAATCAGGTCGCCGTGCCGCAGCAGCGTCGGCTCGCTCAGGATGTCGCCATTGACCATCGTGCCGTTAGTCGAGTTCAGGTCTTCGATGGCATAGCCGCGCTGGGTGAGAGTCAGCCGGAAGTGTTCGCGGCTCATCTCTGGCTCGACGATGATGACATCATTGGTCTGGCCGCGCCCGACCTTCACCACCGCCCCTTCCAGCGGATACACAGCGGGTTCAGGTTGTGAATTGAGTGTGACGATCAGATAGGCCTGATTCTGCGACTCGCCTTCCAGTGCCGCGGTGGGCACTTCTGCCGTCGCCACTTCATCTGCCGGATCACCAAGACGGTATTCCAGCGTAATCGCGTCACCCAGTTCAATGATGCAGTTGGATTGCAGCAGCCACACGCCGTCCACCACTTGGCCGTTGACCGAGGTCGAATGATCGGTCGTCAGGTCATGCAGTTCGTAGCCTTCCTGGGTGTTCACCAGCAGCAGGTGTTCCCGGTAGACATCGTTATCGTGGATGATAATATCATTGCGGCTTCCACGACCGAGGCGCACCTGATCTTTTTCAACGGGATAGACTCTGCCCGGCTCGGGGCCTCGACGTACAATGATATAGGTCATAGAAAGTGATCTGCTCAAAAATATAAGTGCTGAATTAAGTAAATTTTAGCAAAAAAACGCTAAAGAAGATACAAGATGTGTTAAACTCAAAACAATCATGGTGTTCGTAAGGTAATGATCCTCCGCCCCTGACCCAAAGTTCTTATGCAGGCTATAGCAACACGCATAAGCAAACTCTGGTAGAATAAATAGTGCCAATACCCTCCATCGACATTTTTATCGTGCTATCGGGTCTTCGTTTAGTGTAAAGCGCAGGGTTGGTATGAGCATCGGAACATTGCCGACAGACGAAATCATGCAGGATTATCTGGATGCCTTCTGGGCTGTCTATGGACAGGAAGCCAGGATTCTGTTCCTGGGCAATCAGTGGTATCAGGTCAACGGCCAGCCCGTTCACCGCACGGTCATTCAGGGCGAGATCGAACGCCTGCGCGATCTGGCCGAGCTTCAGCGCATGAACACGAGCCGGCCACAGCTCCAGAAAACGCAAAAAAGCGCCGTACAGCGCCTTATCAGCAAACTCCGCCGCCTGTAACCGTGCAGCGTGACCTTATCCGAGTCCGCCGCTGCCGGGGATATTTTCGCGCAGTGCACGGACAAGCAGCGGCCAGTCCGTCAGATGCGCCGCGTGACATTCCAGTGCCTTGCCCCGCTCCTGAGTCCAGATTGTCAGAATCCGTTCACCGCGCCAGTGCATCACACGCCATGCCCTGAGATCGTCATACGCATAGCGGCGCGGCACATATACCCGCACCCGAATCCCCCCCGGCAGCACATCCACCCCTTCCTGCCACACATACCACGCGGGCAGCGCCATCAGCCCCAGCATCAGCAGCAGACGCACATCGAGCGCAATACCCCGGCTGCCGATAAAGGCGGTCAGCGTGAGCATCCCTATGGGCAGAAGCCAGAACACCACCAACAGCAGACGATAGGGCTGGGGCAGGCGGTGGCGGCTGAGAACAGGATTATTCGTGGGCAGCATCCTTCGACTCCACTCCTTACGACACCTTACCTGAGTCTACAACTTATTTCAAAAATGGGTATTGTACGGGCGACGCGCGCGTCGCCCCTATCAAAAAAATGACTTCTACTTTAACCTGAGTTTAGGATAGTTTTCTTGCAGAAACCCCACCCCTAAATCCCCTCCCCATTGCATGGAGAGGGGACTTAAAGAACCTTTCTGACTCGTTCTGCTCCCCCTCTCTACGGAGTGGAGAGGGGGTCGGAGGGTGAGGTTGCGGTCTAAATGCGTTGTCCAGAGCTATCCAAAACCGAGGTTACTTTAAAACACTCAATCGGCCATGAGATGCTGATGAAGGGAATAAGGCAATCGCCCTTTGTTACGACTCTATGGCGGCTATTGTTGTCGCTGTGCTTTGGCCGCCTGAGTCCGTTCCAGCGCGGCCTGAGCGATGAAGGGGGTTGCAGAATCCGGGTAGGGCGCGACGCTGCTGACGTTGATTTCGCACAGCACATAGCTGTCGCCCTGCTCGTCTTTTGGGCCTAACAGAAAATCGGCATCCCACAGCACAGGCAACCGTTCGGTTGAAATGCCGAGCAGTTCTTGCAGTTGCGGAACCCATTCCTGTTCCAGTCGGCGTTTTAGCGGCTGGAACTCAGCCAGATCAGGCGGATGATAGAGGCGCGGGCCGGGCTGTGGTGCTTCTTCTGGGGGCGCACCCTCTGGCGCGGGATAAAGCGCATTGATGGCCTGATGCCCGAACCCGGCCACTCTGTCATGTACCAGATAGCACCGAGTCATGCCTTCTGGAAGACGGGTCTGATAGGCCTGGTCAATCATCCTGCCACCGTCTTCAAAATATGGCTGGCAAAGTGACAGGAAGCCTTCGAGCGGCATCACCTGTTCGATGCTGCCGCGCTCCGCATGACGCACCCGCACGGGCATTGCGAGGTCAGCCGTCCCATTTGACGGCTCGACCGCTTCAATTTTCCACACCCCAAAGCCGCTGTGTCCCCGGTTCTGCTTGAGAACGCGCGCTTCCCCGGCAGCCAAACGCGGCGGGAGCGCCTTCCGCATGTCCTCGAAGCTGTGGTAGAGATGAACATCGCTGCCCCACCCCATGTGGCGGGTCTGATACAGCACTTCCTTTGTGCCCATTCTGAGGATGATATCCGGGTGGGTGCTGACGAAAATTCCTGCCTCCGCCACCTCTCGCAGCATCGCATCCAGCACGGTTCGCGGATGACCATCCTGAATCGGATTCACCCAGACCAGCACACCATCTACCTGCAAAAGCTGCTGATAGACTTCTTCCTGAAAATCGGGATGATAGACGGCAGGTTCCACCCGAACGCCCAGATCGGCGAACGCATAAAACAGCGGCGTAAAGCGGTTGTTATCCGCTGTCGCTGCTCTTCTGGTCTCATAATCTCCCGGATATACAATGGCGATGCTGATGGCCTGCCCGTTGTTCATCGCTTCATCTCCGTGTCACGCCGACGGCGTCCGATCCGTCTCAAGCGGCTCAGCCTTGTAATCTGCGCCTTTTCGACGTGACCATTGGCGTTAAGCGGCGGAATGGCCGTCGTCATCAGCGCTTTCTTTGCGGCGCGGCGTCTGGCGATCAGCTTGCGGCGGGTGCTGCGCTGCTGCATCCACAGCCGCATTGTGCGGTAGCCGCCTGTGAGCGTCAGCACCAGCGACATGACGATAATCAACGGCGCGATCCCCCCGCCGAGTGTGTTCAGGGCAGGGATGAACACCTGCGAGATCACGTCTTCCAGCGACCCCGGCTTCAGTTGATTGATGTCCGCCCAGAAGGACGGCAGCGAAAACAGAATCACGCTCAGCGAGAGCGCGGCCATCATCAGCGACAGCCAGAACGTCTCGCGGTTGTTGCTCTCGCTCAACCCGGCCAGGTACAGTTCATCGACATGGTTCACCAGGTTCGTCAGGCTGCTGACGTTGCGTTCGGTGTTCTCCAGCAGCACATCAATCTTCATCTCCTGTACGAGATGCTCGGCCTTATCCGCGCCATACTCCGCTCGGCTCCACACCTGCGGATTGCTCATGCTCTGCGCGACACTGACGAGGCGGCTGAGATTGGCCGATTCGTTGACCAGATTGGTCAGGATTTCCCGGTGCTGGTCGATATTCAGGTAATCGCGCAGCATCGATTCGCGCATCCCGCGCAGCGTGGTCACGAACTTTTGCAGCAGATCGGTGCTGTCGCGCTCCAACTGCTGTGCCAGCAAACGCACCTCCACGACGAATTCAATCATCCGCTCCAATGCCTGCCAGTAGGAGCTGTACGTCACGCGGATATTGGTCTTGGCCGTCAGTGTGTTGATCGGCACGGTCGGGATGAATAACTCGGCGTAGCGCGACTTGCGGGACGGCATCACCAGCGCGGCGCGGGACTGCAAAATGCACATCTCGTCCTGCCAGGTGGAAACGTCGGTATCGAGCACCTCAGCGATGTAGTTTTTGGTGTGCGTTGGAAACTCGCGCTTGGCGTTGGAGGCATGAACCCCCTTGCCACTGCCATTGGCTTTGGCCGATTTTTTGGTTCCATCACCACGTTCGTTGACCGGAATAGTCCGGATCATCGACCCTTCCAGCAGGTTCACAAGGCTCTGTCGAATCGAATCGTAACCGTTTCCGTCACCTTCAAGGTCGCGCGGGGTTACTTCGCGCTCAGTTGGACGGCTGGCGGTCGTTTTTTCAGGTTCGCGGGGGATTGCATCACTGGCGAGGTCTTCGTGTTCGTGGGGCGCAGACTTTTCTGCCAGTTTGGGCAGCGTGGTCAGCAACCTGTCGATGTGATGGATGACGTAGGAATCGAAGGCATTCTGGGCGGTGTCACGCTTCGGCTCGGTCAGATGGATATGTCCGTTGCCGTTATGATTGAGGAAGATGGTCTGCCCCAGTTCGCGCACGAACAAGCGCCCCACTTCCAGCGCCAACTGCCACTGCACGGGCGCATAGCGCAGCGTGGGCGGCTGCTGTGGATCGACCTCCAGCCAGCGCAGCAGCGCCTCGACGGAATCGATCTTGAACTGGAGATCACGCGGCTTTTCTTTGGTCGGCGAACGGCGCAGCTCGTCCAACGCCTGATACACCTCCAATGCGCCGTGAATGTCGAACGAGTTCTGAAGTTCGATCACATGCTGCACGATGTTGCGCACCTGCTGGGCTTTCTGGTAATCGCGCACCACGCGGATGGTGAACATCCCCGTCATAGTGGGGCGGATATAAATCTCCCAGTTGTTCCAGATCGGCTGATACAACTGCTTGAATTGCAGGTTTTCGCTCAGCAATTTCGAGAACTGTACAGCGTTTTTGTTCAGGCGGTAATCCGGTGATGAATATGTATCCAGCATGTTCTGGCGGAAGATGCCTGTCATAAAGCCGATCTCGTCGGCGGACATGGCTTCGGTGCCGTCGGAGTCATCATTCACACGGCTAAATGTGTTGTTCTTTTCCAGCAGGCGCGGCCAGTCCTCCCGCAGCACACGCGAGAAGATTTCTGACCCGCGCACACTGTCAAACAAGGCCTGGCTCTGCGGCGCGACGAACTGGCGCATATTGATGACCAGAATCACGCTGGTATGCCCCTGCGCGGTCAGGTTCGGTTGGTCCTTATCCTTACGCTGCTGGCTCTGCTGCGTGCTGGTGGTCTTGTTTTTGGTCGTTGGTTCCATAACGGCGGCTTCGTCTTTACGTTCAGTTTTCCAGTAAAGCTTGTTCGCACTCGATTTTAAAAGGTAGTCTTCAGATCATAAAGGGTCACTAAGGCTCTGATTGTTACAATCTGTATAGAGGAACGTCATAGAAGGGTTAAGCAACGCAATCCTGTGCCGTCTCGTCATGATAGCACAGCTTGGGCAAGCCTTAACCAAATGTTGCAGAATTTTAAGAGCAGTAGGAAAAATCTACTGCCTCAATACACCTCCTCCACGAGCACACGGAACGGCCCGCCGTTGAGGTAGCCGTTGACGCGCACCTGATAGGTTCCATCGACGGGCAGAATCAGGGAGAGCACCGGGTTCAGCCCGTCCACATCGTCGGCCTCTGAGATGATCTCCCCAGCAGGGTCGAGCAGCGCGGCAACTGGATCGAAGCCGCTGCCTTCCGCCGCCAGCACCCGCACCCGTACCTGCTGCCCCGCCCTACCCTGGAAGGGGAAGAAGGCATACTGCTGCGCGACCACAATATCATCCACCGAAAGCACCAGCGCTACACCAGGCAGCGGCGTCGGAGTCGGCCCCAGGCTGATGCGCCGCCAGATCAGGCTGTATGTCCCGGTTGATGCACCGCCCGCCGCCTTGACGCGCAGCACGTACTGGCCGTTGAATGGAATACGCAGGTTGTTGATGAGGGCGTTAACGCCCCCGCCTGTGTTGTCGTCGATGGCGAGGATGGCGTCAGGATTCGTGACAGGGACGATTTCCAGAATCGGGTCGAGGGTGCTGCCGGGCGGGACGAACACGGCTGCGGCGATGATATCGCCCTCGTTGAGTTCGACCGTCCACAGGTCACGCAGGCCACGCCGGACGATGGAGGCTTCCACCTGCTGATCGGCCACGATAGTGCCACGTAGTGAGTCTTCGCGGGTCGAGCCTGTCCCGTAGGCGATGATAAAATCCCCGACTGAGCCATCCTGTGAGGTGACGAAAACCTGATACGTCCCCGGCAGATCGGCACGAAAGCCAGGGATATAAGCCTCGGCCAGCGGATCGGCGCGGTTGGCTTCGACAGTGGCGGCGATCTGCCCGTCAGGATTAACGATTTCGACCTTCGGGCGGAACAGGCTGTTTTCTGCCCGCGAGACTGCCAGCGAGAACAAGGCTCCGGCCTCGGCGCGGATGCTGAAAATCGCCACGTCGTCCGGCCCGGCGATGGTGCCGAGATAGGCGACATGATCCTGCAACTGCTGCCCCATCTGTGCGATGGCGACGGTTGGAGCGGGCAGGGTGGGAACAGGGGTCGCGGTTGGCGGGGTGATGATGGTCGGTGTGACCGGGACGGCCTGCGGTGACGTCAGCAGGCGCAGGGTATATCCGCCCGCCATGCCCCTTCCGCCCACCTGTACGCTGTACAGCCCATCTTCCGGCAGTCGCAGATTGCGCACCAGCGCAGCGTCATTGCCGCCGCTGTCGTCGTCCATTGCCAGCGCATCACCCGCCGGGCTGTAAACCGTCAGCAGCGGGTCGATCTGCCCGAAGACGCGCTCCATCACCAGTTGAACATAGCTGCCGGCCTGGCCTTCAAACACATAGAGATGGTCAAGCGTGTTCACCAGTTCACCGCTGGCAGGCGCATTTGAGTCAAGATCACCGATAAAGGTGGTATTGGCGGCAAAGGCGGGAGTCGCGGTGGGGACACCGACCACCTGTGGCAGTGAGGCCGAGGCCTGCTGATTCGGGTTGGGCTGGTCGGTGTAGCCGAGGCCGAGTTCGTAGCTGCCTGCGCCGCTGCTCTCCACCAGCACCGTGTAGGTGCCGTCGGCGGGAAGCTCGGCAAGGAGTGGATTCCCTTCGCCGACGAGATCACCCGCAACGCTTAAAAGGCGCAGCGAAAACTCCAGCGGTGCATCCTCCACAGCCAGCGCGGCGATGCGGATGCTGTCTCCTGCGTCGGCTTCAAACGTCCACTGGCTTGTCTGCCCCTCGCTGATCGTTCCTGTAACGGCCTGCCAGAATTCGAGGGTCTGAGGGGCTGGCGTGCTGGCAACTTCGGCGGTGGCAGCGAGGGTGTCGCGTGTTTCTGATGTGAGAAATGGGGAGGGGGTTGCAACCTGTGGGGCGACATCAAGCTGGACGCGAGTCGGAAGCATGACATCCGACCCGCCGCTGCAACCAGCCAACAGTACAAACATCATTCCCGCAAGAATCCATGAACACCGCCGGATTACGCGCTCCATCCACCCATCCCCCACATCCATCCAGTAAAGCGAAGCGACCTTCGCCTCTCACACATTACGGGGGATTATAGCGTGACTGTGGATGTATGCCTGAGCCTGCGTTGAACAGGTGATGAGTTTGCAAATGGAGACATGAAAACGAATAGTAACCTGCGCCCGTACCCAGAGTCATTCGTCCTTATATTGTGGTTCTTCCATATCAGCACAAGCAAATTGAAGACGTAAGATGATAAGCGTGTGCTTCAGTTCAAAACCTCATCGCTCATCGCTTCTTTTACTGTACTTAAAATCCACCCTCGTCCGTGATACCTGGCAGCAGGTCTTCCAGCGGAATCAGTTCCGCATTGGCAGGCGCTTCCACCAGCGGCACTTCGTTGAAGCTGCTCAGATCAAGCGCCACATCCAGCCGAATGTCAAAGATGAGGGCGGCCAGCCCCAGCGGATCGACCACATTGTTCAGGTCAAGCAGCGTTTGCGAATCTGGCTGGAACAGCAGGCTGAATTCAAAACGATGCAGGTAGGCGTCGTCTTCGCCGACGATGCGCGTCAGACGGTAGGTGATTCGTTCCGCCAGCGTCGTGTAAATTTCGGACGCTTGCAGCAGTTCAGCGTAGGTATAGAGACCCTCAAACGAAGACTCCAGCGTGGTCAGCACGTAGTCTTCCAGTGCATCACGGGCACGCGAATCTGCCAGGACATCGGCCATGCTGCCGCTGAGTTCATAGACGGCCAGCGTTTGTCCGCCGCGCTGCTGATCGTCGATGCGACTGTAGGTGCTTGTCTCAGTGATCGCCCTCGTCAGCGCGTCCACTTCCCCGGTGATGGCGGGCGTTCCCTGATCGCCGACCAGCGCCAGCAGAGTCGAATAGAATTCGAGCAGATCGACGCCGTACCAGCCGGACGGGAATGTGCTGTCTACCTGCGCCAGCTTATCAAAATTGGCATAGCCGATTCCGTCCACCAGGCTTAAATCCAGCGTGAGCATGTCATCGAAGCCTGCGGGCAGCAGCGGCACCCCGTCGATAGCGGGCACTTCCATCATCACCACCACACTGCTGTTAAGGTTGCGCAGCAGCTTGAGCACATCGTCACTGGCGATGTTTTCCTCCGGTGGGATGGAATACACACCATCCACCACCGCGCGGAAGGTATATGACTCCGGCAGCAGAAAATATTCCAGCGCAAACGTGGTATCCAGCTTAAAGGCCGCAGCGCCCAGTTGCGCCATGACCGCATCGGACTCGGCCAGCAGCGCACAATCGGACTCGGCCAGTCCACAGTCGTCCTGCGCCCATGCGCCAACCGAACCGAACATCAGCAGCAGCACCAGCAGCGCGACCACCATCCACCCTTGTTTTCTCAGCATAACGTGTCCTTACAACCCATCTTTAGTGCTTTGCTCCATTATAATGCGAAGAGTCTCCCGCGCGGCTTTAGCGTTATAATTTAGCGTTATGGAAACTCAACCTTCACGGCTTGCCTTGCAGCCGCCCGACCTCCGCTTCACGATTCGCCCGGTGCAGCTCGCTGATGCCACGCTGATCCAGACGGTCTGCTGGCCGGATCGTCCCCCGGCGGCGGTCTATCAGCTGATTACCCGCGCCATTCAGGTCGGGCGGCAGGGGCGCGGCCTGGGCGTGGTCGTGATGGACAGCAGGGAGGGGCCGCTGCGGGGCTATGGGCAGGTGATGCTGTGGCCGCGCTGTGCCGAGATCAGCGATCTGATCGTGGCAGAGGACTTTCGCGGCAGAGGATTTGGCACAGCGATCATTCAATATCTGACGCGGGCGGCGCAGCAGATGGAAGCCGAGTGTGTGGAAATCGGCGTCGCGCTCAGCAACCCCGGTGCGCTGGCGCTCTACCGCCGCCTGGGGTTCGTGGACAGCCACACACTGATGCTCAACCTGGGGGAAGGGCAGGAACCTGTGTTATTCTTGCGGCTTGGGTTAGAAAACGAGTAGAGACGGACCGCAATTCGGCAACGTCTGCGGCAGGTTTACGGTTAAAAAGCGCAGGAAGCAGGCGCTTGGGGGAATGAATCAATGGCGGATCGTTTCGCCGGGAAAAAATATCTGGTGACGGGGGGTGCCAGCGGAATCGGGCTGGCAACAGCACAGGCGCTCTTTAAGCGAGGAGCGCAGCTCGCGTTATGGGATGTGAACGCGCCCGCGCTGGAAGAAGCGGCGGGGGAGCTGGTGGCCTTCCCCGCCTGGGTAGACGTAACACGGCACGAAGTCGAACCCGCCATGCGCCAGGTGCGCGAGGAGATGGGCGGACTGGACGGCGTCATCCACTGCGCGGGCATTCTGCATACCGGGCTGTTCGAGCAGATCGACCGCGAACGCCATCAGCGGATGGTGGAGGTCAACCTGGGCGGAACGCTGGCCGTCGCCCATGCCGCCCTGCCCTTCCTGCGCGAGTCGAAAGGGTCGCTGGTGATGATGGGGTCGGTGTCGGGCTTTTATGGCCCGCCGGAATATGCCTCTTACGCCGCTACCAAAGCGGGGGTGCTCAACTTCGCGCAGGCAATTCGCATCGAAGTGGAAAGCGCCGGGGTGCATGTCGGCGTGGTCACGCCAAATCTGGTGGATACGCCCATGCTTTCTAAGGAAGTGCGAGAGAACGCGCACCTGATGAGCAGCAAGTCTCCCCTGATGGAAACCTCGTCGGCAGACCTGATCGCAAAGGCCATTCTGCGGGGTCTGCGGCGGCGCGACTTCATGATCTATCCCACGTGGCGGGTGCGCGTCGTCCACTGGCTGACGCGCTATGCGGCGTGGTCTGCCCATGCCCTGATGCGCCGGACATGGCGCAACGCGGGCGGCGGTGTACAATAGGCCGCTGTTCTTCCCACACGAGGCTAACGCATGGCACAGGTCAACACCGCTGCTCCCGTCCGTCCACTGGAAACGATCCAGGGGGTCTTTATTGCTGAAATTCGCGTCTTCGAGGACGAACGCGGGCGTTTTATGGAAACCTTCCGGCGCGAGTGGTTCCCGGAAGTCGATTGGACGAAAATCCAGACGAACCGCTCAGACAGCCGCGCCGGGGTGGTGCGCGGGCTGCATTATCATCATCACCAGGTGGATTACTGGTACGTGACCCAGGGACGGGTACGCGCTGGTCTGGTCGATCTGCGTCCGAACTCACCGACGTATCTCGCGGCGTCCACGCTCGAAATCGGCGAGGGCAACAACGTCGGCCTGTTTATCCCGGTGGGAGTCGCACATGGTTTCGCCGCGCTGACCGACTGCACCCTGATGTACCTGGTGAACAACTACTACGACGGCGGCAAGGATGAGTTTGGAATCGCCTGGAACGACCCGCAGATCGGCCTTGACTGGGGTATTCACGAAGCTGAGGCGAAGCTCTCCCCCCGTGATCTCGCCAATCCGCCGCTCAGCGCCATCGCGCCTAATCATTTACCCAGATAGGCGACTTGTAAGGGCGACTCGCCGAGTCGCCCCTACCGTCCTCTTAAAAACACGCACGAACGATACCATCATGAGCCGAACCTACAAAAACCTGATCTTCACCGACCACGCGCTCGAACGAATGCGGCTGCGGCGCATCTCGCAGGCGATGATCGCCAGTGCAGTGCAGGCGCCGGATGCACGGGAGAAAGAAGCCGACGGCGACACCAAATTCATCAAGACGATTCAGCGGCGCCCGGTGCACGTCGTGGCCCACTACGAGACGGACGAGAAAAAGTGGCTGGTGAAAACCGTCTGGGTGCGCGGCGAAGACGACCCGATGCCGCTGTGGAAGCGTATTCTGCTGTTCCCGCTGCGGCTGCTGCGGGGGCGGTAGAAGCAATTGATTTTGGAGAAGACTAAGACCGCTAGGCGGCATACCCTCCCGTGCCTTCTCATGTGGTTGATGTACTAATTCAGCACGATTGCCGCGATGGGCAGTGTTTCTTCATGACAGAAAGCATCAACGGTGCAGATTCCCCAATTTAATGACCCAACCAGCTTTCCTCGCCCTGCCAGCAACGTACCTTTGGGATAAACGGTTAACGATGTGAAAACAAATTGGTTATCTATATTAATCGTGATGTCAACGGTATAAACCAACACGGATTGGTCAGGGTTGGTGACATCGACAAATCGACACACTTCCCAGACATGCTGCTCCTCTCCAAAGTAAGCAGAACTGCATCCGTCTATGTAACCACATACGCTTACGCTTTGATTGACAGGCGTTGTGATGAAGTGGTGAAAACTGCTCACTCCATGCAGCAGACACACCGCACGTTCGATGGCGGATTCGCCAGCGAAAGCAAGTGCAGGCGGCGTGACTGAAAGAAACAATACCAGGATGAGATAGGTCGATTTTTTCGTATAGCTTTTCCAGGGACGGTATACAGTCGTTGCGACAAACAGCACGATGACGACGACTACCGTGATATGGAAGGATACCCAGAATGTGAAAACCCACTTCACGGCCAAAACCAGGCCAACCGTAATGATGATCCAGGTTATGGGAAAAATCAGTTTTTGGGGGAAAGTTAAAGTCTTTCCTGTGAAAACTGTCATTTGACGAGCGTCCCGACTTCCTGACCCAACTGGAGCGACTGCTGCAACTCGTCGGCCAGGCGGTTGAGATTGGTCGTCACGGTTTCCACCAGGCGTGTGCTGGTGAGATTCTGCTGGTTGATGCGGCTGATGCGCTCCATGTGAATCGCGATGCCATCCAGCCCATCGGCCTGCTGGCGGATAATGTCGTAAATCGCCCGCACCGCCCGATTGGAGGACGACACGCTCTCCACCAACTGCTGCATGACGTGATCGGCCTGCTGAGTCATATTCAGCCCCGATTCCACGCCCTGCATCCCGATCTCGATGGCCTGAATCGTCTCCTTCACCGCGCTCTGGATCTCTGCCAGAATTTGCCGCACCTGGCGCGATGCCCCGCTGGACTGCTGTGCCAGTGAGCGCACTTCATCAGCCACCACCGCGAAGCCGCGTCCCTGTGTGCCTGCGCGGGCAGCTTCGATGGAGGCATTCAGCGCCAGCAGGTTCGACTGCGTGGCGACCTCGCTCACAGACGTGATAATCTCGTCAATGCGGCGGGTGAGCTGTGCCAGCCGGGTGATGGTGGTTGCAATCGCCGATACCTGCCGCCGAATCTGCGCCATGCCCTGAATCGCCTGCTGAATAGCGACCTGCCCATCTTCGGAGATTTCGGCCACCTGCTGCGCCGTCTGCGTCATCATGCGTACCTGATCGCTGACCTTGCTGGTCATCTCCACGAACTCGTCCATCATCTCGTTGGTCATGTGGATGACTTCGGCCTGTTCGTGCGCGGCGGTGGACTGCTGCGCCGTCACTTCATTGATGGCCTGTGCGGTGCGTACCACCCCATCCGCCGTGACGTGGATGCGCGTGGACAGGTCTTCGATTTCTTCCAGCGTCATCATCTGCTGGGTGGAGAGGGGAGAGGCAGAGCGCGGCTTTACCGAATGTTCCAGCCACAGCACCAGCGTACCGAGCAGCAGCAGAATCCACGCCGCCAGCGCGACCGCTTTCCCTACCGGGAACAGCACGAACACCCCCAGCAGCGCCAGCCCCGGCGCAAGCATCAGCGGGACAACGCTGCCCGCAGGCAGCCCGCCGAGCCGCTGTTGAACCCATGAACGCAAATCATCCAGTCCCATGATGACAATCCAGTTTCAGTTTTGATGTTGATGATTATGGTTAAGGATAGTCCAAGCGGCAAGCGGCTACAAGCGGATCAACCGCCGGGGTGCCACTGTTCCGCGCCCCATTTTTGCTGATTCTCGCGCAGGTTGGGCTGCGCTGTCCAGCGGATGGGCGGCGTGGTGCGCTCGGTCAGGCTGGCGGGGGTAACGCTGCTCATGATCTGGCTGGCAAGGTTGATCGCCTCGTCCCATTCGTCGTGCGCCACTTCCAGAATCAGCGCGTCGTGCATATCCAGCGCCACCCGTGAGCGCATCCCCCGCTCGCGGTAGGTCTCCGCCGTGACCACAATCGCCCGCTTAACGACCTCGCTCACGCCGCCCTGGCACAGATAATTCCAGGCTACAAACGGCGTTGGCACCGCGACAGGCCGCCCCGTCCACAGATGCAGCAAGTGGGTCTGTTCCACCTGGCGCTGAGCGGCGGCGCGGGCGCGAGTCACCGCCGGGAACGCCCGGTCTTTCGCACGGATCCAGCGCCGCGCTTCGTCCTGAGACACACCCAGACTTCGCCCCAGCGCATCCGCCCCCATGCCGTAATTGGTGCCGTAGGTGATCTTCTTCGACCATGTGCGCAGCCGCTTGCGCGTTTCCGCGTCCGCTTCGTCCCAGGCCTCACCGAAATACTCGGCGGCCATCGCGCTATGGAAATCCGGTGTAGCGCAGGCCGCCGCGAGACTGTTATCGCTGCTGATGAGCGCCGCCATGATGTTTTCGGCATTGCGAAAGTCGATCTCCACCAGCGTGAAGCCATCATCCCCGACCGCGACCCCGGCCATTTCCGGCATTTTCCAGTTTTGCATGTGGGGATTGCTGGACGCGCGCCGCCCGGTTTCAATCGCGATAGTGATGAGGCTGTGCAGACGACCATCCACGACCGCATGTTCCAGCAGGCCTTCCAGCGTGGAGATCAGCCAATCGACCTCCTGAAAGGCGGCGAGATCGCGCAGCGCGGGCGCATGAGCATTCTCTGCTTCAAGATAGGTTTCGATGACATACGAATTGGTGCTGAGGTCGGCGAAGGTCACGGGCGAGTCGGGAGTCGCGCCCAGCCGCTTGCGTCCTGCCCAGGTGAAGAAGCGGCGCTGCCCCGGCCATTCGGGGAGCGGAAGCCCTTTGGTCTGATAGAGATACTGCGCCCGTGCTTTGGCGTTACGCGGCGATTTCAGCCCGTCCTTGCGCAGCCGTTCGGCCACCACCGCCCGCTGCTGACGGAGTTCCTCCAGGCGACGCTCGACAAAGGACGCATTCAGCCGCATCCCGCGCACCGACATCAGCGCGTATTCGTAGACGGCGCGGCATTCCCAATCGACCAGGTCGGCATCGTGCGGAAGCTGCCGCTGTCGCAGATAAATCTCATAGGCCAGCTTCGCGTCATCCTGCGCGTACTGCACCACCAGATCGAGCGGGAGCAGATGCAGCTTGCCGCGCTGCCCTTTAAGCGACTGCTGGCGCTCTGGGATGGGCAGACCGAGCATCTGCGCCACCCCGATCAGGCTGTAGCGGGCATCCACGCGCGGTGAGAGCAGCCGGGCCATCGTCTGCGTGTCCCAGATGTGGGTGGGAATCAGCCCATTGGTGAGGCGGCTGAGCTGGCGCAGATCAAACACGGCGTTGTGCGCGATCAGGCAGGACACTTTCTGAAACAGCTTCACCAGAAAATCGCAGGCCGACGCATCGAACGGCGCGGCGAGGGCGGTGGATTGCAGCGTCCCAGCGTCCTGCCACGCCAGCCCGATCACGGTCACAGCGGCAGGGTAGCTCAGGCCATAATCCAGGCGCGGCCCATGCCCCGGCCAGCGCGTCTCGGTTTCCACGTCAACGGCGAGAACCTCTGCTTTCAGGCAGCGCTCAAGGGCATCGGAATCCGGAGTATGCGTTTCGGGGAAAAGGGCAAGCTGCACCGGGCATTTCCTCGCAGGCTAAACCCTTTCACCGTAGCACAAATTTGCGAATCGGACAACTGAGGGGAAAAAGAAAAAGCTTGAACCGCAGAGGCGCGGAGAACTCAGAGATACAACACACTCAGCACTCACCACTCGGTACTTTCGACTCGTTACTCATCACTTGTTGCTCCCTCTTTTACACCCACCCGTTCGGGCGGGGCTTTTCTAATACCGCGCTGACGTTCAACTGATATGGTTCCTACAGGCATGAACTATCCTTGAAATCAAGCGGGATAGCACTGTCAAACGTGGTATCCCTTTTACCGTAACGAGGAGCAACTGAATGTTTGCCAATCATGAGCAGGACGGAACCGAAATCCTGGCGCGGCTGCCCGACGAACTGCCTGTGCTGCCACTCCGTAATATGGTGGCCTTTCCGCTGACGATGCTGCCCGTCGTCATCGGCACCGCCCGGTCGCTGCGGCTGATGCAGGACGTGATGCGCGACAATCGGCTGGTGGTGCTGGTCACATCACGCGACCCTGAACTGGACGAGCCGCTGCCGGATGACCTGTACCCGGTCGGCAGCGTTGCCATCGTGCAGCGGGCGGCGATGGGCGAGGACAACACCATGCAGATCGTTGCCCAGGCGCTTGAGCGCGTGAAGATTGTCGAGTGGGTGGGCACTGCCCCGTACCTGCGAGCGCGGATTGAAATCGCGCCCGACATCGAAGAAACCAATACCGAAGCCGAGGCGCTCCAGCGCACCCTGCTGCAAATTTCCCGCGACATCATCGAACTGATGCCCAACGTCCCCGGTCAGGTGGCCGATTATCTGGAACAGATCGAAAGCAATCGCCTGCTAAGCTATGTCATCGCCGCCAACTCGCGCAGCATGGACGTGCCCGCCCGCCAGCAGATCATCGAACTGGACAGCGTGAACGCCAAGATGCGCAGGATCATCGAGGTGCTGACGGAAGAAAAGGCTGTGCTGGAAATCGGCCAGGAGATCGCCAGCCAGGCGCAGGAAAAGGTCGGCAAGGAACAGCGTGAGTTCATCCTCCGCCGCCAGCTCGATACCATCCGCAAGGAACTGGGCGAGATCGACGACGAAGCCGCCGAGGCCGAGGACTATCGCAAGAAGATCGAAGCCGCGCAGATGCCGGAAGAAGCTACCCAGCAGGCCGTGCGCGAACTCAAGCGCATGGAACGCCTGTCGTCGCAGTCGGCGGAATATGGCGTCATCAAGACCTATTTGGATTGGCTGGTCGATCTGCCCTGGAATGCGCTGAGCGATGACAACCTCGATATTGTCCATGCACGGCGCGTACTGGATGAAGACCACTACGACCTGAAGGAAGTCAAAGACCGCATCCTTGAATTCCTGGCCGTGCGCAAGCTGGCGAAGGAACGCGAGAATCCCGAAGCCGCCAGCAATTTTGAAGGCGCGGGCGCGATTCTGCTGTTCGTGGGGCCGCCAGGGGTGGGCAAGACCAGCCTGGGCAAGTCCATCGCGCGGGCGCTGGGGCGCGAGTTCACCCGCATGAGCCTGGGCGGGATGCGCGACGAGGCCGAGATTCGCGGCCACCGCCGCACCTACATCGGCGCGATGCCCGGTCGCATTGTCCAGGCCATCAAGCGCTCTGGTTCGCGCAACCCGGTCTTTATGCTGGATGAGGTCGATAAGATCGGCTCGGACTGGCGCGGTGATCCATCGAGCGCGCTGCTGGAAGTGCTCGACCCGCAGCAGAACAACGCCTTCCGTGACCATTACCTGGACGTGGATTTCGACCTGAGCGACACGATCTTCATCGCCACCGCCAACCAGCTTGATACCATCCCCGGCCCGCTGCTGGATCGGATGGAAGTCATCCAACTGGACGGCTACACCGAGTACGAGAAGATCATGATCGCCCGCGAGCATCTGGTGGCGCGGCAGCTCCGTGCCAACAGCCTGCACCCTGAAGAAGTCGCGTTTACTGAAGACGCGCTCCGCAGCCTGATTCGCAGCTACACGCGCGAGGCCGGGGTGCGTAACCTGGAACGCGAGATCGGCTCGGTGCTGCGCAAGGTCGTCATCAAGATCGCGGCGGGCGATGTGCAGTCGGTGGAAGTTACTGCTGAACTGGTGCGCGAATACCTGGGCAAGCCGCGCTTCCGCTTTGAAGCGGCCGACCGCGCCGAAATCCCCGGCATCTCGACCGGGCTGGCCTGGACACCAGTGGGCGGCGATGTGCTGTTTGTGGAAGCCACGCGCAGCAAGGGGCGCGGCAACATGACCATCACCGGGCAGTTGGGCAAGGTGATGGAGGAAAGCGTCCGCATTGCCTACAGCTATCTGCACTCCCACGCGGAGGAACTCGGCATCCGGGAAGACCTGTTCGAGAACAGCGACATCCATATCCACGTCCCCGAAGGCGCAGTGCCGAAGGACGGCCCCAGCGCAGGCATCACCATGACGACGGCGCTTTACAGCCTGTTCGTCGGCCAGCCCGCCCGCGCCGATGTGGCGATGACAGGGGAGATCACCCTGCGCGGCCAGGTGCTTCCCATCGGCGGCGTGAAGATGAAGGTGCTGGCGGCGCATCGCGGCGGCATCCGCACCGTCATCCTGCCGGAGCACAACATGGACGACCTGGACGATCTGCCGCAGGAAGTGCGCGACGACATGACGTTCGTCCCCGTCCAGCGCATCGACCAGGTGCTTGAAGCGGCCATCCGCCCGGTGGAAATCCACCCCGAAGACCTCGTGACCGTCCGCAGCCACGCGATGGCGTAATGCCTGAATCAGTCAGATTGAATCGAAAAACCGTCAGCACACCCGCTGGCGGTTTTTTTATTCAATCTTTAAGTGATTAACTCGTCTACAGCAGTCATAATTGTGTATACTTTTATCAGTAAAAACGTAACTCGTTCTTGCAATTTTAGAAAATAAGTTCTATAATTGTTGAGAAAGGTAAAACGAATGAATACATCTCAAAACACAGTAATTCCCGTTCACGGTCGTTTAAATGACTACCCAAACGACTTTGATCGACTTTTTGATATGTCTCACACAGTTCGTACATCTTCTTATGATATAGTGTTTGATTTTAATAACTGTCATTTTCTAGCACAAAATGCAATTGCATTCATTGGTGGTTTGACCACGTTAGCCCAAAACAAAGGGAACCAAGTTTATTATCTTCTTGAAGGTATGTCTTCCCAAGTACGGCAACATATAGATAAAAATGGTTTTCTAAATGCTTTTAAAATTGGTAGTAATAATCGAGTAATAAAGGATACAGCTGTTCCATTTAGAATCGATACAACTATAGATACTAATGACTTTGCGTTTTATCTTAGAGAACTGTGGCTAAATGAACTTCGAATCGATCTCGATCCTCTACTTAAAGATGTAATTGTTTCGACTATATTAGAGGTATACATAAATGTTTTTGACCATGCTTCCTCTCCTGTTGGAGTAACTAGTTGTGGACAACATTTCCCTAACAATAGAGATTTGGATATCACTTTAGTAGATTTTGGCGTTGGTATACCTCACAATGTTCGAACGTTCCTCAATAAACCTAATATCAAAGCCTCTGAGGCTCTTAGGTGGGCATTTCAACCTGGTAACACTACTAAAAAGGGAGTAATTAGTAGAGGACTTGGCTTGAAACAGTTGAAACAATTTATCCAGCAGAACAACGGAAAGCTAGAAATATATAGTGAAAACGGATATATTAAAGTAGACCGGTCTGGCGAACAGATAATTGATCGTCAAAAAACTTTTGGTGGAACTGTTATTCAAGTGACCCTAAAGTGCGATCAACACCATTACTCATTAGAGGAAGTTTTAAAGCAATCAGACGATAGCCCACTATTCTAATGTTTTCTAGGGAGAAACCAAATTATGTCCCCAAAGACTATCATACATGTGATCCAACTCGTCGGTGAGAATTGCATTACACTTGATGACGGTCAGAAATTGTACAATTTAATTTATCCAAAAATTAGTGTAAAAGATACAGTAGAGTTGGACTTCTCTGGAGTGCGTATTTTCGCGTCTCCATTTATGAATGCAGCAATAGGTCAATTACTTAAAGACATATCAGCTGATGATTTAAATCGCTATTTAATTGTTGATCGAACAAAGATGACACCAGTTGGACTTGCTGTACTCAGACGTGTGATCGAAAATGCTAAAGCTTACTATTCCAATAATGAAGTAAGTCAAGCAATTGATGAAGTGCTTGCTAAAGAAACGCAGGAGTGATTGATTTATGCCAGGTTTATCTGTTATCGTCAATGCTGATGTAATTGATATAGGGACAGATACACCTCATAATAGTGATAAGTTTCTTGTCGACTCAAACGTATGGTATTGGATGACTTATACAAGGTCAAACTTGGGAAGCAGTAGCCGTGCTCCACGTCCTTATCAAACGACAACCTACCCAAATTACGTGAAATCAGCACTAAGCGTAAATGCTGAAATTTTTAAATGTGGACTTTCGCTTTCTGAAATAGGGAATCGTATTGAAAGCAATGAACATGATATTTTTCGTAAGTCATCTTCACAAGACCTAACTATGAAAGAATTTAGACATAACCATGTAACTGAGAGGGCAAACGTAGTTGGAGAAATAGAACTAGCTTGGCTGCAAATAGAACAGTATGCTAGTCGGTCACTAGAAGTTTTTGTTACAGATGTAGCTATAGGCAACTCTCTAAACCTCATCAAATCAACGCAACTTGATGTATATGATCTACTTATGGCAGATGCTATGCTTCAAAGCGGAATAACATCAATTATTACTGATGACTCTGATTTTGTAACAGTTAGAGGTATCAAAGTTTTTACAGCAAATCGAACAGCGATAAGTGAAGCACGGAGGCAGAACAAGCTTCTTATACGTTAGAAATTTAAATATGTTGCAGCATTGAAGGTGGGCAACGTAGTAACTTGTAATGCTTATTGAACCGTCAGCACACCCGCTGGCGGTTTTTTGTTGCCGTTTCATGTCCGGTATACTTGACATGTGTGTCTCATACTACGAAACGCTGATTTGTCTGTCGCAAGACGTTCCAGCAGCGGCACGGCGGATGAGGGATGCGGCATCGCGGCGATTTCATCGCGCAGGCCTTTGGCGGCGGCACGGTAGGACGGTTCACTCAAGACGGCCTTGAGCGCATCCCGAATCAGGGTTGGCGCTGCCGCCACCACATCCAGCACACGGGCGACACCAAGCGCTTCGCACCGGGCGGCGTTGTGCGGCTGATCTGCCCCCATTGGCAGCAGCACCATCGGCAGGCCATGCGCCAGCGCTGCGATCACGCTGCCAGAACCGCCGTGCGAGATGACCGCCGCACAGTGTGGCAGGATGCTGGCCTGCGGGATGTACTGTGCGATATGGATATGGTCGGGCTGTGCGCCGAATTCTGCTGGCTGGATGTGCGGGCCGACCGTCATCACAACGTTGATCGGCAGATCGCGCAGCCCTTCCAGAACGCGGGTGAACAGATCGCCCGACTCCAGATTGAAGATCGTGCCCAGCGTGAAATAGACGAGTGGGCGGTCTGGCTCCGGAAACGAGATCGACAGTGCTGATGGTTGCGCCTCTGGCATCTCCGGTCGGATGAGATGGGCGGTCGGGGGCAGGGGAAAGGCCGGGTCGCGAAAGCTGCGTGGGACAGGAGTCAGGACGAGATCGCGCGAGAGCATCTTCAGCTCAGAATCGGGCGGAAGATGGTATCCTGCTCGAACCTCGTTTAGCGCTTCACCGACCACCTCCAGACGAATGAACGAACCCGATGCGATCACGACCACGCTGGCATAAGGGATTCCGAGCTTTTCCCCGGCGATCATACTGCCAAAATCGACCTCATCGCAGACGATGACATCAGGCATCCATCTGGCACACACCTCAAGCATTTCCGCGGCGCGTGAACGGGCAGCATGACGGGCGAATTTCTCCCGCAGGTCGTCTTCCTCGCGTTTTACATTCACCGTTTGCAAGGAAAGGCGCTGAGGGGGTTGTGCTTCTGGCCTTTCAACAGCGTTATTCACCACCGAAAAGCCCATTGTCTCGACGGTCGGTTGCATCGACCCACCACTGACAAAGGCTACTTCATGTCCGGTGTCCTGTGCTGCATGGGCAATCGAAACCAGCGGCAGAAAATGCCCGCTGCCGCCCATAAACGATAAAAGTATCCGCATCGTTATCTTTTCTTAATACTATGCATTGCTGATTGAACGCAGTATAGGGAGCATCGAGCCAAAAAGCAAATGGCCTTCAATTGAAGAAACTAATAGAAAACCTTAATGCTTTGTCTGCTTGAATCTGGTGCGTTAGAATTGTGATACATGCGTAAAAATGCCATCCGCAGCCGTCAATTATTGAATTTAAGGAACACAATTTCTCAATTTTTCGCCCTTTATCAAGAAAGAATCATCAAATTAAAGCAGGAATGTGACATTTGTCGGAAAAGTCGATGACTAATTTCTGAAAAAACAATTAACGACGGAAAAATTAATTGTTGCTCTATTGACACATCTCAATTCTGGCAATAGGATGAAATCAATGACGGAGAGCAGTATTCAAGTACCAGGCACAACGAACTCTACATCGCAGCCCAGCCGAATCACCGTTAGACCTGCGTAGTTCTGCCACATACTTTGAAATTCTCCTCACCAACGAACGCCTTCATGGGAAGCCCGGTCACTGCTGGTTGACAACGTTGTCCGCCGGGTATTTCTCCATGGAAACTGCACGATGAAGAAGGGAGTACACAGACGACTTCGCATAGAGCCAACCAACTTGACCTAGCACCATTGAGTACGTCTGATAAGCATAAGTATCCGAAGCCCTTGAGCAATACAAGACCAATCAACCATCCGAAGCCAAACAACATACCAAAAGGAAAAGCAAACATCATGTTCAACAACTTCAACAAAGAACAGCGTGGTCAGACTGCCCTGGAAACCGCCATCATCCTCATCGCTTTCGTCGTCGTCGCGTCGGTCTTCGCCTTCACCATCCTGTCTGCTGGTACAGCCTCTACGGAACGCGGCGAACAGGCGATTGCTGCTGGTCTGGAAGGCGTTCAGTCCTCGATGCAGGTCAAGGGTTCCATCCTCGCCGAAGGTGCGACCAACGAAGTGACCAACGTGCGCTTCTCGCTGCAGCTCGTCGCAGGTGGCGAACCGGTCAACATGAATGATGCCAACCGTGTGGTGGTGATCGACTATCGCGACAACACGCAAATTCTGACGGGGCTGAACTGGACTGCGACCTGGATCGTGGATGTCGATGGCGCTGCTGGCACGGCGGATGCTGACGATCTGCTGGAAGAAGGCGAACTGGTGGAAATCACCGTGCCGCTGGCCGCTGCCAACCTCGGCCCGAACACCGAATTCACGCTGGAAGTGAAACCCCCGACGGGCGCGGTTCTGACCTTCGCCCGCACCACGCCCCCGGCGATTGAAGCGGTCAACGAATTCTAATCTCCCGGTCTGTACAGCGAATTCGTCTGGCAAGGAGGGGCGGTTCTTCAAAAAAGTGCCGCCCCGGCCTCAAACTATAAAAAATTAATTTTCAAAAGCGCATCAAAAATACCTTTCAATCTCCCGACAGTACGACAAGCGAAACACTCTCAGGTGCGTTATGGATCTCGAACAGCGCGTTAAGGTACTGGAAGAAGAAATCCAAATCCTGAAAGGGCAGATTCAAGCCAGCCTGCTCGATATTCAGGAACAACTGCTCAACGGTGCGCATCCCACCCTGCGCACGAGCAACAGCGACAATCCCGACGATCCGGCTCCGCAGCATCGCCCGTCCGTCGTCTCCTTCACGACCACTCCAGTGGAAGCGACTGCGGCCAGCAACCCCGCACCCGAAGCACCGCTGCCCAGTGTCAGAAAAGTGACGAGCGTTGACCAGCTCGGCACAGGCTGGCAGGAGGAAACCAGCCTTGCCCCCACGCCTGCCGCGCCCAAAACCGCTCGCAAATCAAGCGCTGCGCCTGCCTCGAAGGAAGTCGATTGGACGACACTGGCCGCGCTGGAAGGGTGGGCGAGCGAACAGGTGGGGCGGATTGGTGCCAGGCGCACACGTGAACTTATCAGGCGCTACGCCGAGGAAGGCCGCTTTAACCGCAAGGTGCGCGATGATCTTCTGCGTCTGGTTGCCACTTATGAGGAAGTGATTGCCGAGCGGGACAGCCGCGAGACGGCGGTCGTCAGCGCCAGGACGAAGACTGCCCCTGAACAACCAACTGCGAAGAAGTCAGGGGCCGCTGTTCCGGTGCAGATCACACCCGCGCCACAGAAGCCCACTCCTAAAACCCCTGCCCGCACCACTGCCGAAGTGGAAAAGGTTGAAGGGCGCTCCCAGATGGTGCTGCGGTTGATCGCGGGTGTCCACAACGCCAGCGCCGGTGTCCAGTGGAGAAAGCGCAATGGATAAAGCGATCACCACAGCGCTCCTCATTGTCATCAGCATGATCCTGGCGGTGATGCTTTTTAACGTTGCCTATCCGGCGGTGGTCGAGGGCGGTGATGCCATCACCAGCATGGCCGGGCGCACCCAGGATCAGATGCGCACGCAGATTCGCCTGATTCACGCGACGGGTGAACTGGACAGCGCCGGTTGGTGGCAGGATACCAACGGCAACGGTCAGTTTGATGTCCTTTTATGGGTAAAGAACATCGGCGACAGCCGCATCACCGCTGTCGATCAGCTCGATGTGTTCTTTGGGCCGGAAGGCAATTTCGCGCGAATTCCGCACGAAAGCGCTGCGAACGGCAGCCTGCCTTCGTGGACATGGACCGTGGAAAACGCAGCAGAATGGACGCCGACCGCCACTCTGCGCATTACCATCCGTTTTTCGCTGCCCCTGACCAGCGGGCGCTACTTCGCCAAAGTCGTGACTCCCAGCGGGGTCGAAGACGAAACCTTTATGGGGCTGTAAGCGATGGACTCTGTGCTGTCTGGTCTGGTTGTTCTGCTCCTGTTCCTGCTGGCGACGTTCACGCTGACGACGCGCTTCTTCGAGGCTCAGAACGAAGTGCAGGAAGCATGGCAGACGATGGAAAGCCGTCTTGATGACCAAAGCCGCACCAGCCTTACGCCCGTTGCCGCCCGCATCGCAGGCGGTGGGACGGTGGCAGAGGTGACCTATCGCAACACGGGCGAAAACCGACTGGTGAATTTCGACCAGTGGGACATCATCGTCCAGTACTATACCCAGGACGCCGCGGAATATCATGTGCGCTGGGTGCCCATCAATAGGGGCGGCGCGCTCGACAATACCTGGAAGGTCAGCGGGATTTATCAGGACGCGGCCAAAGCGCAGCCGGAAGTGTTTGAGAACGGCATCCTCAATCCCGGCGAGGAAATCGTGATTCAAATTCAGGTCGCGCCAGGTGTGGGGCATGGTCAAACCCTGCTCGCGCTGGTGATTGCGGGCAACGGCGCGGGTGTGTCCGTCCAGGCCATACGCAACGTCCCGCCTGTGCTGGTGGTCAATACCGGGCTGACGCTGGAAAGCCGCACGTCTGCTGACATTCTCGTTACGCATTTGCAGGCCGTTGATCTGGATGACCTGCCGGAAGACCTGGTTTTCACCGTGATGACACCGCCGGAACAGGGTGAACTCAACCTGCCGACGACGTTCACACAGACACAGATCGACGAGGATGCGCTGGAATACACGCACACCGGCGACGGTAATGACAGCTTCGTGTTCCAGGTAAGCGACGGCGAGGACGTGATCGGCCTCTATACCTTTACCATCATGACGACCAACGCTGCGCCTGTGCTGGCGACCAATTCCATCATCACTGTGCCCGAAGGCGCCAGCGGGAGCATCCCGGCGGCGGCGCTGACCGCAACCGATGTGGATAACCTGCCTGCCGAACTGGTCTACACCATCATCAGCGGGCCAACCCTGGGTACGCTTACGCCGGGGACGACCTTTACCCAGGCTGATCTGGACGCGGGCGCCGTCGGCTACAGCCGTCTGGCGGCAGGCCTGGACAGCTTCCAGTTCACCATCACGGATGGCGAAGCGACGATTGGCCCGTTCACGTTCTACCTGGCGATGCCCTGACAGCCGAAGAAAGCGACCGACGCAATGAAGAACGCACCTGATAGTCCGAAAAAACGGACGATTTCCTCTGGTAACGTCGAACTGGACAGCAAAATGGGCGGCGGTCTGCCTGCCGGGTCGCTGACGCTGATCGAAGGCACCTCCGGCGCAGGCAAGTCTGTCCTTTCCCAGCAAATCCTGAGCGGGGCGCTGCGGGAGGGCTTCAGCGCTGCCGTCTTCACCAGCGAGAACACGGTCAAAAGCCTGCTGAGCCAGATGGAGAGCATCGACCTGGATGTGCTTGATTTTCTGCTGCTGCGCAAGCTGCGCGTGTACCCCATGGCACTGGCGCGGCTGGGAGACAAAGCACCGTTCGCGCTCATCGATGCACTTAAACAGCACCCGGATCGTGATGTCATTATCGTGGACTCATTCACCGCCGCGACCGGGAAAAAATCCGCCGACTGGCAAATCCTGAGCTTCTTCGAGCAGTGCAAGCAGCTTTGCGCCACCGGGCAGACGGTGATCCTCACGCTGCATCCGAAGGCGTTTGACGAGGAACTGATCGCGCCGCTGCGGTCGATGTGTGACGCGCACTTAAAACTGCGTTCAGAGCAGGATGGGCAGCGGCTCGTCAAAACGCTGGAAGTGGCAAAGGTGCGCGGTGCGGGCAGCGTGACAGGCGCGATTGTCGGTTTTGAAGTGGAACCGGGCTGGGGGATGCGTGTGATCCCCATTAGTAAGGCACGAGGTTAAGCAAAGTCCTATGGCGAGAACGACACTTCCGTTTGATGGTCAGGCCCTCCAGCCCAGCCGTGAAGCCTGGGCACGCCTGCAACCCCAGCTTTCCGAAGCGCTGCAAAAGGCCTGTGCAGAGTCGTCCTTCCTGGCCGCTTATGTGCAGCGGCTTCCTATTGACGAGATCGGCATACCCGCCTTTTATCCGAAGGTGGCGCGCAGCCTGAGCGATCTGCCCGTGAAAAACCTGATCTATCCGATCAAGGAAGGCCTGTTCGTCCACATCTACCCGGATTTTACCGGCGCCCGCGATCATTACATCCCGATTGAACCGACCTCGGTCGTCAACATCGACCACCTGATGCCGCAGATTGAGGAACGGCTGGTGATCTATGCTGAGCAAATCGGGCGTGTGGAAGACAAGGAAGAAAAGCGGGCACTGCTGCTTAATCTGCTGGATACGATCTGCACGACGGACAAAAACGCGACGATTAACTTCCGCAAACCGCTGGTGTATGTCTCGCCGGGTGAGCTTGAAGCGGTTCGATATCGCGTACTGCGCGACAAGATTGGTCTGGGCGTGCTGCAACCGCTGCTGCTTGATCCCTATATCGAAGACATCAGTTGCAGCGGCGTCGGCCATATCTTCATCGAACACAAGATTTTTAAGAGTGTGCAGTCGTCCATTGAATTTGTCGATTATGACGACGTGGACGAATTCGCCGTGTGGCTGGGGGAGTGGATCAAAAGCCCGGTGACGGTGCGCAATCCGCTGGTGGATGCGGTGCTGCCCGATGGTTCGCGTATCAACATCGTGTATGGGCGGGAGATCAGCAAGCGAGGCAGCAACTTCACTATTCGTAAGTTTTCCGGCACACCAACCAGTGTGCTCGAACTGATCGAGTTCGGCAGCCTCAACTATACGATGGCGGCCTATCTCTCGCTGATGCTGGAAGCCGGGATGAACTGCTTTGTGGTGGGCGCGACCGCTTCCGGCAAGACCACGCTGCTCAACGCCATCACCACCTTTATCCGCCCTGATGCGAAAATCGTGACCATTGAGGACACGCCTGAAGTGCAGGTGCCGCACAAGAACTGGGTGCAGGAATCCACGCGGCACGGCGGGGGAGAGAAGAAGGGCAGCGACGTAGGCATGTTTGAACTGCTCAAAGCCGCGCTGCGCCAGCGCCCTGAAATGATTATCGTCGGTGAAATCCGCAGTATGGAAGCCGTCGTCGCGTTCCAGGCAATGCAGACCGGGCACGGCGTGATGTCCACCTTTCACGCGGCATCGGTCGAAAAGCTCATCCAGCGTCTCACGGGCGATCCGATCAACATCCCCAAGACCTATATCGACAATCTGAACCTGGCGGTGATTCAGTCAGCCGTGCGCCTGGCGGATGGCCGTTCGGCGCGTCGTGTGCTGAGCATCAACGAAATCATCGGCTATGACCCGTTGACGGAGAGCTTTTCGTTCCTGGAGGCCTTCCGCTGGAACCCGGCCAACGACACGTTTGAGTTCCCCGGTTACATGAACAGCTACCTGCTGGAGCAGATCATCGCCATCAAGCGCGGGATCCCGCCGCATCGTCGCAAGGACATCTACGACGAGGTGAAGCGCCGCGCCAAAATTCTGGAAAAGCTGCATAAAGAGAAAGGGGTAACGGACTTTCATGAACTCTTTGGCGTCCTCGCCGAAGCGCGAAGACAAAAACTCCTTTAAGCCAGTCTCGCCCTTCGATATGTTCTACCAGATGACGTATCTCTCCGCGATGGCCTCCGCCGGGTTGTCACGGGGGAAGATTTTTCAGATCGCGGCACAGTCATCGTCTGGCGCGGCGGTCTATTTCGCTGCTGTGAACACGCTGGTGGATGAGTTCCGCTATGACTATCCCGAAGCCTGCCGCCGCGTGGGGAGCAAGGCGAAATCAGAAAACATGAAAAGCTTCCTGCTGCGCCTGTCGGATGCGCTGCGCTCTGGCGAGCCGCTGGCGGATTTTTTGGCGCGTGAGGCGGAGGTACAGGCCGAGGACTACGAAAACCGCTACGAGCGCGATCTGGAAGCGATGAAGCAGTGGTCGAATGCCTTTTCCTCGATTGTGATCTCGGTCGCGCTGATCGTCATTATTCAGATGATCTCTTCCATGATTTATTCGATGGATGTGACGGTCATGGGCGGTCTGGTGATGACGGGCTTCATGATGGCGGTGATGGGGGCCTGGATTATTTACCGTTCCGCCCCGCGTGAAAAAATGACCAACAAACCATCTCATGGCTCGCCTGAACAGCAGCGGGCAATGCGGTTGTTTCGCACGCTCATCCCGGTATGCTTCGCCAGCGCCGCCCTGATGAATTTGCTGGGTGTGCCGCTGGGTTGGCTGCTGATGTGGGTGGCGGTGCTGCTGCTGCCCATCGGGATTGCCGCGCTGGCAAGCGAGAAGAAGCGCATTAAACGCGATGCCGAGTTCAGTACCTTTCTGCGTTCGGTCGGCGGTATGGCAAATTCGACCGGGACGACGCTTAAGCAGGCGCTCACCCGCATGGATTTAACCTCCTTCCCGGCGTTAGCACCGGACATCGACCGCCTGAGCAAGCGTTTGCAGGCGCTGGTCGAGCCGGAGGTGTGCTGGCGCAAGTTCGGGGAGGACACAGGCAGCAAGCTCATCAGCGCCGTGACCGACATCTTCTACGGCGCGGTCAAAATCGGTGGTGACCCGGAGCGCGTGGGCTATCTGTGTTCGCTGTTCGCCGCTAAAACCACTCAGCTCCGTGCCAAACGCCGCCTGACCGCCGGGACATTTTCGGGTCTGACGACCGTCATGCAGGCCGTGGTCGCCGGACTGATGGTGTTCGTATTGTCTATCATCAACAACTTCGCCGCGCTGGTCGCCACGCTGATGCCACAGAACACGGAGGCCGCCAACGGGCAGGTCAACATGAGCCTGGGCATGGCCGAGTTTTCCGCCGCTGATCTGCAATTTCTGCACACCATCACCGTAGGCATGATCCTGCTGCTGGCGCTGGTCAGCGCGGCAGCCATTATCGTGTGTGATGGCGGCTTCAGGGTCAAGATGGCGTTCTATCTGGCGCTGACGGTGTTCATTTCGGGTATTTCCTTCCTGGTCGTGCCGCCGATGGTGGCTGGAATTCTGACGCTCTAAGCGGGCGCATACGAGAGGCAATCGCATGTCACTGATTGAAGCACTCCTCAATCAAAGGCTCGTCCTGCTGACGCTGGGCGGCGCGGGGCTGCTGCTGCTGCTGGCGCTGCTGCTTGGTGTGCTGTCGATGTTCAAAGCCATACGCGCCCGTCGTGCTGTGCGAAGAATGCAGGAAACGGCGGAGCAGGCAGCACGGGAAATGGCCGAACGCGAAGTGCTGGAAGAAAGTGAACCAGTGATAACACTGCGCGATACATCATCCAAGGCTGCCTCAACAACGACGAGTCCCTCCGCTGCGCCTGCAAGCACGTCCGCGTCCGCTGCCCCAAGTGCCCAACCAGAGGCCGCATCAACCCCGGTCACGTCGACTGAAACGACGACCGACGCAAAGCCAGCGTCGGAGTCGATGCTCGATCTGCTGAGTGTGTTTGTCGAAGACAATAATGCTGAAAAGCGGGCGGTGCTGATCCGCGATCTGCCGCAGATCGACATTCACGACCTGGCCGCTCTCTGTAGCAAAACCGCTGCCGCGTTCGGTGGAAAGGCGCAGGCATGATCGTGCTGATAACGGCGCTTGGTGCAGTTTGCGGCACTTTGACGGCGCTTGTGACTGAACGGCTGCCACAGTGGAAGCTGCTGCCGACCGACCAGTATGATGAACCGGTTCAGGGGGTTGTAATCCCGCTGTATGCGGTGATGCTTGCAGGTGCGGCCAGCTTTGGCCTGCTGTTTACTGCTTACGGGTTAACCGCACAGTTCGCTCTGCTGGCCGGGCTGTTTATGTTCTTCCTGCTTATCACGCTGATCGACCTGCGCTATCGTCTGGTGCTCAACCTGATGATCTACCCCGCGCTGCTGCTGACGCTCACGGCGCATGTGCTGCTCGGTCATCCGATCCTGTTTGTGCTGGTCGGCGGTGGGTTTGCCCTGACGATCTTCATGGGCGCGGCCTTCATCTCACCCGGCGGGCTGGGCATGGGCGACGTGAAGCTGGCGCTGCTGATCGGCCTGATGCTCGGATTTCCCGGTGTGCTGTGGGCGCTGATTGTCGGTGTGGGGATGGGCGGTGTGCTGGCGGTGGGACTGCTGCTGCGCCATCGGTCGCGCTCGATCACCTTTCCCTATGCGCCGTGCCTCTGCCTGGGAGCGATGATCGCGCTGGTCTTCAATCCGTTTTTGACTCTGTGATAAGGAAAGCTCTCGATGCAGCCAATAAACCCTGCTTTTCCAGAAGAACAAGACGTGAGTATCCCCGTTGCGCCGCGTCAGGGCGGGTTTGGAAGGTGGATTATCTGGATTGTCGCGCTCAGCCTGGTCATGGTGTTCGCCGCGCTCAATATCGTCTCCATGACCATCCGTGACCTGAACATGCCGCTAGAGGCCGAAATGGCGCAGATGGAAGAACAACTGCTGGTGACACTGCCGCCTTCCGACCAGGAACAGGCACTTTCCTCAACGCTGGTCGCCATTCAGGAACAGATCGTCGGCTTGCAGCCTGTGCAGACCGAACTGGCCGCCGATCATCTGGACTGGCCGACCGCCATGCAGCACATCTCGAATTATGATCCGGCGTTACTGACACTGCACAGCATTGCTCAGGCGGAAAATCGCATCACGCTCAATGGTCAGGCCAGCGACGAAGCAGTTGTCACCGCGTATGCGGATGCGCTCAAGACCTGTGGCCTGTTCGCGCGGGTGACGGTTCAGTCGATTGCGCTGCGGGCGGTGCCGACGCCGACACCGCCGCTTGTCGCAGCACAGGACGCACCGCAGGGTGTGACCGGATCACCGTCCGAGCCGCTGACCGAAGCCTATTTTGTCGAGTTTGTCCTCATTCTGGAGCGCGTATGAACGCTGTCAGTGATCTGATTGCCCGCTGGCGGGGGCGGCTGCCGCTGCTGCTGGTGTTGATGCTGGTGGTGGGGAATGCGCTGTTTTGCGCGGCTTCTGTCCTGCCGAACTGGATGGCTTATGACCGCCTGACACAGATGCGCGAGTCACAGCAGGCACAGCTTAACGCGACCAATACCGAGGCGGCGAATGAGGACGACCTCACCCTGTACGCGGCACGTATTGACAATGCCAGCACCGAACTGGCACAGGCTGCCAGCAGCTTTTTGACCAGCGATCAGGTCGATGACCTGTTTGATCGGCTGTATGCCTATGCCGAGGCCAACCACGTCATGATTGCCAATCTGCAAACGCAGCAGAGCGTCCAGACCAGCGAGACGCTGCCTTATGAGACGCGGTTGTTCCGTTTACAGGTGAACGGTGACGCGGCTGATCTGATGCGCTTCGTGGTTCAGATCCGCGAGGCGACCGTGCCGGGTGTGATGATCGACACGCTGAATCTGGGAGAGGGGCAGGACGGGGATACGCTGACGATGGATATCCGCGCTTACGTGTCGCCGTTAGCCAATGGTGAAGCCCTGGTCGATACTGTACCGCTGGCGACGCTGACACCTGTGTCGGTCGTGGTCGCTGCCGCACCTGCGCTGTCCATACCGGAAGCAACGACAGCCGTCGGATGGGTTGAACTTCCCACGCCGACCGCTACCTTTCCGGTAATGACGGCGCCTGCTGTGACCGTCGATCAGTCGATTCCCTCTGCGGCGGGTGCAGAAGTGGATGGGGCTGTCGCTGCGCCTGACGTTATCCCCAGCCCGACGCCCCCTGCTTTAAGCTGTGAAGGCGCTCCCCCGATTCGCTTTGCGGTCGGGGACTGGGTCGTGGTGGATTTTAACGGTGAGGGGGCGCTGCGGCTGATGGATCGAATCGACGGTGGCGCGGCCTATACACAGGTGCAGGTCTACGATGGTCAACTGGTGCAAATTCTGGCCGGGCCGGTTTGCGGGACGTGGAGCGAGTACAATATCTGGCACTGGTATGTAGATCGGGAAGGCAAGCGCGGTTGGGTGGGTGAGGGGACGACCGAAGACCCCTGGCTCTGTCCGCTGGATAACCCGGAGTGTGCCGGGTAACGTTTATCAGATAATGCCGTTTGTGCAGAGACACGGTCAGCCGTGTCTTTTGGTTTACCTGTACAGAAAGCGCCGCACGGCTTCCACCACCTGCGTGGGTTGTTCGGTGAGTGGACTGTGACCGCAGCGGTCGATCAGCACCAGTTCAGCGTTGGGGATGCAGCCGCCCGCTAGGTAAGCATCCATCAGCGGAACAGTGCCGTCCTGTCGCCCGAAGATGACGAGCGTTGGCGTGGTAATTTCGTGCAGGCGGTCGCTTAAATCGTGACGAGGGATTTCCACCAGTTCACGATAGAAGGCCATCTCGCCGCCCGGCACAAGCGCCATCTGGTGATCCATCGAAGCCACCGGATAGGCGGAAGGGTCGTACACAATGGGCGGATCGAAGATGTTCATGTACCAGCGCCAGTTACGCCGTACAGCGAGGCGGCTGAATTCGTAGATTGACGGCAGCATCGCCCCGACATAAAACACGGGCAGATGCACCCAGCGGATGTAGCGCGACAATCTGCCGCTGGCGACGCCCGAAATGGTAATCAGCCGTTCCAGCCGTTCGGGGTGCAGCAGGGCGATGTTGTAGCCAATCTGCCCGCCCATCGAATGTCCGATGAAGGTAAACGTGTCCAGACCCAGATGATCCGCCAGCGCGAGGACCCGGCGTGTGTTGGTGGTGATGCTGTAATTGCCGTCGCGGGGTTTGTCACTGCTGCCGTGCCCCAGCAGATCAATGGCGATGCAGTAATGGGTATCCGCCAATGCCTCGAAGATCGGCCACCAGTAGCCGGAATAGGATGTCCAGCCATGCACCATCACCAGGGGCGGATTCTGAGAGTCGCCCGCAGTGCGGTAATGAAGGCGCTCACCCTGATTGATGAAGGACTGCGATGTGATGGTCATTTGATTTAGGAGTTTTGTCTGGGTGTTGCCCGTTTGAACGAAATATTCCAACTACAGCCTAACACAGCTTCCCGGAATTCACCAAACGCGGTTTTCTCAACGCCTCATTCTGGAACACATCGATTCAGCAATGCTCAATTTCAGCCGATAGCGCTTGTCGCCAGTTGAAACAGAGCAATTTTCGAGAAGCCGATTCAGGACAAATGTTTTATGATTGAGCATAACTTTAACGAAAAAACAAAGCTGAATCATCAGTAGTTCGGTTGCAAGGATTCACGTCATCGCTCAGAATGAAAGCGTGACGTTCCTGCGCCCGACAACGCAGCGTTGAAGTGCCTGTCAACTGCACGAGCGAAGATTAAGGGGGTTTTCATGACTACGAGGAAAAGCAAACAGAAGGCGGATGGCTTTACGGACGAAGAACGCGCTGCAATGAAGGAGCGTGCCAAAGAGCTGAAGGCGGAAGCACGTGCAGAGAAGGATAAGGCGGCGGGCGAACAGGATGTTTTAGAGAAGATCGCTGAGATGCCGGAACCAGATCGCAGCATCGCCACCCGGCTGCACGAGATCATCAAAGTCACCGCGCCAGACCTCTTTCCGAAAACCTGGTACGGGATGCCCGCCTATGCCAGAGACGGCAAAATCGTCTGCTTCTTTCAGAGCGCGGCGAAGTTTGGCGCAAGGTACGGGACGCTGGGCTTTAACGACACGGCCAACCTCGACGACGGCACCATGTGGCCGACCGCCTTCGCGCTGACCGCGCTGACGCCCGCCGAAGAGGCAAAAATCATCGAGCTGGTGAAAAAAGCCGTAAGCTGATAACGTGCAATCTGCCGAAGACAGGGGAGGCTCTGGATGAAACGTTGGCGTTATGGTTTGCTGCTCACAATCGCTCTGCTGCTCAGCACCTCCCTCGTCCGCGCCCAGGAGGCAGCCTATTACGTTTCACCCAATGGAGATGACCATGCGCCAGGAACACAGGAACAACCCTGGCGTACTTTGCAGCAGGTTCAATCCATCATCGATCAATTACCGCCGGGTGGGCAAATCCTGTTTGAGCGAGGCGGTACTTATCCCGGAAGTCTCTCATTCAGTAGATCTGGCACCGCGGAACAACCCCTCGTGCTGGGAGCCTACGGCACAGGCAACGCACCCGTGTTAAGCGGATTAACGACACTGACCGGGTGGGTCAATATTGGAGGTAATCGATGGCAGTCCACCTGCCCATCTTGTGCCAGTCACACGGACATCCTGCTGCTGGACGGACGGCTCCAGGGCAAAGCTCGTTACCCGAACCTGAATGAAGGGGATGAGGGCTATCTGTACTTTGATCGTGCTGGCGGACGTTCACACATCAGCGATGATGCACTGAACAATGGTACGAACTGGACGGGTGGTGAACTGGTGATTCGCAGCATCGCGTGGGTGCTGGATCGTTATCCGATCATTTCCCACGCGGACGATACGCTCCTGCTGGGAACACCGCTGGATGACACCAGTTATAATTTTGAAGTGGGGCATGGGTACTTCCTGCAAAATCATCCTGCCGCGCTCGATCAGGATGGCGAATGGGTCTACGATGCAGCTACCCAGCAGATCACCCTCTATTTAACGACGGATCCGAACCTGCGCCTACTTCAGACGAGTAGTGTCGAAAGTGTGCTGCGTATCGCGGATGTACAGCATATTCGTATCCAGGATGTTGCCATCGAAGGCGGCACGGATACCACCGTTGACGTGGCACAGTGCGATCATATCGAACTCATCAATCTACAGATTGCCTATAGTGCGCAAAACGGCCTCCGTGCTACGGATTGTGCTCAGCTCGCGATTTCCGAAAGCCACGTCCTCGACCATCTCTCCAATGGCATCATGATCCATGACTGTCTGACCTGCACCATTTCGGACAGCATTATCGCCAACATCGGATTGCTGGCGGGGATGGGACGCGGCGGGGATGGGCAGTATCTTGGGGTGGAGTTTAACGGGCAGGACTCGCGCTTTGAGCGAAACCTTGTGGAATATATCGGCTACAACGGGGTGCGCGTTTCCGGCGTCGTTGTCCAGAACAATATTGTTCGCCATTTCGCGCTGGTCAAAGTCGATGGTGGCGGCATTTACACCTTTGACAGCGGGAACAGCCGCATCGTCGGCAATATTGTGATGTATGGACTGGGAAGTACTGCCGCTATTCCCTGGGGGACGCCAGCGGTAAACGGCATTTATCTGGACGATGACTCCTTCAACATCGAGGTGCAGGGCAATGTGATCGGGTATGTGGGTGCAAACGGCATTGTGCTGCACAACACTCGCTCTATTCGTGTCGAAGATAATCTCATCTTTGACGCAGGGGAAGCGGGCATTTACGTGATCGATGATGCCTTAGGCGATCTTGACTCGACGGACAGCGTCATTCGCCGTAATCAGATTTTGAACTTTAGCCCGATTGCGCCGCCCTTGCATGTGGCGACAAGTCTTGCCGGTGTGGAATGGTTCAGCCGCCTGGGGGCGCTTGAGGACAATCGTTACTGCAATCCCCTGCGCGACCGCCCGGTGATGCTGGGGTATCAACCTGAGGATACCGATCTGCAACTGACACTCGACCAATGGCAGACGGCGTATGGTCATGATGCCAACAGCGAGGACTGCGGTATTCGTCTTTTACCCTATGTCGAGGTGGGCCAGCCCGGAGCCAACCGCATCGTGAATGAAGGGATTGAAGATTGGGGTTGGTGGTCGGAACAGCCCCTCGAGGTTGCATGGGATGTGCAGAACGGTGGCACCCTTCGCGCTCGGTTGCCGGATACCACTGCATCCGCCCTGATCTATACCGATGCTGGGGAAACAACCGAGGGGCAGATATTGCGCGTTTCGTTCCACGCTCAGGCCAGCAGAAGCATCCCTGTGATGGTTTACCTCCAGCAGATCAACGACCCCTGGGAAACGACAACCGAGCCTGTGCGGTTTTGGTTATCTGTTCAGCAAGGCATTTACACGGGCTACCTGACGGCACTGGTTACAGAAGGAGAGCAGCGGCTAACGCTGCAATTTGAAGGGGCAGAAGACGTGCCTGAGGTGTGGCTCCATACGCTTGCGGTGCAGCCAGTGGATGCAGTGCCTCTCAGGTTGGAAGAGTTCGCACAGCTTGTGGTGAATACAACTGCAAACCCAGCCGTGGTGACACGCCCATACGGCTTTACAACGAGTCTGAGTGGTCTGAATACAGAACCGGGGACACAAATTAATCTGCCGCCGTACAGCGGACTGATTTTGCTGCGTTCTGCAAACGCCCGGTAAACGCAATGCAGCCGCGTTGGATGCGATGTTCAGCTAGGAAGCAGCAGGGAGATCAAAACAGCGGTCGTCTGATTAAGTGAGGCAGGTGGGATTCGAACCCACATTCCCGAAGGAAGCCGATTTTAAGTCGGCCGCGTCAGCCGGTTGCGCCACTGCCCCTCATTGTTTGTAGTCTACTGAAATTCTCCCCTTGCGTCAACCCGGCAGGAAGGGTTCTACGTAATAAATCCCCAGGTCGCCTTCAGCAATCCATCCCTCTAAGATGCCGCGCTGAATTTTGAACCAGGCATAGCCGTCGCCGCACATCGGCCCATCCACGACGACGAACACTTCCATCACCTCCAGCCGTCCGAAAATACGGTAATCCGTCCCCGGGCCGGAACGGACATTCAGTGGACGTGGGTCTTCTGCCAGCACCCGACCGCGTTCACCCAGGATCAGACGGGTGGGCGGGGCATCGTTGCAGACCGGAGTCGGCTGTGGACGCACTGATTGGGTGACGGCGCGTGTTCGTGTGGCAGGAGGAACAGGAGTGCGTGAAGGTGTTCTTCTGGGAATGGAGCTGATTTGGGCGACGGCAGTCGCGGTGCGTTCTGGTGTGAGAGAAGGCGGCAGGGTATTGACGATCAGGCGGGTTCGTGTGGGCGGCGGTGGGCGCAGATCACATGCGCCTATCCCTGCCATCATCAGCAGTGCCACGACGACCAAAACCCAACGACGCATGAAAGTCCCTTTCCTGTGCTGGATAAGAGTCTACCCCGTTTTGACCGGATGCGCCTTACACACCTTTGATTTCCCACAGGATCACTTCCGGCGGGCAGAGGAACCGTGCGCGTGGCGCTCCCCAGCCCTCCATACCCACCCCACGCGAGGTGTAGAGCGTCAGATTTTGCAGGTCGTAACGCCCCATAACAAAGCGCCGCCCCACGTGGCTCCCGGTCAGCAGCGGGCCGATGAACGGCAGACGCAGTTGACCGCCGTGTGTATGCCCGCACAGGTACAGGTCATACCCGGCGCTATCGGCTTCTGGCGCAACATCGGGGGAATGGGTGAGCATCAGGCGGAATCCATCACGGCCCTCGGCGGGAAGGTCGCGGATCAGGGCATAGGGCTTTTCCCGGTCAACGTCCAGATAATGGGTCGTGACCATCCCCAGCAGCCAGAACTCGCCCGCGCCCGTGAGAGGCAACCGCACCCACTCATCCAGCAGCAGGCGGATATTGTCCAGTCCCCGCACAAAGGCCTGTACCCGTTCCAGCGGTTCGACCGTGTACGTCCCCGGTACACAATAGACTCCCAGAGGAGCACTCCACGCGCCGATCAGGTTGCGGATCGCGGCCTCGGCATAGGGATCGTCCTTGTAGGAGATATTGACGAAATCACCGGAGAAGACGATTACATCGGGTTTGAGCATTGTGATCTGCGCGTTCAGGCGGTGTTCGCGTTTGGTCAGCCGCTCCACATGCAGATCGGCAATATGCAGCACACGGATTTTCGTCCCGGAGGGGAGGTCGTGAGTCACCTTTTCCTGATAGGTCACGCCCAGACGAAACGGGGCAATCCAGGTGGCGTAAAAAGCTACAGCGGAAAGGGTGATATTGACCAGCAGCGCCACAAACCACGACAGGCCTGCAATGCCGACGATCAGCAGCAGAAACGCCCGCAGCGCCGCCAGCGCCATCGCCGGAGGACGGTCTGGCCCATAGCTCAGTCCAGCACGGGGTAGCCGCCACAGCGCGAACCAGTCGAGCAGGCTGAACAGGGCAAAACTGATGCCGATGACAATGCCTTCTGTAGTGTTGCGCCTCAGCACGAACAGCCCATAAAGCATCAGGGCGAACGCGGTAATTTCCAGAACGACCACCAGCGGCGGCAGCTTTTGCATCCGTTCAGAGATGACCAGCAGCCTGTGAACGAGGTTGTCCTCCATCGGATTATCACCGGAGGTGAGCTTGCTTGGGGATTTGGCCGTCATTCAATCAGTCCGGGATTTATCAACCAACGCCTGCACCATTCCTGATTGAACCATAAAGCTGCGCCAGATACAAAGAAGAAACAACAAAAGAGGGGCGAACTGCTGTGAACGCTTCGCCCCTCTGATGATGAAAATGGAGAAAGCGCTTAGCCCACGCTTTCCACCACGCCCCACAGACGGAGGGTGTTATCCTCGCCCAGCGTCGCGATTAATGACCCATCCGGGCTGAAGGCCACCGCTTCAACCGCACCGTCGTGCCCGCTCAGGGTGGTAATCAGCGGTTGGTCGCTGCCTTCGGCCATTGCAGCGGCATCAAGCACCGACACAAGGCCATCCGCACCTGCCACTGCAAGCAGCGTTCCCTCCGGACTAAAGCTCACGCTGTTGGCAGCTGCCGGAGTCGCAATCGTCGCCAGCGCTTCACCACTGGTCGCATTCAGCAGCACGACCTGCCCGACCGTCGCCAGTGCAATCTGCGCACCATCTGCGCTCAAGGCTATGTCATTGATGGAAACGCCGCCGTCATACAGCACCGTCGATTCCCCCGTCTGTACATTCCATGTGCGAACGGTTCCGTCCAGGCTGGCGGAATAGAGCGTCGTATTATCGATGCCGAACGCCAGCACCATGACCTCGTTGGTGTGCCCGCGCAGCGCGACCGGACGCAGCGACACGGTTTCCACATCCCAGGTCGCAATCGCGTACTGATTTTCCGGCACGTCCTGCTGCAAAATGGCGCGACCACCAGCGGCGGCCAGCGTCGTCCCATCCGCGCTAAAAGCCACCGCTGTCACCGGATCAGCCTGGCTTTGAAGCTGGGCGCGTTCCAGCAGCGGCGCAGTGGTGCGGATGTCCCAAAGGCGAATCGTGCCGTCATTCGCGCCAAACAGAGGCAGGATGGCATCTGGCCCAACCGCGATTTGGGTCAGGCGCGTTTCTGTGTCAAGGATGCGGGGAGCCTGTTCGAGTGCCGCTGTGTCATAAATCCATGCGCCGTTTGCGCCGAGGTCGCCCAGCGCAATCAACTGTGCAGGCGTGGGCGTTGTGCCATCAGGGGCGGCTTCCTGCACCCAGGCCAGCGCAGGCGCAAAATTGCCCTGCAAACGCGAGAGTTCGTTCAACTGTGCGGCGTTTTCAAGGGCAATCACGGCGCGGTCAGTGGGCAGCAGCGCACCAGGAGCAGGTTCGATGAAGTACTGCCCATTCGCGCCTTCCGCCGTCCAGCCGATCAGCCCATCAAAATCGACCTGCCACCACACCAGCCCGGTCGCGTCGCACTGAGGCCCTGCCACGACGGTGAACACACCGCCGCCGGGAATTTCCCCTACCAGTGCCGCGCTCGTGTTCGGTTCGGCGCGGACGTTATTGGGCAAACCGGGCACCACGCGCCCCTGAATTTCGACGGTCAGACGAGTCACGGGATAGACAATGCCAGCGGGCGGCACCGGACACAGCGGATTGCTGACCGCCTCTTCGAGAGGGGTCGTGGCTTCGGGTGTGGTTTCGCCCAGCGGCGTCACACTGCACAGGAGGACAATACTGCGATCAGCGGCCACGCGATAGTCATAAATGCTGCCGCCGTAAGTCAGCTCGAAGCGATAGCCGACGGTGATGAGCGGGTTATAAGCCTGCCCGGCCTGGGGACAGCCGAGGCTGGTGTCGGGATAATCGTCCTGTGACCAGTTCCAGTTATCGAGAATCTCCAGCGTAACGGGAAAACCGAGCCGGGTGCTAAGATCGGCCAGCGCCAGATTGATCTGGTCGGGCGCACCCTGAGCCGCCGCGACCGTCACCAGGACGAACAGCAGCACGACAATCCATAATCGACGCAGCATAGGACATCTCCTTCTGTTGAATGGTGTGAAAATCAGTTGAACCGATTGTAACACCGCTGCCCGCTGCGTTTCCGCCGAATTTCCCACGCTCAGCCTACGCTGCTTGCGAGTCACCGCTGATCTTTCCACAACGCTGCCGTGTATAATTCGCGGTATATCCGTCGCACAAAAGGGAAACGGTATGAAAATTCTGGTCACAGGGGGCGCGGGCTACATCGGCAGCCATGTGGTTGAACTGCTGATTCACCAGGGGCATCAGGTCGTGGTGTATGACAATCTGGTGGCAGGACACCGGGAAGCCGTGCATAAGGATGCGGTCTTCGTGCAGGGCGACCTGATGAACCAGGACGAACTGGCCGCCTTGTTCGCGCAGCACACCGGGTTCGACGGCGTGATGCACTTCGCCTCACACATTCAGGTGGGCGAGAGTATGCAGAAGCCGTTCAAGTACCTGCGCGACAACATCACCGGCATGATTAACCTGCTGGAACACGTCACTGGGAACGGAATCCAGCGCTTTATCCTGTCCTCCACCGCCAACCTCTACGACAAGCCCGAACGCATCCCCATCCGCGAGGACGAACCCCTCATCCCCGGCAGCATCTACGGCGAGACGAAATACGCCGGGGAACGCCTGCTGGCCTGGATGGATCGCATCTACGGGCTGAAATACTGCTGCCTGCGCTATTTCAACGCCAGCGGTGCGCACCCCAACGGGCATATCGGCGAGGCGCACGACCCCGAAACGCACCTCGTCCCGATTGTGCTGCAAGTGGCGCTCGGCCAGCGGGAAAGGGTGCTGGTCTATGGGAACGATTACGACACGCCCGACGGCACGGCTATCCGTGATTATGTGCATGTGATGGATTTAGCGTCAGCCCATATCCTGGCGATGCAGGCGCTGGAAGACGGCGAGAGCCGCGTCTATAACCTGGGCAGCGGGCAGGGCTATTCCGTGCTGCAAGTGCTGGAGACCGCCCGCGCCGTCACCGGGCATCCTATTCCCGCCACCTTTGGCGAACGCCGCGCGGGTGATCTGCCGCGTCTGGTGGCGGACAGCACCCGCATCATGGCTGAACTGGGCTGGGAACCGGAATATGACAGCCTGGAAGCCATTATCAAAACGGCCTGGAACTGGCATCAGAGCCATCCACACGGGTATAAGTAACGAGTACCGAGTCGAAAGTGCCGAGTAGGGACACGGACATGCCGTGTCCTACCAACACAAGGGTCATTCAGGACGATAGCAATAGTAGATTGCCACTCCACACCTACGCAAATAAACCTGGCAGGCAGCCAACGAGTCTGAAAAGATTTCGGTTGAAGGTTAAAAACAGGGCTGTACCCTAAAGTCCCTTAGCCAAATTTTTGCAGGACACCGATCATGCGGCGGGACGTGGGGGAATTATCAAGCGGCTGGTTCAGGTCGAAGTCGCCGTAAAAATCGAGGATGCGCAGGCCGTCGCTCAGCCAGCAGAAGAGTTCAATTTCGGGGGCGGTGATGATGCGTTCGTGGGCGCAGTCGCGGATGATGTGCTTCTGCCCGTGATCGTCGATGTGCATCTCGATCTCGGTTTCGGCCACGCCAGTGCGGGCATGGACATATGGCTTGTTGGTCGCCCATTTGATCTCTACCGAGACGCCATCGCGTTCGCCGCTGTAGGCGAAGCTGCCATAATAGCCATAACCGACCTGCGCCGGGTGGGTCACGTCGAGCAGATACAGCCCGCCGGGCGTGAGGTTGTGCGCGACTGCGTTGAAGTGCGCCAGTAAATCCTCGTTGCTGTTCAGGCAGTCGATGCCATCGAACATATTGATGATGAGGTCAACGGGTTCTTCCAGCCGGAAGTGACGCATATCCGCCGCCAGCCAGTGGACCTGAACCCCTTCTGCCCTGGCCTGTTCGTCGGCGAAGGCCGTCATCTCTGCCCGCAAATCCAGTCCATAGGCCGTGCCACCGCGTTTGGCGAAGGCGCGCGCATGATAGCCCGGTCCGCAGGCGAGATCGACCAGCGAGCAGGGACTTCGGCCTTGTCGCTGGTAATATAGATCGGAGACAAAATCCAATTCGCGGGACACATCGCGCTTGAACACGATGTCGTAATAGGTCGCCCGCTGGTACATATGGTTAAACTCAGCCATGTCAGATTCACCTCAGGAAGAGATTTCACGCGGCACGAAATGTGCCGAAACTTATGGAAAACAATACACCCAATTGAGGTTTTGTCCAGCAATCAGACGGCTATTTTTAGGAGATGTTGAGAACCGTTTGGGACGATTATTGAGAAACAAAAAAGGTGCCCTTTTGAGCACCGTTGATGTTTGCGATGGATGGGCAAACGTTGGAGGGAGTACACATGGGTACTCCCTACTAAAAACTAATCACTAAAAACTGATAACATCTTACAGATAATCTCTCAGTTGACGGCTGCGGCGGGGATGGCGCAGGCGGCGCAGCGCCCGGCCTTCGATCTGCCGGATGCGTTCGCGCGTCAGGCCGAACTTCTGCCCGACTTCTTCCAAAGTATAACTGCGGCCATTCTGCAGGCCGAAACGCAGCCGCAAAATACGGGCTTCGCGCGGCGTGAGCGTCCCCAGCAGCGACTCGATCTTCTCGCGCAGCATCTTGTCATAGGCGCTCTGGGCGGGGGAGGGGGAAGCGTCGTTCTCGATGAAGTTGCCGAGTTCGCTGTCCTCGTCGTCGCCGACCGGATGCTCCAGGCTGAGCGGCTGCCAGGACACCTTCAGCATCCACTGGACTTTGCGCGTATCGCACTCCATCGCCTCAGCCATTTCATCCAGCGTCGGCTTGCGCCCGTGCTGCTGTTCCAGCTCGCGCGCCACGCGGTACAGCTTGCGGATGCGGTCGCTCATGTGAACCGGGACGCGAATGGTGCGGCCCTGATCGGCCACCGCACGGGTGATCGTCTGGCGAATCCACCAGGTCGCGTAGGTGCTGAAGCGGAAGCCCCGGCGGTAGTCAAACTTCTCAACCGCCTTCATCAGCCCCAGGTTGCCCTCCTGAATCAGATCGAGGAACGGAACACCCCGGCTCATGTACTTCTTGGCGATGGAGACGACCAGGCGGGTATTGGCCTTAATCAGATGGTCGCGGGCGTTCAGGCCATCCTGCACCAGGATGCGCCATTCGGTGGCACGGAGATGATCGGGGTTTTTCAGCAGTTTCTTTTCGGCGGCGAGGCCTGCTTCCAGCCGCATCGCCAGGTCAATTTCTTCCTCATTGCTCAGCAGCGGCACCCGCGCCATTTCCTTGAGATACAGCCCGACCGTGTCGCTGGATGAGAGGGCGTGGATGTCGAACGGCTCGTCCTCGTCTTCTTCGTCCAGCTCGTCTTCAAAGTCGTCCGAGAGTAAATCGTCTTCGAGCAGCAGATCGTCCCCCTCCACATCGTTGAGGAACATATCGTCGAAGGTTGGCTCCTCTGGCTCGGCATCGAAAAAATCACTGCCCGCCATCGTATCTAACTCTGATGCATAATCTGCTTCGTAATCCATAAGAACGCTTTACTCCTGGGGACTCTGAATAACACGGATAAGTTATTGGGTGTCTAACAGGTTCTTGAGCGCGGCCAGGCGAGGATCAACGGACTCAAGTTCACACTGGCATGGAACAATGTTGAGATTCGACCCGCATTCCGGGCATAAACCCTTGCAGTCGGGGCGGCATAAAACACGGTTGTCGATGGCGAGCAGCGCTTCGTCGCGCAGCAGCGGCGCCAGATCAAGAATGCCGTCATCATGGACGCGGAAGTCCGTCTGCACCGACCCATCGGTGGCAAACAGTTCTTCCAGATGTACCTGGAAAACGTTGTCAGTCGCTTCGAGACAGCGGTAACATTCGGCTTCGACCGCCGCTTCAAGGTCGGCCTGCACCAGAATACCTTCGGACGTGCGGCTCAGGCGCAGCGGCCCGCGCACGTATTCAAGTGTGAGATCATCAGACACCCGCACTTTGGGAAAATCAATGACCGAGTCCTGGCTGTGTGCCGGACCATCGCTCAGCAGAAAGCCGACATTGATCTTCAGAACGCGGTTGCTGATGTAATTCTGCGATTGTTTCATTACAGTGGGCCTTTACAGTAAGGCTGGGAAGGGTTCCAATATGTCCTTTGGATATATCAAAATTATATGAAAGTTCACGAATCTGTGTCAAGATATGGGACAAAGAATTAACACAATATAAACGTTATTTTACGTTAATCATGCATGTGGGTTAGAAAATCCAAAGACGCTAGGCCTAATTTCCCACTGGATTGGGCGTGAACGTAGTACAATCAGCGGGCAAGCGTCGTGTAAAACAACCGCATCGCCCCTACACTGGACACTGGCATCGTGTGTAAGGATGCTGATCGCGGGTTGAAGGAGTTTGTCATTGAGATGTCCATCTACCGGAAAATTGTGGCGCTGTTGAGCGCTTTTTTGCTGTGTATGCCCCTGGCTGCTGCGACCGTACAGGCACAGTCAGGCATTCCCACTTTGGCCGCCGTGACGAATGGCAGCCTGTATCTCTACGGCAACGGAGAGCCGCTTCTGGTCGAAGGGCCGAACATTGCCTACTACGACCTGACGTGGAGTGCGGACAACAACCGTCTGGCCTATACGGTTTATGATGGCACTACCACCCGCCTCATGCTGACGGATGCGAATGCATCGAGTCCGGTTCTGATCGCGGAAGGCGTCTCCTATCTTCCGGTGACGTTCACCAGTGATGGCAGCCAGATCATCTACACAGTCGAGGATGCGTCGGCCATTACCGAACTCCCCAATGGACTCCCTGGCTCGACGATGACGGTATTTGTACGCGGCGTGGACGACGGCTCAGAAGCCCAGAGCGTCGGGAGCTTTGGATTTGGAGTCGGCTGTGGCGGTGGGTCGCCCTTCCCAATGGACGCGGTCTACAATGCCGAGGCAGGTTTCGGCGGCAGTGCGCTGACATTCGAGAACACGCCCTACGGCATCCTGCACAGCACGGCCTGTACCGGCATCGGACTCGCCCTGTTTGATCTTTCCAGCGGCACCACAACGGAACTGGGCAGCGATCTGAGCCGCGCACAGGTCAACCGTGACGGACGACAGGTGCTCGTGGTGCGGCGGGACTCCTCCTCGGTAGCGCTGCTTGACCTGGAAGCGCGGCAGGTGACTGATCTGACCAGTGACCCGCTGCTCGATCAGATCGGCTGGGGTGCGGACGGCACACCCTACTACAGTACGCGCACGCTGCTGGCCGAAGCGCTCCCGCTTGCGCCGGAAGAAGCCGCTGCCTTTTCCGCTTATACGGGCATGGAAGCCGTGACCTTCCCGCAGTATCAGGTGTCGCTCTATCAACTGCCGGGGGCGACTGCGGGCGCAGGAACACAGGTCTATACCGGACCAGGCTGGGCAGTCGGGCAGATTTTTGGCGCGGCCAATGGGCTGTATTTCAGCCTTGTGCCCAACGGTGAAGCGTGGGTCGAAGCGATTACCGCCGGACAGATTGACCTGTCTGCCCCGGATGGCTGGCGGCAGGAACAGCGCTCTGTGGCGGCGCGGTTGATGCGGCTGAACGGGGATGGCACTGCTGCGGAAGTCGCCTCGGAGATTGGTCAGGCTGAAGTCCGTCCCGGCGGGTAAGCCTGCTTGTGACAACAGAATAGGGTAAAACAAAAACAAGGGGAACACTGCCCCTTGTTTTTCGGTTTACAGAGTTAAGGTGTAGTGAATTTTGAGGACATCATGGCAGGGGCGTAGCGCGCTACGCCCGTACATCTCCCTGATTTTCACCACTCCCCAGAGTTCGATGCTTAAGCGCGGGCGGCCATGCGACGCGCATAGAAGCTGTGGAAGTTGTTATTGCTCGTCCACGCGACGAATTCATAGACGTTATAGAGGTCGCGCACACGGTCGAAAACTTCATGCAGGGCGTTCTGTTCCGTCAGCGCAGCATCTTCGACTTCATACCAGCGGCCAATGCGGAAGTGATCGCGCCCGGCGGCGAACGTGCTCAGCCATTCGGAGACGAGGCGAGCCGGGGGGAGCTGCCCGGTGGTCAGGTGCATCTCGCTTAACTGGGTGCCAGACCAGAAACCGAGATGATAGGGCTGGTTCATCTTGCCCAGCAGTTTGACCAGTGCCGTGCGATGCTGTTCAAACGTCATCTTCCCGGCAAAGTTCTGCTGGTCATACCAGGCAAAAGGCGACACGACCAGTTCGACCACGAAATGAGTCGGCGTCAGGCGCAGTTCGATGATCGGGTGGCGGCGCAGTTCAACGTCGCCCTCGCGCCCCATCATCCCCTCGACGGTCAGTGCCTGCGAGCGGGTGCGGCTGAAGCCGAACATCAGGGTTTCGGGGTCATTCGGGTTGGCAATGGAGGTCAAAGGGGTTGTAGTATTGGGGAAAACTTCAGTCGAAAGATCAAAACCATGTTTGCGTAATTTAGGATAAAGACTTGTGTGCAGGTCAAGCAGACGGCGATAGGCAGCCTGAAGGGAAGTTTCGCTGCCCAGACCGTTGGCCTGTACCGAAAGTAGTGCGAAGTGGTGATCCTGATTGAAGTACGACATGGCCTTACCCTCACAAGCATTGTCTAACCGTTGTCAATGAATCTAAAGTACCATACCTTTTCTCAATGTTCCAGCCTTTTGGACGAAATTAATAACTTTTTCGGGAATCCTGATGGGGTATATTAGGAAGCCTATAACTGCTTCTTCATTATGGTAGAATATCGGAACAAGAGTTCAGTGAAAGAGTATGATGGAAACCTTCACCGGCACAATCGAGCGCGTCACCTACTTTAATGACTCCACTGGCTACAGCGTGATTAAAGTCCGGCCAGATAAACGCATCCCCAGCGCCGAAGCCCGCGACGGCACTGTGACGGTCGTCGGGGTGATGCCGGAACTGGGCGTGGGGGAGACGGTTGAATTTAACGGTGATTGGATCGAAGACCCCAAGTATGGCCGCCAGATGCGTGCCAGCGTTGTCACGCCGATTCAACCCAACAGCCTGGAAGGGATCAAGCGCTATCTCGCCAGCGGCATTGTGCGCGGCATCGGCGAGAAACGTGCTGAACTGATTGTCAATCATTTCGGACTCAAGACTTTAGACATCCTCAATAAAGAACCGCAGCGCATTGGCGAAGTCCCCGGCATTAAGGCTTCGCTGGTGGACAGCCTCGCCCGCGCCTGGCAGGAAAATTATGCCATCCGCAACACGATGATCTTCCTGCAGGGCTTCGGCGTCAGCAGCAAGATGGCGGCGCGGATTTACGGCGAATATGGCAGCGAGACGGTCAACCGCGTCAAGGAAAATCCCTATGCGCTGGCGGATGAGGTCTTCGGGATCGGGTTTTTGAAAGCTGACCAGATCGCCCGCAACATGGGCGTGGAGCCGGATGCACGGGAGCGTGTCCGCGCCGGGCTGTACTACGCGCTCAATCAACTGGCGAACGAAGGCCATACCTACGCCCCCCATGCCGTACTGGTAGAAACCGCCTGCAAGCTGCTGCAAATCACCAACGAAGATCGCGTGAATGAAGTGCTGGGGGAAGCCCTGCTGGCAGGCGATCTGATCCGTGAGATTATCCCCGGCCCGGTCGCCAAAGGCGGCGAACGCGCGACCGCGATCTATCTGCCGATGTACCACCGCGCGGAAAAAGGCGTAACCGAACGGCTGCTGCGTATGGTCAGCACACCATCCGCCATCAAAGAGGACACCCGCAGCGTACAATGGACAGAGTTCCTCAAGGAGCTGGCGGAAGACAACAGCGTAACACTTTCCGCCCAGCAGCAGGGCGCGGTCAAAGCGGCCCTCACCAGCAAAGTCTCGGTGCTCACGGGCGGCCCCGGCACTGGCAAGACGACCACGCTGCAAATGGTCATCCGGGCGCTGGAATCCTATGAATTTGAGTTCGCGCTGGCTTCCCCCACAGGCCGCGCCGCCAAACGCCTGACGGAAGCGACCGAGCACGAGGCCTTTACCATTCACCGCCTGCTTGGCTACAGCCCGGCGGAAGGCTTTCAGTACGACGACGACAACCCGCTGGAAGTCGATATGCTGATCGTGGATGAAGCCTCTATGATCGACCTGATGCTGTTCTACCATCTGCTGAAAGCGCTGCCGCCCGAAGCCCATCTGATGCTGGTGGGCGATGTCGATCAGCTTCCCAGCGTAGGCGCGGGCAATGTACTGCGCGATGTGATCGACAGCGGCGCAGCTTTCGTCACCCGGCTGGATACGATCTTCCGCCAGAGTGAACAGAGCCACATCGTCGTCAATGCCCACCGAGTCAATCAGGGTGAGATGCCCCACACCGATAACAAAAGCGCCGACTTCTATTTTTTCGGGGAAGAAGACCCGGCGCGCACCGCCGAACTGGTGGTGGATGTGGTCAGAAACCGGCTGCCCAACAAGTTCGGCTATGACCCGCTCAGTGATGTACAGGTGATCGCGCCCATGTACCGGGGGCCGTCGGGCGTGAATGCGCTGAATGATGCGCTCCAGGCCGCGCTCAACAGCAATCGCCGCCTTGCGGAAAAAACCCTGAACGGGCGCGTCTTCCGCGTCGGGGATAAGGTCATGCAGACCAAGAACAACTATGACAAGGAAGTGTTCAACGGCGACATTGGCCGCATCTATGGCCTGGACTTCGATGAAAACACGCTGGAAGTGGTCATCGACGGGCGCTTCGTCTATTACGACTTCACCGAGGCGGAAGAACTGATGCACGCCTACTGCATCAGCACCCACCGCAGCCAGGGGTCAGAATATCCGGTGGTGGTCATGCCCGTGCTGACGCAGCACTACATGATGCTCCAGCGCAATCTGCTGTATACGGCCATCACCCGTGCCAAGAAGATGGTCGTGATGGTCGGCAGTCGCAAGGCGGTGTATATGGCCGTGCAGAATAACAAAGTTGCCGAGCGTTACAGCGGTCTGCTCAATCGCTTGAAGGCATGATTTGTCGTAGGCGGGGTTGCGCGGCCCCGCCCAGACGACCAGGCCGTCACTGCTTGATATAGACCTTCACTTCGCTTTCCGCCAGGCTGTCGCGCAGGCAGCCGCCCTCTACCTGTACATCGTAGTTGTAGACCCCCTCGTGCCACTGCCCATCTTCCAGCCCCGCCGCGCCGATTTCAAACGCCCCGGCGAATTCGTCTTTCAGGTTAGCGACCACGACCACCTGACCGCCTGCGTCCGTCCAGCGCTTGAACGCCAGAATCCCGCGCTCCGGCCAGTTGGCAATCGGCTCAAAGGTGTTGCTGTACAGCGCGGGCGTGGACTTCCGCAGGCCTATCAGGAACTTGTAGTGGTTGAATAAGCCCTGATTATTGGCATTCTCCAGCAGGCTCCAGTGCAGCGGCACCGGCTCGATCTGCTTCTGCGTGCTCTGGCCGAATTCCTGCCCCATCCACAGCATCGGGATTCCGGGTGCGGTCAGCAGCAGCGTCGCGCCCAGTTTGAGGCGGCGGAAGGCGGCTTCATCATAGGTGTTGGCCGCCGCGCCCAGCAGCCACGCCAGCCGATCATGGTCGTGATTGTCATGATATTTGACCGTGTTCAACGACCCGCCAAAGCCGTCCTGCCGTCCATCCAGCAGGCGCAGCACTTCGTTGGTGTCGAAAGGCTGGCGACCGCCGCGCTCGATGCCAAGCACGGTTGCTTCCATCTGATAGTAGAAGTTCTCATGCCAGGCCGCGTCCATTGGGCCGTCGGGGCCAGCAATCGCGGGATCCTGTGGTACATGCTCGGCGATGGTGTAGAACGGCTTGCCGTCCACCTGCCCGTGCATCTCGTCGTGGAACCAGCGCAGCAGATCGAAATACTTGAGGGCGCGGGTGCAGTCAAAGCGGATGCCGTCGATGTGGAAAAGATTCACCCACTGATACATCGCGCCGATGACGTGCTCACGCGCCGGGAAGCGATTCAGCTTCTCGTCGCAGTGCTCATAATTGAACTTGGGGCCGAATTGCAGCGCGGGTTCGCTGGGGTCTTCCCGATAGAACCAGTAGGTATAGTCGATCTTGGTCAGCGGCGCGTCCATCTCCATGTGGTTGTAAACCGCATCATGGATCACCCGAATGCCGCGCGCATGGCATTCATCCACCAGGCGGCAAAGCTCGTCGGGAGAGCCGTAGCTGTTTTCAATCGCATAAATGCTGCGCTGCGAATAGCCCCAGGCGTGATGGCCGGGGAACTCGTTCACGGGCATCAGTTCAATCGCATTCACGCCCAGATCAACGAGATAATTCAGCTTTTCGATGACGCGCTGGAACGTGCCCTGCTTATCGTCCGTATCACCGGGGCCGCCGCGAAAATCCCCGACGTGCATCTCATAAATGATGAGTTCGTCGTTGCTCGGCAGCGGCTTGTCATCATGCTGCCATTCATACGTCGTCGTCACGCGCTGGCTGCCTTTCACGCGCACAATGGAGTTTTCACGGCTGTCGAGCGTGAATTGCAGCGCTTTCGGGTCGGCCACCTGCACCGTCTGGCCTTCCGCGAAATAGCTTAGCGACACCATCTGGAATTTGTACTGATATTCGCCATCCTCAAGCGGCACTTCCAGCCGCCAGATCCCATCATCGCCGCGCTGCATGGGGACGGGCTTCCACTGGTTCCAGCTTCCCAACAGCATGACATCCTTGTTGTAGGGCGCGAGAATTTCAAAAGGAACCTTATTCGTCGTCATGTCTTCTCCGTATGCGTTGTCTTCGGGGTTGTTTCCATCACAGTCACCTAAAGAAAGGTAGGTCAGAACAGGGACAGGGGAAAGGCCAACTCAGCACAATCGCGGGTAGGTCAGGTGGGGGAAAGTGTAACACGATACTGTTGGCAAATCCTGGCATACCCCTCCCTGTAGTCCCTCCCCAAAGCGTTGGAGAGGGACGCAAAGCAACGTCTCCCTTTCCCCATTGCATTGGGGAAAGGGTCGGGGATAGGGGTCAAGCGAGTTCGCCAACAGCATCACACAGCAAACTCATCCTGAGCATGGTTTTGATTTTTTGTCATTCTATGCTGTTTGCAGTATCGTTTGGTGCAAAAGATGTTGAGCCACAAACAATACTTACACTTCAGGACAATTCATGGCATCGCACATCATCGCCCACGATCTGGGGACGACCGGGAACAAAGCCACGCTTTACGACAGGGAGGGGCGATTGGTCGGCAGCGTGTTCTACGCCTACGATACGGAATTCGCCCACACGGGCTGGGCAGAACAAAACCCCGATCACTGGTGGGCGGCGGTGTGCCAGTCCACGCACGAACTGCTGCAAGCAACCCAGGTCAGCAAGGACGATATCGCCTGCATCACCTTCAGCGGGCAGATGATGGGCGCGGTCGCGCTCGACCGGGAAGCCCGCCCGCTGCGCAACGCCATCATCTGGGCAGATCAGCGAGCGCTGGTGCAGGAAGCGTGGATTGGGGAGCGGGTGTCGTTCGAGGACGTATACCGCCGCACCGGGCACCGCCTGAGCGCGTCCTATTCCCTCGCTAAAATTCTGTGGATCCGCGATCATCAACCCGACATTTACGCGGCGGCTTACAAGTTCGTCCATGCCAAGGATGCGATTGTAGCGCGGCTGACAGGGGTGTTTGTCACCGATCCGTCCGATGCGTCCAGCATGAACCTGTATGATCTGGAAAGCGGCCAGTGGTCGGGGCAAATCCTCGACGCGGTTGAACTCCCGGTCGAAAAGCTGCCGGAGATTCGCCAGTCGATAGACGTGGTGGGCTATGTCCATCAGGCCGCCGCTGCCGAAGTCGGAGTGGCAGTTGGGACTCCGGTCGTGATCGGCGGCGGTGACGGCGCATGTGCGGCGGCGGGCGCGGGCGTCATTCGTGAAGGTTCGGCCTATAACTACATCGGCTCCTCCTCGTGGATTGCGATCTCCACCCCCGCGCCGATTTTCGACCCTGACTACCGCACGTTTACGTTCGGCCACGTCATCCCCAACATGGTCATGCCGACGGGTACGATGCAGGCCGCCGGAGCGTCTTACCAGTGGACGCGCGATCAACTGGCCTGGGCAGAAAAAGAGGTGGCGCGGGCGCTGGGCGTGAGCGCCTACGACCTTATCAATACTGAAATCGAGCGAATCGCCCCCGGCGCGGAAGGGCTGTTCTATCTGCCATATCTCATGGGCGAACGCAGCCCACGCTGGAATCCCCACGCGCGCGGCGCATTTGTCGGCCTGACCATCCGCCACACGCGGTCGCATCTGTTCCGCGCCGTGCTGGAAGGAATCACGCTCAACCTGCGCGTGATTCTGGATGCCTTTCGCAGCCAGGGCACACAGATCGAAGCGATGCGCGTGATCGGCGGTGGAGCGCGGGGACGAACCTGGAATCAGATGATGGCCGACATTTACGGTATCCCTGTTCACCGCCTGAGCATTCTGGAGGAGGCGACTTCAATGGGCGCTGCGCTGGTCGGTGGAGTCGGGGTAGGGGTGTATCCCGACTTTTCGATGATCGAGCAGATGAACGAAATCGCGGAGGTCATCACACCGCAGCCAGAGGCACACGCCGCTTATGAACGCCTTTACCCTGTGTTCAACGCCATCTACGACGCGCTCAACCCGGTCTACGATCAGATCGCACAACTGTGAGCGACGCAGCGATGAACGCTCTCACAGTGCAGGACAAACCCACTATCTATTTTATCGGCGTGACGACGCAGCAGTCCTCGATCATGAAGGTGTTCCCGAAGTGGTCGGAAATTTTAGGGCTTGGAGCGCAGATCGTCGGTTATGACGCGCCCATTCACGCGCCAGATGAAGTCTACAGCGCGATTGTTGAGCATATCCGGCACGACCCGCTCTCGCGTGGGGCGCTGGTGACGACACACAAAATCGACCTGCTGCGGGCGACTCGCGATCTGTTCGACCAGCTTGACCCTTACGCCGAGTTGTGCGGTGAAATCTCGTGCATCTCCAAACGCGGCGATACGCTGTGGGGACATGCCAAAGACCCGATCAGTTCCGGTCTCACGTGGGATGCCTTTGTTCCAGCCGCCCATTGGGATACTCATGCGGGTGAGGTGCTGTGTCTTGGCGCGGGCGGCGCGGCCATTGCCATTAGCGTGTATGTGGCAGAGTCAGCCAGAAATGGCACCCACCCCTATAAGTTCACGGCAGTTGATATTTCTCAGCAGCGGCTTGATGAACTGCGGCACATTCACAGACAGCTTGAAACACCCCTTACCTTCGATTACCTTCTGACCAGCACGACCAGCGAAAACGATCAACTGCTGAACGCGCTGCCGCCGGGTTCGATGGTGATTAACGCCACAGGGCTGGGCAAGGATCGTCCCGGTTCGCCCATCAGCGATAGCGCCGTTTTCCCTGAACATGGGCTGGTATGGGAGCTGAACTATCGCGGTGCCCTTGATTTTCTGCATCAGGCCAGGCGGCAGGCCGAACAGCGGCATTTGCGCGTTGAGGATGGCTGGCTGTACTTTGTTCACGGCTGGACGCAGGTGATCGCGGAAGTGTTTCACATCGACCTGACCGACGAGCGTTTTCGTGCGCTCGATCAGGCGGCGTCTGCCATCTCAGGGAGCTGAGATCACCCAACAGGAGAAGCCTATGGCTGCAATCATGGAACCGTTCAAATCGGAAATTCACTTTCAATCGGGTGTGTTCTCCCCGGCGCAGGTTGTCCTACGGCGCACGATCAGCCAGACGCACAGCCTGTATGCGGATGCCAAAGCCGCACAGCACATTCTCGCTTCGGAACCAGACCGGTTGATTTACGAAGTCTACACAACTGACCTACCTGAAGAAGAAGGCCACATTCTGCACTGTACGACCGTGATTTATCCTGGGCGCGTTGGGGAGGAATACCACATGACGAAAGGGCATTTTCACGCCCGCCGTGAACAGGGGGAGGTCTATCTCGGACTCGCCGGACGCGGTTATCTGCTGATGCAGACCGCCGAGGGGGATGTCCGCGCCCTGTCGATGGAAACGGGCACTGCCGCCTATGTCCCGCCGTACTGGGCGCATCGGACAGTGAACGTGGGTGACGAACCGTTCATTTTCTTCGCGGCCTGGGCAGGGGAAGCAGGCCACGATTACGTCACTATCGAGCAGCACGGGTTCAGGAAGCTGATCGTCCACCGCAACGGTCAGGCCGAACTCGCTGACAATCCCAGATACGGTTAGCCAGCATGAGTCCTCTTCGCGTCCTGATTACGACGCGCTCGTTCCGTGCCATGCCGGGTGCGCATCAGCAGCTTCTTGAGGAGGCCGGGTGCGAGATCGTCAACAGCCCGGTCAATCGTCCGCTGGAAGCCCATGAACTGGCGGACTTACTGCCGGGGATTGATGGGGTGATTCTGGGCGTCGATCCGATCACACCGGAAGTGCTCGAACGGGCCGATAGACTTCGCGTGATCTCGCGCTATGGAATCGGCTTGGACGCGGTTGATCTGGCCGCCGCCACAGCAAAGGGCATCGTGGTGACGAACACACCGGGTGGCAATACAAATGCTGTCGCCGAACTTACGTTAGCCTATATGCTGGCGCTGGCACGTAATCTGCCTCGCCATGATCGCCAGATTCGACAGCGTGACTGGTCGCTGCTCAAGGGGCGGGAACTCACCGGGCAGACGCTTGGCCTGATCGGTATGGGGCGCATCGGCAGGCGGGTGGCTGAACTGGTGCGCCCGTTCAACATGCCCATCCTGTTTTATGACCCATATCCGCCGGACGCGGCTTTTCTGCAACAGGTGAACGGGAAAGCCGTCATGCTGGATGAGGTGATCACTTCCAGCGATTTTATCAGCCTGCATCTGCCGTTGAGCGACCAGACGCGCAATCTGATTAATGCTGATGTGCTGGCGAAAATGAAACCGGGCGCTTTTCTGGTCAACACGGCACGGGGTGGTTTGGTCGATGAAACAGCGTTGTATGACTCCTTGCAGGCAGGTAGGTTAGGCGGCGCGGCTTTCGACGCCTTTGCGCAGGAACCGGCTTTCGATTCCATCCTGATAACGTGCGACAACTTTATCGCCACGCCGCACATCGGCTCCTCGACGGTGCAGGCGACTCTCCAGATGGGGCTGATGGCGTCGCAAAACCTGCTGGCGGTACTGCGCGGTGAGCGCCCCGAATTCGTGGTGAATCCCGCTGTTTATGCCACAGGTCACACCTGAGTGTTGGAAGGTCTGATGCATTTGCGACTCCACACCGTGACCGGGGAGATTGATCCGGCAGTCGTTGCGATTGTGGACGGCCATACGCATGTCTGGATCGATGATGTGGATGCAGAGGCATCGGATGCGCCGATTCTCAATCAGGCGGAGGCCATCGAGCGTGAACTGCACGATCTGGTAAACGCTGGTGTGCATCTGCTGGTCGATTGCCAACCGGGAGGGTGTGGCCGCAACGGGCAAAAACTGCACGACCTCAGCCGCGCGACGGGCATTCACATCGTCGCCAGCACCGGATTTCACCTGCGCCGTTATTATCCTGCCAGCGCGCCGCTGTTCGACCTCGACGCGAAAAGCGCTGCACAGCACTTCATCCGTGAACTGACGGAAGGCCTGCCCGAAGCGCCGACCGTGAAGGCGGGCATCATCAAGACAGCGTGTGAAGACCGCTTCAGTGAATCGCCTCGTGCGCTGTTCGAGGCCGCGGTCGAGGCGGCCTTAACGACAGGCTGTGCCATCGAGGTGCATACCGAACGTGGAGCAGACGCGGAATCCATCCTGGCGTTTATGCTCGATCACCATCTGCCGCCCCATAAGCTGATTCTGTGCCATATGGACAAACGCCCGGACTTCGCACTGCATCGGGAGATGGCAAGCGCCGGAATTCTGCTGGAATACGACACGTTTTTGCGCCCGAAGTATCAGCCGGAGCAGCAGGTGTGGACGCTGCTGCCGCAAATGCTGGAAGCCGGGTATGAGGGTTCGCTCGTGCTGGCGACCGATCTGGCTGATCCGCGCATGTGGCACCATATGGGCGGAAACCCCGGCGCGGTCGGCCTGGTGGAAACGGTGATGCGACGGTTGCAACAGCTTGGATTTTCAGAGAAGACGGTTGCCAGCGTGATGGGTGGCAACATCATTCGCGCGATGGCTTATTGATGATCTCACGAAGCGCCGTCACACCGGGCTTGTGGCGACAACCCGGAAGCCATAATCATTTTTGCGGGGGTCGCCGTTCGTCCGGGCATGAGGATTCAACATCGCTCGTTCAATCGTATTGCAGTACATCTCGGTGACGAACCACGTACCACCCCGAATCACGCGGGGATAATAATCCACCAGATCGTCATTCTTGCCGTGCCGGTATTCAGTCAGCGTCAGATCCCACATCGTGCCGATCATATCCATCACACCGTAAGGGGAAGCGCCCTGCGGAAAAACACCGGGGGCAGAAGGGGCGTTATAGAAATGCTGACCGACTCGGCCTGATCGGATGTTGGCCTGTTCCTGCTGGACGTTATAGCGATCTGTCTCGTCGAAGTTGGCGTAACCGGAGACGAATTCATCGCCCCAGGGATAGCGGCGGCCATCCGTGCCCCGCGCCGCCTTTTCCCATTCCTGTTCCGTCGCGAGGCGCACATTTCATAGTCTCATAGCGCGTTTCCAGTTGAAGCAGCAGCGCATCAAGACGGTCGAGCGTTGATCGTAGTTCAGCATCCATGACGGCCAGACCTGGTGAGCATTGCAGGACGAGATCAGCAGATTATAGCGGACGCCCATTTATGCTCAAATTGGTTTTCCATCAGATCCGTATGCACGGTTGGCGCCGAAACGCAAACTCCTGCAATGTGCGTTCCAACGCCATTTTGCTGAAGCATTGTGGGCAACCTGCATATCCCTGTGTAACAGACTGCTGCACAATTAACGATTTACGCCGGAGCGCTGTTGACCCTCAGCAAGGTGGCGCACTTCATCCAGGGTAAAGAGGGGAAGATCACCAGGGGTAGTTGATTTGAGCGCAGCACATGCCGCACCCCAGCGAAGTGCTGTATCGAGTGGGAACCCGGATAAATAGCCATACAGAACGCCAGCAGAAAAAGCATCGCCCCGTCCCAGGCGACCAATTTCCTGTGCAGGAAAAATTGCGCAAGTAGCCCTTTCTCTATCAGGTCGAAGGGCAGCCGCGCCATCACTGCCCATCGTCAATACGATGAATGCCTGCGGATAGTGACGGTGGAAGTGGTCGAGGATCGCTTGTGAATCGTTCAGGTGATACAGGAGTTGCGCCTCTGTACGCGAGATGAACAGGATGTCCGCCTGGCGCATAAACGGCTCACATCCGGCCAGTGCTGTTTCCAGTGCCCACAGTTTGGCACGATAGTTAAAGTCAAAACTAACCCTCCATCCTGCACGTTTAGCACGTTCCAGCGCGGCCAGCGCAGCTTCCCCTGCACCAACCGCCGGCGTAATTCCAGTAAGATGCAGCAGCTTGGCACGGTTCGTTTCAAATAAATCTGCCGGAAGGTGGGTGGGCTGCATTTTGCTGAAGGCAGAATGCGCCCGGTCATAAATGACCTGCCCGACGCGCGGAGAGACGGCAGGCTCATAGTAGTAAGTGCCAACGCGATCTTCCGCCGTCCACGCGATGTAGCGGGTATCGACGCCAAAGCGAGCAATCGCACCGCTGATGCTGCGACCCAATGGATTGTCCGTCAGGCGAGAAAGCCACGCAACGCGCAGCCCCAGACGGGCTAATCCAACTGCCGTATTCGCTTCGCTTCCACCAATATGAACATCGAACTGGCGCGCCGTTTCAAGCGTCTCATTCAGCGGTGGAGACAGGCGAATCATCGTCTCGCCCAGGGTGACAACATCGAAGTCTGCGGTAGTCAGATCCATGAGATTTCCTATCTGGCCTTCTGCCCAGGGGTGAAAAGCGTTTCTTAAAGTTGAATGAGCATGGTCACAAAATGGGAAGAAAGCGATAGCGCATGTAACCAATGACAATAGTAAAACATCTTTTGAGAAAGGATTGTGCACGTCATGTTCTGCCTGGCGAGTGATCTTTCCCCTGGTTTAGACTTATGCTCAACCACAACCGCCGCTTCATGTTGGCTGCCCTGAAATAGACATAAGCTTTCCGCCCTGCATTATTTGCCCACCACATCACCGCCCACACTCCGCCTAAGAAGAATGCCAAAACGCTGCACGACTATAACGCATGGCGCTATTGAGAATCCCATTTGATCGACCCCTCCATTGGCAAAATCAAGCAGCCGGTTTGCCACACCACACTGCCTTAATCTTCAGACAGCCTCTACGTACAATCAATTGAAAACGTGGGGTGATAAGCGCGTATCTCAGTTCAAACACTCATCGCTCAGTGCTCATCGCTTCTTTTACTGTACTTAGGCGGCGCGAACAAAAGCAGGGGTTGGAATCAAAAATGAGCACAATTTGATACGCGGCTGTCTTGCTAAATGACGAGTATGACGATAATCAACGGCTACTGCTGCAACTGAACTTTACCCGTTTCGTCCGTCCGATAACCAGGCTGTGCTGCCAGGGCGTGTTGAAACGTCCCTGAATTGAGGGTATCCAGAATACGCTGAACACCGTCATGGGTTCTGCTGGTCTCGGGAATTACAAAATCATAGCGCTCCCACGAAATCGGCACGAAATCGAGGCCGAGGGCAATGGCAGCGCTGCGCACACCCAGGCCACAGTCGGCGATCCCGGTCGAGACGGCAATCGCTACGCCCAGGTGGGTATATTCCTCGCGCTCATAGCCGAGAATGCTGGCGCTTTCAATTCCGCCCTGTGCCAGCAGATAATCCAGCAGGACGCGCGTCCCCGATCCGCGCTGACGGTTGACGTAGCGCACACGGGGCAGGTCGCTCAGTGCTTGAATGCCAAGCGGATTACTTCGCGTCACAATCAATCCCTGTTCGCGATGGGCGAATGTCACCAGCGAAAGCGGCATTTCCGGCAGATAACGCGCGATGAAGGACTGGTTGTATCCGCCTGTGCGCTCATCCAGCAGATGACTCCCTGCCAGATGCGCTTCCCCACGCTTGAGCGCGATTAATCCGCCCAGTGATCCAACATTGGCCGAGGTCAGCGGGACATCACCGAGGTACTGCGCGAGCAGATCGATCATCGGATCGTGGCTGCCCATTGCCAGAACAGCCTTCCGCACCCGTCGTTCATCTCGGTAGAGTCGGACGGAGACAGGCTGCCCGGCGTCCACGCCTTCATGAAAACGCGGGATGTGTGCCAGCCCATCAGCCCGCACCAGAGACGTAATCACACCAGCACCCCGGTTGAGCGGTGTCGCCACCAATCGATCTGCAACCTGTGCCAGTGTGACCCGTACAAAATCATCATCCCCAATCGGCGAAAGCAGTTTGCGTGTGAGGGTGGCGGTCACGGTCGGGCGCGACTCGAAGGGCGAAGGCTGACCGAGCCATGCGCTGATGAGCGGCTGAATAAACAGTTCGCCCGTTAACGCTGCGCTGACCGGATAGCCAGGAACACCGATCACGGGCACACCCTCCATCATGCCCATAATCACCGGGTGTCCGGGGCGCACGGCCACCCCATGTACCAGCAGCTTTCCGTGTTGCGCAATGAGTCGGGCTGTAAAATCTCGGCTGCCCGCCGATGAGCCGGACAGCATCAGAATGAGGTCGGGCTGTTGAACGAGCGCATTTTGCAGCGCTTCCTCAAGCAACTGAGGCGCATCGGGCACAATCGGCAGTACGAGCGTTCGTCCGCCTGCTTCCTCCACTTGAGCGCTCAGCACGAGGCTGTTGTATTCGATAATCTGCCCTGGTTTCGGCTCATCGCCCGCAAGCACGAGTTCAGAACCAGTGGGGATTAGCACCACAAACGGACGACGGCGCACAAGCACTGTCGCATGTCCACAGCCGGCAATCGCTCCCAGATCAACCGGCCGCAGCTTATGATTGGCGGGCAGCACCATCTCGGTCGCGACCATGTCTTCACCGCACATGCGCACATGCTGCCAGGGCGCAACAGGGGCATAAATCACGATGTCGTCCCCCTGATGCTGCACCTGTTCAATCATAATAACAGCGTTAAGACCCGGCGGCAGCGGCTCGCCTGTGTTGACGGCAATGGCATTTGCCCCGACCTGTAACGTCAGTGGACGAGTCTCCGTCGCGTTTTGTGTATCCAGATGATAGACCGCGTAGCCATCCATCGCAGCGGCATGATAATGCGGTGAGGAAATCCGCGCCCACACCGGGCTGGCTGTCACCCGACCAAGCGCCAGAGCCAGCGGTAAATCCTCGCCTTCCAGAGGATGCAGCCGTTCACCAAGCGCAGCGCGTAAACGGCGCTGTGCTTCCTCCATTGGAATATCTTCAAGATAGTATTCGTGCGTTTCCGCTGATGTGGCTTTCATCACAGCAGCACCACTTCTACATCGGTTCCCGCCTTCAGCCCGCCGCTGTTAAGCGGCACCACGACCACGCCATCCGCCCTGACCAGTGTGTAGATCAGGTTCGACTTACCGAAGATCGGCTCCGCCAGCCACACCTGCCCCTCACGCCGCAAACACACAGGGACGGTGTCCTCGCGTCCAGTGGTCGAGGCGATATTGGCGGCAAGTTGTGCGCGGATCACTGGCGTCGGCGGCGGCACAAGGCCAAGTGCCCGCTGAATGATGGGGACGACGATCTGCCGGGCGACCAGAAAAGCCGAAACCGGGTTCCCCGGCAGACCGATCACGGGTTTACCAGCACACACAGCCGTGATCGTCGGTTTGCCGGGCTTCACCGCCAGTCCATGCTGGATGACCCCCGGCTCTCCCAGCGCATTCAGTACCATACAGGTCAGATCGCGTGTGCTGAGCGAGCTGCCTGCCGTCACAACCAGAATATCCGCAGGGTCGAGGCTGCGGCGGGCCAGCGCGTAGAGGTCGTCGAAGGTGTCGCTGGAAATCCCGCCGATGGTGACGTTTGCACCGTGCTGGTCAAAAAGCGCAGCCAGCGTATAGGAATTAATGTCGCGGATTTGCGCGGCCTGCGGCGTTTGCTCTGGCGGCACCAGTTCATCCCCTGAACCGATGATGGCAAGGCGCGGTGCAGCAATCACTTCGACCGAAAGAATCCCCACCGCCAGCAAGCCACCAATGTCCTGGGGGCGCAGCCGATGACCAATGGGCAGAATCGCCTCACCCTCTTGAACATCCTCGCCAATCTGGATCACATTCTCGCCAGCCGCCGCAGGCGCGAGCACTTCGACTTCGCTCTCACCAACCCTCTGGGCGTGTTCGACCATCACCACCGCATCTGCTCCGCGCGGGAGCATCGCGCCTGTGAAAATTTCCGCTGCCTCACCAACACGTAGTTCCAGGTCAGGCGCTTCACCCATTCTGATCGAGCCGACAAGATTGAGGTAGGCGGGCAGCGCGGCGGATGCACCAAAGGTATCCGCCGCTCGCACGGCATAGCCATCCATGCTGCTGCGTGGGAAGGTGGGCAGATTGGTGGGAGAATAGGGCGCACGAGCGAGGATGCGGCCAGCAGCCTGTATCGTCGGGAGGATTTCGATTCGCGGCTGCGGCTGCCACTGTTCGAAAAGCTGATCCAGCGTGGATTGAACGGTCTGAACCTGAAAAAATTCCGAAACAACCATTTTGTCTAAACTTTCTATATTAAGTGATGGTGGGCGATGTAGCGTTCCGTTCGCAGCGTCCCAGCCATTCGAGCATGACATTCATTTCAGCCACCACCAGATCGAGCGAAAGATAGGTAATTTCGTCCTGGGACTGGTCGCGCTGTTCAATCAGCAGAAGGTGCTGGCGCTGACACGCCTCCCGCTGTGCGTCGATGATGGGCTGGGTAGGCAAATTATTCAGGCGGGCAATATAGAGACGGCTGAGAAATTCGGTGCGGATGCTGCGCGTAATGGCCGAGGGAAAGGGGGTATGCAGCCAGTTCTCAAAGCGGAAGCGCCCGGCAGGAGTCAGCCAGTATTCAGTACGGGGCGGCGCATCGTCAGGAAAGAATTCGCAGCCGTCGATGTCCTCACGGTGTTCAAGGCGCTTGAGAATGACATAAAGCTGGCTGGTACTCAGCGACCAGATGCGCCCCAGCGGTGTATCACTGCGGAAGTGCTCTAAGAGGAGATAGCCATAACTGCGTTGCTTCGCGAGTAATCCCAGGATTACGTCGTCGGGTGAGATGTGGCGCATGTTCTGTAACACTATTTTTAGTCATTTTTCTGTATTTTAGCGCGAAACACCTGTTTTGGCATCAAGCAAATCGATGATTAGAGACTGCTATTCCGACCCGAAATAGCCTTTTGAGCTTCTATACTTAAGAAAAATCCCTTTTGTCGAAGTTAGTCATCTGGAAGGAATTGAACAATGGCACTGGGCGGTTATGCAGATCGGGTCGCGAGGATTAATCTTTCGACAGGCGAGATCGGTTACGAAGCGATCCCCGAAGACTGGAAGCTGAAATATATCGGTGCACGCGGGCTGGGGGTGCGTTATCTGCTGGAGGGCGATCCGACGTGCGATCCGCTCGGCCCGGATAACATGCTGTGCTTCATGAACGGCCCACTGACCGGCACACAGGCCAATATGAGCGGTCGTCTGGCCGTCGTCACCAAGAGTCCGCTGACCGGGACGGTGGTGGACAGCCATCAGGGTGGCTGGAGCGCGGCACGTCTGCGCTGGGCGGGCTTCGATGGCCTTATCTTCACAGGCGCGTCCGACAAGCCGGTCTATGCTTATGTCGAAGACGGCAAGGTCGAACTGCGCGACGCCACTGACCTGTGGGGCATGGATGTGCATCAGACCGTCAGGCATTTTCAGGCGCTCTACGGCGAAAAAGACCTGACCGTCATGACGATTGGACAGGCAGGCGAAAATCTGGTGCGTTTCGCCGGATGGATGAACGAGAATGATCGCGCTGCCGGACGCGGCGGTACGGGCACAGTGGGCGGAGCGAAGAAGCTCAAGGCCATTGTGGTGAAGGCCAAGAAGGTCATGCCCAAGCCTGTTGACCATCCCGGATTTAAGAAAGCGCATGAGCGGGCGCTGGCAACCATCATGGATGAAGCCAACATCACGTCACCGCGTAAGGGTGGGCTGAGCCTGTATGGCACGAACATGCTGATGAACGTGACTGCCAGCATTGGTGCGCTCCCAGCCCGCAACGGCCAGGAAACCTCGTTTGCCACCGCCGAACTGGTCAGCGGGGAACACATTCGCGAAACGATTCTGGTAGAAGAACCCACCTGCCATGCCTGCCCGGTGGCCTGTAAGAAGGAAGTGGAAGTCGAATATCGGGGTGAGAAGATTCGTACTGAAAGTTACGAATATGAAACGGCCTGGGCATTCGGTCCGCACAGCGGCAATGACAACAAAGAGTCCGTCGCGTTCATGATCTACCAGTGCAACAAGTACGGGATGGACACCATCGAAATGGGCAACATCCTGGCCTGCTACATGGAAGTCTGCCAGCGCAACTATAACGGCGGCATGGCACTGGCGTGGGGCGATCATCTCAAGATGACCGAACTGATCGACCAGACTGCCCTGCGCCAGGGCGTAGGCGATATTATGGCTGAAGGCACAGCGCGGCTGGCGCAGCACTTCGGGCACCCCGAACTGGGCATGACGGTGCGCGGCCAGGCCATTCCCGCTTACGATCCGCGTGGGTTGAAGGGGATGGGGCTGGGCTACGCGACCAGCAATCGCGGCGCATGTCACCTGCGCGGCTACTCCCCCGCCAGCGAACTTGGCGTGATCGGCCTCAAGACTGATCCGCTCGCGTGGCAGGGCAAGGGCGAACTGCTCAAGATTTTGCAGGACATTCATGCCTTCAGCGACTCGCTTGATCTGTGCAAGTTCAGCGCCTTCGCCGAAGGGGCAGAAGAATATGCACAGCAGTATGCCACGTTTGTCGGTGTTCCCGAATTTACCGCCGAGGATGTGCTGCGGACGGGCGAACGTATTTACAATCTGGAACGTTACTATAACCAGCTTGCCGGGGAACAGCCGGGGAGTGACACCCTGCCGGTGCGCTTCACTACCGAAGCCAGCACTATGCCGGGGTCGATGGGGCATGTCTGCGAACTCGACCTGATGCTGGAAGAATACTACGACAAGCGCGGCTGGCTGGCTGGTGGGGTTGTGCCGGAAACCAAGCTGCAGGAACTCGGCATTCTGTAAAGCAAGCGGTTCATCATAGGCCAGAAAAAGCGCGGTGGGGGGTTCAGCCTCCGCCGCGCATCGTTTTGTGGCGCATGTAGGCTTCGACGCGCCGCACCTCGTCCTCATCCCCTTCGATCACCAGCAGATCACGCGGCACTTTGAGAATGGGCGTGATGGTGACTGGCTCCATTCTGAGGATTTCAGCCTGCCACCGGGCGGCTGTGACAGTCCGCTCACCCGAAGGATCGCCGCCTGCTTCGGTCAGGTATTCCATCAACCGGAACAGCGGCAGATTGCGCAGATCGAGTTCAACACGCATTCGGACGCTTCCATCCATCATCCACCCGCCGAGGGTGGCAGAAACACAAGCTGATCGTCTTCCCTGATGGTCGTATCCAGCCCGTCCAGCCAGTAGATATTGCGGCCATGCACCAGGATATGGACGAGGCCGGTCAGTTCACCGTTGGGATGCACAATCGCCGTGCCGAGTTTGGGATGCAGCACAGTCACATCGGAGAGCAGTTCGCGCACGGTCTGTCCATCGCGGAAGGGGATTTGAATCTCTTTCGTGCCAGCAATATCTCTTAGAGTCGCAAATAATCTTACCGTTTTCATCGCGTAAACCTTTTCCAATTATTTGGGGGAAATTATATCGTAAAATGATGAAAATCACGGAGATGTACGGGCCAGGTATGCCGCTTTGCCTTGAACTTGCTCAAGCGCCATCCAGCCAAACTCAGTTTCAAACGCAAGCGCTTCAAGGTGGCTCTCGTCGCTTCTTTTCTCGCCAAGCTGCTTCAGTTTTTTGATGCGCTTGCCCTGATCCCCTGTGACAGCAACTTGACAATGCAAAAATCTCTTGCTAATCTCCGCATCATGAATGATTTGTCTACGTTCTCTGGGGTTAACCTTCCCCGCTCATTTATGATGCTCAACATTGTGTGTCGGGCCTGTTTCTATTTGTTGCCCAGGGCTGGAACGTGAGATGCTTCGACGTGCGGTGCAAGCACGAATAAAAGGTGCAAGTCGAAGAGGTCAACCGAACTGGTTGGCCTCTTTTCATGTTGCTGTTTCTCAACGAAAAGGGATGGTTGATACGCTTGACCCGGTCAACATCAGCCAACGAAGGGGTGGGTGGAAAATCGAAGACGGCGATCACAAACACAGGAACACCGATCATGAGCTTTCGTAGTCTTGAAGGGCTGGAGCCGGGTGTACTGCGCCTGCTCAACCAGCAGTTGATCCCGGCACAGAAAACCTACATTGATTGTACCGATTATCAGGCGGTAGCAGCGGTCATTCGCGAGATGGTGGTACGGGGTGCACCTGCTATAGGAGATGCCGCTGCCTATGGCATGGCGCTGGCCGCTCGCGCCTCCACCGCAGCAACGCCGGAAACGGTGCGCACAGAACTGGCTGTCGCGGATGGCGTACTGCGGACATCGCGCCCAACAGCAGTCAATCTCTTCTGGGCACTGGATCGTGTTGCTGGGGTAATCAATGACTCTGCCCATGCGACAGTCGAGGCGCTTAAGGCGGCTGTTTTATCGGAGGCACACGCCATTGCTGCTGACGATGCGCGTGTCTGCAAACAGATTGGTTTGAACGGTCTTGAACTGGTTCCAGACCAAGCCACCATTATTCATCACTGTAATACGGGCAGCCTAGCAACCCAGGATTACGGTACAGCGCTCGGTATTATCCGCACCGCGCATGAGCATGGTAAGCGGGTTTACGTATTGGTGGAAGAAACCCGACCACGTTTACAAGGTGCAAGATTGACCGCGTGGGAGCTGCACGAACAGGGTATCCCTTACCAGATCATTGTCGATGGCGCGTCCGGTCATTTCATGCGCCTGCATGGTGTTGATCTGTGTGTGGTGGGTGCGGATCGGATTGCAGCCAATGGCGACACGGCCAACAAAGTCGGCACCTACAACCTTGCGATTGTTGCCCATGCACATGGGATGCCATTTTATGTGGCAGCCCCGCTTTCGACGATTGATCTCGATACGCCGAGTGGCGATGAAATCGAGATCGAAGAGCGCCCCTCGGTGGAGATTACCCATATCGAAGGGGTGCCTGTTGTGCCGCAGGCTGCCCCGGCAGGCAATCCTGCGTTTGATGTCACCCCCGCGAAGTACATCACTGCCATCATCACTGAAAAGGGCATTGTTTATCCCCCCTATACCAAAACCCTGCGCCAGTTGTTTAACGCTGCCGAAACATCATGACACTACCTGAGCACGTTTCGATCAAGAATTTGTCCGGGGAGCGCTTTCACGTCCTCTATCATCTCACTGGAGATGAAGCGACTGCCCGCGTGAAAGCTGCTGATATTCTTGTTGAGCAGACCGTCGAGTTTCCCGTTGAACTTGTGCCGGATGGCGATGTACGCGATCACATTTTAGGGCGTATTGAAGATTTTTCGTATCTCGCGCCTGAGCATTATGCGGCGACCATCAGCTATGCCAATGAAGTCGCCGGTGATGATCTTGTTCAGTTTCTCAATGTGGTTTTTGGGAACATCAGCATCAAACCCGGAATTCGGTTCATCCGGTTTGACCTTAATCCGTCCAAACGGGCAGCGTTTCGCGGCCCTCGCTATGGACGAAGCGGGCTGCGCGATCTCGTGAAGGTTTATGACCGTCCCCTGATGTGCAGCGCCTTGAAGCCGATGGGTCTCTCAAATGAAGACCTGGCGCATATGGCCTACCAGTTTGCGCTGGGCGGGTTTGACCTAATCAAGGATGATCATGGCCTGGCCGACCAGTCCTTTACCCGATTCAAAGAGCGGGTTGAACGCTGTGCCGAAGCGGTTGCGCGTGCCAATGCACAGACCGGCCTCAACTGCCTCTACTTCGCCAGCGTCACGACCCGTGTGGATCGTGTGCAGGAATATGCACACTTTGCCCGCTCAGTCGGTGCCGGTGGACTGTTGATTTGCCCCAGTCTGACGGGGCTGGATGTGATGCGGGTGCTGGCAGAGGACGATGCGCTGGCGCTGCCCATCATGTCACACCCTTCGTTTTCTGGCAGTTATGTCCTGAACAACGAAAGCGGCATCACTCATTCGGCGCTGTATGGTCAGTTACAGCGTCTTGCGGGGCGGATTTGAGCGTGTATCCCAATTTTGGCGGGCGTTTTTCATTCAGCGTGGAAGAATGCCGCCGGATAGCCGAAGCCACCGAAGCACCGATGGGTCAGTTGAAGCCGATTTTTCCAGCACCAGGCGGTGGCCTCACGATGGAAACAATGCCGCAGTCACAGGCTGTTTATGGTAATGAAGTGGTGTATCTGGTTGGAGGTGGGCTGCACCGCCACAGTAAGGATCTGACCGAAAACGTTCGCTACTTTCTGAGTTTACTTCAACACTAACCCACGAAAGAGATGAGAACATGTCCCGCAGCAAACGCAAATTTGGCTTTGAAACAAGGATGCTCCACGCCGGACATATCCCCGATATTGCGACAGGCGCACGAAGTGTCCCCATTTACCAGACGACCTCGTATGTGTTCGAGGACACAGATAAAGCCGCGCAGCTTTTCGAGCTGAAGCAGTACGGCAATATCTACACCCGCATCAACAATCCCACAAATGCGGTCTTTGAAGAGCGTATCGCATCACTGGAAAACGCGACTGGCGCGGTTGCGACTGCCAGCGGGATGGCCGCGCAGTTTGCCACGTTTATGACGCTGCTGGAACCCGGCGACGAAATTGTGTCGTCGTCGCACCTGTACGGCGGCACGGTGACGCAGTTTACCCACACCTTTCGCAAACTGGGCGTGAAAGCACATTTTGTCGATCCGACACACATCGACAACTGGGCGGCTGCCATCACACCCCGAACCAAAGCCCTCTATGGCGAAATCATCGGCAACCCGAAAGGCAGCATCTTTGACCTGGAGCCGCTGGCAGAACTGGCGCACGCGCACAACATCCCCCTGATTGTGGACAGCACCTTTGCCACGCCTTATCTGTGCCGCCCCATTGATTGGGGAGCAGATATTGTCGTGCATTCTGCCACCAAATTTATCGGCGGGCATGGCAGTTCGATTGGCGGTGCGGTGGTCGATTCTGGAAAGTTTGATTTCAGTACCTTTCCCACCATCGCCAATCCTGACCCCGCTTATCATGATCTCAGATTTTATGAGACGTTCGGGCATTACGGGTTTCTGATGAAAACGCGGGCGGTTACGGTGCGTGATACTGGTGCAGCACTTTCGCCCTTCAATGCCTTCCTGTTGATTCAAGGTCTGGAAACGCTCTCGCTGCGGATGGAGCGGCACGTACAGAACGCACAGATCGTTGCTGAATTCCTGCAACAACATCCGAAGGTGGAATGGGTGGCTTACGCTGGGCTGCCCGATAATCCTTACCATACGCTGGCCCGGAAATATACGCCAGCGGGGCCTGGCGCCGTGTTTACCTTTGGCATCAAGGCCAGTAATCCACGTGCGGCGGGCAAGGAATTTATCGAATCGCTGCATGTGTTCTCGCATCTTGCCAATGTGGGCGATGCCCGCAGCCTGGTTATTCACCCGGCATCTACCACCCATCATCAGCTTTCCGATGCCGAACTCGAAGCCGGGGGCGTAACACCTGGCATGATTCGTTTGTCCATTGGTCTGGAAACAAAGGAGGATTTACTATGGGATCTGGATCAAGCCTTGCAGTCGACGTCAGCCTGAACACCACGCTCTCTGAAGAACAGCGGGCGCAGTATCAGGACCCCGGCGTCATTCGGACGATTCTCAGCACCAGCAAGACCGTTGCAATTGTAGGCCTCTCGCCACGCAGCGAGCGCCCCAGCTATTTCGTCGGTTCCTATCTGAACTACGAAGGCTACCGTGTTATCCCGGTGAACCCTCGTGCTACCGAGATCTTTGGCGAGAAAGCCTACCCTGACCTGTTGAGCATTCCATTTCCGGTCGATGTCGTGAACGTTTTTCGCCAGCCGGAAGAATGTGTGGAAGTCGCTGAGCAGGCGGTGAAGATCGGGGCGAAAACCCTGTGGTTGCAATTAAAGGTGATTAATTTTGAGGCAGCCCGAATTGCTCATGAAGCCGGGTTGAACGTCATTGTGGATCGCTGTATTAAAATCGAGCATGGTCGTTACAGCGGTCAGCTTCATTGGGTGGGGATGAACACCGAGATCATCAGCGCCCGGCGGAATCAGCGCTATTTCTAACGGGCGGGAGCACTGGCGGGTTGTAAAACCAACCCGCCATCTGGTTGAAGCTATCCCTGTGGCTTTGGCGGGATAATGCACAGGAAGGTAAACGGCGCTTCCTCAAGATTCTCGAACTGATGCGGTTCGTTGCCCGGAATATAGATCACGTCCCCTTCCGCCACTTCCTCGAACGTTTCCCCAAGCTGTACCCGCGCCCGGCCATTCATCACCAGCACCCCATGATCGTGCGCGTGAAGATCGAAGCTGCTAAAGCCGCACGGCGGAATGGTGAAGTAACGCACTTCAAAATTATGTGCACCATCATCATGACCGATCAATACCTGTTTGGTCGCATTATTGCTGTTGTAAGCATGAATGCCCACATCTTCCCATTCCCACACGAGACCACTGGTCTTACGGCGATGAATAACACCCATCCTACCATCCTTTACGACTAGTTTTCAGACAATCCGGTTGTATCTTGATTTTCAAGAAGCGCCAGTGAATAACAGTTGGCTCGCTTCGGCAAGGTGCGTCAGCAAACTGTCGGAAAACGCCTCCAGTGTTGTATTCTGTTCAGCGCCTCCGCTGAAGGTGGTAAACAGTACGGCAGATCTGCTTTGCTCGGTGCTGTTGTGCTGCAACCGCTCCACGACATAGCGCAGTTCCCGCAGTTTCAGGGCAAGTTCCGCTGAAAAGCTCTGTACTACCTCACCCGGTTTGTCCTGCTTTCTTCGCTTCATCTTCCTGATCCCTTCCTTCATTCAGTCTAGCGGACAATTCTCGTGTCCACCATTTCGGGGTCAGTCCAGGTCGAGCAGCAGCACCCAGTCGGGTCCTGCCAGCGGTGAGGTGAAGCGCGTCACGGTATTGGGGTATTCCCCCAGCCGATGCGTTTTGCCCGTGCGCGGGTCGAACCACGCGGCGCTGAGGACTCCCCCAAAACCGCGCAGATCCACCGTGAGCGTTTGGTCGGCAAGGGGGAAATACACCATCGCCGCCTCGCCCTCGGCGGAGCGCGTGGCAGCGGGATAGGCCGCCCGCAGCGGATGAAAATGGTTGGGGTCGTGGGCGGAAGGCGCAGGCGGAACGGCCACGTCCAGCAGCAGGGTCTGGTCGGGGATGCGGTCGAAATACGAACGCGAGAGCATCAGGTTTTTCAGATGCACCATCTGTTGAGCGCCGGGGCGCAAAAGCGCTTCCTGCCAGGGGGGAACGGGGAAGTTAAGCGGCTTGCGGCCATAATCCCAGAACTGCCAGACGGCATGATGCCCATAGGTGTGCCCACACGCGCCCGCGAACACGGCACGATAGGCCGCCTTGCGCACATCATGATCGGTGAATCGGCCATAGTCCGCCCGCCACGAACGCATAAACGGGTCAATCGGGTGATCTTCATAACAGGGTTCCCCATCCAGCACGGGTCTGGCGGGCAGCCGCGCCAGATCAGCCGCGATCATCTCCCAGTTGGGCGCATCCTGATGCACATGCCCCGATTGCAGCATGTGCATCGAGAGCCAGGGGGCAGCGGGCAGGGTGTCGCTGGAAGACGCGCCGCCGTTGGGGTGATAGGTGAAAAAGGGCTGCCGTCCCAGGCCGGCTGTGATGCCCTCGGCCATCGCGTCCCACACGGCCTCAACGCCTGCTGCTGGGCGATCTCCCCCCAGTATCCACAGGATGTTGGGCATGTCCCGGTAGCGTTCGCCTAAAAACTGCCCGTAAAGACGTGCATTTGCCGCGTTGAAGATTAAGGGGCCAATTCCCCACCCGCCCGGATAAACCTTGTCCCCCCAGGTGGGCAGCAGCCCCACGTACAGCCCGCGTTCCAGCGCCATACGCATGACCGCGTCCACATGGTGGAAATAATATTCATTTGGTCGCGCGGGGTCGTCGCCCAGCAAAGGCAGGTGGCCGCTGGCATTGGGGATGTGCAGGGCGTCATTTTCCGAGAGGATCACCGCCTGAATCACGTTAAAACCCTGCTGGCGGCGCACATCCAGGTAATGTTGCGCCTCGGCCAGCGTCAGGTCCTGGAACAGCGACCACGCCGTATCCGCCAGCCAGAAGAAAGGTTCCCCCCGCGCATCCGCCAGAAAACGCTGATTCGGGCTGACCGTCACGCTGTGCATCCCGCTCCCCCCTTCAACCCCTGACGCAGACAGGCTGACCCTGCGCCACTGTTCTCACTAACATCGCAGGATGATAACCTGGTTGTAAAAAGATGACAATCTGGCGTTGTGCGCCGCGAGCAGGACGGAACCCGCTGTTGTAAAACCTGCCACGAGTGATGACGCTGCCGAACGCGCCAAGTACAATCAACAGGCGTGACGCACTTGAACCACCGCCCACACCCTGCATTGTCCGGCGCTCGTTCAGAGCCTCGAAAAGGTCACAGCAGCGCATTTCGCCCCCGCCCCTCAATCCCCTGCCGGGGGAGGGGACTTGCGAACCGCTCTTTTTGCGTTTCTCCCCTCTCCCTAAGCGCAGCGACGCAATGGGAGAGGGGATCGGGGGTGAGGACAACTACGTAAGTCCCATATCGATAAGGGGTATTCACCTCGCGCAGCCCCCCCTGTACGACTTCAGAGCCTGTGAGACACATCGAATACCCATCGTTCCGAGGGTGGAACTCCCTACTACTGTGTTCCCAGCAGTGACATCAACATCCTGTGCAGTACCATCGACCAGCAGCTGCCGGTTGAGTTGATGCGAATACAGGTCGATCCTGAACTCATCCCGCTTATTCGGGAGAGTTATTCGGATGAACTTGCCCGCAAGCTAGGGCATCTGCGACCATCAGAACGCGATGAATTACAGGCTGCGCTTCGTGCGGTGGACGAGGAAGAGGCGCGGATGGCACGCCTGTTTGCAGCCGGCAAAATCACGGAACGGGTGTGGGACAACCTGTGGGTCGAATGGCAGGATCGTCGTCGCACCCTTCAGATCAAGCTGGAGGCCTTGCAGCAGAAACGGGAATATCACATTGCAAATCTGGATGCAGCACTCACGATCATTGCAAAAGTGGGTATACTGTATGATAACCTGGAACGCAGCGACCAAAAAGAACTGCTGCGTCAGATGGTCGAGCGGGTTGTGGTCAACCCGGAGGGAATGATCGTCCGGCTGGAGTTACTCCCCCCATTCTCTTACCTGCGGCATGTGACTGAGCGGGTACAGAACAATGGTGGCAGTGCGGTTGAGGGAAAAACAAAGACCAGCACACAGGCTGGTCAATGTTCGGACTATATCCAATCTGGTGAACTTTCCAAGACACAACTCGAACATCGCATTCTCTCCGTCAATACCCTCGAATTTACGCATACTATTGCGTTTCCTCAAAACAATAAACTGAAACGACTCTCGACTGAATTGGCTTTTCGGTAGGACGAGAGAGGGATTAGCTCCCTCGCCCTGCCTTGAAGTACCGTCGCGGAGGCTAACGGCGCTCCCATCCAAGAGAATAACATGGGTTGGCAGTTCGTTGGTTTCCCACACGGTTGCGTTCATTCGTTTTCAGTTTGCGGAGGAAACCCTAATCGTGACTCGCGTTTTTGTATTCACCAATCACAAAGGGGGTGTTGGGAAATCGACATCCGCCACCAATACCGCCTTTGGCATCTGTGGTCTGCTGCGTCGGGCAGGTGCCTCTAACTGTCGTGTTCTGCTGGTTGATACCGACAGCCAGGGACACGCCACCCTCGTTACCACTGGTCGCAAGGACTATGGCATTGACAACAGCCTCTACACAGTGCTGATGTCTGACCGCAACGCTGCTGCCCAAACCCTCACCGAGTGTATCGTTCCCTCTGCCTGGGATGCCGATCTGCATGTGCTGCCCGCTTCACCGATGCTGGAGGGGGCAGAGCGCGAATTGATGGGTGTCGCAGGTGCTCCCTATCGCCTGACCGACCCCCTGCGACAGATCGCCAATCGCTACGCGGCGATCATCATCGACACACGTCCCTCTTTCTCACTGATGACCGAAATGAGCCTGATCGCGGCAAGCGATGCGATTGTCCCGGTCGAACCCCGTTATCTCGAAACCGTCGGATTGATGAGCGTGATCGGGAAGATAAACGACATCCGCGAAGGCTGGCGGCATCCGAACCTGCGCGTGAGTGGCATTCTGGTGACCAAAATGGACAGTCGGGTTCGGGGGCACCTCCGTTTACTCGATGAGTTAAAAGCCCATCCCGTCCTGGGCAAGCTGCTTGTTGGGGTCATTCCCGCCAACGAAGCTGTCTCCTACGCACATCGCAGCCACCAGAGCATCTTCACCTACGATCCGAAGGCTTCCGCAAGCAGAGCCTATGCCCAGTTTGTTCATACGCTCGTGCGCGGTACGACTGGCGGAGGTGCGTGATGCCCAAACGAACCGAAACCGACCATCTTGCTGCGTTGTTGGGGAACGTGGACGAAGGGTTGCTGGGAAGTGGGCTGGCACAGGAATTCCGCGATGATCGTCTGCATGTTGAACGCATCCTGCTTGACCTGGTGCGTCCTGATCCGGTGCAGCCACGGCGGGTTCTTCCTGAACAACTCCACTACGCCTTCCACAACAACCGTCTCACACCGACACAGGCACTGCGTGAACTGGTGCAGTTAGTCCAGGTAGCAGCACGGCAGAGGGGAAGACCGTTTCACAATGTCCTCGAACTGCTGCCCAACGCCGACGATGAGCGCGAAGAGGACATCGAAATCCGGCTTTCTCCGGAAGAAACGCTGCTGCGTGATCTGGTGAATCTGGCCCTGACAATCCGTGATGATGGGCAGGTCAATCCCCTCACAGTGGTGGATGTGTCACAGGGGGTAACGCATCTCTTCCGGATCGAGACAGGGGAACGACGCTACTGGGCGACGTGGCTGCTGCGCGACTTTATCCCCGGCTACACCGGCGACAGCATGATCCCCTGCATCATCATCCCGGCGGAGCGCTCTTCCGTGTTCCGGCAGGCAAAGGAGAACACCGCTCGCAGCGGCTTGTCAGCCATTGCGATGGCACGGCAGGCTGCCCTCCTGCTGCTGACCGTGCATGGCTATGAGATCCCGCCCTATGCCGTCTCGAACGATTTCTACCGTCAGGCACTCGAACTCGATTTGAGGGGAAAGCGGGAGTTCACTGACGCAATCTTGAGCGCCATGGGGGGGATGAAAAAAGGCTACTTCAGCTACCTCAAGAATTTGCTGAGGCTTTCTGATGAAGCAATGGAATTGGCGGATCGGCACAACCTGGATGAACGTCGTTTGCGCCCTGTTGTGTCACTAGCTCCTGAATTTCATAGCGAGGTTGTTCGTCAAATTATCGATCTCAACTTGACCGCCAAACAGGTCAACGAGCTTTGTGAAGGTGATTTGAACGAACGAGAAGAGGATGAACAGAACCGCATACCGGCTCCCGCGCTAAAGCTTGCCAAAGCCACTCAGACAACCACGACGGCTTCACCACAAGATGTTGCACGTGCGTTGATAAGACAGGAAGGGGATACCGGTCTTGCCCGCGCACGACTCCAGGCGTTTCGAAAGTTGCTGACAGATGTTGAGCGTTATCTGACGGATGAATAAAAGGTTCACCTGGGTGAACCTTTTGAGGAAGTGACGATGCAACAGGTACGCGCACCACCATAAGAACGCAAAACCCACCGACGAAAACGCAGGTGGGCGAACGGAAGTGATACAACTGTGACCTCGACCCTCACACTGTATCACACCCCTCGTCCTCCTGCAACTCAAATGCTCAATGCTGTCGTGTTTTTCTGACACGACCTTTCTTCGACTTTGCCTGTTGCAGGGAGACCCTGAAATGACGATTGATCTGGAGCTGATCCGCTCCCGTAACCCGATTGAAGACGTGGTTGCAGAGAAATTTGCGCTGAAGAAGTCCGGTACTCGCTTTGTGGGAGTGGAGCATGACAGCTTCGTAGTGACACCCGGGAATGGGTTCTACTTCTGGAATTCGCAGGGAGAACACGGGGATGTCTTCGACTTTGCTGGACGGTATCTACTCAACTTTGGCAGCAGGTGGAACAACCGCGATGCCACGCAGTTTATGGAAGTGGTCGAATGGCTGGCGCGGCGGGTAGGCATTACTCTAGAGCGTGGGACAGATTTCCGTCAGACAGCAGGATGGGCGGAGCGCCAGCTTGTCCAGCGGTTGCAGGATACCCTGCTCAATACGCCGCCTGCCCTGTCTTACGCTACGCAGACGCGGAGCTGGATGATGCAAACCATCCAACTGGCACGGCTTGGCTTCATGCCGTCTGACAAACGTTCGCTGCTGGATGGGTTGAATCTGTCAGACACTTGGCGCGGTGTCCTGCATAAGTTTCCGGCGGGGATGCTGGTGTATGCGCATCTGGAAAAAGGCCGGTTGACCTACCTAAGTGGGCGCTCTATCGAAGGGAAAAAGCACTACAATCCGCCGCGTGAAATCCTGGGTGAGCGTCAGCCATACTACAATCATCTCTACAGCCCGACGGTTGAGCAGGTTGTCATTGTCGAAGGTCAGGCGGATGCCATCACCTTTGGAGAATGGGGCATTGCAGCGGTGGCACTGGGCGGAATGCAGGCAGCCGATGAGCTGTTGAAGAAACTGCGTGTTCATCCTCGTCTGTTCGTCGTACTGGACAACACCGATGATGCCCGCGCTCGTAGTCGGGCACTGGCGCTAACGCTGAAGGGCGAGACGTATCTGCCCGCACTGCCCGTTGATGTCAAAGACGCGAATGAATGGCTCAAGTATGGCGCGACCATTGATGATGCACACACCCTACTCAATCAGGTGCAGAGCTGGTTGACGCTGGAGGTGGAGCGTGTGGGTAGGCTGGAAGGGCTGGAACGACGCGATGCCTTACAAGAGGTGTTCAGTCATGCCAGCGGATTAACAGATTTTGCCTTTGCTGAATTCAAAGAACACATGGCGCAGATCGGTGTGAAAGGGCGTACTTTCAGCGACTTGCTCAAAGCCGCCCAGTCGCAAAAAGAATCAGCAGAAGGAGCAGATATGCCCGAAGTGTTAAGCGACAGCATCCCGATTTTGTCCCCCGCATTGGGGTTTCGCCCCGATATGGCCATGGTCACAGTATCAGTCGTGGAGCGCGTGAAGGGGAACAAACTGAATATTCAACCCTATCTGGTCACCAGTTCGCGCGAACTGCGACGCCTGTCCGACGAGCAAATCATCACGCTCAACGGTCAGGAAGTCGCGCTAAAGGTGATCCCCGAAGGCAGTGAGTTCCTGATGCGCTGGCGCTACAGCGACATCAGACGTTTTCTGGAGGGAGAGACCGGGCAGCCCGGCGTGGTCTTCAACAAAATTCATGATCTGTTCCGCCAGTACATCGACTTCCGTTCCGACGTCGAAAGCCGCATCCTTGCGCTGTGGACGATTGGCACCTACTTCTACACCATGTTCCCAGCATATCCCTATCTGGCACTCAACGGTCCCAAGAACAGCGGCAAGAGCACAGTGCTGCGTGTCCTGCAGCCGTTGGCCTTCAACATGATTACCACCTCCGACCCAACGGGTCCGAGTATGTTTCGGCTGATTCACCACACTTCCTGCACGGTAGGAATTGATGAGGCGGAGCGCTACCACAATCCCAAAGACAGCGGAATGCAGCAGATCCGCCAGCTCCTTAATAGCGGCTACAAGCAGGGGATGCCCGCGATCCGCGTTACTGGTGACGATTTGAAACCACAGGCATTTGATGTATATTCGCCCAAGATTCTGGCTGCGATCATGGGACTGGAAGATATCCTCGCCAGCCGCTGCATTGCCATTCCCATGCGGCGCACGACACAGAAGATGCCGTCGTTCCCGCCGGATTTCGACGGCGCACCGCTGCGCCATCAGCTTTACACATTGGCATTGACCCACTTCCAGGCTGTATACACCAACTACTTCGAGCGTCCTGACCTGCACAAACTCCACAATCGTTCTGGTGAGCTGTGGTCGCCGCTGGTTGCGCTGGCGGCGTTCTTCGAGGAGCAGGGTGGTGTGGTGGGACTGCTGGACGCTATTTCCAAGGCAGCAGAATGGGATGAGCAAATCAGCGAAGGCAAGTCGCTCAGTGAGCGGGAGGAAGCGGTCTTGCAGGCGCTGGAACTGCTCACGCGCAGTGCGGATGAGGTCGTCTGGGTGAAGGGAACAGATTTGCGCGAGAAGATTCGCAGTCTGCTGGGGCAATCTACTGATGAAATGGGCAATGCACAATGGATCGGACATATCCTGAAGCGGCTGCAACTGATTGACCAGTCACGGCGCAAACATCATGTGGGCGGCAAGCTCTATGCCATCGAGCGACGCGAATTGCTGGATATGATGCAGCGTTATGATGTTCCACCGATTGAAAACGGAACCTCAAAATAACCGATCAAAGTGGTCAAACCGGTCAACCAGTCAGCATCCCTGATTGGTTTGACTGGTTTGATCGGTTTTACACAGATGAAAAGATTGAACTTGAAATGAATCTACTTCCCCAAATGAACTACTTACCTGGTTGTACAAAAATATCTATCTCAGAACACTTGTTGACTTTGTTTCATCAAAGCTAGATTCCTGACCAAAATAAACTCTATCTTTATTCTCCGCATCAGACTTGCCTAATGTCATTTCCGCTGCCGATGATTGTCAGTGGCACGTCGAATGTCTCTCTGAGATAAAGCTCTGTAGCCCCAAGCAGATTTAGAATACTTGCATCCACACGATGGGTATCTAGTCCCGGTTGTATAATGCTGATTTGGAATCTAGGCGCAAGAAAGCGGGATCGCCTTCGGAGTGCGTCCAGCTGCTGAAGGTCGCCTTTCTCGAATCTCGAAATACCGTACGTTTTCTGCCGTTCTATCTCTCGAAGTCTAAGGCGTTCGAAGAGATCTTTCACTACACGTCGCCAGTACACACTTTTTTGGGCCTGACCGCAGACCTCATACAAGTCTCCCACTCTGACGCCCGCTGTATCTGACTTAGAATACTTACAATGAAATAGATGTACTATAAGATTATCGCCCGCTACCTTGAGTGCCACTATATCGGCAATTTCGCCAGCACCGTCGTCATCAAAAATAATGTCATAGTCTATGTCATCTTCGACAGCAAGAAGGTGTTCGATGACATGACGTTGTATCGAGTCTCTACGAAGTTCAAGTCGCGCAGGATTCCTGTGAGCCTTATACTGCGACTCTTTGTTTAGTGCGACTCCTGCCCATGTCCAACCCTGAATTCGAGAAGCGTCGTATGGCTCCCATTCACTCTTGGGGCGAAAGATTTCGTTGTACTCCAGCTGTGACATATCTTCAAATGTAATGATGGGAGACTCCTCTTGAAACCACTCAGTCAACGTGCTTCGCCTACCAGACGCGGAGAGATAAACAATCGTAGTGGTCGTGGGAACATACTCTACTTGCTGTCTTCCGAAGACAAGCTCATACTCCGCTTGCACGTCATCAATCGCTACGCGGAAGCATAGTGGTCCGGTATCTGCAAAGGTCACAATTTCGAGGTCAGCTTGGAAAAACGGACGCAACCTGTCATCGATCTCTACAAATACAGCCTCATCGTTTCTCTGGAGAAAATAGAGCGGCCAATCAATGGTAAGTGGAACCAAATTGGGACGTTGCTCCACCTTCTCTGGAATAATAACATGATCAAGAATCTTTTCGGTCGAAATCGATTCGTCAAGGAGTTTTCTTCCAACATGTTGGCACCACATCACCCACTCAGAAATACCCTCAGCAATGCGGTGTGACCACACACGTCCCTTGTGAGAAGCACCAATGGTAACACTCTCCCCGTCTTCATATCCCCGACCAAAGAGATTCGACTTCCGACGATTGCTGACCGACGCACGACTCAACCCTTCCTTGATGTCAGACCCTACATGCATGGTAAACTGTACTGCTCGACTAAGTAAATGGATCATGCCAAGATTAGCGAGAATGAGCCGATTTATACCATCCAGCGATCGATAAATATGCTCACCTCGGATGAGTTCGGCGTCCTCTCCTCCCAAGGCTTCAGCTAGGACAAAGTGAGTACTCTTGTTATTGGTGCTGTTGATAAACAGCAGGCTCTGGTTTTCATCCCAATGTACGAGATAAAGATCATGAATAACATTTTGGACACTCTTTGTTTCGCCCCATGCAACAGGTATTTGCTCATGAGTAATAAAAAGAAGAACTCGTTCAACCGGATTAATGGTTGGCTCTACGAGAAGGTCAATGTTCTTGATAAGCTCCCAGACAGCATCAGGCTTCCAATTTTCGCATGTAGTCTTGTACACAACTGTACTCATCTTAGGATAGATATTATGGAGTGCGATCTCAGATGGGACATTCTGGAATCCGTCGATGAAGTCGGAACGCCTCCTCTGTTTGCTCGTTTCACCTTCACTCAGTCGCCGCAGGAGAAGATTCCAGTCAGAATCCTTTGAGTAAAGATCCTCTAGTGCCTCTTCGACATCAGCGTCAGCGGCGTTAGCAATAATGGTAGCTTCTCCCAGTCCGGTCGCAGTTCTTGTGAAACGACCGGTAAACTGAATCGTAACGGCGAGACTCTTATGTATATCATGCAAAGCAGCCACCTTAAGTTGGGGAAGGTCAAATCCTTCTCCCAACATATCGACGCATACAACAATCCGAGAGCGTCGTCCACGGAGAGCTTCAATTGCACTTGCACGCTCTTGATCCTTCTGTTTGCTATGTAGAACTATTGGTGAGAACTCAGGCGCGAGACGAAAATAAATCTCATACACCTGCCTCGCACGCTGGATGTTATCCGTTCGTGCCATGACAAGATGATCAAAACCATTATCGAGATCATTCTGTAGAACTCGAATGGCACGTTGGGCGATAACCGTGTCTCCATGATCTCGGTTATACTCCCAAATTGAAATGAACGTGATCGGTGTGAAGTAACGCTCCTCTTGAGCCTTTTTGAGCGGATAAGTAAAGATGGATTTGCCACCAACATGCTTACCATCCCTTCTGAAAGGCGTGGCTGTAAACTGCAAGACAGGCTTATTCTCCTTGCAAACACGCTCCCGAAACGCATTCCAAGTTGTTGCAGGCGAATGATGAGCCTCATCGATAAATAAGTGACTGCATTGCTTTGCCACAGCGCCCTGCACTTCATCACTACATCCACCGATAACGGCCATAGTAGCGACAGCCACATTGCAACTTTTAAGAAACCCAGTGGCATCATCAGCACTAGCGAATAGGTGTTCCACCTTGCCCACGACCGGAAGGATCGCTGCTTTCCCAATCACACCGAATTGTTGGAGAACACCAAAACTCATGAACTTCTCCGCAATTTGATCACGTAGGGTAGCAGTTGGAACAACTACGAGAAGGCATGCCGGTCGTTCTTGGACAAGGAGCGCCAACATGGTTTCGGTCTTGCCGGTACCAGTCGGCATTACAACAGTACCAACATCCTGTGTAACCTTCCAATGTGCGAGTGAAGCGTAAAGTGCTCCCAGTTGTGGAGTTCTAAGCCCATGACGAATAACGGCTTCTTCCCCATAGATCTCTTCAATAAAATTAAAATTGTCAATCCACGATGCACGTGCTTCTGCGGAGATTGTAGCTGCCACGTCAGTATCATCTAATTTCCTCGTTCGAGGTTTTAGCCAGCGCCAGTTATCGCCTGCATCTTCTTTCGAAGTTGGCAAACTGTCAATTCCAGGGATATGTAACACTACTCCATAGGGGTCAGCCAGGGTTCGCTTGCTCACGACTAATATACGCTCTTCGTTTGCCCGATGGAGAGTCCAACCTACTACACCACGAGTGTTGTAATGTTCAATATCAACATATTCAATCTGTCCCGATTGCTTGAGTTGAACTACTGAATTTCCACCAAAAACACCTTGCCAGGCCATGCGTGGAGGAATATATACACTTTCTTTATATATCATCGAGAGTATCCTCCCACTAGAATGAAAAACCTCAATCAAATGAGTTCGAGAATAGTATAGCCAATTTGTAGGATTAGAGTGTGAATAGAGAACAGGAGTTTCACTGACTTTTCGGTTGGTTATCTGACATCGACACTTACTAACTCGCCATAAGCAATCCGAGTATCTTACCGCCCTCACGTTAAGTCGGCTGGCATATGTACCGTCCGTGTCATCCCACGTATGGCATTTGTGCCGACTTCCTACGCATCAGACCACGCCAGCCCATACCGTCAAGCGGTGCTCAGCAAGTTTTCCCTCCTGGCTTGTGCCGCTACGCTCACCAGGAAAACTCGCTGCCCTTCGGGTGACAGCACGGGCACCCAGTCGTGGTGAAGCCTGATGCGTAAGTCGGCACTTTAACAAAAGCATACTCGGATTATCGACCGGACGGATGCTCGTTAGCCAGGCCGCGTTAGCTCGAAAGGGCGCGTCGTAAGTTTTCCCGGAGCCACTGTGCCCCGACGGTCTCCTACAGACGGTCGCGCTGATCCGATATGCCAATCCCGCTCCCAACACTCCGGTTGGGCGGTGCTAAAGCGGTCGTGGATGCTGGTGAATTGAGATTGGGTTCTGACGAACCTTCACCAGACCGGAAAGGCCAACGTCTCGTGGTCGGCGTGCAGGATGATAATTGCGTGCTGCCGGGGCGCATCCAGGCTGTGAAAAACGGATGGACGCAGGGTCACAGCTGCGTCTGTCTCGCACCGATAGGCGGTATGGAACTTCATTTTCGACTTCTCACGCTCATCACGATCTGCGGATCGTGGTGGGCGTCTTTTTTTACTCACAAACATTGAATTTAATATTTCAGGAGATGTGCTATGACTGAAACTACGATCTACACGGACGGCTCGTGCCAGACGCAGACGCACATCGGCGGCTGGGCAGCAGTACTGGTGAGCAGCACACATCGCAAGGCTCTCAGCGGCAGCGCGGCGGAGACGACCGTCAACGCGATGGAACTGACAGCGGCGGTGAACGGCCTGAACGCGCTCAAAGCGTCGCACCAGACGGTCACGCTGATCACCGACTCGCAGTACGTAGCACGCGGCGTCAACGAGTGGCTACCCCGCTGGATCGAGCGCGACTGGCAGACAGGGAACAAGCAGTCGGTAGCGAATCGTGCGTTGTGGGAGCAGCTGCACGCACTGCTGGCGATGCACCGCGTTACGGTGAAGTGGGTGTCGCGGGAGCAGAATGCTGAGGCGGATAGGCTGGCGCAGGAAGCGCGGCACCATCACGGGCTGACCGAGATGAAGGCTGTGACGATGACCACACACCTTATGATTGCAGGCTCGCGGGAAGCCTCGCCGCAGATGCTGGAGTATGCCCGTCGTGTAGTGCGTCGTTCTCACGAGCGCGGCTACACGGTTCTTGTTGGAGACAACCCGAAGGGCGTGGACATGGCGGTGGTGCGCGAGTGCCGACGACTGAAGACACCAGTGATTGTAGCGGGTCTAGGCAACTTCCCGCGTAATGGCGGCTGCCGACATGGGCAGTACGTGAAGGTTCACCATGACACCTATCGTGCGGCCAACGGTTATCTGCTCAACCGCTACACGGTACGGGATCGCTGGCTGGCGGATACGGCTCAGATCGGCATTTTCGTCTGGAATGGCGATAGCCCCGGCACTCGCGCAGGATACGACTATATGGTCAGTCGCGGCAAAGATGCCCACCTAATCGACTTTGGAGCAAATATCTGACGATTTAAAGTTGACTAATCCTCACGCCATCCGATGATCTCACCGTCATGGTAGATATCTGTGCTGTAGAGTTGCCAATTCTCGATATCGAAGATTTGAAGCTCCTGCTGACCAGAGGCATAGCTCAGAAGTGCAATGTATCGCCCATCGGGAGAGAATTGAGCGGAGGTATTAGAAGCAATACATGTATCAATGATTGTTTCGCTCGAACGATCTGCTAATGCTAAACGCCATTGATCAGAAACACGATTATCGGCTTTAACAAAGGCGTAGAACGTTGCCCCATCGGATGAATAGGCATTCTGTTGTACGACTTCAGAGCCTGTGAGACACAGAACGCGGTAAAGTTAAGAGATACTTTCCCCATCTGAATGGGATCAAATGGAGGAGCAATCAGATGGCAAAAGACGAGAAGGTATCAGCAGACCAAGTGGTGCGAGACATCCGGCGGGAGACGCGCCGCAAGTACAGCGCGGAGGAGAAAATCCGCATCGTGTTGGAAGGGCTACGGGGTGAAGACAGCATTGCGGAGTTATGTCGCCGCGAAGGCATCAACCCGAATATGTACTACAAATGGAGCAAAGAATTCCTCGAAGCGGGTAAAGCGCGGCTGACGGGCGACACCAAACGGGAAGCCACCAGCAGCGAAGTGGATGGGCTGCGTCACGAGAACGAGCAGCTCAAGCAGGTGGTGGCAGAACTGCTGCTGAAGAACCGGGTGCTGAAAAAAAGTGTGGCGGGGCGGGAGAGCGACGCATGGGAGGACTGACGCGCACCTCAGCCAGTGAGAAATACGAGATCATCCGACTGGTGGAAGACTCGGCGTTGCCGGTGAAACAGACCCTGGCGGAAATTGGCGTGCCACGCAGCACGTTTTACCGTTGGTATGAGCAGTATCAACAGGAGGGCATCGAAGGACTGGCGGATCGTTCGAGCCAGCCACGCCAGTTCTGGAACCGTATCCCGGACACGGTGCGCGACCAGGTGGTGCAGATTGCCTTAGCACACCCGGCACTGTCGCCGCGTGAACTGGCATGGCACATCACCGACACACAGGGCTATTTCATTTCGGAGTCGAGTGTGTATCGCATCCTGAAGACCTTTGACCTCATCACCAGTCCGGCATTCGTCCTGGTCAAAGCGGCTGACACCTTCAAGCACCCGACTAAGCGGGTGAATGAGCTGTGGCAAACCGATTTCAGTCAGTTCAAGATCGTCGGTTGGGGCTATTACTACCTCTCCACGGTGCTGGACGACTTTTCACGCTACATCATCGCCTGGAAGCTCACGCCCACGATGAACCACACCGATGTCGAAGCTGCGCTTGACCTGGCGATTGCCGCTACTGGTGTGAAACAGGTGGCCCTCCAGCATCGTCCCCGTCTGCTGAGCGACAACGGTTCGGCCTTCCTCTCCCGTGATCTAGCCGACTATCTGGCGCAGCACGGCATCCAGCATACACGCGGTGCGCCTTACCATCCCCAGACCCAGGGCAAAATCGAACGCTATCACCGCTCGATTAAGAATGTGATCTGCCTGGAGCATCACTACTTTCCCTGGCAGTTGGAGCAGGCGATTGCTGCCTTTGTCGAACACTACAATCTCCAGCGCTATCATGAGGCATTAGGCAATGTGACCCCGGCGGATGTGTTTTTCGGACGCGCGGCACAGATTGACGCAGAACGGGCAGCCGTTAAGCGGCGCACCCTGGCGCTGCGGCGCACACAGCATTTGCTGGCGCAGTCGTCACCCTGAAATGGTTGGGTATAATGGGGACAAAGTACCTCTTAGCAAAACCCTTCTCGTGTCTCATTTCTTTTGACGACGTACAGCATTCTGTCTTATATAGAGGTTGTCAAGCGTATTTTCTTCAAGGGGCAAAGAAATTGTGTCGAGTAATCTGCCATTCGCATCATACAAAATCGTAGATAGTGCCCCTGATAAGATGAATTCAGTTGAGTTGGGATGCCATGCAATGGTTGGAAGGTCAATGTTAGCAGTTGGGCTATAAACCTCAGCAATAATCTCATTAGTTTCCGTATTGAACAGCTCAATGCCGTCTATACGGGCAACTATCCGTGACCAATCAGGTGATGGATGGGAAATAAATACCCAAACTGGACTAACACCTTCCCATTCGGAAGGAGATGTCCATTCCTCGATTTCCAAGTCAGGCACATGCACAAAATAATATGTTTCGCCGCGTTGATAAATGATGGTTTCGTTATCAAACCATACGGGTGTGCGGAATGTATAGTAACGACTGGATGAAGAGCCAAAAAACAAGTCGTAAGTATCGTTCCATTCTAGTCGAAATGCAGTCTGCCTATCCATCAAATCATAAACCAGTAATTTTGCAACATCTGCGTAACCCCCATAGAGGCTGTCAGGTCTGAACGTTGCCTGTGGGACAGCATACCATCGTCCGTCAGGGGATAAGGTTCCGAAACCACCGGAAGTTATCCAACCGTCGTCAAAGGCCAGTATCTGTGGAGTGCCCCATGCCGCGTTCATTCCGTGAATCCCAGCCCACCCTGTAGCGACAATTGTTCCCTCAAAGGTCCATTCCTCTGATGGTTGGGTAGTGACAGACACACAGCGTTCTTCAAGCGGCCAGGGCGTTTCGGGATCGTCATCCGCAAAGGCAGTCCCGGCAACCAAAAGTATCGAGATAAGGAAAAAAACGAGACGAAGTTTCACGGCTTCACCCACCGAATACCAATATCCAGGAGTTAGCGTAGCATGACGCAATCCAAAGATACTCAACGATTATCTGACGAATACCACATTATCGCCATCAGTACCTACGGCGCGCAGCGGGTGAAAGACCCAGCCATGCACAAAACGGTCAGCGCGCACAAAATTGGGTACAGCAGTGGGGCAGCGCACATCCTTCTGGCGTTATACGGGGAACGGGCGCGGAATGTCTCCCCGCGCCAAGCGTCATACATTTACGTCCAGATTGAGGACGATGTGGTAGTGCACCACGGGTACATTCTGCTGAAAGTAACCCCTGATGAATTGAAACGTGCTGAGACAACGTCCCGCTGCTTTCATCAAGCCGCAGCGTACCTGTGGCGGGATGGCATGTGGCGTGAGCTTCCCAACAGCCGCACACGCGATTACGCACCGATTGTGCCGGGTTCCGGTCCCGATTTCAATCCCGTCGGCTTTCGTCTGCCGTCGCCTTCAACGGGCGAACGGGAAAGTGTGATCAAAGGGATCACCGTCGAGCGCAGTCAGCGCGAGGAAGGTGGGAGCGTCTGGTGGTGGCTGCTGGGTGACACCTACCCGCATCGGGAACTGCTCAAGCGGCATGGCGCACGCTTCAGCGGCAAGCGCAAGGCATGGTACTTCATGCGTGATCAGTTACCCAACGCTATTCACGCGCTCATCACCAACCAGATCCACGCCGACGAACCACCGCTTGACCCTGTATCGCCGCTGCTGGACATCTTCGGCGGCAGCATTCTCGGCAAGGAGCAGGCGCCTAATGGCGACCTGATCGTGAAGGGTGAGAACGGCATTTTCGCCACCCGGAGGATCTGGATCAGCCAGCAGGAGGAGTGCGAGCCGGTGTGGGTGTTCGACCTGCCGCCGCACTTTCGGGTCGGCAATCCACGCCCTGACCTCATCGCCACACTCCAGCGCCACGGTGCGCTGCACTCGATCTACAATCAGCAGTGGCGCTTTGAAAGTGCGGAGAAAGTCGCGGCGCTGGATGCCCTTGTCGAAAGTATCCCGTTGTCTGACGACGAACCCTGCACGGTCGATGAAGCGGCCGCCATTCTGGGGATGCAGGTGAAGGCTGTACCAGCGAGTGAACTACCGCCGCGCCTGTTTGGGCTGGACGACACCGCTTACGCACGGCTTGAGCTCGAAACGCCGGATGGCAAACCCATCCCGACGGGAACACGTGGCAAAGTCCTCAAGCTCTACCACCACAACACAAAGCATGGGTGGAGCTATGATGTGGACTTCGAGAACATCGGCGTGTGCTGGTCATTCGAGCGGGAACTCACTCCGCACCAACCGATCCCCGGCATCAGGATCACGCGGGGCGCAGTTGTCCCACCTGGCGCGGTGCTGCCCCGGACGGACGCGGAGATCAAGCGAACGTTGATCGAGGAGGGTCAGCAACCTGCTGTTGAAGAAGCAGTCGGTAACGCTGAGCCAGAAGTCGAATCCCCCGTTGTAACGGATGAAGCGCAGCCGTCCGCTGTTCGCATCTTCAAACCTGTCCCCATGCCTGCCGACGGCGAGCCGCTGGATGCAGTGCAAACAGCCATCCGTGCCGCCAAAGCACAACCTCTTGCTCCTGTTCAACCCAATACCTCCAATGGGCGCATCATCCGCATCGAGCAGGGGTTCGTCGGTGAACTGACCGGCAGCATCACAGGCAGTGTATGGTGCTACGGCTTTGCAGTCCACGAGGGCGTGTGTATCTACGTCAATCTTGGTGGGCCGCGCATGGCCGTCGAAGCGATCCGGGCTAAGCTGTCGAAAGGGGATGTCGTGACGGTTGTTCCCTGGGATGCGCCCGCTGTCGAACTGACGGCAGGGGAGGGGAACACGGGCATGTATCACGACTACTTCGCCAATATCCCCGAAGCAAAGTTCACCTCGCTGATCCTGCTCCACGACCTGGTGATCAATCCCAACTACGGTGGGAAATCTACCACGTATCTCCTGTACGTGAGCGAGGAACAGGCCGTCGGACAGCTTCACCGACATGTATCACAGCTTGTCAAAGTCCCCGTGTTCGAGGCATGGGCTCCCTACCTCTGGTCAGCCGGGCAAGCGGCGATGCTGGTACGTAAGACACGTTGTGAAGGGGGATTGCCCATCTACGCGATTGACCTCGATATCGACTCGTGGACCCGCCTGATCACAGGCGGCATCACCCAAGAGATTATCCGACTACCCTAGTTTCCATGTCATATTTTGCCATTTGCAGCGTTTCCTTAGTGAACGTCGACGTTGCTTGTTCGGGAACAGGAGACATGGAGTTGAGCCGATATGATTTGAGATTACGCCGCTCATTCAGTGAATCACGGGTTTATCAAGGGGCTGAAGCCTTTACCCGCCTGTACGAACGAACACACTTGGTTGTCTTTCGCTACATCTACGCACTGTATGGTGAACCGCGCGAAGATGTCGAGGATTTGTGGTTAGAGACGTACCTGAAGGCATGGCGTTCACGTGATCGCTTCGAGGGAAACGAGAGTGCAGCACTCGGATGGTTGCTCCATATCGCCCGCAATCTGGTGATTGACAAGCATCGCACCAATCAACGTCACCTAGCGAGCGAACTGACGGATACTGAGCTTGTCTCTAGCGCGGCGGATAATGCCCCGGAGAGCCAGATGATCGCGGCGGAACAATCGCAAAGCTTATGGAAATCGCTGAGCAGGCTGCCGCAACAGCAGCAAGATATCCTCGTGCTGCGCTATGTCCTTGGATGGCGGGTCAAAGCGATTGCGGATCACCTTCAGGTGCCGGAAAACACGATCTCTGTAACGCTTCGTCGCGCTCTAGCGAAATTGGCTGATCTACAGGAGTCCCTGTAATGGATAAACACACCGAAAAGGAACGGGCGTTAGTGGAGCAACTACACCACTTTCAACCGCGTCCCAGTCAAAATGCTTATGACCGTATGGCAAAAATGCCATGGCGAGTCCAATCCGAAAGGAAAACCCTCATGAAAACTGCAATGAATTCACATTCGGTTCGGCTTGCGCTGACCACCGTCGCTGCTGCTGTGATAACGGTTAGTGTGATTTGGGTCACCCCACCGCTGCACTCTCTCGCACAGGAGGTTCTCAATACATTGTTCAATCGGGCTTCCAGCAGCACGATCACGGTTGAAACTCAAGTGTCATCAGATCAGGCTGAACCCAGTCGAATGGAGCCTGCCCAGGTCGAAGCCCTTGCGGGCTTTACCCTGAAACAGCCTTCGTCAATCCCAAGCGGTTATACCTTTGGCGGAGCAGGCTATACAGCAAGCCGTCATGCTGCATCGCTCTTTTATCAACGTCCCGGTGCCGAGCTGCTCATTACTCAGCAGCCAGCCGCTTATGCAGAATACGGGTTACTGACTGACGGTGACAGTGGGATTGGCCCCGACGCGCCTATCGAGCAGGTGACAATTGGCAACGTACTGGGGGAATATGTAGCAGGAACGTGGGTAATGTCGTCAGACAACCAAGCGGTTTGGTTGCCGGACGCCTCGGTTCAACGCCTACGCTGGCAGGAAGGCGATATGATCTACGAGATTCTTGCCAATGGCGGTTCTGCGGATACAGGCTCGGGTCTTGATCGTGACGCGATGATTGCCCTTGCGAACAGCCTCCAGTAGCCAGCACATTCAGTAATCAACAGAAGTTACAGGGCAGCCGTCTACCTGATAAGGAGGCGGCTGTTTTGATTCTTGAAAGGAGAAGTCAATGGCACGTGCAGAAAGCAAGGAAATTCTCGGATACCTGCCTGTTTCGCCGCATCACTACCCGGCGATTCTGTCGCTCGTCGCACCCGCTACCCCTGAGACCCGGATGCTCGATCCGTATGCAGGAGAGGGCGAGTTTCTCGAAGCAGCGGCGCAGGCGTGGAATGTCACACCCTACGCGAATGAACTGGACGGTAAACGCGGCCAGAAATGTATCGCACGTTTCGGTCCGACGCAGGCGGTGCGCTGCGATGTGGAGCGGCTTGTCGCCTCAAACGAGGCATTCGGCATCCTGTGGGCCAACCCCCCGTATGACCATGATAAGCTGGCGAAAGCATCCAAGCGGGTCGAGTTTGCGTATCTCCGTCATGCGTGGAAATGGGCGGCGGACGGCGCGATCATCTTCTGGGTCGTCTATAACCAGCACTTGACGCAGGAAGCAGCGGCGTTCTTCGCCAAAAACAGCCGCAGCGTCGATGTCTGGGCGCTGCCCGGAAAACACTTGAATGAGTACGATCAGATCATCGTTGCGGCGATTAAAGGCGTGCAGCCAGAACCCGACGCGCTCTACAACACGATTCTGAGGGAGAAGTCAGAACCACGCCCACTTGTGGTGCAATCGCAGCCGATTTATCGTGTTCCAGCGCCACCCGATCACCACCGCAAGTTCGTGTTTGCACCCGATGTGATCGACGAGGTGCAAGGCTTGCGGCTGATCGACGATCGTGGGGCATGGCGCTCTAACGGCTTCCAGGCGCTGCTGGAAGTGCCACCGCCGCCGTCGGACATCGAACCCGTCGTCGCCCCGCGTCCCGGACATCTCGCCCTGGTACTGGCCGCCGGCGTGGCGGATGGGGCCGTCATCGAGACCAGCGAGTACGGGCGCGTTGCCATCCGAGGGAAGACGCAGCCTGTGGAGCAGGTCGCCCGCGTCGAGGTTGAAGCCGCGCCGGACGATCCCGAACGGCAGGTGAAGAAAACGGTCATTCGTCTAAAACCGACCACGACCCTCACCCTCCTGGCACAGGACGGAACCACGGTGGAGATGGAGGGGGATGAGGCGCTCCTGAATTTCATCACTGCCAACAAAAGCGCGCTGGCGAGCTATCTCAACACCCGCTTCAAACCGATGTACAGCTTCGACTTTGCTGGCATGGGGCGCTGGCTGGATCGCATCCGGCTGAAGGGAAAGCACACACTCTACACGGCGCAGAAGCATGTGATCGGTGCAGTTGTCCGCGGCTTCCGATCCCGCGACAGCATCCTTCTGGTGGGCCAAATGGGCGTGGGCAAAACCGCGATTGGCGGTGCGGCAGCGATTGCGATTGCCGCTGGCGTGGTGAAACAGCTTTCGGGTGAGATGCGCCCTGACCAGGTTGCGCTGATCGTCGCGCCCCCCCATCTGGTGGAAAAATGGAAGCGTGAACTCCGTTCCATCAGCCCTGATATTGTGGTGGAACGGCTGGATCGCCACGAAGACATCAAGCGTTTTATGACTAGGGCGGAAACACTCGGCGCAAATATCGCCAAGATTGGGCTGATCAAGCGTGACCTGACCAAACTGGGCTGTGCGTGGGACGCAGCCGTTCTCTGGTGGGAAAAAGCCACCGCACTGTGGCGTTATGGTGCACTGGTACCAGACGGATATGCGCCGGATCAGCGTATCCACCGTGAGAAGCTGCCGCACTGTCCGACCTGTGGCAGCATTGTGATGCAGGAGAAGAAAGGAACCCGTGTCCCTGCCTCACGTTCGTGGCTGGAAGGTGGCAAACGGACGTGTACTGTCTGTCTTGCGCCACTGTGGCAGGAAGCGCGTGATCGTGGGGCACGTCCGAAACCAGGGGAGAAGTACCCACCGAAGAATCCCCGTTACCGAATTGATGAGTACCTGAAGCGATTGTACCGTGACCGGGTGTACCTGCTGGTGTGGGACGAGGTGCATGAGGCACAGCATGGCGACACCGGCACCGGTGAGGCGTTCGGGCGGATGGCAGGGATTGCCCGTAAAGTGCTGGCGATGACGGGCACCCCGTTCAACGGACGCTCCAGCAGCCTGTTCAACCTCGAATATCACCTGAATGCGCGTGTCCGACAGCGGTATAACTGGGGCGGTGCCCCGCGTCTGAGCCGTAAACCGCGCGGCGAACGCGCCTGGCAGTCCATCACCGAGGAGAACATGAAGCAGCGTGGGCGCGCCGAGGCCCGCTGGGTGGCCGACATGGGGGTACGCGAGATGGTGGTCGAGGAGCGACCATCATACGACAAAGAGACAGGTGCCTTTACGGGCACCACCACTTACGAGCGCCCATACACCGAAGCACCGGGTATCTCGCCACTGCTGGTGGCAGAAGTCCTAGATCATGCCGTATTCTTCTCCCTCGGCGACCTCGGTAAAGCGCTCCCGAACTTCGAGGAGATCGCGCTGCCGGTCGAGATGGACGCGGATGTCTACAGCGAGTACGACAAGACCCGTCAGCGGCTCAAGGATTACCTGATCCAGCGGCGCTGGGAGGGCGATGTTTCGTTTCGCGCAGCCTACCTGCAGTGGGCGATGGGCTGGCCGAATGGGTTGTTCCGTCCCTATGCAGTGATCCACAACCTGAAGCACCCGCTCACCGGTCAGGTGCAGCCGCATCCCGTCGTATCGCTACCGTCGTTCGGCGAGACGCGTATCTTCGCCAAGGAGCAGGCACTGATTGACCTGGTGCGGGCGGAACTGGCCGAAGACCGACCGTGCGTGATTTATCTGCGTCAGACTGCGACCCGCGACATCCAGCCGCGCATCGAACAGCTGATCCGGGAGCACATCCCCGACGCGAAACCATTCATCCTCAAGAACACGGTGGATGCTGAACGACGTGAAGCCGTCATCGAGGGTGAAGTGGCGAAGGGAACGAACGTCGTTATCTGCAACCCGGAGCTGGTCAAAACCGGGTTGGATCTTTTGCACTTCCCTACACTGATTTTCTTCGAGCTTGTCTTCAATCTCGGCACGCTGATGCAGGCGGCAGCCCGCTCGTACAGGCTCAACCAGACACACGCGCTGTGTAAGGTGTACTACCTGTACTACGAAGCGACCATGGAAGCGACGGCGGTGCAGCTGATGAGCCGCAAGCAGCGGGCGGCCAAGCTGCTGACAGGCGAGGTGGGGCTGAGCGGGTTGGATGCCCTGACGGAGGGCGAAGGCGGTTTTGAGCAAGCACTGCTCGACGCGATTGGGCGCGACGAAAGTCTGCTCGATCCAACAGCACTGTTCAAGCGCAGTGAGGCGGTGGATGAGATCGGGAACGAAGATACTGCCTACTGGAACGTCGCGGCGGACAGCGGGACAGCGGATCCCGAACTCCTGCCTGTCACCGCCAATGGGCAGTCCGATCCACTGATCGCCCTGGCAGTGGAATTGGGCGCAAAGGTCACCGTCGGAACACGGCAAGCGATGCCGAAACCCAAAGCGCCCCGGCAGTCAGCGGGGGTACATCTGGAATCCGTTGAAACCTATCTTGATCGTGTTCACGTCCTTACCGACAAACAGTGGGCGAAGCTCAAAGCGCAGATGCTCACCGTTCTGGCTGACGGCACAGATGAAATCATCGGGATGCGCGCTTCGGCCTTTTCAAGTCACCCAACGCACGAGGAGAGGCTGACCTCATGGCTGACGAACTGGCTGAAAACGGAGCGTGTCGTGTTTATGGGCTGCGAGGCAGAAGTTGCCGGGACGATCATCGAACGGGCGAAAGCCGCGTTTGGAGCGGCTCCGACGGTTGAGGCGGTTAACCCTTCGGATCAATCAGCGAATGAAACCCCTTCACGCGCACCCGTGTTCATCCCCCAGCCGCGAGAAGCACCAACGCGACGGGAAAAGCCTGCCCCCCGTCCTGTGACAGCGGCGAAAGGAGACGAACTGCCGCAGCAGCTTGCCCTGTTTTGAAGGTGCAGGACTGCTTCAACCCTTTTTCTATCACCTCTACCACCACTGCATCCAGCCCCCCGACGCCTGTCTGACACTAACCGCTATTCATCCCGCTGGTGATCGTCCGACACCTTCACGCCATATCCCTTTGTCCGACAACAATGCCTTACGTACCGCCCTCGCTGCCTTGCAAAGGGCAAATGTGCAGGGCTGGGGTGCGTACTTCGCGGTCGGACTGCGGCGAACTGAGCTGACTCGCTGGCAGCGCGGCGGGCTTGCCGATGTGGTGGCACTGCCGGCCTTATTTGTCGATGTGGATGATCCCTCTGACATAGCATTGCAGCGGCTGGAGGCGATGTCACCGGTTCCTTCCTGTATCGTGTTCTCGGGGGGCGGCTACCACGCCTACTGGTGGCTGGAAGAACCGTTGTCGGACATGGGGAAGGCACGGGAACTGTTGCAAGAATTAGCCCTAAGAACGGGCGGTGACAGACTCAGCCCCGCTCAGAGTCTCCGGCTGCCCAACACGATCAACAGCAAGCCGGGGCGTGATGGACGGCAGTGTGAAATCAAACGGCTCACCGAGGCGCGTTATCCCCTGAATGCTTTTCCGCCAGTAACGCCCATTCAGCGACGTGAGCCATGCTCTGCCACCCGTCGGACAACCTCCACCCGATTTGTCCCCTCTCCCGCGTTGATGGATGCAGTCGTCCAGACATTCGCCGGACAGGGCTATCGTCCTGCCGCTGAGTGGCTGAAAGGGCGCTGTCCCTTCCCCGAACGGCACAAGCATGGCGATCAGCACGCCAGCTTCGCGTTCAATACCCGCACCGGCTATGGCTACTGCCATGTGTGCGGCACGCTGCTCCTGAAAGACCTGTGTCCGGTACTCGGTATCGTACCCTCATGATGAGGTAAACGATGAAAGGAGGTGATGCCCTACTGCAAACCGCATTTTCCTGCCAGTGACTGTCTCAACCGAAACAGAAAGGATTCTTGTATGACCAAAACAGCCGCACCACCAACCATCATTACACTCACGCTGCCCACGCCGGACGACGGCGGCATCCCTGAAGACGAGCAGACAGCGACTCTCCTCATCCAGCGCGGTGACCTCGCGCATCTACGCCAGTTTCATTACAACGGCTACTTGCCCGACGTGATGAACGCGATTCGTGAAGCGACGGAGGCGCTTGGCATGGTGGAAGACAATCCGCCAGTGATCCCCGAAACGAAACCGGCAGCCGCCAAACCGACTCCCAAAACGGCAGCCAAAGTTGTGCCGAAACCCGAGCCGGAAGAACCCACGGTTCCGGTTCCGCTCAAGAAGGGCAGCATCGACGTGAAAATCAGCCACCTCAGGATCATCGGTGGTGAAACGGACGCGGCGGCATACCGCCAGGCAGTCCTGATCGCGGGACGGCTGATTGACGGCAAGCTGTGGGATGGGAAGTCGCCCATTTGCATCGACGATGTGTACGCGCTGGCACAGAAGATGAAGTACCTGACCGACAAGGATCTGAGCCTGTTCGCACTGGCGGATTTCGTCACCGTTGAGAAGCAAACCCAGGCATCTGGGGAGACACCAGAGCTGCTCCTCTAAACTGCGTTTGTCCACCTCCATCAAAAAAAGCCCACAACTAACCGGGTTCGAGATGCTCCAATGCCTTCTTGCTCAGCTAATAACTGCATCAACTTGAAGAGAACCTGCCAGTCTGTGGTAAGGGTTATGTCCGGGTAGTCTTCCCACCGGATAACGCTCAGTTCATCCCATCCCACCCACGACGTACCCTGATGGAGGTCCGAATCGCTGAAGTGCAGCAGTACTTCCGGAGAAGCATCGTGGGGAATCCCGCGTTTTTCGGCAATGGGAGCAGCAAACGAGCGGTTTCGCACACCAAAGAGAAGTTCAAACAGGAGGTAGTTGCGATAGAGCAGTCCATCAATCTTTATCACACCACGCCAGCGGTCAAACTTGGGGATTTCAACCCACCCCGAAATATCGGTTCCCATACACCTCCCTTTCGCATAACGTGTTTACCAGTATAGAAGGAAAACGCTCATGAATACTGAAAATCCCACCCAATTGCCCCGTATCTTCAAGATCGGCGCAACCCGTATCGTTGAAGACGCTTCAACCAGCGGTTTGAGCGCAGAAGCGGTGCGCGAACGCCTGAAAGTCAACTTCCCTGAAGTCACACACGCGACGCTGCGCGAGACAACGCTGGAAGATGGCACGCTGGTCTTAGAGTGGCTGCCAGCGGCAGGGCGCAAGGGATAAATCCTATGTCGCTTGCTCTCTGGACTGTGACTTGAAGCATAAACTGTCCGTTTGGACACGTTATGCTTTCAAATCACGTTGGCAATGAGATGGTTTTATCCGCAATCAAGGTGCGCCGAGCAAAGGGTAACATCCTCTGCTCAGCGTTTGTTTGTGTCGTGTACCTAACGCAGTTGGGAAGCTTGATGCTTCAAAATTCACGACCCCGGCGTTTATTGCAGCGCAGGCCACTCAGGTAAAAGTCGTAACGCGGGTTGGGGATGTGGTGCGCTACGTCCCAACCCATCATCCCGTGATTGCTGTGCGGAGGTCACGAGAAAGCGCCCAGGTTGGCCCTTCTTTGGTGTTGCTGATGACCGTTATCAGGCTGTCGTGCTGCGGCAGCACGACGGACGAGAATGCAACGCCCTGATCCTCGCCTATCGCGCCATACCTTGTGATTTGCCCTGCCGCGTCCGTCACAATCCACACGCCGTAGCCATAGTTACCCGTTAGGTCGTCCGCGTCGGTAGCCTGAATGCTCAGCATCTGCTCACGCATAGCCTTGCTCATCAGTTGGTCGCTATGTAGAGCATCCCAGAATTTGCTCATGTCTGGCGCGGTCACATACGCCCCGCCGTCGCCACCGCCCCGGATCGGTAGGAGAAACACATTTGTCCGCCAGATGCCGTCGCCTTGGCCTGCCAGATAGCCCAACGCCGTCCGTGCGGGTAGCTGGTCGGACTCGAAAAAGCCGGAGTCGTTCATGCCCGCCCTGGCGAAGACATTTTCTTCTACGTACTTTGCATACGGCATCCCGCTTTGCGTTTCCACCAGCAAAGCCAGCAGAATGTATGCGCCGTTGTTATACACAAAACGTTCGCCCGGTTTGAACGCCATTCCGTTGGGGAACATCGTTAGATAGTCAGCCGGCCCGCACAGCGTATACACCGGATACCGCGCGAACAACGCAGCATAATCCTCGTCGCTTAGGTCATCATCCAGGTAATCGGCGATGCCTGATGTGTGTGATAGAAGTTGATGAACCGTCACGCCAGGGTCATACTTGGGCAATCCTTCGCGGAGATACTCGCTGATTGGCGTATCCAGGTCGATCTTGCCCGCTTCCGCCAGTTGGCAAACCGCCGTAGCTGTGAACGTCTTGGTGCCCGATGCTGTCCCAAATCGAGTATCAATCCTGTTGGGGATTTCCTCCGCACGGTGAGCCAGCCCATACCCCTTTGCATGGATGATCTCGCCGCCCCGCCGCACCATCACTACCCCCGAAAACGCTTGCTCCTGCTCCGCAATTATTTTTTCAATATCCACTGTTAAAATTCCTTCTTTTGCTATCGCCCATGGTGTTCATTGCCCTACCACCCCTGTAAGACAAACCGACTTCAAAAATGGTGGGACATACCTTGCGCTCTCGTTAGGTTCCAATGTCAAGCTTTATACTTCAGAATTCACGACTTTGGACAGGGTATGCTTCAAGATCCATGACTCAAAGACTACAAAACCACTCCAATACCGCTCGATTCGGACAGGATATGCTTCAAATGGAGGACATCTTATGCACCAAATCACATGGACAACCGAAGACCTGCGCGACTGCCTGCTGGCGATGCCCCCACTCGAACTGAAAGGGATGGCGCTCCTCCGGGAGCGCCGTCCGGCAGATGGGTTCTTTCCGACAGACATTCCGCGTACGACGATGGTGGAAGCTATCACCGAAATCACCGCTTACGCCGAACGCGCCCGCCGTATGGGGGAGGCACTGGCCAATCTCGCCCCGATCCCGCTCTTCGGTCAGCCTGTTTTAGAGTACGGCTTATGACGATGAACACAGTGCTGGATACTTACACGCTCCTGGCAGATGCAGTACGCGATGATCCATTTCTTCTGCTTGCCAACGCTGTCGCATGGTGCGATCCGCTGTGGGCAATGGATGCAGACGACATGGAGACGGAGGATGACGGCCTGGGCATCGCACTGGCCGTCACGCGACAGGCGTTCCCCGACATCTACGCAGGCGCGGTCGAACGCATTCGTGCAGGCGAGTCAGCAGCCGCACTTGATCGTTTTATCTGTGGTGAGATTACGGGACGCGGTATTCCGCTCGATAACCTCGAATTCATGTCCTACGGCATTCCCCTCGACGCGGCAGGCGCTTTACTGGAAGACCCCGACTTCTACGAACAGCACCCGGATGTCCTTCCTATCCTCGCGTTCTTCGGCGTTCATCCCGAAGCAGGGATGTACAGCGTTGAAGTTCCGGACGCAGCGTACACTGCCGGAAGGGCTGCGGCGGACAGCCTGATGAATCAGGGGGATGAACATTGGCGGCAGGTCGGCTGGGCGCTGGCATGGCTGTTCTCTTGTTCGGGGAACTCGGTGATCGATCTGGATTACGAGAGCTTAATGGACATCCCGCCGCTCTCGTGGGAGCCGAATGACGTGGCGTTTGCTGTTGACTTGATTGAGGAGGCAAACGGCATCATGGCAGATGTGAACGCGGGATTGCAGTGGCTTGAGACGACACCTGCGGCGATGGCACAGCTTGAGGGCAACCTGCGCCGCATTTTTCGGAAGCTGAAAACGATGAAAGGTAAACAACGTGATGACCTCCGTATCGCACTGGAGTGGCGACCTGTTGGCGACAGCGATGGCGGAACAGCCCTCGCTGATCCTGAGTTTCTACACGTTCGGGGTGATGCTGCGTAAACAGGAAGGCGCGGCAGTGTCCGAATACCCCGTAGATGCTGCTCACGTCGCAGCGGCACTGTCGGCGAAAGTGCGCTTCGACACCGGGCTGATGAGCGAAAACACGCTGCTTGTGAGGCATGAAGGCGTGAAGCGAACGGTGGTGGAGTACCGTTCGCCCGGCAAGACGGGCATTTTTCTCGAAGGGGCGGAAACAGCACTGCGCGTGCCACTGCCCCCGCTTATCCTGATTCGCGTGACAACGGACAATGCACCGCAGTACGGGCTGTACGCGGTGAAGAAGCGACCATCCGGTATGGATGAGCCGCTGTTTCATGCCCCGCTGCCGAACGTATTTACCAGCGGCGCGATCTGCTGGGGCAGCGTGAAGCGTGTGTCGGACGAGGCGTTGGCGGGAACCAGCCTCAACGACGACTGGACGATGCTCCTGGGATCGCCGTTTGGCGATCACGCCTGTTCAGGCAAGTCAAAAGCCCATCCGTCGGACATCCGCAAGCAGCTCATCGAACTGGAAGGGCGAAAGGCGCGGGTCTATCCGAAACGTGACCTCATTCCAGTCAAAAAGACACTCGCACAGGTTTTAGGAGACGAGCGATGACCAACGTATTTGACCCGAATCTGCACATTAAGACCGTGACGATTGTTGGGTGTGGCGGGACAGGGGCGCAGATTGCCCGCAGCGCCGCCCGCATCCTGTACGACATGAAGGTGCGACGGATGCACACTCCGCAGCTTGTCCTGATTGATGGGGATACGGTCGAGATGAAGAATGTCGGACGGCAGCTCTACACCGCTGCGGATGTCGGACAGTCGAAAGCCCATGTGCTGATGCGCCGTTTCAACTGCGCGTTGGGTTTGAACACGGTGGGCATCGCTGAACCCCTGAACGCCGAAAAGTACTTCGAGCGGCACAGCGGTGGGATTGTCATCGGTGCAGTGGACAATCACCTCGCCCGACAGGAATTGAGCCGAGTAAGAAATGCAGTTTGGATTGACTGTGGAAACCATCACGCGGCGGGACAGGTCTGCGTCGGCAATACCGATGATCGGGAACTGATGCTGCGTCACCTGAATGGCAAAGACGGGAAGTATCCGTATTTGCCTAACGCCGCGCTGGTGTTTCCACAGCTACTCGAACCGGAACCCGAACCACCACAGCCGACTCAACCTTTGTCCTGTGCCGAACTTGTCGAGGAAGGCAGCCAGCACCTGCTCATCAATGACTGGGTTGCTGTCGTCGCCGCTCAATATCTTTACAAGCTCCTGCACCGCCAGCCAATCTTGTCCTTCCTCAGCTATCTCAGCAGCGACAGAATCGGGGTCAGAAGCATTCCAATTACAAGAGACGAGCTTTCCGCCTACTTGAGAAGGGAGAATTAACGATGCTCAACGGTCGCCGCCAGAACACGCATCGGTCAAAACTGCCAAAGCCGGGCGAGATCGGACACATCGTCGGTCTGAGTACCGTGAACCCCCACCGCAAGTGCATCGTCAGCCATTACCCGAGTCCGTTGAAAAAGTTGTCGGTTAAGTCGCCAGTGTCAGATGAAATCTTGTCTAATACAAATGAGCGTACCCATGGCAGACTAGCTTTGGTTTTCAGCCTCTTCGGCTTCCCGTTCCATCTTCTCAAGGCGTGTGTAGTAGTAGGCAAATTCTTTAAGGTGGGCGAGAGCGATCTTGCCCGTCAAAATGGGATCGTTACCCGTAACATCGGTTGACGGGTCGTGTAGCCCATGTTCCAACTCAACGTCCAGCCCCATGCGGAACTGCTCGACATCAAATCGATTCCAGTCAATACCAAGCGTATCGCCAATTTCACGCGCTTGCTCGGTAGTAAAATGAGGTTTTGCTGACATCTTGCTTCCCCTTTCGGAACTCTTATTGAGTGGCAGGTATGAACAGCTTGAGGTCTGTTGGCGAGTGACGCTAACTTTTAGTTTATCCTCTAAACATAAGAGTTGCATGAGCTCTTCGGGTGAGAAGAGAACGCCCAACTGACGTGAGAACCTTTAGACGACTTTTTCAACAGCCTGACCCGCTGTGCGACAGTGCCGACTATCGTTACAGCGTCGGCATCTACACCGTTTGATTGCGTTTTCTCGATGATGGGGAACTCGCCCGTTTCAGCGGCTGCTGGTTTCGGTCACAGGACGAAGGCTAATGTGTGTTCATATCCGATCACAAGCAGCCCCTCACACGAGGGGCTTTTCCTTTTCTGGAGGTTTATGACTGCTCAACTTCCCCTATTCGACTTTGTAGATGCACAGCCTCAATTGCCTGATCCAGTCCAGATGCTGCGGGAAGGGGCGGCACTCGTCCTGAGTGTATCCGGCGGGAAGGACAGTGACGCAATGACTCTCCATCTGCTCCGGCAGCGTGCCGCCGAAGGCTGGTCGGGCGCTGCTTATCTGGTTTACGCAGACTTAGGACGCGCGGACTGGCACAACACAACGGCGTATGTTCACGACCTAGCGCGGCGGACAAGTGTGCCTCTGCACATCGTCCGCTGGACACACGGTGATCTGATTGACCGTATCTGGGCGCGTTATCACGCTGATCCCTCGCGTCCGTGCTGGCCTAGCGCCGCCGCTCGCTACTGCTCATCTGACCTCAAACGGGGTCCGATCTCGCGCTGGATTCGTGCGACATTCCCGACAGGCAATGTCGTCTGCGCGATGGGCTTGCGGGCGCAGGAAAGCCCGGCGCGCTCGAAGAAGGCAGTGGTCAGTATCCGTGAGGACTGCACTGCCCCTACATGCCATCGTCTGACACTGAACTGGCTGCCCATCCACGACTGGAAAGTGTCGGACGTATGGCACTGCATCGAGGTGCATGGGGGCGTTTGTCATCCAGCGTATCGGTTGGGAAATGAGCGGCTGTCGTGCGCCTGCTGTGTGCTGGGCAGCGTCAATGACCTGCTCAATGGCGCGATCCACAACCCCGGGACGTACCGTGAACTGTGTCGAATTGAGGCGGTGACGGGTTACAGCTTCCGCAAGGGCTTCTGGCTCAGTGATCTTCAGCCCGATCTGCTCCCACCGGAAACTCGTGCCGCTGTTCACCAGCACCGACGGAAGGAACAAGGATGAGCACTGTACATCTCGACTGGCAGCCCGTGATTCTGCTCAAGATTGTGCGCCTGCCGTTCAAGGACTATGGCGGGCTGTCGGTGCAGCGCGCTTATCTCGCGCTCGATGCAGGGCGGCTGCTCTACGCCGACTGGACACTCGAAGCCGACGAACGCAGTGCTACATTGATCTGTCCGACAGGCTGGACCAGGCTGGACTCAGCCTGCGCCGCTCACATTCCCTATGCGCTTGGAAGGCAGTGGGGCGCACCTTATTCCGATGGATTGTTCGCGCTCTACCTCAGGGCGAATGCCAGTTTCACTCGGTTTATCCGCCGGATCGACATGTACCCTACCGATCCGGTCACGCTTGCCACCCTCACTCGTCTTACCCAGCTTCTCTAAAGGAAAGGATTTTCAGATGAACGACAACACGAATCTCCCTATGCAGCGGTATCACCAGCATTTCGACGGGCAGGCATACAACACAGTAGCGGAACTGCTCTCCAGCAACCTGAACGCGGATCGGGACGATGGTCGCGTGGTGGATGCGATGATCCTGCTTTTATGTGGAATATGATGTTGGTTGTCAAGAAGACGGATCGGATTTGTCCTGTCGTTCCACCATATCTCTCAGCCAGTTCAATGCGCCTTCGGTTTTTGTCCAGGGACGGATGCCGTCGAGAACATAATCCATCGCCTCATT
>JANRLJ010000083.1:0-3398 GCA_033762735.1 bacterium | reverse complement strand
GCGTGGTGCGTTCGCGTTTGTGCTTGGTCACCGTTTTGCTCCCGCCTTCTTAGGAACAACTGATACCGATCGCGTTCACCTATTTTTCCCTATGCAATCGTATTCCGTCAATCGTATTGAACACCAACTCCGTAAAACTGTCAAGAGTTGGTACTGCTGAGATAAACCGTTGAGAATTCACGCTTGACCCATCGAAGCTGTTTTGTAGGATTCGGAGCCTGAATCTTACCATTCCGAGTCTTATACGCCTTTGGTTGACGTTTCCCTGCTCCTCAACTTTATTCTGGTGTTCCAGCGCCGGACACTCCAGCGCTGGCTTAAACAGCGCGTAGTCACCTAGCAGCAATACCGCCCACGCCGTTGGAAATCTCAGTCCCCACCCGACTGTCGACACTGTCGAGCCGGATTACAGCTTGAGGTACTCCGTCCTAAAGCGGATGTTCGCCCTTACGCCGAGCGCAAAAGTCGGCGTGGACGCAAGAAAAGTGTCGAGACACGCGGATTTGCTTGCCCCAATCTTCAGTGATGACACGCTCCACGCTCTTGTCGGATACGACTCGCATAACGGGATTCAGCGTTTTAAGTGAACTGATTGAGACTTTTGAAAAATGAGATGGATAGTGCATCATGGAAGGAAAAACCTGACCAAAGGTGATCCACCATGAGCACTATCCCCGTCAGTTTAACGCAGGAACAGTTCGAGCAGTATATCCGTCCAGCGTTGAGCGTTGCCAAACGAGGGTACGAATGCAGCATCCCGCTGTACAAGGTGTTCAACTACATTCTCTACCGCCTCCACACCGGTTGTCAGTGGGCACGCTTACCTATCGACAGCGCCCCAAACGACGCGACAAAAAAGAAATCAGCTATCATGGCGTCTATTGCCACTACCGCAAATGGAGCCGCGATGGCAGCCTAGCGCGGGTGTTTCAGCACAGCATTCTCAGTATCCGTAACCAGATCGACACCCACCATCTGAACCTTGACGGTAGTCACGCGCCCGCCAAGAAAGGCGGCGAGGCGGTGGCGTATCAAAGGCGGAAGAAAGCCAAAACCTCCAACGTGCTGCCCATCACCGACGCCAACGGGTTCATTCTGGCAACCACGGGCATCGTCGCAGTCAATCACAACGACGCCTTCGAGTTGAAGGACAACTTGCGCGACGCCTTCAAGTTCATCAAGCGGCTTGGCATTTCTGTTGCAGGCAGCTACTTCAATGCCGATGCCGCCTTCGACACCAAAGCTGCCCGCTGGACGTGCTTCAACCACAAGCTCATTCCCAACATTGTCGAGAACACCCGCTCCCGTAAGCGCTCCAAGCCCGGACGCAAACGCTGCTTCAATCCCGACATCTACAAGCTGCGCTTCACGAGTGAACGAACATTTGCTTGGATTGACAAGTTTCGTGCCCTCTTGGTGCGCTTTGACCGCAGAGCTGCCCATTTCATGGGTGCTCACTACATCGTCTATGCCCTGATCAACCTTCGCCACCTCATCGCTGCGGAAAAGTCTCAATGAGTTCTATTAGAGGAAGAAGCCCGATCAGGTGTCGGGCTTCTTTCATCATTTTGCTATCTCATGCGGTTGGACTTGTCTCGGCGCGTCACAAGATTACGCAGGAACGTAGACCAATCGGATCACGTCCGCATCAACCCGATCATGCGCTGTCAGGCGGAGCGGTGGACGACTTCCAGCAAAATAGGGTGTGCCGCGACCCAGCACGACGGGGTGTAGGTAAATGCGATATTCATCAATCAACCCAAGTTCGGTGAGGCTGTGCGCGAGCTGCGGACCCGCAACTTCGATTTCGCCCTCGCGCTCCTGTTTCAGCCTGCGGATTGTACCCTCAAGATCGTTATCAACGAGGATGGCGTTGGGTCCCACGGACTGCAACGAACGTGAAACGACCCATTTCGGCATCTTCCGCCACGCTGCCGCGAAGGCGTGTTCTTCTGCACCCCATTCACGATGATCGTCATCCCAGTAGTGCATGTTCTCATACATTACGCGACCGTAGATGCTGCCCACCTGCCTCTGCGCCTCCTCGATGAAGTGGCGGAAAAGCGTGGGACTTGGGGGCGGTAATGCCAAATGGTCAACATAGCCGTCTAGAGACTGGTTCATGCCAAACACAAGTTTCGCCATCGTACTGCCTTTCTTCACATGCTCGCCTGAGAAAGTTCGACCGGGATGTGAGTTGATTGTTTGAAATTCCTACGCTTGGGATTCAATCTGATATGCCAAATACACGACCCCGTTGGAGAGAATCTGCGAGTCGGTCAGCTTCAACGAGGAACGATGCCCGCCCTCTGCAAACAGGCGGACACCTTGACCGAGGACAATCGGGTGTACCAACATCTGAATCTCATCGACCAAGCCTGCATCCAGCAGCGTATGAACGAGTTTAGCGCTGCCCGTCATCCCAATCGTGCCGCCGGGCTGCTGCTTCAGCTTACGAATTTCTTCGATGACGTTGGATTTGATCTGCGTGGAGTTGTTCCAATCGGCTTTTTCCAGCGTGGTCGAAACGACATACTTGGGCGCGCTGTTCAACTTATCCGCAATGCCAAATTCGTTGTGCGTCTGCGTTGGCCAGTAACTGGCGAAGACCTCATACGTGACCCTTCCCAACAGAAATGCATCCTTGTCGTGGATTTGGCGCTCTGTGATAGCGCCCATTTCTTCCGTCTGAAACGGAAACTGCCACGTCTCAGGCGCTTCCATAACGCCATCTGCCGACAGGAATTCCGACACAACGATCTTTCTCATGCTGCTGCTCCATCTGGTGAAGGTAAAGGATTCACCAGCATACCGCATTACTGCCGGTGAATCGTCCCTCTATAGTAGTACAAATGTTTCAATAGCACAAGCGTTCTCAATCAGCAGCCATTCGAGAATCAGCGACCCACCTTGTGAACATTCCATATCACGACTCTTTCGTATTGAGCTTCCGCTTTACCCGCCTATTCACCTTGATCACCACCTGCCGGATGTACCGGGGCGCATCTCCGTATCGCAGTTTCCCCAGATTTTCGCCCCGATCAATCGTCTGCGTTTCCAGCACGCAGAATCCTTGCAGCTCAATTCGCCCGCTGCTGACCAGTTCCTCTGTCCACACGTCGATCAACGCTTCAATCGTGCGCTGAATATCGCGATTCCTCAAGCGGGTGCGCCGCCCGATCGCGCTCACCATTTTCGCCTTCGTCAGGGTCATCGCTTCACCTCCCGCGCCTTTTGGATCACTGAAGGCACACCGTGCCCTTTTTTCAGGCTGAGCGCCGCCTGTTTCACCTGTTCGTCCGGTGAGAACGGCGCGGCAGTCGGTTCAGCCGTCATGCCACGCGCCAGCAGCAGCGGCTGCCCATTTTCTGCTTTCAACCAGCGCCGCCAATCCTCCC
>JANRLJ010000082.1:0-16171 GCA_033762735.1 bacterium | reverse complement strand
GAGCTTGAACGGTTAACCAGTATCCTGGGGCGGGTGCGCACATTGGTTGAAGCATCGCCTGGTTCGGTACTGGTCTCCGTCGCGGGGGCCCAGCACATTAATTTTGGTGATGCAGGGCTGTTGGGAGGGTTGATAGACGGTCTGAACACCGAACTTGGTACGACTGATGGGCGTCTGGTGCTGGAAATCACTAATGCCTACCTGCTCGCCTTCTTCGACCATACGCTGAGGGGTACGCCCTCCCGCCTTCCCGACCTGCCCACGCAGTTCCCAGAAAGCATCCTGGTAAATGGTCGCTAGCACATCAATCACGCTGTGTTGGATGTTCGTGCGATAATCTTCATGTCATAATCCAGGAAGATTGCCTGGTTGAAAATGGATAACCTCATGTCTCCAGTACAGATTCTCATCGTGGACGATCACGCGATTGTGCGGCAAGGACTGCGGCTTCTGCTCGCAGCACAATCTACCCTTGAGGTGGTAGGCGAAGCGAAAGACGCAGAGACAGCGCTGACACTGGTGCAGCAGCTTCAGCCACAACTGGTTCTGTTTGACCTCATCATGCCAGGTATTGGAGGCATTGAGGGTATCCGCCGTATCATTTCGCTGGGGTTGGGCACCCGGATTTTGGTGCTGACTTCCTCGATTGAGGATCATCTGGTCAAAGCAGCGCTAACGGCTGGTGCACACGGCTATATTCTCAAAGCCAGCCGCCCGGTTGAACTGCTTGCCGCCATCGAGCGCGTCATGGACGGTGAAACGGCGCTGGATGCGGCAGCGGGTCAGGTGCTGGTACGCAGCGCGACGCAGCGCGATCCTCTGGAAGAGCTGACCGAACGCGAACGCGAGGTCTTCGACGCGATGGCGCGCGGCCTGACCAACACGCAGATTGCGGAGCGTTTCGTGGTCAGCGAAGGGACAGTACGCACTCATGTCGCCAATGTGCTGAACAAGCTCGAACTGCGCGACCGGGCACAGGTGACGGTGTACGCCCTCAAGCGCGGACTCGTTCGCCTGGATGAACTGCCGTGAAACTACGTCAACGAGTAATAAGGTGGAGTCGCTCTATCAGTGGTCGGTTGTTCATCAGCCATATTTTGGTTGGTGCGCTCACGCCGCTGCTTATCGCGCTGCTGCTGGGATTGTTTACATTCTCGCAGGCATTTACATTCACGCCGCGCGACTATCGCACCTTTGCCGAGGATGTAGCCGTACTCTGGCTGCTGCCGGAAAGTGATGCGGCTGCGGTTATCCGCAACAGCGAAACGACCAACTGGATACCACCGGGTTACGCGCTGGTTGTGGATCGGGCTGGGCAGGTGCGCTTTGTGCGCGGGCAAACACCCTGCACTATTGGAGAGAACATTCAAGGTTGCGCACCCCATTTTGTCAATCTGCCGGAGGGGGAAACGGAAGTCGATATTGCCGGGGAAAGCTGGATTGATATTCACCTGCTGCTGAGCAGCGGTGACCGCGTGCTGGCGCACTATGCCCGCCCGACAAGCGCCAATATCGGCGCATGGCTGCTTCCGGCGCTGCCAGAAATCCTTGCAGCCCTTTCGGGGATAGCCCTGTTGGTTGCAGTGGTTTCCATCCCCATCGGCGTCGTTCTGGTCGGCGCATTTGCGCGTCCGTTTCTGCGGCGCATTAACCATGTCGCTGAGGCAAGCCAGCGCTTCGCTGATGGTGATCTGGCAGCGCGGGTGCGGGATGCACACCACGATGAAGTGAGCACACTCGCTCGTCAGTTTGACACGATGGCGGATGTGCTTCAACAGAATATTTACACACTACGCGACTTGCTCAGGTCGAACACTGAACTCACCGAACAGGCAGAACAGGCGGCGATCCAGAGCGAACGCCTGCGGCTAGCACGCGACCTCCACGACGAATTGGCGCAGCAGTTGTTCAGCCTGAGCACCAGCAGCGCCGCTATTCCCGACTTGATTGCACAGGATGCCACCACAGCGGAGTCGCAGGCCCGACACGTCGCTGCACTGGCAGAACAGACGCTCGTCAGTCTGCGCTCACTCCTGGTCGATTTGCGTCCGGGCGGCTTGCTGGATATGGGGTTAGCGCAGGGCTTAAAAACCCTGTGTGAGGCGTGGGAACGTGAGTGCCAAATTGCTGTCGAACGCTCCATCATCATTTCGCGGGAACGCTTTGCCGCGGCGCTGCAAACGGCGGTTTTTCAGATTGTGCGTGAGAGTCTGACCAATGTCGCTAAACATGCACGGGCAACACAGGTGACTGTCACCCTCGTTGAGGGACAACAGCAGCTTGTCCTGAGTATCAGCGATAACGGCAAAGGGCTTCTGCCAGGTGATCTGAATAAAAATGGACACTTTGGGCTGGTGAATATGCGCGAGCGTGCGGAGGCGTTGGGTGGGGAACTCTACCGGGAGAGCGAAAGCGGGCGTGGCACGACCATCCGTGTTGTGCTGCCCCTGGCACACATTGAAGCGCCAGGTTAAGGACGGCTCACCCTTCATCCTTACGCTTAAAAAGCTGATGACCTACTCATTTTCGCGCAATCGTTCGGTGAAATAGGTGTTAAAGTCATCAAATTCCAGAGGGCCAAAATGGCGGTAATCAATCTCACCCTGTGGCGTGATGAGCACCGTTTGGGGAAGACCCATCACCTGATAGGCGCCAAGTGTGGCATCATCGGGATTGATGAGGATCGTTAGGTCAAGCTGATGTTGCGCGAGGAAGGTTTCAATCTCCGCCCGCGACTCGCGCTGGTTAATCGCCAGAACCCGCAAGGTGTCGGTATAGTTCCGTGCTAACTGCTGTAAGGCGGGCATTTCTTCCACACAGGGGATGCACCACGTTGCCCAGAAATTGACCAGTACCCAGCGCCCGCGCAGATCACTCAGCGTCACGGCCTCACCATCGAGCGATGGGAGCGTGAAATCGGGCGCGAGGTACGCTGGGGCGGACGTCGCTTGAGTGGAAGAATCGAGCGAGGCCCGCCCCGTGCAGGCTGCACCGAGTATCAGCAGTGCTGCACCCAACCAGCCAAACAGCTTCATGAAGGGAACAGCTTTTCGACAATATCAACGCGGTACGCCCGTGCCGCCGGCAGCAGACCAGCCAGGATTCCTACGCTCAATGGCAGCACCCACAGCACCGGCTCTAGCGTCATCAAATAGCGAATCGGGATAGGAATGGCTGATTGCTGTGTATAAAACGCGCCAATGAGGAAAGCGGCCAGATAACCCAACACCCGCCCCAGCAGCGCCCCTATCAGTGTAATGAACAGTGCTTCAAACAGCACCATGCGAAACACACTCACACGGCTTCCGCCCAGGCTTCGCATGATAGCAACATCCTGCTGGCGGGTGAGGGTCACGCTGTAGAGCGCCAGAAACACTGTGAGCGCTGCCATCCCCAACACCAGATAGCCCACCGCCCCCAGTACTCGTTCTCCCTGGCGCAGCAGATCGAACAGCCCGCCGATTTGTTCCCCTGGCGCAACGGCCTGTGCGTCGGTACTGAGGTAGTATTCCTGCATCAGTTGGTTCTGTTCGATGAAGCCGACAGGCAGTACCAGCACCGAAGTCAGGCGTTCGTCGGCGCCTGCCTGTTCACGGCTGAGGGAGTCGATCACGTTGTTGGTCGGCAGCTCAGTTTCCTCGTGCGCTTTCCAGATACTCCCTACCGTGGTATACACTGCGCCGTCGTAGGGCGTCTGGCTCGGTTCGAGAATGCCGACAACAGTATAATGCGCCTCGTGTGTGTCCCCTGCCAGTCCGAAGCGGAAGCCATGCGCCGCCTGGAATTCGTCGCCCACACGCAGCCCCAGCGAACGCGCCGCCCGGCTGCCCAGGACGGCTTCAAAATCGGCATCGAACAGTTCCCCTTCCAGCAGTTGAAATGCGAGCGGCGCATTCAGTGAACGCCGCAGTTGGAAGAAACTGGCGTTCGTGCCAATCATGGGCGCACCGCCGATGTTGTCGCCTTTCGCCAGCGGCACTGCTAACTGCACACGGGAGTCGGCTGCCAGCGTTTCATAAGTGGTGTAGGGAATCGTCCCCAATGGCAGCCCTTGCAGCAGAATGGTGTTCAGCGCTAACTGTTGGCTGTCGCCTTTCGCGCCAATCACCAGCACACCGAAGGGATCGCTGGCGAGGATGAGGCCGCGCCGTATGCCATCACTAAGGGCGAACACCGCCACCGACAGGGCAATCGCCAGCGCTACCACGCACGCTGGAATCAACGTTTGCACAGGATGTGCCCGCATCGCACGCCAGGAAAGGCCGAAATCGTAAATCATGCGACACTCCCGCCAAGCATCAACTGTCCTGCCTGCAAATGCAGCGTACAGTCAAACAGCGCAGCCAGCGCCGGGTCATGACTGGCGACCAGCAGCAGCGCCCCCTGCTGGCGGCAGGTGTCCTGCATCAGTCGCATGACCGCCTCGCCAGAAGCCGGATCCAGAGCGGCTGTTGGCTCGTCGGCCAGGAGCAGCGGCGGCCTGTTGGCGAGGGCGCGGGCAATCGCCACCCGCAGGCGCTGTCCTGTACTCAGCTTCGCAGGGCGGTAATCGGCAAAATCAGCCAGCCCTACCTTCTCTAGCAGCGCCAGCGCCAGTGGCCGCCACTCACGGGCAGGGTGGACGCGGGCAAAGGCCATCGGCATAACGACATTTTCCAGTGCTGTGAGCGAGGCGAGGAGGTGGTGATTCTGGAAGATGTAGCCCACTGCACGGGCGCGTAAACGATCTCGCGTTTCCTCTCGCAACGCATAAAGCGATTGTTCGCCCATATCGCGCAGGTCATACCATACCTGCCCCTGCGTGGGGTGCAGCAGCCCAGCGATGATGTTCAACAGCGTCGTTTTGCCACTGCCGCTCACCCCGCGCAAAAGCACCTGTTGTCCCGCTTCCACCCTCCAATGAGGAATATCCAGCACCTGGCGGGTTTCGCCCGCCGGACTGGTATAAATGTGACGGAGATTATCCAGCCGTAGACTCATTCCAGAAGTTCCAGTTCGTCCACATACAGCCGCACCAGGCTCACCATACCCGTTTCCTGATCGACGGACGTACCCACTTCCAGGCGTCCGGTCACACGTACCGGATTCAGCGTTGCGGTGATGGTGTCATCCATCAGATATACCAGCGCGATGTCATCCGGCCAATCCGCCCCCGTTGTACAGAACGGGCAGAATGCCAGCCGCACCCGCGTCAGCACGAAGAAATCCAGCTCCGGTTTGAGCGGTGGGGCCATGTAGCCTTCCATGACTACTCGGCGGCCATCCAGCGACACAAGCTTATCGGAGAGCACTAGCCCAGTGCGAATGTCAAACTCGGAATAAAACTCGTTGAAAGCAATGGCGACGGGTTCTTCATCGAACGCGATTAACTCAGCACGCGGCGTCGGGCGGAAGGCCGTATCGGTGGCGGCGGCGATGTCACGGGCGCTGCCTGCTGGAAGATTGTTCTCCAATGGGGTAGCAGTGAGCGGGCGCGGTGTCGCCTAGACAGCCAAAGCCGCCAGCCCTGCAAAGCCACCTTCGGCAGTGGGTGTGGGGAGGTGAGCCGTTGGTGTCATTTCGGCAGCGGCAGAAGGGGCATCAGGCAGCACCGTGGCGGCTTCTGTCGAAGGGAGTGCGGTTACGCGGGCAATACCCGAATCCGCCGCGCCACACGCCGTTAAGAGAAGCGCCACAAGGGTGAAGAGGATCAGGTGTTTCATAAAACATTAACCTTCAAAAACATCAGGAGGGCTTTATTGTAGCATCTGGCCGGAAAACCCAACGCTCCGGCCAGATGGCTAAAGGAGAATCTAGCGGAGATGCACCCTCTACAAAATCAGCTTACTTACGGCGCACGCGGCTCAGGCCGAGACCAGCCACCAGGCCAATCAGCAGCAGTGCCAGGCCAGACGTGCTGCCCGGAGTCGCCACGCTGGCGGTAATCAGTTCACCCGAAGAAGCGACCATGCCATCTTCCGCCGACGGGTCAAGGCCGATGGCCGCCGCCATCCCAAAGAAGATTTCCCGCTGGTGCGCGGACAGGTTGAAGTATTCCGCGCCAGGGCCGCTGGCATACACAGGGTTATCCATCAAGGTGTGAACGCCCGTGTTGGAAGGCACATTGGGCGACATATAAATGCCGTTGGGGTCGTCGTCGGGGTTGTCCACAATCTGGCCCTCGTCATTGGTGATGGACGGCACGCGGGGCACGGGGCTGACCTGGAAGTTTTCGGTGTATTCGCCGTGATTGTTCACGGTGCCGGCGAACACCACGGTCGCGTCTTCCCATTCAGGGAACCCGTCGCCGTTGGCATCGGGATAGTCGGGATAGCCCGCCCCGTTGTAGATGCCGATGGCGTTGATGCGGGCCGTATCATCTTCCGCTGCGTTGAATTCTTCCACGTCCACCGTGCCGTACACTTCGTAGCCATGCCCATGATCGGCGGTCACGACGATCAGCGTATCCGGGGCATTTTCCGCCACCCATTCGCGGGCAGCAGCAATCGCCTGATCCAGTTCGATCAGGTCAGACAGGGCGCGTTCCTGGTCGAGGGGGTGAATCTGCTTGTCCACGCTGGCCGCCTCCACCTCCAGGTAGAAGCCATTTTCGTTCTGGTTCAGTACTTCCAGCGCCGCCAGGGTCATATCCACCAAACCGGGCTGGTCAGTAAAGTCGCCCAGGTTGTCGGTGTAGATGTTGCGATCCAGCCACACGTTCAGGTCGCTGGGGTGGAAGACGCCAAGCAGTTGTTCAGGGAGTGTATCGCCCGCCAACGCTTCTTCCAGGGCAGTAGCAGTATCTACCACGACCCACCCGGCTTCTTCAAATTCCGCGAACATGTCACGGTCGTCAGAACGGCGTGAACCTTCCACCGACTGTGGGAGCAGACGACGAGCACCACCGCCCAGTAATACATCCAGATAGCCGCTTTCCAGCGCCTGCACGACGTACTCCGCACGGTTGCGGTCAGTGCGGTTGCGGCCATGCGCCCACACTGCCGCCGGGGTCGCATCGCTGAAGTCCGCCGTCGTCACCACACCCACCGACATGCCGCGTGTGCGCGCAATCATCGAGGCGAAGGTTTCTACACGCGGATCATCCAGCGCGTCGGGCGAGGTATCGCTGTATGTACCTGTCGCGTTCACGCTGCCGATATGCCCGGTGTTGAGGGCACTGGCGGTGTTGGCGCTGTCCGCCATCAGCGAGTCCACGCTGCTGGTGCTGACGAAACCGCGTACGTCCATGCTGTCCACCGACAGATAATTGAGCGGGCGTCCCTGTTCGATACCACGCGAAGCACGGGCAGCCGTAATCATTGGGATGGTGACACCGTCGCCAATGAACAGAATCACATTGCGGGCTTCACCGGGTTGTGGTTCGCGCACCACCCACGTGACCGATTCGGTCGTGCCACCCGCGGTGACTTCAATGGTATATTCGCCAGCCTCCGGTGCAATCGCGTTACGCCAGATCAGCGAGGAAGCTGGCGTTGGCAGATCACCTGCGAGTACGCCGAACTGCGCCACGCCACCCGCATCGAACCCTGTCAGTTCGCCGTCGATATTGAAGCCGAAGGTGGCCGTCAGGCCGTCCGCAGCACCGCCCACGATGGTGTAGACGCTGCTATCATCCGTCGCTTCCAGGGTCGCGGTATCTTCCCCGATGGTGGCCGTGATGGTTTCACCTTCGACGGTGATCGTCACCTGCCCAAACTGGGGGTTATAGTAATCGCCCGCAATCTGGTCAACGGTGAAGCCTTCCGGGGCAACGCCTTCATTATTGAAGCGCACCACGTCCCCGCCAAATTCCCAGCTTTCAGCTTCACCTTCGGCACCAAAGAATTCGGCGGCAGGGGTGCCATTGATGGTAATGGCAAAGTTTTCCGGCACTTCCTGGGTATGTACCTCGACGCGAAAATCGAACACAGTTCCAGGTAGGAACTGGGCGCCGTCAATCGGCAGGATCAGAACAGGCAGCTCGTCTTCCTGGGCACCTACTGGCACAAGCACCAGCATCAGCGCGGCAAGAACAGCCAGCACAACTGACAGGCGAAGTTGTCTCATTACCGTCTCCTTTAAATGTAAAGAACAAGTGGGGTTAGTTCCTTTTCGGACGGAGTAATGATACCACGTCCGATTTAAATTCTAGGCAAGTGGTATTAACATAGGATTGGCACATATTTAAGCGCTGAAGCACAGTGATATAAAGTCTCAGTAAAACACGTATCATAGATGCCAACCTTCTGTTTTAGTAAAATTCGCACAGAGCGTTCGGCAAACGAAAAGTCGCATAGAAGCGCCGCTTGGAGCAAAAAGCGACTGTAAAACAGAAACGGCGCTTGACGAAGGCGTGATCCAAAATGGCATTTGATCAAGTACTTCGCCATTTCTTTTCCTGCTTCGCCATCCTTGCCTCTCGTCAGGTTCGTTTTTTGCCTCTTATCAGCACATTGATCTGGCTCTGGTGAATTTTCACCAGAGCATGGTTTTGTTCATGACTTTAAAGACTCCGCTTACCTGTGTTCGTTTTCCTCCTCATCAGCATTTACATCAGGACACCATACCTCTCCGGGTTGAAGGACGTGCAGCGTTAAGTGCGGCGGAAGGCGCAACTCCCTCCACACGCTTTCTGGCAGGGCATTTATTGTCCATAAATCCCAGTGAACCGGAATAAGCGAACGTGCGCCCAGCTTTTGTGCCGCTTGGACCGTCTGTGCAGGTGTGAGGTAATATTGAATACCTTTATTCGTTCCGGCAGCGGAAAGGCACGCACAGTCGATGCGGTGCTGAGCACCCGCCATCTCAAAGAGCGGCGACATGTGGGCATCGCCACCATGATACAACCGCCAGTCCACGTCGTTGACTTCGATCAGATAAGCGAGGGCACCTTGGGAGTCTGTGTCGATTACCGGGAGGGCAGTGATCGTAAAGCCATGTGCCTGCGCCTGCTGGCCTTGTGACAGTACCTTTATCTGATGTGGATCAAAGCCCGCCTTTTCTGCAATTGCAGCAGCAGGCGCGGGGGCAACCACCATACATTCGCGGGATTGCGCGAGCTGACTTAATGCAACCGGGTCTGCGTGGTCGTCATGCTCATGAGTCAGCAGGACAAGCTGCGCGGGCGGCAGTCGGTTCAACAGCGGCGGTTCACACCGTATCCACCCCGGCCCGCCTGCTGGAGCAACAAAGGGATCAATGTACAGGAGCGTTTCGCCATACTGAATGGCTATGCCCGCTCCTCCCAGACGCCACAAGCGAACCCGGCATGAAGAGGGGGATTGCAGGGCGTGGAACAGGTCATCACCTCGACGCTGCATCAGCATCTACCATTCACTGAATGCGCCGTCGTGCGGGTCAAACAGACGCGGAGTGTCCCAGGAGCCGTCATAAATTTTCGCGGCGACAGCCTCTTCGTCCAGTTCAATCCCCAGCCCCGGTTTGGTCGGCAGTTCGATGTAGCCATTTCGGACGACAAACGGTTCCTTAAGATAGCCCTCACCAAGCGAGACCTGTTCCTGACACAAAAAGTTGGGGATGCAGGCGTCCACCTGCAAACAGGAAGCCAGGGAGATGGGACCCAGCGGGTTGTGCGGCGCGACCGAGGCATAATAAATCTCGGCCATCGCGGCAATTTTACGGACTTCGTGAATACCCCCGGCATGGCATAAATCCGGCTGGACGACGGCGGCGGCCTGTTTTTCCAGCACTTCGCGGAATCCCCAGCGGGTGAAGAGTCGTTCCCCGGTGGCGATGGGGGTTCTGGTGGTGCGTGCGACCCGTACCAGTGCGTCCACGTTTTCCGGCAGAACAGGTTCCTCAATGAACATCAGATACAGATCATCCAGTGCTTCGATCAGTCGAATTGCCATCGCGGGGCTGACGCAGCCGTGAAAATCTACCGCCAGGTCTACTTCCGGGGGAATCGCGTTCCGGATGGCCGTGATGCGCGTGACCTGACGATCAATATACGCTTTGGTGTCAATGTTGCGCACAGGGGCATCAATACTGGTCTTAAGCGCTGTGAAGCCCTTAGCGACAAGTGACCGTGCGACCAGCGCGGCATTTTCGGGAGAGTCGGCATGGCAGTGGGCGTAGACGCGGATGCGTTCGCGGCAGGCTCCCCCAAGCAGTTGATAGACCGGGACGCCGAGCGATTGACCCAGAATGTCCCACATCGCCTGTTCGATGCCGCTGATGGCACTGGTGAGGACGGGGCCACCCCGGTAAAAGGTGCCGCGATACATCACCTGCCAGTGATGTTCGATGCGGCGCGGGTCCTGGCCGATGAGATAGCTTTCCAGTTCCTTAACCGCCATCGCCACCGTGCGGGCGCGCCCTTCGACAATCGGCTCCCCTAAGCCGATCAGCCCTTCGTCGGTGTGCATTTTAAGAAACGTCCAGCGTGGTTGGACGAAAATTGTTTCGAGTCGGGTGATTTTCACACGAAATCCTTTTCAGCGACCATAACTTCTCTAAAGCTGACTGTCGTCATCAAGCGAAGCATGGGTGTGCCACTCCGGAGAGCGAGCCGTCATACCGCCGTCGATGACGAGCGCTGCCCCAGAGATGAAACGGGCGGCAGGTGAAGCCAGAAACAGCACGGCCTCCGCAATGTCCTCTGGCAAGCCCAGGCGCTGCACCGGGTAAAACGGCAGCGATTTCTCATCATAGCCTTCGCTCACGCCGGGATGCACAATCAGGCCGGGGACGAGGACATTGGCCCGGATGCCACGTTCACCATACTCCGCCGCGATCTGTCGGGTCAGAGCGATCAGACCGGCTTTTGCAGCAGCGTAAGCCGGGGCGTGGGCATAGGACACCAGCGCGTGAACAGACGAGATGTTTATCAGCGAACTGCCTGGCGGCATGTGGGGGATGGCATATTTAGCACCCAGAAATGCCGCCCGCAGACACACATCCTGCACCGCGTCCCATTCTTCGGGCATAAGTTCGACGACGGAACGGCGCACATCTACCATTCCGTTGTGAACCCAAAGGTCGATTTTCCCATAAGCGGCAGCCGCGAGCGCTAATTGCTCGATCTGCTGGGGCTGGCGCAAATCCGTATGATGGTAAAGGGCGCTGTAACCGTCAGGTCGGAGCGCGGAGGCGACGGCTGTGCCTTCCTCGTCGAGCACGTCGCAGAACAGCACCGTTGCACCTTCTCGCGCCAGTCGCTCCACAAGGTGTCGGCCAATGTTCCGTGCGCCCCCTGTGACGACTGCGACTTTTCCCTTCAGCGTGTCGCTCACGTTCGTTCCTGTCCGGCGGTGGTGTTAGTAGAACAAACGCGGCAGATAGTCGGGTACATCATCGCAGGGCGCAAGCGCTCCACTGGCAACCTGATACAGCCGCTCGTGCGTCTGGCGGACGGCTTCGGCTATCGCGGGATAGGGACGGTGGCAGGTATCAATCAGCCCGATGTTGTAATTCTCGCCATCGAAGCGCCCCAACGCAGATTGATCGTACAGCGTAAAATAATGCACACCGACGCACCAGGGCTTGGCTGCCGCGTCCTCAAGATACACCCGAATGGCTTTTCCCCGTGCGGTCTGATCGCGCACCCGTCCGATTCCCGATGCGGGCAGGCCAGCGTCCAGCGCACCGAAGTGCCATTCACCCACCAGGATGGGGCGGTTGAGCCGTGTGCTGATCTCGCCGAGGCTGTCACGCACCCGTTCATCATAGCAGTTCAGGCTGAACACATCGAACGCGCGCATTCCTTCAATCGCCCACTCTGGCGGGACGGTGTAATAACGCGCACCCAAATTGAGATGATTGGGGTCAACAATCTTGCACGCCGCCGTGAGCACGCTGAAATAGCGCTCGGCGAGAACTGTGCTGAAAGCTTCGAGATCAGCATTCATCCCTGTATGAACGGTTCCCTGCCATACCCCCGCTTCGATCTGTTCAAACGTCACGCCGACACCCCAGGCCGTGCTCAGTGCTGCCGCCTCTCCATACTTCGTGCGCAGCCACCTGGCAAATTCAAGCCGGGAGAAACACTGTTCTGTGTTAAAGAGCATCCCGGCGGCAATCGTCTCAGTGGCGAAGCCCCATTCCGGCTCGTTCATAAGAAAGTAGCCGATCATTGCCGGGTCGTCCCGTGTTTCCAGAAGTTCCTGAGCGTAAACCGCCGCTTCCTGCTCAAACCCTGGCGCATAGACATCGGGGAAATCGCGGAAGATGGGATGCGACGGCTCGAAGTACAGCGGGCGCACATAGGGGATGCCTGCCGCCCGCGCTGCCTGCCAGTGTGACCAGTTGCCGACAGTGTTGAAACCTGTCTGTCGCATAAAAGCGAACGCCGCCTTCTGCCACGATTCGTACCACTGTGCCGCCCCAAAAGCACGGATGAGGTTAGCGGTGAGGTAGCTGAATGATGCCTGTGGACGCCCAGGATAGGCATCGAAGGCGGCTGCATAGTCCTCGTCCGCCTTCGGCAGCCAGGCCAGCGCACTTTCCAGCCCGGTATAGGTTGTGTCAATTGTTGGCTCCACACAATCCAGCCCGCTCGACCAGAAGGCGCTGCCCTCAGGCGTCACCAGCCACCAGCGCTGGCCGTCGTGATGGGTGTGGAAGAAACCCGTCGCCGGGAAACGCTGATCTTTCCAGCCGCCCCAGCGATCATAGGAAGGGGGGAACTGTGCTTCTGCAACGCTGTTCACCTGCTGATGCAGCCGGGTAGTGACTTCCTCGGCTGAACGGCTTTTGCCGTCCCACTCACGAAGCGCATTTTGCCCCAGCGAATCGAGCAGAACGCCACCAGGCAGGACCAGCGTTTCCAGCAGGGGGGGAGTCTCTTCAGTGGCGGTGAGGGGCGTCATGCACCAGACGACTGGATGCTTGTCCTTACGAAGTACCAGCAGGCGCATTTGCGTCACCGCAGACAGATTCACCCTGTCGCCCATTGTGTACGGCTTAAGCCATGCACCTTCCCGTTCATAGGCCCAGCGGTTCTGGTTGACGGCCTCCAGTGGAATCCGCATCCGCGCTGAGCAGTTGCTTAGGAGAGAGAAGCCAAACTGGAACTCCCGACCCGTGTTCGCTTCCGAAAGCGCTAGCACGAAACGCACACCGTTCGCGCTGTCCAGCAGGAAATCGGCAGTCAGATAATGCTTCCCCACCAGAGTCCCGGCAGGAAAATCGAAATCCAGGCCGCTGTTCGTTTCCTCCACGCTGTACCACTGTCCGTTGTCCAGGGGCGATGGACGGTTCAGGTCAACATACACACCCCTGAGCACGGGCGCATTAAACATCACCGTTTCTGTACGGTAATTTGAGATTGTCATGCAATTTCCTTCGACCAGTTAAAAGGCAGGCGCGGCTGTCCCGCTCAACGCCATATTCGTATCAAAGTCGAACAGCAGCAGTTGATCGGTGTCGATGTGCAGCGTCAGTGCGCCACCAGCGGCAAACTGCCCGGCAAACTGCCCGGCATCCGCATCCCCCAGTACAGCAGTGGCGTGTCCCTTGCCGTCAAGCTGGAGGACGACGATCACTTCGTTCAGCAGTTCCTCGACGGCTTCGATTTTGCCTGTGAGGGTAGATGGATTTGGCTGTGCTGAGGCAGTAAGGGAAAGGGCATTGGGGCGGATGCCCGCGATGATCTTCTGCTTGTTGTAGCGATCCAGAATCGGTGTCCAGCGGGTTTCCAGCAAAAAGGAAGACTGCCCAAGCCACAGCCGGTAGCCAATCGACTCCTGCTGAATATCTCCTGCAATCAGGTTGATGGGAACAGCGCCCAGAAAGCTGGCGACAAAGGTATTTGCCGGGTAGTTCATCAGGATTTCGGCGGTGCCGATCTGCTGCATTCTTCCCTGGCTGAGGATACCGATGCGGTCTGCAAGCGCGAACGCCTCGATCTGGTCGTGCGTGACGTAGAGCGATGGTTTGCGCTTCAGGCGGTGGACTTCCTGGATGTCCTGCCGGGCGCTCAATCGCAGCTTGGGATCGAGATTGGAGAGAGGTTCATCGAACAGGTAGGCGGCTGCGTCCTTCGCCAGCGCCCGCGCCAGGGCGACGCGCTGCTGTTCCCCGCCCGAAAGGTCGCTGATGGAGCGCTTGAGATGATGCTCAATCTGGAGCTTATTGGCCGCGCTCTTGACGCGGTGATCGACCTCGGCCCGCTTGACGCCGCGCGCCTCCAGCCCATAGGCGATGTTCTGGTAGACGTTCATATTCGGGTACAGCCCGTAGTCTTGGAAGACCATCCCCAGGTTGCGCTCACGCGAAGGCAGGTTGGTGATGTCCTTGCCGTTCAGCCAGATTGTGCCGCGATCCGGCTTTTCCAGCCCGGCGATAATGCGAAGCAGAGTGCTTTTGCCGCTGCCGGAAGTGCCCAGTAGGACGAAGAATTCCCCGTCCTCCACCCGGAAGCTGACATCATCGACCACTGGGCGTCCCTGCAAAATTTTGGTCACATTTCGGAGTTCTAAAGTCATACGACGACCTTCAGATTTAAATAATCAGCCATTGTTGTGGCGTACAATGCGATCAGCACAGGTACAGCCAGAAAGATGCCCCCAATCGAAATGACGCCGATCAGCATGGTCACGCCTGCTGCGAAGAGGGGAAGCAGGGCGGGAACCGGATGCTGCCAGACCAGCCGTGCCGACTCGCGTACCACCCGCACAGCCGACCATTGCGGCTGCTGCGCGTGGAACACGCCCCACCAGATGGCGGTGGTGGCATACAGCAGCAGCGCCAGCCGCCCTATAACTGCGAGAAGAAAGACGCCGTTTGCATCTGCCCAGGCGGACACCACGAACAGCAGTCCCATGCAGCCCAGCAGCGGCAGCAGCACCCGGAAGGATGGCAGGAACGTCTCTTGCAGGGCAGTGCTCCCAAGATCGGGCGAAAGGTGGTCATGGTCGGCGATGTGACGGGCCATGCGGTAGAGCCAGGCTGTGGCGGGGATGAAAGCGATGACGGTATACAGCGTCAGCGCGATTCGGACTGCCTCCGGCACATCGGCTACGAACGCGACCAGCGCAGGCACCAGATGCACCGCCCAGGCGACATTCACGATAACGACACGCTCCACCTGAGCAGCGAATGCGGAAAACGGTGCAACGAGCGGATGGGGGTTGTCCTCGCGGGTAATCCCGCTGTCATCCTGGAAGGGCATGACTCAGGCCTCGTTTCCATACAGCAGGGAGGCTTCGGTCTCCGCGTCGAACAGATGAATTTTGCTCTGGTTCACGGCCAGCGGAATCGTCATGCCCATGTAGGTCGTGGGCAGCCGGACTTTAAAGGACGCGGCGAAATCGATTGGTGGCTGGCTCAACGTGCTCAGATAGACTGAACTGCCTGCCGTCGTGGGTTCGATCACATTGACCATCCCCTGAATGGTGTTGGTAGCGTCCACCGGGAAGCTGGCGGTTTTGGGGGTACTGAAGTCTTCGGGGCGAATGCCGAGGACGACGGTCTTGCCTACATAGCGCTCGATTTTCGGCGTGATGGCAGCAGGCAGTCGCAGCCGGAAGGCCGGATGCACAGCGTCAAGCACAAGGTCGTTCGCTTCCAGCCGCACATCGAACAGATTGATGCTCGGCGTACCGATGAAGAACGCGACAAATTTGTTGCGCGGCTTGTCGTAAAGTTCGGACGCAGTGCCGATCTGCTCCAGCCTGCCCGCACGCATCACCGCGATTCGGTCGCCCAGCGCCATCGCCTCGCTCTGGTCATGCGTGACATAAATGGAGGGGCGCAGGAAGGTGCGATGCAGCGCAAGGATGTCCTCGCGGGCGCTGTGACGAAGCTGCGCGTCCAGGTTGGAGAGCGGCTCGTCATACAGGTACAGATCAGCCTCACGCACCAGCGCCCGTGCCAGTGCCACGCGCTGGCGCTCCCCGCCGCTGAGCTGGCGCGGCTTGCGCTTGAGCAGATGCTCGATGCGAAAGGTGCGCGCTGCTTCGGGGATACGCTGCTTGATAATCGCCCCCGGCACCCGCCGTGACCTTAATCCATAGGCGATGTTCTCGTACACGGTCAGGTGCGGGAAAATCGCGTAGTCCTGGAACACCATTGCGATATTGCGATCTTTGGGGCGGATTTCGTTCACCACGTTGCCGTTAAAGCGTATCTTTCCACTCGTAACCGACTCTAGCCCGGCCAGCATCCGCAGAGTGGTGGTTTTGCCACAGCCAGACGGCCCAACGACTGCCAGAAATTCGGCAGGTCCCAG
>JANRLJ010000081.1:0-23881 GCA_033762735.1 bacterium | reverse complement strand
TTACATTAGACACACCTACATTTTACCCTAAAACGCCACAGAAAACCATAGGGATGGTTAACGTTCGTCATACACGTCGTAGCCAAGACCAATCAGTTTATCACCCAGAAATTCCCCTGCTTCTAAAGACTTTACGATTGGTTGAAGATCATCATCAATATGACGGTAACGCTTTCGCAGCAAGTTGAGATCATTGACAAAGGCAGGCGTGGTTAGAACAATCACGTTGGACGACTCATCCTGTGTTTTTGGTGCCTGTTTCCGAATGCAGGATTTCAGATGCCGGGCGCAGCCCTTCACCCTTCTTCATCTGTTCCCATGAGTGCCGAAATGATTCAGCAGGATCAGGAAGCTCATGGTCGTAGTCACCCCCTTCACTTGTACCATCCACTTCATCTTCAATCATCCGATAGACATAATCCACCACCAAAGCGGTAGGATTATCCAAAAGCGCTGTATCTTCTGTATATTCCTCCGCAACCCGGCGCAGCTTTTCAAACAGCGGTTCGGGGAGTTCCAGGTATAAACCAACGATTGAGGTTGACATTGGCATCTATCTCCTTCATCAATGACAAGTCGCGCAGAGCAGCATCCAATCTGGCTGTATACACCCAAATAACCTGCTGACACTGGATACTGCCTGACAGTTCAATTTAATAACAAACTTACTTTAGGTGCAACTGTGTAACAGCGTGAGCATCTTCTGTTTGAATCCTGATATCGTGACCTAAATCCCAGTGAAATCCCCCACTCAGCCGGGTATAAAGTAGGCCGATTGACCTAACTCAGTACACAAGCACCTTTCCTCCCTTACAACACCCTTTGTTACAGTCCCCAGTGGTCGGTCAAAAACACCCGTTCCCTAGATTTTAAGAAGCAATCTATGACAGTCATTTTCTCCAAGCGATTCATTCGCGCTGCAATGGCACTGTTTAGCATGTGTGCATTGCTGGCGCTCGTCCAGTTTCAGGCCTTTGCCGAGACGAACACAACCCCTTCGCCAACGGTTGGCAGCGGCGCGGGCACCTGCAACGAAGCCGCGCTCCATGCAGCAGTGGCAGCAGCGCCCAACGGCCAGACCATCACCTTCAACTGCGGCGCGAACCCGGTCACGATCACGCTGACGCAAACACTGGTCGTGCGCAGCGCCATCACCATCGACGGTGGCAATAAGATCACGCTCAGCGGCGGCGGCTCTGTGACCGTCATCCAGAGCTACAGTCCCATGCTGACGCTGCGCAACCTGACCATCGCCGACGGCTACTCCAACGGCGGCGACCGGGTGCATACCTTCGGCGGGGCGGGCGTGCAGGGCATGTGGCAGTCCAACCTCACCGTCATCAACTGCCGCTTTAACAACAACGTCACCAATAACCTTATTCTGAATCCTGGCAATCCGGTGCTGAATGAGGATCACGGCGGCGGCGGTATTTTCATCCACACCGGGACGCTGGATGTGCGCGAGTCGACCTTCACCAACAACCGCGTTATCAACGGCAGCGGCGGCGGGATTCATGCGCTGTGGTCGAACGTGTCCATCAGCAATTCCACTTTCGAGGGCAATCAGGCAGCGGGATTCGGCGGCGCGTTCTATAACGACGGGGTGCTGCTGCCCTCGACCAACGGCTATATTCGCGTCACGGGCAGCCGCTTCATCAACAATACGGCGCAGGGACAGGGCGGCGCGACCTTCTTCTGGCTGTACAGCTATGATAATGCGCAGCAGGCGGGCAGCTATGTGAGCGTCGATTCCAGCCTCTACACCGGAAATCAGGTCACGGCAAACTGGATGGGCGCGGGACTGGGCGGCGGCATCCGCGCGGGCAATGGGCCGATCAGCGTTTCCAACACCACCCTGAACAACAACCTCGCCAGCCATCAGGGCGGTGCGGTGTGGATGGGCGATAACGGCGATATCACGCTGACCAACGTCACCATGTCGGGCAATCGGGCGCAGGAAGGCAGCAGCCGCAGCGGACTCGGCGGCGGCATCACCCTCGTGAACACCCGCGCCTCGCTGCTGCGCAACGTAACGCTGGCGGAAAATCACGCGGGCGACCAGGGCGGCGCGATCTATTCCACCACGACGCCGATCACACTGCAAAATACGCTGCTCTATAACAACACCGCCAGCAACACCTGGGGTGGCAACCTGACCTGCGGGCTGACGTATGGGAACGGCGGCGGCAATCTTCAGTATCCCCATGCAGGCGGGCGTGATCGCCTGTGTACACCCGATATTCGCGTGGCCGATGCGCGCCTGCAAGAGCTGGCGAACAACGGCGGTCTGACCCCCACACGAGCGCTGCCGGGCAACAGTCCGGCGGTGGATACGGGGGTGTGTGCGCTGGCCGCCGATCAGCGCGGGATTGTGCGGCCACAAGGGGCAGGCTGCGATGTTGGCGCGTTCGAGCTTGGGCAGTCGGGCATTACGCTGTCCGCACCTCCGAATACCATCAGCCATTCGCTGGGCAATCCCACCTATACCTGGACGGACGTGGGCGCGAACAGCTATGACTTCTATCTGGACAACAGTGCCAACGATGGGCAGCCGTTCTATTACGCGGCGGGACTGAGCGACAGCACCTACTGCAACGGCGAAACCTGCTCGTTCGACCCAACTTCGCTGAGCGAAAACGCGCGGCTGGCGAATGGTGCTTACGTGGTTTACATTCGTGGCACGACCAACGGCGTTCCCGGTTCGGTTGCCGGGCCGTTCACGTTCGCCCTGAATGCGCCTGCGCCCTCCCCGGTGGCGTTCGGCGCAACCAGCGGAACCAATACCACGCGCCCGACCGTTTCGTGGTCGCTCCCCGCTTCGGCAGCCAACGCCACCTGGTTCCACGTTTTCCTGATTAAGAAAGCGCTTTTTGACAGCGCCGTTTACACCCCGACCGCCGACGTGTGGCTGAGCCGTGCACAGGTCTGCGGCAGCATCAGCGGTACGAACTGCATACTGCAATCGGCTGTTGATCTGGAAGAAGACGTGGCCTACATCCTGTTCATCCAGAGCTATGGCCCCGGCGGCTTATCGACGGGTGGCGCACAATACAACAACGGCTGGGCAGGTGTGGAATTTACGGTCAACCAGGGTGCGAATCCGGCGGTGCCTGTGGTGAACGTCAACAGGCATCAGGGACGACCGACGATTTCATGGCCGGATCAGGCCGCCGCCTCGCACTATTACGTCTATGTGCGCAATCAGGCCACCAGCGCCACCCACTATCTGCAATGGCATGTGAAAAACGACATCTGCGGGAACGGCGGCTGTTCGATCACCCCTGAATCGCTCGTTCTGGGCAACGGGACGTATGAGGCCTATGTGTACGCCTGTGGCAGCGGCGGATGCAGCCAGGGCGGGCCGTACAACAACGGCTGGGGCGGCGGCAGTCAGGGCGGCAGCAATGCCACCTTCAGCTACAATTATGCGCCACCGGAACTCGTCCCGACCAACGGTATGAGCTTCACTTATGCGAACGGCACAGCGACCGTTGAGTGGCAGGGCGTGGAACGCGCCTCGTGGTATTCGGTCTTCATTGGCACGGCTGGCGGCGCATCTACGGCTTACCTGCAATGGCTGTCGTCGGATGCGCTCGACTGCCCGGATATGGGCACCTGCCGCGCCAGCATCCCGCTTAACCTGCCGCCGGGGGATTACTACCTCGCGGTGCAATCCGCCGGGCCGGGCGGCTGGCTGACCGTCGGCGGCGCAGCTAACAACGGTTATCAGGTGTTAGAAACGGCCGGGAATGTGCCGTAGGAAGAAGTAGGAAGAAGCCGCGCCACACGTTAAAACGTGCGGCTCCGAACTGCCAAGCGCACTGAAGGCGCTAACAAACGAGCGCTTATGAGCCTTTTAGATCCTTTGGTGAGCTTGCACCTTCGGCAGCCGGATGCTTTAACATTTGGCGGGAGATGACAGTCCACAAAAAAATTATTATATAATAATTTTTGCAGAGTGGTCGCCTTGTATTCAAGATCGTATCGTATAAGGAGAGAATGTCATGTGCCGTAATATCAAGCAGCTTTATAACTTCGAGCCGCCCGCTTCCGACGATGAAATCCGCGCCGCCGCGCTGCAATATGTCCGTAAGATCAGCGGCTTCAATAAACCTTCCAAGGCCAACGAAGCGGCGTTCAACGCGGCAGTCGATGCCATCGCGGCGATTTCGGCCAATCTGTTCGAGTCGCTGGAAACACAGGCCGCGCCCAAAAACCGCGAAACCGAGGCGGCCAGGCTCAAGCTGCGGTCGGCGCAGCGGTTTGGGAAATGAGGACAAGCCCGCTTGTTCGGGGAATAGCATCAGGCGATTTCGGCGAACAGGCCGCTGAGGGGGAGCATAAAGCCGGGCAGCACATCCCCGCCGTCGAGGGTGTCCTGCAAGGTGAGCGTGCGAATCTGCTGTGGGGAGGTATGCACGACCACCGTGCGCGTGGCTGGATACACCACCCACAGCAGCCGCGTCCCAAAGGCGAAATACGTCAGCATCTTGGTCTGGATTTCATCAGCCGTGTTGCTGGGGGAGACAACTTCCACTGCCAAGTCAGGCGCGATGGTGAACTGTGCGGGCAAATCAGGCTGGCGCTCAAACGAGAGATAGGACACATCGGGGATGAGAAAATGTTGCTCGTCCAATTCATACCCCGCCCTGCTCAAAAACACCCGACCTAGCTTGCGCGGCTGCACAAAACTGAACAGCGATCCAGCGAGAACCATTACCAGCGCATTGTGCAGCGGCGTTGGTGTGGTCAATTCGTAGATCACTCCCGCAATGAGTTCAAACATCTTGTCTCGATTTTCGGGCAAATCCACCAGTGCTTGCAGATCGTTTGTGGTCGCTGTCTTTTCCAGGTTCAGCATCCGGCGTTCCTCATCCTTTCCCACGATTATAGAGCAGAACACAGGTTACAGTGCTAGAAAGAGCGGGCGCAGCGGAAGCCGACATCGTTGTTCCATATATAAGGATAGTACCAACTGCGAAACGATGAACGTAAGGCACCTGAGTCATTGTTGTAAGCTCCGCCCCGCATCACACGAATATGTGCTCTATTATTACTGTCCTGTTCGCGCCCATCAGTCAATACATAGGGATAGGGAAAGAGTCGTTCGCCCACTTCGGAAAGATTGAAATCATCGTCAATTCCATAAATCGTACTTCCCCATTCCCAGACGTTGCCACTCAGATCATATGCCCCGACCCAAGATACGCCTCTTGGTCGGCTTCCGACCTCGGCTGTTTGACCCATAGAATTCTCTTCAAAAACGGCATTGTCCCTCACGAATTGATTACTCCAAGGAAAGAGCAATCCATTTGGTCCCCGCGCCGCGTATTCCAATTCCGCCTCGGTCGGCAAACGCCCTTCACGCAGGATACAGAAATCTCGGGCTTCAAACCAAGTAATGTTTTCGACCGGACGGTCAGTCCCATCAAAATGATTCTCATTGGCTTTTACACCCTCCAACCGCTCGAAGTCGCTCTGCATGACTTCATATTTATCAATCCAGAATACGTTTAAACAAACCTCATGCACAGGCCGTTCATCACTGACCCAATCCTCGTGACCCATCATGAAGCAGCCTGCCGGGACTAGCATCATGGGAATACCGTCACCGAAATCGCGTTCTGTGATGTAGGGCTGCCACGCAACGTTCGAGGTTTGCGGGGTGAGCGCGATTTGTTCAGGCGAAAGGGTAGGCGTAGGGGTATTCGTTGCAGTTGGTGGAATTGGGGTTTCGGTGGCTGTGGGTTCCGGGGTGAAAGAAAGCGCCAGCAGCGTCAGCCGGGCGGCAGTTTCCGTCACGGCGAATTGTTGGGCGGTGGCCGTCGCATTGCTGTCGGCGATGAACTGCACTGTCGCGGTCAGATTAAGAGCGTCACGGGTTGCTGCGGAAATGGTTTGCTCGGCTTGAACCGTTTGTAACTGCTGAAATCCGCTGAGCGTGGGTGTATCACTTGGCACTTGAGCAACTGCCGTTGTTGGAGGTGGTAAAGGATTATTCTGATTCCTGCTGGCTAGAATCATCGATCCAAGTTGAAAAAGACCGGCGATAACGGCACCGATAAGCAAAAACACGCCACTAATGTAAGCGGCGCGGATCGCTGAGTCAGTGGACTTTTTGCCTGGGTTCGGCGATGGGGGCGTTGGTGTCTGTGCCATAAAGCCTCGTCATTTCGAGTGGGATGATGACGAGGTTTATTATGGCAGCAGGAGCAACCTATGGCAACACATTCGATCTGCTCACATATAAAAACGAGGCTGTTTACCGTAGGGACATGGTGCGCCATGTCCCTACAACACCGCAAATATCACTGTTCACAGTGCTACTTCGGCACGGCGATGCTCAGCGCTTCGGACACGTTGCGGGCGGGGATGATCTCGATTCCCGTCGGAATCCCCTCCAGCTTGCGGCGCATCCGAGGGACGAGCGCCCGCTTAAAGCCGATCTTGGCCGCCTCATTCAGCCGCATGGGAAGCTGGCTCACGGCGCGGATTTCGCCGCTCAGCCCGACCTCGCCGACGATAGCTAAATCTGCCGGGATGGCCTTATCGTAGTAGCTGGAGGCCATCGCCATCGCCATCGCCAGATCAGACGCGGGTTCGGTCACTTTCATACCGCCGATCACATTCACAAAGATGTCCTGCTCGTGCAGCTTGAGTCCGACGCGCTTGCTCATCACGGCGCTGATAAGCAGCAGGCGGTTCATGTCCACGCCGTTGGGAGTGCGGCGCGGATTGCCGAACGAGGTCGGGCTGGTCAGCGCTTGCAGTTCCACCAGCAGCGGGCGCGTCCCTTCCATCGTGACCGCGATGGCCGAACCGGGCGCATTCACGACGCGCTCCGCCAGAAACGCCTCGGACGGATTCGGCACCTCGACCATGCCCACGCCCTGCATCTCGAACACGCCCACCTCGCTGGTCGCGCCGAAGCGGTTCTTGACGCTCCGCAGCAGCCGGAAGGCCTGGAATGGGTCGCCTTCCAGGTAAAGCACCGTATCAACGATGTGTTCCAGCACACGCGGCCCGGCAATCGTGCCGTCTTTGGTCACATGTCCGACCAGAAACACGCTGACTCCGGTGGTCTTCGCCAGCGTTTGCAGGCGGCTGGCACATTCGCGCACCTGCCCGACCAGCCCCGGCGAGGAGTCCATTTCTTCGGTGTAGACGGTCTGGATGGAATCGACAATCAGAATCGTCGGGTTGATCTGCTGCACCTGCTCGAAGATGTTGCCCAGGTTGGTTTCAGTCAGCAGGAACAGATCATCGCCCACAAGGCCGAGGCGGTCAGCCCGCATCTTGATCTGCCGCGCGGATTCCTCTCCGCTGACGTACAGCACCACGCCCACCGACTGCGAGAGGATGGCCGACACCTGAATCAGCAGCGTCGATTTGCCGATGCCGGGATCGCCGCCGATCAGCGTAATGCTGCCGGGGACGATGCCGCCGCCCATCACGCGGTTGAATTCCTCCACCGGGATAAACAGCCGTTCGCCCGCGTCGGTGCTGATGTCGCGCAAGCGCTGCGGGACGGCGCGCAGGCTGTTGGCGGGCTGGCGGCTGGCCTGCGCCGCTGACGCCTTGCGCACTTCCTCCACCACTTCCTGATAGGTATTGAATTCGCCGCAGTTGGGGCAGCGCCCCAGAAAGCTCGGCGATTGACGGCCACACTTGGAGCAGACGTATTTGGTGCGCGTTTTTGCCATTGAATTCAGGTGGAATTAGTTGAACAGATGTGCGAACTATAGCGGATTCGTTTCGGAAATGTCAATGCGAAGCGCTGTGCCAGGAGTGGTAAATTTTGAGGACATCATAGCAGGGGCGTAGCGCACTACGCCCGTACATCTCCCTGATTTTCACCACTCCCTCTGTGCTCACCAGCGTGATTGCGTCAGATCCACAAATTCGTATTGAGGCAGCCTCACGCTGCGAAAACTGTGCAAACGAGAGGCTGCGACAAAATGCTCAGGCGATCCCTGAATTGAAGTCTGAGCGCAGTAAGCCGTAGAAAGCGTCATCCCAGAATCTTCCACGAAAGAAAAAGCGCTCGCGCAGGGTGCCTTCATGCCGAAAACCCAGCTTCATGAGCAGTTGCGTTGAACGAATATTCTCTGGCGTGACAACGGCTTCGATACGGTGGAGATCAAGCACCTTAAACCCATAGGCAAGCACAGGACGAAGGGCTTCGGCCATAAAGCCCTGTCCCCAATAGGCGCTGTGCAGCTCGTATCCGATTTCAAGCCGACGGTTATCCTCATCAAAGTCAAACACCGCGCACGTTCCAATCAGCGTATTGGTGGCGCGCACCACAATGCCCCAGCGAATTTGGGTGCGCCGCGAAAAGCTGTCGTTAAAATCCGCCAACAGCTCCTCCGCTTCATCCAGGCTGTTCAACGGCTCGGCATCGCTGTACTCCGCCACTTCCGGCTGACAATAGAGGTCGAATAACGCCTGAATATCGCCCTCGGACAAGGGACGAAGGTAGAGACGCTCTGTATTGAATATTGTGATGGGCTGATAGAGTGTTTCGGGAAACATCGTTGATTCTTCTCCTGTCGGCGCAGCCTGTTATTTCTGCCTTCATAGACTGTGACACAGGCCAGCATATCATAACTTTTGTCGGTCGGCTGTTAAGCGGCATTAAAATTTATCAAAGGTTCATGAAGTATCATAACAGACTAGGCGAATTGTATAGGGATGTGCCGCTCTGCCTTCAACTGCACTAATGCATTGGTGCGGCAGTGATTACCTGATGGGGTGAGGTCAACAGACGAATCACAGAGATTGAATAAAAAAGAGGCATCATTGGACGATGCCTCTCCATTTCTGTCTTATCCGCCGGGTTCTTCCGGTGGGGGTTCCTCGCCGCCGGGTTGTTCGGGCGGGGGTTCCTCGCCGCCGGGTTGTTCGGGATTGTCTCCCTCACTGCCCGGTGCCTCCGGCGTATTTCCCTCATCATCCGGCGGTAGTGGGATGAGTTCTTCTTCGGCGGGTGAGCCTGCGCCACGTTCCGCCGCACTGGTGTCTTCGTCGCCAGGTTCACCGATACCGGGGAAATCAATCGGCGGGAGCAGGTCGATATCCTCAAATTCCGGCAGATCAATCGGCAGGTCGAAGGTCAGGTCTTCTTCCAGTTCGACCTCGGCTTCATCCGTCGCAACCTCGCCGCTGGCGTCTTCGACAAGCAGCGTTACATCATAATCCCCCGGTGGCGCGGGGATGGCTTCAATGATGAAGGGTTCACCCGGCGCACCGAGGATAATGGGTTCGCTGGATTCGCGAGTGACGAGATTGCCGTCCTCATCCACTTCTGTCCAGGTGGGGTTAAACTGGTCGCCCGGCTGCTGTTCGATAGCGGAGATGATATAACTGTCGCCCACCTGCTGCACACCCCATCTGCTGAGCACCTCCCCGGTTTCCGCATCCAGCAAAAGTTGTGCCTGAATCGGGTCGCCGTTCTGTGGTCTGAGCGTGCCGTTGATGGCCTGCTGATTGCCGGGAGCATCCAGCGGCAGTACCGGAATTTGCAGGTCGCCCTGCCGCATCACGGTGATCTGCGCGTCCCAGTCAGCGCGAGGTGCGCCGTCCACAAGGTTCTGGAAGTCCACCACAATCGGCCTGCCGTCGGGACCGGGCGCGGTGACGATCAGCGCAGTACGGGTGGAGCCGCTGCCCGACTGCCCCTGTAAGGTCAGGTTGCCCCGGTCGGCGACTGCGCCCTGTAAAATCGCAATCGGCGCGGCCAGGGCTTGTGCTGTCTCATAGAAATTGCTCAGGAACCCGCGCCACAGGCTGCTGGTCTGCACGGTCTTTTCAAGATAATCCGGGCTGAAGATGCGCCCGCTGGCCGGGAAATAGACCGACAGGTCGGGCAGGCCTTCCAGTTCAGCGCTGGAACGATGATACAGGATGGCCTCACCGCTGGCATCCAGTACGCTCTGTGCCGCCTGCGACAAGGACGGGGCGGCGTTCAGGTCGATCACGCTGGTCATCAACTGCGGCAGGTTCACCACTGACCAGATATCGGCCTGCTGCGGATTGCCGTTGCCGCCGTAGACCAGCGCTTTGCTCCGTGCTGCGCTGAGCGTTTCGAGCGATTCAGCAGGCGATGCGGCGACCGCTTCCACAAACGTCTGCATGGCCTGATCGAGCGCGGCCATCTTGCTGAGGTCGATCAGGCTGAGCGTGAACGTGCGGTAGTTGGTCTGCACATCGGTGTAGTATTCGACAAAGCGATCCACCACGCTCGTGCCAAACTGTCGGGCGTCCATATCGGGAAAATCGAGCAGGTCAAGCAGCGTGTCGGTATAGTTCCAGCCGTTGCCCGGCACCAGTTCCGAACTGGCGACGGCATACTGTGCATGGGGCTGGAGCGTCTGATAGACCTCGAATGCGCCCATCAGGCAGGCATCGAAGCCGATCAGATCGAACTTGTCTATTCCCACCTGCTGCCGAATTTCGGTGAGGGCGGTGTCCACTTCGGGCAGCGTGAGCAGGTCGCCATCCGCCGAATCGTCGGAGGCCGCACCGTACCACGCGCCGCCGTGATCCCAGATAATCAGCGCGTAGTGCTGGGCGGGATAGTTCTGGATGCCCCAGGTGACGAAATCGACCAGATTGGCCGGGTCGCCTGTGTTGATCTCGCCCAGGTTTTGGACAAGCTCGGAGTTGATCTCCAGCCCGGCCAGGTCTTCATCATCCTGTCGAACGACATAGCGGCGGGCTTCCGTCCAGTCCCCGTCACCATCGCCGTAGCCCTCGGCGCGGTCGATCTGCATCAGCAGGTTCATCGACTCCGCGCTGCCGACGAACTCCAGTTCATTGGCGTCCTGAAGCGCGAACTTTTCGAGGTTATTATCCGCCGCCATATAAACCAGCACCGTCCACTGCGGCGCTTCCTGCGGACGGGGGGCAGCAAGGGTTTCGGCGACCTGTTCGGCACGGATGCGTTCCAGGCGGTCGCGGCGTTCGTTTAACTGCGCTTCCGTCCAGCCCCAGGCGGTCACAGGCCTGGACGACGCGAAAACGGGCGACGACAGCGCGGCGGACAGCGATATCATGAAAATAACGAAACAAATCCGCTGAATGTACGGGCGCAGCGCACTGCGCCCCTGCAAAGACATTAGGCGTTTATGGCCTGCAAACACAGCACATAACCTCAGCAGGGAACGTTGTCTTCTCATGAAGCCTCTCGTTTTTGAATCACCATGCGAACTTCGGGCAGGCACAGAATCCCAGTAAGTGAATATAACATCTGCGCCGCGACTTTGAACACCCGTTTTGCCACTCTTTTGCGACCGGTGCTGCGCTTGGCGGACGTGAGATACCAGTGATCGACCGCGTTCCCCTGTGACGGTCGCAGCATCAGCGGATGCGCATCGGGGCCGAAATCGCGCAGAATCGTCTTCCACGCGCCGCCCCGGATGCCCGCCCGCAGCAGATGTTCCCAGGTCGCGCCGGGGGTGATGCGCTTTGAGAAGCGGGTCGCCATCGGATAGGCGAGGCGGTCGGGCAGGTAATTGATGAACGGGAGTCCGGTCGTGTGGCTTTCCAGCGGGAAGTAGCGGTAGGGTGTTTCGATCAGCACCAGCCGTCCACCAGGTCGCAGCGCCGCCCACAGGCGCGGCAGCAGGGCGGTACGCTCATCGGGCAGCAGGTGCTCATAGACCGCGTTCAGGAAAATCACGTCGAACTGGCCAATATTTTCGGGAAGTTCTGTCCCGCTGGGCGAGGCGAGAAACCGCACACGGTCAAGGCCGTAAAAAGCCGCCCGCGCCCGGCCAATGCGCAGCATACTCTCCACCAGTTCCACGCCGACGATCTCCGCTTGCGGGAAGCGCCGCCCAAGAATGGCGGTCGATGCGCCGCGCCCACAGCCAAAATCCATCAGGCGCTTGTCGGCCAATGTCTCGCCGGGGAAATACAGGTCGAAGGTGTCGTGAATGTTCAGTTGCAGATAGGTCGGGTCTTCATCACGGCGGATTTCATCGCACACGCCCGGTACGCCGACTTCATCACCGATCAGCTTCACCAGCTCAGGCGGATAGGCCGTGTCCCACGTCCACACGCTGACGAACATCGGCTCGGACGGCTGCACGGTGATGCGGCGTTTGCCGTTGGGCAGCGGCGTCAGGGTCAGCTGGCCGAGCGGAATCGCAAAGGTCTGCACCTCGTGCAGATCGGTTCCTCGCACATTCTGGTCGATGATGTCACCCATCTAAAGTTACCTGCTTGTTCGCTGTGTCAAAACAGGCCAGTGTTCTGATATGATCGAGCAACAAAGTATATTGAAACGATATTTTTCCGTAGGGACACGGCATGCCGTGTCCCCCAGGCAGCAAGTTAAGGGTTTGAGGACTCAATTGGCGCGGACATGCGGTCGCAAAAAGCGTTTGGATCCCCAATAATTCCAGTGGCGACCTTACTACATGCCTATACACGCCGTCGTTTGTTGGGTGGGATCAAGGGGGCTTTCGCCGACATATCCGTCCACACCATCAGTTGCTTAAGTTGGCAGGCATAGGACACAGCATGCCGTGTCCCTACAATTCCATCTCTCCTTGCACTCCCCTTCAACTCAATCCCCGGCCATGACTTCGGCCATGAATGCCCGCATCTGCTCATAGTGCGGGCCTTTCCAGTAAATCTGGTCGCAGCTTGTGCACTGGTGGAATTCATCATAATGGCTGGCCGTGTCGCTGGAAAGGCGATCCAGAATAGCCTCTTTGGAGATCGGGCGCAGCAGGCCGTTGCACTTGAGGCAGCGGCGGAACGGTACGACCGAGGCGGGCAGATCGTAGTACTGCATCAGCTCGATCAGTTGCAGGCGCGGGTTCGTCTCCCGCACGAAGCGTCCATGCGTCACCAGACTCCGCTTAAGCAGGCCAATATCGCGCGTGAGCAGGACGCGATTTTCCGCATTGGAAATCTGTGCCAGTTCATCGTCGGGGTAGTCGTTGCGGTAGAGGGTGTCAAAACCCATCATGCGCAGATAGCTTGCCAGCCGCCCCAAATGCGTATCCAGTACGAAGCGCGGTCGGCCATCCAGTTCCGGGCGAAGGCGCCGCTTCTGTGGCAGATCAACCGCCTCGAAATCGGGATAGACCTGAATCTCGTCTTCGTGGCGCACCAGGTAGGAAAAATCGACCGAGACACCGCCCACCACCAGGAGTTCGATTTCGGCGTGGGGGACACCAAGCGACTCCACCATGTCCTTGATGGAGGCGCGAAACTCAAAAGGGTGACAGAAGCGCAGATTGCGGCGGGCGTAGGGCAGAAAGTCGTTCAATTCGCCGTGAATGTGAAAAAAGGCGTGTTCCTTGCGGCGGAGATTAGGCGAGGCCGTCATCAGCATATCTCGACTGTATGCAACGTTCCTTAGTGTAACCCAAAGCGGCGTTTTGGGGAAAGTCAATTTTCGCCTTCCCGCAGTTTCCCCTTACTCATACCGCAGCACGTTCAGCACCCGTTCCCGAATCGCCACGTTCGCGCTCAGAAAGGTCGCCAGTGCGCCGATCACCACCGCCGCCGCAACCAGCGCCAGCGCGACCGGAATAGCTTCATCGGGAATATGCACGAACTCGCGGAAGTCGGCTAACTGCCGCATGATACCCACACCGAGTGCGCTTAGCCCAATGCCGATGACCCCGCCCAGCAGCGTCACGACCAGATTTTCCAGCAGCATCACGCGCAGCACCCGCCGCCCTTTCAGCCCAATCGCCTTCAGGATGCCGATCTGCCGCCGCCGTTCCAGCGTCGCCAGCGCGACCGTGTTTGCCATGATGACGGCTGCCGCGCCGAGCGAGAGGATGCCGACCAGAATCGGCAGGGCGCTGAACTGCTCGATAAAGCGGCTGAGGATGCCATCCACAAACGTAATGTCCAGCGGGAAGACCAGCGGCAGCGAAGCGATGCCCACCAGCACATCGTTGAGCGCCTCGTCGCTGGCCTGAACGACGTTCAACTGCGTATCAAAGTTCGCGCCCGGCAGCGTCGCATCCGGCACGATGATGTCCCCGAAGGCAATGTTGGAAGACAGCGGCGAATCCTCAGACAGCAGGCCGACGACGGTAAAGGTATAGACCTGCCTGTCCACTTCCAGCATGAGGGTTGAGCCGACCTGAATCCCTAAAGGCTGCAATTCCTCGGTCAACTGCACCAGCGCCACGGGCTGCCCGGTGTCTTCCAATGTGAGCGCCCGCCCGGCAACCACTTCACCGCCGACATAATTCGGATTGTCCGTGTAGCGCATGGACAGGTTGACGTACACATTTTGCCTCGGCAGTCGTCCGGTAGGGGGCGGCGGTTGGCCGCTGCTGAGTCCCCGGCCTGTGTCCTGTGGCTGAGTGGTCGCACTGGCAGCAGCAGCAGCGGCGGCCTGCGCAATTTCGGCGGTGGTGCGTCCGTCGATTTCCGCCACGCGCCCATCATAGATCGTGAACAGGGTGCGATATTCCACGCCTTCCAGCGATTCCAGCCGCCCTTCGATCAACGGCTGCGCGATCTGCGGCGGCAGCAGCGGGAAGATCAGGATGTTGCCGCCAAAGGTCGAACTGATGGTGATTTGCAGAATTTCGCGGATGCCCGCGCCGACGAACGTAATACTGCTGAGGGCGAACATGCCCGCGCTCAGGGCGAGCAGGGTGGTCGCGGTGCGTGTGCGGCGTGTAGAAAGATTGCGCAGCGCCAGCCGCAAATCCACCCAGCCGAAGGAGGGCAGCTTGCCGACCAGCCAGACGATCAGCCACAGCAGCCCGACCAGCAGTCCCAGAATCGCCAGCGTCGCCGCTACGCCGATGATGCCCACCAGGGTCGGTGAGGCAAAGGTGGTCGTGAGCAGATCAGAGAAGCGGCGCGGGCCGGGGACACGATCAGGAAACGGGCCGAGAATCTGCCCGGCGATGATGCCCAGGCTGACCACGACAAAGATGATCGCGCCCAGCCCTTGCAGCACCCCAACCGCGGGAATATGCGGCTCGTTGGGGCGCAGGATGATGGCCGGGCGGATGCGCACCGCCGTAAGCACAGGCAGCACGCCGAACACGCCCGTCACCACCAGCCCAAGCACCAGACCGAACAGCAGCGCTTCGGGATACAGCCGCCACGTCAAGGGCTGCTGGATGAAGGTTTCGCCATAAGCGTTGGTCAGGGCGCTCATCAGGGTGCCGAGGACGCCGCCCAGCAGACTCCCCACAAAGCCGAGCAGCAGCGCTTCTGCCATGAACAGCATCGCCACCTGTCGCCCTTTCAGCCCGAACGTTTTCAGCGCCGCGATTTCCTCTGTGCGGCGGCGCACCATGACCAGCATGGTGTTGATAATGCCCACCCCGCCAATCAGCATCGCGCCCAGCCCCATGATGACCACGAAGCGCCCGGTCAAGTCCGCGATCACCTGATTCTGCTCAATAAGGCGCGGGACGGTGATGGTGCGGTCGGCCACGTATTGAATCTCGCGGGAGGCCGCCAGGATTTCCTCGCTGGTGGTGCCATCCGGCAGGGCGATGCTGATGCGGTTGGGCAGCGGATTCACGGAGAGCGATTCTGCCTGAGAACGGTCGAGATAGACAAAGCCGAAAAAGGCGGAGAAGATGTCGCGCAGCCCGGCCTCGGCCTGTGTCGGGACGATGCCGCGCACAACAAAGGGCATATCCGTACCGCTGATGCGCACCTGATCGCCCACTTCAATCCCCTGCGCTTCGGCGAAATTCTCGCTGACGACGACCTCATCCTCCGTACCCTGGAACAACTCACCGAGGGGCACGTTGGATGGGTCACTGGCGCGGATGTCCTGTGTGGGCGGGTAGGTGGCCGGGTCAATGAAGAAGGTGGTTATCAGTTGCAGCCGTCCCACCGTTTGCGTGCCCGCACCTGCTGCGTCAACTGCCGACACCTGCTTGCCGGTGGAAATGTATTCGGCCATCGTGCCACCGCGCTGCGCCACCCAATCGCGCAGAAAGGTGAGCTGCGACGGGCTGAACACCTCAGCATCTTCAGGGCTGTCAATCGTGCCGAAGATGATGCTGCTCCCGCGCAGGAGGGTGATGTCGCCGTGATTGCTGGCGCGAACGTTGCTGGTCAGCGCATCTTCAATCGCCAGCCCCAGGCTGCGCAGCGCGACGACCGTCGCCACGCCCGCCGCGACCGAAAAAATGGCAAAGGCCGACCAGCGCCGATTGCGCCACAGATTCCGCAGGGCATACTGCCAGTAGAAGAAAAATCGAGACATGGGGATGTACCTGAGTTAACAGTTTTTAGTGGTCAGTTTTTAGGTGAAGAGGACACGATCAGGTTCTAACCACGCAATCAAGGACATGACGTTTTTCCAGAGAGCAGAATGACCTTAGGTGTATACACGTGATGTTGATCTCTGCCTAAAAGCTATTTCAAATTTCACATTTTTCGCTACGGGCGACGCGCGTGTCGCCCCTATAATCCCCATTTTTGAAATAAGTTCCAGTTATACACGCCAACGCATCTCACACCGACACAGCTATCCATTATAAGTTGTGGAGGGCGTTTCCCCTACTGGCAAAGCGACCACCTGTAAAAACCTGTAACGATTGTGAACCAAACCCTTCCGACCTTTGTCTGAGTCCGTGACTCCGTCACTCGCCTGAGATGAACGTCCCGCCCCCGCTGGATGCTTTCACCCAGGCGTCGGCGTAGGATGAGGTCATCGACATCAGATGAAAGAGGTCATTCCATGCGCGCGTCACAGCGCACCGTTATCTTCGTACTCGTGCTGGTCATGCTGGCAGCAACAGGCTGCTCGCTTTCCGATCATGCAGACCAGCCAACAGCGCAGCCCATTCTCCTGTCCACCGCGACCAACGCAGCGAACGCAACCGCGACCAGCCCGGCAGGAGCATTTAACCTGACCGCAACGGCGCGTCCGACCAACACGCCGCGCCCGACGAATACGCCCGTCATCAGTCCGCCGCGCCCGACCAATCCCGGTAACAGCGCGGGCAATCCACGCCCGGCCTGTACCATCCGCGCCGACTGGCCGCAGTACACCGTCGTACAGGGCGACACGCTGGGCAGCATCGCGCGGCGCATCAGCAGCAGCGTCAATGAACTGACGACGGCCAACTGCCTGACCAACGCCAACAGCATCTTCACCGGGCAGCGCCTTCGTGTGCCGCGTCTGCCGCAGGTCATACAGGAACCGATCATTGAATTCTTCCAGATCGGTGGCAACGGCATCGCGCCGCATCTGGAATGGAGCACACGCGGCGCATCGCAGGTCTTGATTACGGTGGTGCCGCCTTCAGGCACGGGTGGAGACGTGATCGGGCGCTACCCGGCACGGAACACCATCCCGGTTCCGGCACTTGATGCCGCCCGCTATGCACCGCAGGCCACCTTCTGGCTGTACCTGCTGGATGCCAATGGGCGCGAAATTGTCGGCAATGATGGCCGCACCCTGATTTCTGCCAGCGCGACCCTGCCCATGAACGCGCCGAATCCGCAGCCTGCCAGCTTCACTGCCAGCAGCGCCAGCATCCCGCGCGGCGGCCAGCTTACGTTGAACTGGAACGTGCCCAACGCGCCCTTTCCGCTGGCGATCACCCGCCTGCGCCCGGACAACAACGGAGGCGAAGTCGTCGGGAACAATCTGCCCGCCTCTGGCTCGCTGACGATCACGGTCCCGCAGGAATACACCAGCACGGTTTCGTTTATGCTCAATGGGGTCAACCCCAACGGGCACGGCGGCGACTATGGCTACATCACCGTCGCCATCCAGGGTGCGGCGACTCCGCCCTGCCCGCCGAACCAGGGCGGGAATAATCAGGTGGATGTGTCGCCCACGATTGGCAGCGTCAACGGCTGTCTGGAATTGCAGCCGGGAATGACCGTCACGGTCAATTACACCAATGCGGCGGAACTTGGGATTGAGTGGGTGGAGTTCTACTTCCTCCCCGCCAGCGGCACCAACGGCGGCACACCGGGCAACCCGAATGTCATTGGCACCGATCAGGATGTGAGCGACGGTGCACGCATTCAGTGGCAGGTGCCTTCGGGGCCGTTCACTGGCGAACTGTATGCGATGGCCTACGGCATGAACAGCAAGACCAGCATCCCGCTGCCCGTGTTCGTGCGCTAGTGCAAAATCAGGGCTGAGGAGTTGAATAATACAAGCACAGAATCCCTTCAAGCCCTCAGCCCCCCGGCCCCCTTCTCCCTCAGGGCGAAGGGGGAGAGTCTGGTTGTTAAGCCCCTCTGCAAGAGGCACTCTCCATGAGGGAGAGGGTGTCGCTGCGCTTATGGGGTGAGGGCGGAATGCACAGCATCTATTCAATCTTTTGCCTGTGATCTTACACTAGTACGCCGACAAGATGAGAATGATGGGTTGCGTTGGTACGGGCGCAGCGCGCTGCGCCCGTACAGGTAGGCAGCTTTAGATGGTCAATGTGCTAGGCACAACCGCCAGTAATTTACAGGAGGGCGCATCACCAACGATGCGTCCTCTTTTTGCAAAATGGTAATGTAAAGGTAATGGGTTAGGACGCCTGTTCTTCTGCCAGTTTGATGGCGACCTCGGTTTCCCATTTCGACATATCCGGCTCATCGGCTGGATCGGTCAGGTGGAACTCCACACGCGAGGCAAAGGCATCGCCCGCTTCCGTGTCCCAGCGATCCCAGACTAGCCCCTGCTGCTGCGCCCAGCCGATCAGCACGGCGTTGCCCGCGACCCCGTTCTCGACCCCGGTATAGATCAGGCTGGCGTAGCGTCCGGCGGGCAGCACGTCGGCATTGATGCGCTCGTTCCCGCGCACGGGCTGCGCCACCGGCCAGCCAAGTTCAATCTCCATTTTGTCCGCCATGTTGATGACGTGATAGCGCAGGAAGGGCGGGCCGGAGGGGGCTGCGCCCTGCTGCTGCATCCATGCCAGCACTTCATCGTGAAGCTGCGGGATAATGCCCGATCCCAGTTCCGCGATGGAAACACGGGTGCGGATTCCGACATACGGTTGTTCGTCGCGCTGTTCGATTTTCGGCTCGGTAGTCTTCATGATGATCTCCTGCGGATGCGTCCGCAATGCCCCGATTGTGATGAATAATAGACCTAATTGTGGGGCGCGAGTCAAGACATTTGTTCTGATGCGTTCAAACAAGGCAACCATACAGGAAGGATTAAGCCTGTTTCTATACCATCCCGCCATACCCTGTGCTAAACTGGTCACAACCATCAGTAGAGTTTCCGGGTTGGGTATGCAAGGCACAACACAGATTGAAAGTGATTTTGACATTGACGCGGGCAGCGCTGCCCGCAAAACCCTCAGCCGTCTCGCGCTGTGGCTGATCGGACTTGGCATCGTCGCCGCCCTGGCCTATGCGGTGCTTACCAGCGGCGATAACCCCGCCACCACCCTTTCGATTTTTGCCACCCGCTTCTTAGGAATTTTTATCGAAGCCGCGCCCTTCCTGCTGCTGGGGACGCTGGTTTCTGGCTTGCTGGAAGTGTACGTCAGCAAGGAAGACATTGTGCGCTGGATGCCGCGCAACCCGATTCTCGCGACCCTTACGGGCGTGATGATGGGCTTTGCCTTCCCGGTGTGCGAGTGCGGTGTGATCCCGGTCACGCGCCGCCTGTTCACGAAAGGCCTGCCCATGTCGGTCGGCGTGGCCTTTCTGCTGGCCGCACCTGTGATGAACCCGATTGTGCTGGTCAGCACGTATATTGCCTTTGGGCAGATCGCGCCGGGAATCGTGATCGGGCGCTTTGTGATTACGGCCATCGTCGCCATCAGCGTCGGTGCGATTTTTGCGCTTTCCGCCCGGCCACAGGAAGTGCTGCGCCCGGTGTCGCTGGTGCCGCTGGCGGGGGGCAGCCCGGATGCGGTTTCTGCCACGCCGAAGCAGATGACGCTGGCCGCTGGGCTTTACCGCGCCCTGCGTATTGGCGGCGATGAGTTCTTTGAGATAGGGCGCTTTCTGGTGATCGGCACGCTGCTGGCGGCGACCATGCAGACGCTCGTTCCGCAGGAAACGCTGGTCAACCTGGGCGAAGGCCCGCTGCAATCGGTGCTGATTATGCAGGCGCTGGCCTTCGTGCTGAGCGTATGCTCGACGGTCGATTCCTTTCTGGGGCTGGCCTTCTATGGCACGTTCACCAACGGCTCCATCCTGGCCTTCCTGACGTTCGGCCCGATGGTCGATATTAAAAGTACGCTGATGTACGCAGGGGTGTTCAAGAAAAAGGTCGTGCTGTATCTGATTTTGCTGCCCCTGCTGATGACCATGCTCATGGGGCTGTGGGTGAATTTGTACGTTCGTTTCTAATGGAATGGTGACGATATGCAGATTACCAATGATTTTCAACTCATCACGAAAGATGAAGCGCAGCAGCAGAACCGCCCGATGGAGTGGCTCAAGGCCGGGACTCTGCTGGCGCTTTCCGCCTATTTTGGCTACAGCATCCTCAGCGGCAACCTGACCAACTACATCAATATCCGGTTCGCGTGGCTGTCCTATCTGGCGGTGGTGATCTTCGCCGCGCTGGGGGCTGCCTCGGTGTATGCACTGCTGCGCAACGAAGGCCGCGCCCGCGACGACTCCCATACGCCCGTCTCCTGGTCGATGATCGGCCTGATGGCGCTGCCGCTGCTGATGGGTACGCTCATCCCCTCGCAGCCGCTTGGCGCGGAGGCGGTTGATGGTCGCATCGGGACTCGTGTCGCCAGCGTCAACACCGCCGCAGCGGTCACGAAAGACCCGCTCCAGCGCAATGTGCTCGAATGGCTGCGCGTGTTCAACGACGGCAGCGCACCCGCCGCCTTCGATGGGCAGGAGGCGGATGTGATTGGCTTTGTCTACCGGGAACCGGGGTTCGCGGTAGATCAGTTCATGATCGCCCGCTTCACCGTCGCCTGCTGTGTGGCGGACGCCAGCGCGATTGGCCTCCCGGTGCAGTGGGACGGGGCAGCGGACATCGCGGACGGGGAATGGGTGCAGGTGCGCGGCGCTTTTGAAGCAGGCAGCTTCCGCGACCAGACCATGCCCATTCTGCGGGCGCAGTCGGTGCAGGTGGTCGAGCAGCCGGAACATCCGTACGTTTATCCGTGAGCGCCGCCACACGTTAAAACGTGCGGCTCCAAACCTCCAAGCGCACTAAAGGCGCTGGTAAATGGAGGCTTACAAAGCTTTAGGTGTCCCACGACTTACGTAGCTTTTTGGTAGTTGGACGCTTTAGCACCTCGCACAGGAGAGGCTTTGGAGACGGCCACAATTCAATAGATTGAAGGAAGGCAAAATATGCCCAAGTTCCAATATTTTGAAGTCGTTGTTGTAAACAGCACCGCATCCAATGCAGCCAGATTTTATCAGATGCAGGGCGTGATGCTGGGACTTACGGAGGAAGACGACAGTACATGGGGTTATAGTGTTTACTTCGATGACTTTGGGGAAACCTTTTACTTCCACAGTGATGATCTAACCTCGACTGGAAAATTTCACCATGACTTCTACAGTGGCAAGAAAATAAAGGTCGAAGTTGATCCGAACACGGGAGCAGGACGACTAGCCGATGAAAACCAGCGCCTTTAGTGCGCTTGGCTTTTCGGCAGCCAGTCGGCTTTAGCCACTGGCGGGAAACACCGTTTGTAATTGGATAAAGTCCAAATGAATCGACTCCAAAACAGCTTTCGTCTCACCCGCCTCGATCTGTCGGTCCTGGGCATTTCGGCGCTGCTGGCGGCAGTGATCGGGCTGGTCACGGTGGTCGGCACGGCGGACGCAGTTGGGCTGCGGGTGGCATTCATGAAAAACGGGGAGAATGGCATCACCAACCTGTGGGTGGCCGACGCGACCAATCCCGACAATGCTGAACAGGTGACGGACGCTGAAGACGGCGTCTACGATTACGATGTCAGCCCCGACGGGCGCTATATCGCCTTTGCCGAACAGGACTTCGAGACAGGCATCGCGGAGATCATGCGGCTTGACCTGAACACGCGGCAGGTGACACCGCTCACCGACTGCCGCGCCCAGGATGCCGACTGCACCACCCCGGTCTGGCGGCCAGACGGACGCATGATCGCCTATACCTGGCGCGACCTCAACACCAGCCTGCAAATCGGCGCCAGTCCGAACCGCATCTGGGTGCTGGATTTTTCCACCTCGCCCGCCAGCAATTATCCGCTGGTCGAGGATACACAGGTGCTTGGTTATGACCCTAAATGGTCGCCGGACGGCACGAGGCTGGCCTTCTATGACAGTGCCAGCGGCGGCATTCTGGTCTATAACTTCGCCGCCGATCAGGACGCGGGGGAGAACCCGTTCACGTTCGTGCCCACCTCGCACGGCACGGTCGGCACCTTCTCGCCGGATGGCACACAGTTGATCTTTCCTGAACTGCTGCTGACCGGGACGCCGATTGTCCGCGCCTATCTACAGGTGGCCGACCTCGAAACCGGGCTGTTCCAGCAGTTGACCGCGCCGAGCGAATCGACCGATGACCAGGCGGCGGTGTGGAGTCCCAGCGGCGGCATGATCGCGGTCACGCGCCGCTATGTGGACAACCGCATGACACGCGGGCATCAGATTTTCCTGTTCAGCACAGCCGATAACAGCATCGAGCCGCTGGTTTATGATGAACGCTACAACCAGGGCTTCGCGCTGTGGAGTCCGAACGGCGATCAACTGCTGCTCCAGCGCTTCCCGGTGCTGACCGAGGATGGACAGGATAACCCCAACGGTACGCCCGAAATCTGGACGTTCGACGTGGCGACACGGGCGCTCACCCTGATAATGCGAGATGCCTATCAGCCGCGCTGGGTTCCGGCGCAGCAGTAAGGTTCTTCTGCAAAAAATGATGTCTTATTTGCCAGTGTTCCCGTAGGGGCGCAGCATGCTGCGCCCGTACCAAAAACCACCGAGCAGGTTATCACGATTGACTGGATGCACCAATAAGCCCATCACCCGTGATACAGAAAGCGTTCTGAGCATTCTATGGAAGAAACCAATTCTCAGCCCACACCGCCGCCACAGCCAGCAGCGGGCGGCATTTCCCCGCTGATCGTGATTTTCGCCATCACAGGTCTGGTTGGCCTGATCGCCGCCCTGGCGCTGCTGCTCTCTGAAGACGCGATGCAGCCTGGCTCGCAGGCAGCATCGGGCGCAGGCGCCGCCAACAGCGCCGCTAACAGCGCCGCTAACAGCGCCGCCACCTGGCAGCCCTCATCAAATATCACCTTTGCCGAAATCAGCAACCGCCCCGCGCCGCCCTTTGAAGTGCAGACGCTCGAAGGGGAGATCGTCTCGTTGGAAGACTATCTTGGCAGGCCGGTGTTCCTCAACTTCTGGGGGACGTGGTGTGTGCCGTGTATCCGCGAGATGCCTGCCTTTCAGGAATTCACCCAGGAACAGGGCGAGGATGGCGCGGTCGTGCTGGTGATGAACCAGGGTGAAACGCCCGACCAGATTCGTGCCTTTCTGGACGATCTGGGCGTAAGTGGGCTGAATGTGCTGATCGACGAAGACCTGGACGTGGCGAACGATTACGGCGTGTCGGTGCTGCCTACCACCTATCTGATCGACGCGGAAGGGCAGCTTCGCTTCTTCAAGCTGGGGGAAGTCACCAAAGAAGACCTGTACACGTACCTTGATGCGTTAGAGGGCTAAGCACAGTCAAAGAAGCAACGAGCGATGAGCAATGAGGTTGTGAACTCAGACAGCAGCTCGTCGCCCCACATTTTCAGTCTGGTTGTACTTAGTACGCCGACAAGATGAGAATGATGGGTTGCGTTGGTACGGGCGCAGCGCGCTGCGCCCCATAGCTGTCAAGATAAGCAATTAAGGAAGGTTGAGGAGATAATTTCGTAGCGACCAAGCAGACGAAAGCATCTTCTCAACATGACAACGATAGCGCAAATCACCAAGG
>JANRLJ010000080.1:0-19493 GCA_033762735.1 bacterium | reverse complement strand
ACCCCTAAATCCCCTCCCCATTGCATGGAGAGGGGACTTAAAGAACCTTTCTGACTCGTTCTGCTCCCCCTCTCTACGGAGTGGAGAGGGGGTCGGGGGTGAGGTTGTTGTTTAAGTGGCTTGAGTAGAGCTATCCAAAACTCAGGTTAACAATTTCCTCTGTGGTCTTTGGTAGCGGCGAGGCGCACCTCGCCCCTACAGGAACGCCTGAAATGAACAGGCGGTTTTTTGTCGGATGAACCACGAAGTTTTTCGCAGGGGCGCACCCGGGTGCGCCCTTATCTTGATCGAGCGTAGTTCGGATTCTTGATTATAGCTGCGGGTTCAGCGTTGCGGATTCAGCACCACGACCTGCGGCTGTTCCGGCAGGTTGACTTCCGACACGCGCAGCACATCTTCTTCCTGCACCTTGCTCACGCCCATTTCCTTGAGGAACTTGTCTACCGGGTCGAGTTCAAAGCGCAGTTCCGGCAGCGCGTAGTGCATCGGCACGATGTAGTGCGGTTCGATCAGCGCGATGACCTCCGCCGCCTGCGCTGCCTTGAGTGCGCCGCCGCCGCCCACCGGAACAAGCGCCACATTCACTTCGCCTAAGGCTTCGATGGCCGACTGACTCGGCACATGCGAAAGATCGCCCAGGTGCAGCACCGACAGACTGCCATACTGCATCACGTAGGCCACGTTGTACTTGTAGCCGCCTTCATCCAGCAGTTGGTGCATGGCAACACCCGTGACAAACACGCCGCCGATCTCGTACTCGCCGGGACCGGTCAGGAAGTGTGTCGCGCCCTTCACAGCCTCCCCGTTGGCGTGACCGGGTGAATGATGGCTGATCGTGACCACGTCGCCTTTGAGCTTGGGCACTGGCAGGCCGAGCACGTCACCGAAAGGATCGGTCACGACCGAAATCTGCCCGCGCTCGAAAATGCGAAAACAACTGTGTCCGTACCAGGTAATGTCCATTGGATGGTGTCCTCCATGTCTAAACCGTTCTATTTTAGCACATTTGGGCGATGATCTCCCCAGCAGAAAATCGTTCAGTCACGCGAAACGCACAGGCAAGTACTTCTCTCCTTACGAACCTTTGCGTCGCTTTTGTATCACGACCGCCTACAAAGGGGTTCGCCCTCACCCCAAACCCCTCGCGATGAACTTCCTTTTTGACAGCCCTTTTTCAATCCTGCCCTACAAAATGGCGCATTTTCTTTTTGGCTGTAATCGGCCATCTGACCAGCCAAACTTCTCATCCATTTTTAGCCATTCGGACATCCACTTTTCATAAAGAATTCGTTAATCTTTATAGGAGAGGATAAACGACCTCACTTATAATAATCCTACATTTCAGGAGTTCATTGCCGTCATGTCCCGTTTTCCAATCCTTTCACAAGACCAGTTGACCGACTCTACTGCGCAGCGCGTCTACGGCGAGATCACCACCGAACTCGGCTTTGGCATGGTGCCCAATCTCTTCAAGTCGATGGCAAGCCGCCCCGGCTTTCTGGATGCGAACTGGACGAAGTTCAAGACCACCGTGCTTCAGGGCGATCTGCCGCGCACCCTGAAAGAGATGATCGGCGTGGCGATTTCGCAGCACAACAACAGCCAGTATGCCCTCAAGGTGCATCTGCACGGCCTTTCGGCGCTGGGCATCAGCGAGGAAGTGCTGCAAACGCTGGTCAGCGACTTTGAAGCCTGTCCCCTGCCCGAACGCGAAAAAGCCGTGATTCGCTTCGGCTTGCTGGCGGGCACGAAACCGCACGAACTGACCGACGCGCATTTTGAAGAACTGCGCCGTCTGGGGCTGGATGAAAGCGAAATCTTCGAGATCATCGCCACTGCCAACCTGTTCACCGCCGTCAACCAGTACACCGACTCCATCGCGCTCGAAATCGACAGCTTGTAACGAAACGATGACCAACCTCAGAACCGCTCCCATCTCGACCCAGAAGCTCGAAAGCCTTACCCGTGACGAACTGCTCGTCACGGTGCGCCGCCTGCTGGCCGAGGCCGACGCACTCGCCAGCCGCATCAGCGCCGTCCATGAAATCGGCGTGGCCGTGAACCGCACGCTGGATGTCAACGAGATTCTGCGCGTGGTTGGCAAACAGGCCAAGTGGCTGCTCGATTTCGAGCATTGCAGCGTGTGCCTGCGGGACGAAAACGGGCGCTGGCGGCTTCGTACCCTGTTTGGCCCGGCGATTGAACTGCTGCTGGAAGGGATGGCGATTGAGTCGATGCCGACGGTGGGAGCGGTGCTGAAAACCGGCCAGTCACATCTGATCCGCGACGACAAGGAGACTGTATTTCTGCGGGGCTATGCCTCCCAAATGCTGATCGCGCTGCAAAGCGACCACGATACGCTCGGCACGATCAACTTCGCCTCGCGCCAGCCGAACCGTTATACACAGGACGATCTGCGCATCGGCTACATGCTCTCGCTCCAGCTTTCCGCCGCCATCCGCAACGCGCAGGTAGTACGCGCCCTCAACGAAGCCAAAGCCGAACTGGAAGCCCGCAACCAGGAACTTGATGCGTTCAGCTACACCGTCGCGCATGACCTGAAAGGGCCGATCAACAACATCTCGCTCCAGGTCGATCTGCTGGTGATGCGCAACCGCAACGCGCTCAACGATCAACTGCGGCAGCGTATCGGCGCGATTAAAGAGGCGGCCTTCCGCATGAGCGATATGATCGATCAACTGCTGCTGCTGGCGCGGGTGCGGCATGTGCAGGAAGCGGCGGTCGAGGTCAATATGAACATCACAGCCTCCTCGGCGCTGGCGCGCTTCCAGGCGACGCTGGAAAATCAGCCGTTCACCATCGATTTCAAGGCCGATCTCCCGCCCGCGCTGGCACAGCCACAGTGGGTGGAGGAAATCTTCGCCAACCTCATCAGCAACGCCATCAAGTACATGGGGGATAAAAATCCCGCCCCGACCATCACCCTCTGTGCGCAGCCCGAAGGCGACTATATTCGCTACAACGTGCGCGACAACGGCATCGGCATCAGCCCCGAAAATCAGAAGCGGCTGTTCGTGATGTTCTCGCGGCTGAACACGATTTCGGCGGATGGGTTGGGGCTGGGGCTGGCGATTGTGGCGCGGATTATTAACCGGCTCGGCGGCAAGGTAGGCGTGGAAAGCAACCGCGACCAGGGCAGCACCTTCTGGTTCACCCTCCCGGCGGTGAAAAAAGCGGTAGAATAATCGTGTGCCCTCATCCCCCGACCCCTTCTCCCGACCGCTTCGCTAGGAGAAGGGGAGAAAAGCAGAGTATGACGAACGTTAACCATCCCTATGGCTTTCTGTGGCGTTTGAGGGTAAAATGTAGGTGTGTCTAATGTAACTTCAGGCTCCCCCCGTTTTGCGGATTTGGAGCCAACGGCATACGACACAAGGCAGCTTAACAACGGAATATAGCGCGTTGCCTGCCGAAAATCGTGGCGGGCGTAAAATATTCAACGTGTCCATTAAGTAATCCCGAATGCATTCAGCAACGGGATAGGGGGTGCAGTAGTTCATCCCATGCGGGTTTATCCTGCATAAAACAGACCCACCTATGTCCATAAATGGGTATAGGAAAGGGAACTATGACGAATTTCGGGTGTGGGCAGGTGTTGAAGTGCATCAGTCCGGCCAGTACAACGGGAGAACGCTCCCATGCTCACGGTGATTTATACGATGGGGCTGCGCGGTGATCTTGACCTGCTGCCCCGGCTGTACACTTTCCTGCAAGCCCTGCGCCGGACTCATCAGCGCGACACGGAAGACTGGCTGCTGCTCGACCTGGGCGGGTCGTGCGACCCCGATGTATGGCCGTGCGGCATCACCGAAGGCCGTTCCACGCTGATCGTGCTGGATGCGATGGGGTATGATGCGGCCAACGTCGAAGGCGTGTTAAGCCAGGCCAGCCGCGATAAGCTGGTCGGGCAGGTGGCGCTGGCGCTGATCGATTCCGCCCACCCGGCTGCGCTCAAGGGTCGATATACCCTTGTCCATGAGGCAGCGGATAAGGCAAATGATCTGACAATTGTTGTGACTCCCAACAATTCTTTAAATGTTGAGCAACAAATTCTGCGCCTGCCAGCACTGACCAGAGGCGAAATCGGTCAGGTACAACTGGCGCAGCATCCACAGGATGGATGGCACATCGTCGAGTCTGCCACGCACCCCATCCCCCCCGAAACCATACCCGACTCGGTCATCTCCGGCGTGGTGGATTACGTCCGTGACGAAGCCCGCTATTACGAGAAACGCCAGCGCGAGCCGGGCAATACGCCGCGAAACCCGTGATGAGCGTAGGGGCGCAGCATGCTGCGCCCCTACGCCAAAATCTCCAAAACTCAGCGTATGTAATGTCGGCCACTCCCTTCGCGTCCAGAGTATATCGCACAGCAACAAGTGGCGGATGAGGCACATCATCATGGACGAAACCATGCAGCAGATTCACCAGTTGGCGAACGAACGCGGGATGCTCTATCGGCTGGCGGGCAAAGGCGGCCTGACCACCGCGCAGCGCCAGCGAATGGAAGAACTGAACGCGAAACTCCCGGTTATCTGGGATCAGTACCGCCGCGAACTGGCCTCCGGCAAGCGTTATGTCCCGTATGCCTATGATGCCGACCGTGCCGCTTAACCTGCACGGCTGACACTACTTTGAGGAAAGGCGCAGGTGGGATTCAGGGAATCATCCCTGACCACCTGCGCTTTTTTGCTGCCATCAACCCGTGATCGGCACGAGTGCATAATTCACGACAGCCAGATAGCGGTCGCTCACCCACCCGACGCGGCCATCACCCAGGCGCACCTGCCACCAGCTGTAGCTGGCAGTGCGCCCCACGACGGCGACCACGTCACCGTTGTAGAGCCGCGCGATAACCTGCCCCGTGACCGGGTTCGGCGCGGTGCGGACGTTGAGCGCCCCCGTCGTCACCGTCCCGGTCGCTCCGGTCGGCGCGGGGGTAGTGGGCTGTGACGGGGTGCCACCGACAGGCAGCGCGGGCGTAATCACTGGCGCGAGGTAGCCATCGAACACGCGGAAGTAACCGCCGCTCACCCAGCCCTGCCGCCCATCGGCCAGCAGGATCAGCCACCAGTTGTTGAACGAACTTTTGGCCGTGACCAGATAGAACTCGTCGCGGCTGATGCGGGCGATCACGCTGCCATAGGTCGGGTCAGGATAATCGCGCACGTTGAGGCGGTAGGCAGTCACGATGCCATAAGCGTTGGTCACGGTCTGCGCAGCGGCAGGGGCAGATGTGCTGAACGAGGCAAAGGCCGCCAGTGCGAGGGTCAGAATCAGGAACAGAGTCAGGCGTTTCATGGGTGGAGTGCTCCTAAAACATGCTGTGGATTCAGCCATTGTGACGAATTCTGCCCCGCGCCTGTTCCCTGCTGCGAGTCCAGCCACCCACCGCTTCCCCTACGCTGGCGTTTGGAGATGGTTAAGCTGCACTTCCCGATATTACGATTTGGAAGGTTCTATTGTTGAAATATGATATTATCGCAATTCTTATCATTTTCTTGACGAAAGACCGATCATCGTTAAACTTTTTGCATCGCATACAAACTAATCTTAATAAGGAGTATAAGTCAGATGCGACGTCCCCTTGTTTTTGCAATGCTTCTTGTTTGCCTGCTGCTGACCGTGAGCGTTCAGTTGGTCGCAGCACAGGACTACAGCGGTCATCGAGTTGTCTTAGGTTACGCTGAAATTATTACCGATCCGCTGAGTGGTGAAGAAGGCCGTGTGGTTTATTTCCAGCGCGACCTGGGCAACGGGCAGCTCACGCATGATTTCGTCTACGGCGACCCACGCCGTGCCAGCTTCAACGGCGGGTACGCGGGCGTGACCTTCGGCGTGAAGACGGGTTTCCAGTCCTCCGACCCCAACCTGACGAACCAAATCGGCTGGCTGTACGAATCGATCTTTATCTGGGATCGGGAAACCTGCTCCAACCTCGGCCTGCGCGAAAATGATGTGAATGACACCAGCGCCGGTGTGGTGGCGAACTTCTTCGCGACGGGCAACATCGACATCAGCCTGCTGCAGGCAGACCTGACGCAGGTCGGCTTCCTCGGCGTCAGCCCGATTTTCGCCCCCGGCACCTCCACGCTCGGCGTGACCTATACCCTGTTCTGGGTGGATGAAAACGGCAACTTCACTGACATTGACGGCAATCGCAAATTCGACATCGCCTTTCGCGAAATCTACTACAACGACCAGTACAACTGGGCGGACAACGGTGTCGAAGGCCGCCAGCCGGATGGCAGCCGCGTGTTCGACCTGCCCACCGTCGCCATTCACGAGGTCGGTCACGGCCTTAGCTCTGCCCACTTCGGCAACATTGGCCGTCAGGATGGGGCGCTGGTGGCCCGTCCGCGAGCGGTGATGAACGCAATCTACGGCGGGACGCTGCGCGAGCTGACCGGGCGTGATCGCGGCGGTCATTGCAGCAACTGGGCGCAGTGGCCGAACCGCTAAAGCGTAAATTCAACGAACGCCAAACAATCGCAGGGGCGCAGCGCGCTGCGCCCGTACTACCAATCATTCGTGTTCCAATAGGTTTTCTGTAAGGAACAAGGGACATCCCCTGAGCAAGGATGTCCCTTGTTTTTTTAAAGTGAAACTGCGCTGCACCGCCCATCCGTCACTTGTTCGGCAGTTGTAAAGATCATTGCGCCGACGGATGGTTGTAGAGTACCATAGGTGGCGACAGCGATGGACAATCGCCCACCTGCTGCCGTCATCATTTGTCATCAGCAAGAGGGACTCCCATGCCCGATCAACCGCATACGCGAGGTGCGTCCATCTCCAAATCCGGCGTGTTCCCGCGCCCGGTGCTGGAACCCGAAACGAAAGTGGAAAGTGCCCGCCCCACCTCTCTCCCCGAACAGCGCGACACCAGCGGCGCGACCGGGCATTTCCCGGCAGTGGGGGAAGGAATCGATAACAGTGCCGAGGCCAGCGACGACGACCGCGCCACCAGAAAGTAATCGCACTCATGCGTGAAGGCCAGATTTTCAACGCCATGATCGCCTTCTTCGAGGAAGACGACTGGAACTTCCAATGGCTGGAGGGGATGCCCGTCCTCAGCATGGGCTTTACTGGCCGCAGCGGACGGTGGATTTGCTATGCCCAGGCACGTGAGGAACAGGAGCAGTTCGTCTTCTATTCGGTGTGCCCTGTCAATGCCCCGCGTGAAAAGCTGGCGGAGATTGCCGAATTCCTCACCCGCGCCAACTATGGCATGATTATCGGCAATTTTGAACTGGACTATGCCGACGGCGAAATCCGCTACAAGACCAGCATTGACGTGGAAGGCGCACAGCTTCTCCCCGCGCTGGTCAAGCAGATGGTCTATTCCAACGTGATGATTATGGATCGTTACCTGCCCGGCATTATGCGCGTGCTGTATGGCGATGTCGATCCGGCAGAGGCGATTCTGGAACTGGAAGACGGCGGCATGAACGCCTTCGGTGAAGGCAGTGCACTGGATGGCTATCTGGAAGGGCTGGACGATCTCGACCTCGATGATGATGACCTCAACGATGACGACCTCGATCTGGATGATTATGAACTGCTCGATGGCGACGATGATGACGACGACTTCGACCCCGACGATCTCGACCTTGATGACCATGATGACGACGATCTGAACGGCTTCGGCCCGCCTCCGCCCGATACCGCCAATCTGAATTAATCCCTGGCGATTTCCTCGAAAGTTTTCTATTGAACCGCAAAGAGCGCCAGGCTTTCGTTTGAACTGCATCTTTGTGTCCTCTGTGTCTCTGTGGTTCAATGTTTTCACATCTTTTTCCTGGACTTTATGAAGTAGAGTGCCATGGCCGAAGGGCTGCTAATCTTTCTGACCGGGAGCGTGATGGTGGTGGTGGCGGCGCTGTCCGTGCTGCCGTTCATCCCCGGCCCGCTGCTGCTGTGGCTGATCGGGCTGGTCTTCGCGCTGGTCAACGACTTCAACCGTCTGCCGCCGCTGGCCTTCGGCATCTTTACCCTGCTGACCGTCGCGGGTATGACCACTGGTATCTGGATGCCTCTGCTGGGGATGCAGGCGCAGGGTGTGTCCTGCTGGGGGACTCTGGGAATGCTGATCGGTGGCCTGGTCGGCACGTTCGTGATTCCGATTCCCATCTGCGGCACACTGATCGGCGCGGTGCTGGGGGCACTGCTGTTTGAACTGGTCAACGCGGGCAGCATCAACCATGCCCTGCAAACCGGTCGCGCCGCCATGAAGACGTTTGTGCTGGAATGGGTGGCCGATCTGGTGATTACGATTCTGATGGTGGTCGTGTTCCTCGTCAGTGTTTCTGCGACAGGGTGAACGACGGCTATGGAATGCGTTTAAATCCCACTTAACGCCGAATTAACACCCCTGCGTTAGTCTCCCTGCCCATCCGACCTCTATCACAAATGGGCAAGCCACATGACAAAACGCGCCTTCAATTACAGCACCCTCTGGTCCAACATCGAACGGGAAGCGACCAAACGCCTGATCGGCTATATGTCGCGCCGAGACTTCATGAAGTTCCTGGGCATCAGCGCGGCAGCCGGGGCGCTGGTGCGCTATGCGCCGGGCGTGAAGGCGGCGCGGCGTCCGCTGCCGGGGACGCTGCGGCAGGGCGCGACCACGACCGAGCGCGGCACACTGCCCAACGGCGTTGCGTCGGGCGACACGACCCAGACCAGCACCGTCCTCTGGGTGCGCAGCACCGAACCGGGCGAGGTGCTGTTCGAGGTAGCGACGGACGAAGCCTTCACCGACATCCTCAGTAGCCAGTCCGTCGAAGCCACTGACGCGACTATCCCGGTCAAAGTGCAGATCAATGACCTCACGCCCGCTACCCCCTACTTCTACCGCGTGACCGACGCGGGCGAGACGACGCTGGAAGGGCGCTTCCACACCTCGGCTGAAAGCGGCAGTAATGGCCTGCGCTTTGGGGTGACGGGCGACTGGCGCGGCGAACTGCGTCCCTATGCGGTGCTGGCGAACGCGGTCGAGCGCGACCTGGAGTTCTTCATCGAGCTGGGCGATACGATTTATGCCGACATCCCCTCGATTGACTTCCCCGGCGAACAGGCCATCACGCTGGAGGATTATCGCATCAAGCACAATGAGGTCTACAGCGAACGCTTCGGGCGCAACTTCCTGGCCGATCTGCGCGCGGCCACGTCCATCCTCGCCACGATTGACGACCATGAAGTGACCAACGACTTCGCGGGCGGCGCGGCACCTTCCACCGACGAGCGGTTCGCCGCCTTCGGGGATGCGCCGTTTAACGCCGAACGCATCAACCAGACCGAACTCTATCGCAACGGCCTGCAGGTTTTCCAGGAATACAACCCGCTGCGCGACGAGGTGTATGAAGGCACGGGCGACGACCGCATGGAAGGCCTGCCGAAGCTCTACCGCTATAACACCTACGGCACGGATGCAGCCGTGATCGTGCTGGATGCCCGTTCCTTCCGCGATCAGGCTGTGCCCGAAATCGACACGGACAACGTCCTGAACGCTGAAGCCCGCGCCGCCTATCGTGCCGCCATGTTCGAGCCGGGGCGCACCATGCTCGGTCGGCAGCAGGTCGAAGATTTCAAGCGCGATCTGCTGGCCGCGCAGGAAGCGGCCATCACGTGGAAGTTCGTGATCGCGCCTGAACCGGTGCAGCAGATGGGCTGGTTCGGCGGGAGTGACCGTCTGGAAGGCTACGGCCCGGAACGCGCCGAGATCATGCAGTTCATCGAGGACAACAACATCCTGAACGTGGTCTGGGTGGCGGCGGACGTGCATACCACCTTCATCAACAAACTGGCCTACCAGACCAGCGCCGACAGCGACAATATCCCCACGCGCCAGTTCGAGATCAGCACCGGGTCGCTCGGCTTCTATCCGCCGACAGGCGCGGCGCTGGTGGATGGCGCGGCGGAGTTCGGCCTGCTCCCGGCGGAGGATTACGCCGCTTACCAGCAGATGTCCATTGCCGAGAAGGACGAGGTGCTGGTGGGGCTGTTCAACCGCTTCGTGATGGGGCTGGAGGGCTTCGACTCCATCGGCTTCGAGGGCGCGTCCTTCAATGCCGAACTGACGCAGGGCAGCTACATCGCCGGGCATACCTTCGGTTGGACGGAATTCGAGATCGAAGCGGGCACGGGGCTACTGACCATCACGACCTACGGCGTCCCCGCTTACAGCCGCGAAGCACTGGAAGCGGATGCCGAAGGTGTGCTATCGCGCCCGGTTGAAGTCATCAATCAGATCGTCGCCACGCCGCTCACGGCCTGAGTCCCTCGCTTATGTATCAGGGGCGGGCATCCATCTACCCGCCCCTTTTGTTACACAACATTTCGCCTCTTTTTAGACCGCCTTCATTTTTACCCCCTATCCTTGACTCGTCGGTAATTTTTTTTACGATAAGGAAAAAGGGCTACAGACCATGCTGACACGAGATCGCATCCGGCAATTTCTGGCGCTGGTGCTGCCGATTGCGCAGGCCGTCACCAATATCGTGCTGGGTTCGCAGGTGTTCACCGAAGAGTCCGACCAGATCATCCGGGCGACTGGAACGCCGGACTCACTGTTCACGCCTGCGGATTATGCCTTCGCCGTGTGGGGGCCGATCTTCCTGGGCATGATTGCCTACGGGGTTTACCAGGCGCTCCCCGCCCAGCGCGAACGCCCGCTGCACCGCCGCATCGGCTGGTGGTCGATTGCCAACAGCGTGGCGACAACGCTGTGGGCGGTGGTCGTCTTCGCCGCCGGACAGCCCGGCACCCCGGAGGCACGACCGGAATTCGTGGTCGTCAGCGCGGTGCTGATCGTCGTGATGCTGATCTGCCTCACCAATATCTTTGTCGCGCTGCGCCAGATGGACAGCGACCTGACCGTCCGTGATCGCTGGCTGGTGCAGGTGCCGATCTCGATCTTCTTTGCGTGGATTTGCGTGGCGACGGTCGCCAACTGGTCGTCGGCGCTGATCGCAATCGGGCTGGACGCGGGTGAGGCTGCCGCGCTGTGGACGGTGGTCATGATCGCTGCCGCCACACTGATTACGTCCGGCGTCATCCTCTACAGCCGTGCCAATATCGGCACAGCGGCCTATCTGTCGGTTGTCGTGTGGGCGCTGGTCGGGCTGTATGTCGCCACACGGACGGAATCACAGGCGGCCAGCACCGCCTCGCTGATCGCGGCGGGGATCGTCCTGCTGGTCGCGGCCTATCGCTTCCTCAACAACCGACCCCGCCGGGGACAGTCCCCGCGCCGGATGACGGCGACGGCCTGATCTGAAGACTGTTTTTCGGTGCAGGGGCGACTCGCCGGGTCGCCCCTGCGGGAACGCCTCAAACGAAAAGGCTAAATCTCTGCGTTCTCCGCGTGTCAGTAAATCAATGTAGAACTTGCGCAGTAGAGGGGCAAACCCGCCCAACGAGAAAAACAACCTGCAAGTGCGTAACTCCTGTCAATGAAAACCTTTTGACTGTTTAACCAGCAAGACGCGGTGAGATACATCGCCGAGCGCCAGGATTTTGAACCACAATCTCTGTGACCTCTGTGTTCTCTGTGGTTCAAATCATTTTCCCCTTAGTCCACCTCTACCGTCCCTACAATCACGAAATGACAGTCGGGGCTGGCGGTGCAGTCATCCGCCGGGAGATGCTCGATCTGCGAGAAGCTGGCGTCGGTGAAGCGGTAGACCTGCACCGCGACCTGATACATACCAGGGGCGAGTGCCGTCGTGTCGATGAAATGGCTGTCAAAGTACAGGCCATCCGCTTGCCACGCCGCTGTGGGTGAGAGGCCATCCAGCGGATAGCTGTCGTGGTTGGCCGCGCCGACTCCATCGCGCAGCAGCAGCACCGAGGTCGAATAGTCCACGCCGGGCGCTTCCAGCGGCGACCACAGCAGATTGACCGTCACGCCCTGATCGCGGGTGGTGGCCTGTGCATTGAGCAGTTGCAGCGTGTCGCCATACGTGGCGAGGGGGGGTGTCTGCGGGCGTTGGTCGAGCCGCCACAGCATGATTGGGCGACCGTCATTGTAGCGGAACGGCATCCCGCCCTCCGGCACGGCGGCAAAGCCTGTCGGCGAGTCCGGCGCGTAAGTGATAACGGGGGCGCTCATCGCGTAGCCACGCGGATACAGCCAGGGACGTAAATCCTTTTCCGCCTCCCACCCGAACTGCGCGATCCACACCCCTTGCGCCGCGCCGCTTTCATCAAGGGCGCTGTCGAGCGCCGCCGCAAACTGTTCAAGCTGGGTATCGCCTGTCCGTGCATCCGCCGTTATTTCGTTCAGCCGGAGGCGTTCCGTCCAGGCATACGCCAGCCCACCCCAGCGGTCGAGATAATACGTCATCGGGTCAACGTCGGTGTTCAGTTCCAGCAGAATAGCGTCCTGCGCGGTCGTGTGCTGGCCGAGATAGGCAGCAATCGGCGGCCAGGGCGGGCGTTCGAGCGGTTGGGCGCTGGTCTTGCTCAGGCTGTAGAGCAGCACAAACGCCACGATAAACCCCTGTTCGGGCATCCGAAAGCGGCTGAGGCCATGCGCGGCCAGCAGCATCACCGCCGGGACGACGACCGCCAGCGACCGGAACGACAGAATCGGGTAGACGGTGTTGATGAGCACCGACAGCAGCGGCGGCAGCAGGATCACGGGCAGCGGCAGCAGACTCGCAGCGGTCGGCGGCCACCGCCGGGGACTGAAACTGCCGATCAATCCCGCCGCGCCCATCACGATCCAGAACAATTCCGGCACACCTACCAGTTGATAGATCAGCACGGCGTAGACATAGCGCCCGTTCGTCAGCGCGTGCGGCAGGCCGAAAGGACGCTCCATCGTCACCTGCCGGATCACCACCGGGAGCCAGGGCAGATAGAGCAGGCCAATCGCGGCGAAGGCCACGATGAACGGGAGCAGACGTTTACGGGCGGTCAGCAGCGCATGGACGGCCAGCCCAAGCAGGACGAACCCGCCCCAGTAATGGGTATAGAGCAGCGCCGCGCCTGCCAGCACAAACGCGAGTCCGGTGCTGCGTTTCGGGAGCCGCCATCCGCGCCGCCACCAGCGCCAGTACATCCACAGCACGACCGCCACCAGCAGCATTTGCAGCGGATAGTGGCGCACTTCCTGCGTCAGCACCTTGACCAGATCATGCAGGCCATAGAACAGCGCCGCCAGCACCCCCGCCCGCGTCGAATAGACCGACTGCCCCAGCCTGAACATCACCGCCACGCCCAGCAGTGACAGCAGCACCGAGAAATAGCGCAGTTCGAAAATGCTGTCTCCCGTGAACGCCCGCCAGCCATCCAGCAGAATGAAGAACAGCGGCGGATGCACATCGACCGCCACCCAATCGCGCACGGTCACAACCGGATTGAGGTCGTCCGTCGCCTGAATCGTCCAGCCTTCATCCGCCCAAAGCGGCGTAAAATCAAGCCAGTGGACGAGGAAGGCGAACGCCAGCAGCAGAATCGGAAGCAGCGCCAGATAGGGGACAGGCCGCCGCGCTGGAACGGCTTCGGCCTGTGCAACCTCGGTTGACGGATGTAATGCAGCGGTTGGGGAAAGGGTGGTTGCGGACAACGGCAATCCTGCTAGGTCGGACGAAACGTATTTCCAGAGAAGCAATCCGTAGGGGCGAGGCATGCCTCGCCCGTACAAACACGCCTTCTTGACAGGTTGATAAAACACGCCCGCCACGATAGCAAGATCACGCCGCGCTGACAAGAGGCAGTGGAGAGGTGATTTGCAAAGGCATCAACTTTACAGACAGGGGCAGGCGCAGCGGCGACTCGCCGAGTCGCCCCTACAGGATACCGGACTCTGTTTCACTCCGCAGCGGAACGGCGCGGGAGCAGTTCACCATCGTCCCCCACGTGAAGGCTGTCCCACAAGGGTTCGGCCTCTAGCGCTTCGGAAGTGGTGATTGCTGCATGGGTCTTGCCTTTTTCAGCCCGGAGCATCACGACGCGGTAAAGGTGCAGCGACCACAGGATCACCCACCGTAAAATCCACCCCACCAGGCTCCCTTCAAAAAAGCCGACAAGCAGGTAGAACGCCTCACCACCCGCGAACGCCAACCTCGACAACCAGAAAACCAGCAGACTCCACGCGATGGTGAACAACACACCAGCACCCCGGCCAAACCACTCTCTGACGGTCACCCAGGCTTCGCCAAACAGGAAGATGAAGGCCATAAAGACGACCATCATCACGGCGAAATCATCGCGTCCCAGAGACAGGCAGGTGATATAGGTCGGCACCATCAGCGCCAGGCACACACCGCCGCGAACAAGCGGCATCCAGCGTACACGCGGCAGCACCAGCAGCGCAAAAGCGAACATCTGCATCAGTTGATACAGGAACTTCTCAAGATTATCGGATCTCCGATACGAGAATTGTAAGCGGCCGAGCATCTGGTCAATGTCCCATCGATTGAATTGTGTCATATCGGGCATGGTCGTATCCACGACATGCTGCCCCATCCACAGGCTCATGCCAAGCACGACCATGCACAGTACCAGGTAAGCCTCTGGCGACAGCGGTGCGGGAATCGATTGTTGGGGGAGGTGGTTCCGTTTTTGTTTGGTCACGGAAGGTGTCCTGTCTTGTGGGCATCTGTGAATTGTACGCAGTACGTGACAGGGTATTCCCTTGTGGGCGAGTCGGAACAGGGAAATTTACCTTCTTCTGATTTCGGCTGCCTCAGTCCCCGCCGGAGCGCGACTTTTCGCTCAGGAAATTGGGTTCGATGGCACCGGGCGGCAGGGGGCGTTTGGCCTGCACAGGCACAGGCGCGGGGGTCGGCTTCTGCGGCAGCAGCGCTTTAAGGTCTTCCAGCGAGGGGAAAAACCAGATGATGACCACGCCCGTGATCGTGAGCAGCAGCAGCGGATGGGGCATAACCAGCAGAAAGGCGCACCAGCCCGCCACGACAAAGAGGGTGAGCGTGGGGTTATGCAGGCGGTTCAGCCGCCGCCTGCGGACGTTTCGTTGAAGGTCGTGTGTGTCGGCCAACGGCTGTGCTCCCGCACCTGATCGTTCTGCCCTCATTGTAGCGGCAAAAACGTGTGGGGAGGTTTGAGATTAGGAAGCATTTCTCATGCCTGTCAGGGTGCCGCGCCCTGTTTCGTCAGCCGCCGGACGGTGCGCTCAATCCATGACCAGGTCAGATGGTTATACGCCCAGTACGCCAGCACGATCAGAATAATCAGGTACAGCAAACCCGCCCCAAAGAGCAGCACATCCCAAAATGCCAGAGTATCGAAGCCGAAAAACAACTCTGGCAGAAGCCAGGTGATATTGTTGGCGAACAGGAAGATCAGCATGAACGCCGCCAGCAGCACCAGCGCCTGCATTGCGGCCAGCGTCAGCACACACATCAGCCCCCAGAACATGCCGACCGCCGTCGGGCGCTTGACCGAGGACACCAGCACACTCCCCGCCGCCAGCGTTCGCACCCGCCAGCGCGGTTCCAGTACAAAAATTACGGTCAGCGCCAGCGCGTACAGCCCAACGAAGATAAAGGCCACCACCTCCCGCGGATCAGAAAAGTACACGTTGCGCCAGGGCGAATCGACGCCTGAGTCGGGCGGGAGCGCATAGGGCAGGATGAAGACGAACAGAAAGCCGATCACGACCAGCGCCGCCCGCAGCCCGATCACCAGCGTCATCACGCGCCAGCCGCGAAGCTGCGCCGCCGCATGTTTGGCCTTGACGATCATCCGAGAGGAGACATCGCTCATTTTGAGCAGATCCCAGTGGCCGCTGGTCATATCACCGCTGATGCTGCCCACCGAGGACATGACGACGATAAAGTCCAGCAGAAAACGGTCGGCCACGCTCAGCAGCAGGAGCAGCAGGAAAACGTCCACCACCGTCTGGTACATGCCCCAGTCATAATAGTAACTGTTGGGATCGATGAACGGCGGGTCGAGGATGACCAGCGCCATCATCGCCAGCCCGAAGATGAACACCACCACAAACGTGCCGATCATCCAGGTCACGCTCTGCGCCCACAGCAGGTCTTCATCCGCGCCGCGCCGGACGTGGCGCATCTCAAAGGGGATGAAAGCGTTGCCGGCGGGCAGTACGCGATGTGGCAGCAGCGGCAGCCGCCAGTGCACCGGACGGAAGTCGCGGCGGTAGCGGATGAGGGCGGCGACCAGCGCCCCCACGAACATGCCGCTCCAAGCAACGGAAAACGTGTGGCCGAGCATCGTGTTCACTGACACGGTAGAATAGTCAAAGACGTAGTAGTAGCCGTTATAACCCAGGGAAAAGAGGCCGCCGCTTATCTGCCCCACCGTGAGCAGGGCGATCAGCGCCGCGCCTAACCCCATCCAGCGGCGGATTTGCGCCCCGATTTCGACCAGAACCACGCCCGCCAACATCGCAAACGCGACGATCTGCCACACGGGCACATAGGGCGGTGCATTGTAGCCGTAATCCACCCACAGCGGTACGGACTCCATCACCCCGCGCTGATGGAAGACGAACAGCAGAGTCAGCGTCGGCGTAAACAGCGCGACCAGGCTGAGCGCCCGCCACACCGCCATGTTCCAGCCGTGCGGCAGCAGGATCAGCGCGACACCGAAGACCACGCCCCCCAGCGCCAGAATCCGATCCAGCTCCACCGCATCGATGTTGAAATCCTGACCATAATAGGTGTCCGCATCCTCGTAGCGGCGCACATCCTGGGGCGTGAACTGGTACACATCGCTCTGGTAGATCAGCACCGCGATCAGCACCCCGGCCAGCAGATTGGCGAGAAAGACCCACGTCGGCAGCAGACTCCGAACACGGGGTGTGGTATCACTCTGGACAATCACAGCGGTATGACGAACGTTAACCATCCCTATGGCTTTCTGTGGCGTTTGAGGGTAAAATGTAGGTGTGTCTAATGTAACTTCAGGCGCCCCCGTTTTGCGGATTTGGAGCCAACGGCATACGACACAAGGCAGCTTAACAACGGAGTATAGCGCGTTGCCTGCCGAAAATCGTGGCGGGCGTAAAATATTCAACGTGTCCATGAAGTAATCCCGAATGCATTCAGCAACGGGATAGGGGGTGCAGTAGTTCATCCCATGCGGGTTTATCCTGCATAAAACAGACCCACCTATGTCCATAAATGGGTATAGGAAAGGGAACTATTTGTGGCCTGCATAGACTCTCCTTTTTAACAGCAATGCGCGATGCGTGGCGCGGGTTGTTTGTGGACGTGGTGTGCCGTGTCCTTACATCCGGCAGGGTTGAAATCCGCCCCTGCGGGAAAAGCGATCTTTATTATAGAACTTATTTCAAAAATAGGCATTGTAGGGCGACGCGCACGTCGCCCCTACCGCACACGCGAATTTTGAAACAGCTTCTACTCATGACTCGTTACTCACGACTCGCTACTCACAACTCGGTACTTCTACAGTGCTCCGCCCAGGCGGATCAGGCGGCGCAGAGCGTTGTCGCGCCACATGGTCGTCAGGTTGTCATACGCGCCGTAGATCACGACCCCCATGCCCAGGAAAAAGATCGAAAACCCGATGCCGATCATCCACCAGACATCCGGGCCGAGGAACGAAAAGCCCCCGAAAAACAGGGCACAGCCCGAAAAGACCGCCACGACGATCTGCACCACCCATACGCCCAGCACCACGCCGAAGGCCGAGAACAGACTCCCGCCGGAACCGCTGTTGAGCGTGGACACGGCCAGCCCGCCCATCGCCAGCGCCCGCATCCGCCAGCGCGGTTCCAGCACGATCACCCAGCCGAACAGCCCATAGCAGAAGACGAACGTCAGCAGCACAAACGCTTCTGTCCAGTTTTCGGCCAGCGTACCGAGCGGATTGGGTACGCCCATGCGCGAGGGCAGGAACAGCGGCAGCACCAGCACATGCAGCAGCAGCGCCAGCCACACCCCGAAGCGGAAGCCCGACACCGCCGCGACCGTCCGCCAGGTGCGCACCTGGGCGACGGCAAAGCGGGCCTCCACCACCTGGCGCATGCTCACATTGCTCAGCGCCAGCAGATCCCACCGCCCCTGCCGGAAGTCATCGCTGATGAGGTTGACGCTGCTGAGCACAGCGATAAAATCGAGCACGAGCTTATCCAGGAATCCCACGCCCATGCCCAGCACCAGCAGTTCATAAACGCTTTCCCACGCGCCGAAGCCGAGCGACCGCGCCATCACCAGCGCCAGAGCAGCGATGGTCCACAGCGCGATCACCGCTGCCGCTGTCCCCATACCCCAGCGCATCATCTGCGCTTGCAGGGCTTCATTTGTGGGCAGGCGGCGTGCGTCATAGGCAAAGACCGGGTTGTCCGGTGTCACCCCGGCGTAAGGCATCATCATATACAGCCTGCGCCGCAATCTGCGCCGCAGCCAGCGCTCGAACGGCGACGGCTGACCGCGCCGGGTGGGGTGAAGGGTAGAAACTTCCTGCATACAAACCGACCTTAAACTGGACTTCGGATGTCCTTCTATTCTACGCGAGTTTGTTCCAATGTATTCCCACCCGAATTTTTGGGGAGTAGTGAAAATCGGGGAAGTGTACAGGCGTAGCGCTGCGTCCCTATGAATGATGTCCGTAAAGTTCACCACTCCTGAATTTTTGGGGTAAGGTTCATAAAGCGGATTGGATCCAAAGGACTATCATGAACCTCATCATCGACAACGTCCAGCGTGAACTGATCGACATCCGCGACTTTCGCACAGCGCATGGCCTCCCGGCAGATTTTGGCCTCGCGCACTTCGAGCCGAAGGACTACACGGGATTAGGCAGCGTCGAGGATGCCGGGGAGGCGCTGAATCAGGTGCGCGCCACATTGATGGAGGTGGTGGGCCATGGAAAAGAACCCATCACGCCCGCCGCGCTGCTCGATCTTCCGGCGGCTGTCGGCGTGGTCTTCCGCGCCGAACTGGTACGCATCAATGACCGGGTGGGGCTGCGGCAGATGGAGATTGATTTCGCGGTGGCCGGGCTGGAGGATGTGCTGCGGTCGGTGGGCTTCGCGCTGGCACGGGCAAAGGCGACTCGCACCGCACCACCCCTTTTCGCAGACCTTTATGCGGACTGGCTGAACGCGAGTGTGCGCGTCTCAGTACGAGTGCATGAGATTGACCATCGCGGGGAACGCTGGCAGGTACGGATTTTCAACACGGCGTATGGCCGCGCCGGGCTGATCGTGACTCTGCCGGATGGCACGACGGCTTATGTGCGCGATGCAGCGCTGGCGTGCCCGGTCGAAGGCTATATGGGTACGCTGCTGCGCGATCTGGCGGAGGGTATCACGGCAGGGTTTCTGGGGAAATAAGGGACTAGTTCACTGACAAGATGAGAATGATGGCTTGCGTTGGTACGGGCGCAGCGCGCTGCGCCCCATAGCTGTCAAGATAAGCAATTAAGGAAGGTTGAGGAGATAATTTCGTAGCGACCAAGCAGACGAAAGCATCTTCTCAACATGACAACGATAGCGCAAATCACCAAGG
>JANRLJ010000079.1:0-27349 GCA_033762735.1 bacterium | reverse complement strand
TTGATACCAATCGTCTACAATCACATATAATTGTGTGAGAAAGGTGTCTAAGTCCATGATCGCCTCCTTTGGGTCAGAGCTTAGGAGTTTAGATCAACTTAGACACTTTTCCCTTCTCCTCAATACCGGACAACGCTATTTAGGGGTGGGGCAGTGCATAAAAGTTCAAATTTCTTGACTTGGTGTGCTTAGGACACGGCATGCCGTGTCCCTACAAACCACATCCGCAAATACGTTTTGCGTGAAAATTGCTTCTTTCGTTCATCCGATCTTCTGCCAGGAAAAATCCATGCGCCGACATCTTCGCCGACCCTCTCGCCGACACCTCGCCTTGATCCTCGTGACCCTCTTTTTCTTTACCCTCGTGCTGAACGCTCAGCAAACCAGCATCCGCATCGATTTCCCGCTGCCCGTGTATCACGTCTCCGGCGTGGTGGATGTTTACGGCACGGTCAACCCGCCTGATCTCCAGACGTATTTCCTCGAAGCCGCCGCCTACACCGACAATGCCGATGAGGGCGAATGGCTCCCGGTGACGCTGCCCTCCCGCACCCCGGTTGACAATGGCGTGATCGCGCAGTGGGACACGACCCGGCTGCCGGATGGTCTTTATCGGCTGCGCGTTCAGGTGGTGCTGGCATCTGGCGAAGTGGTCTACGCCGAAACTGGCCCGGTGCGCGTCCTGAATGGCGATGGCGCGGTCGTCCAGAACACGACCCAGAGCGAACCGAATCCCGCCCCGCTTCCGGTTAATGATCTGCCAATTGAAGTCGGCGGGCATGTCCTGTCGCTGGATGACGACTCCGCCGAGGCAATGCGCAGCGCCGGGCTGACGTGGGTGAAGTGGCAGACACGCCTCAGCCTGATGGACGTTGACGGCTATCTGAGCGGCGCGGAAGTTCTGCTCGACCAGGCGCGGGATGCAGGCGGCTTTTATGTGCTGTTCGGCGTGGTGGGCGTAAAGGAAGAACTGGACGAACTCGGCGAGGATTATTATCCCCAGTTCGCCGAAGTCCTCGGTCAGTTAGCCGCGCTGGGCGTTCATGCCATCGAAGTCTGGAATGAACCCAATATCGACCGGGAATGGCCGACGGGCGAGATCGACCCTCGCGCCTATACCGAAATGCTGCGGCAGGCCTACGGGGCGATCAAAGCGGCCAATCCAGAAACGCTCGTTATCTCCGGGGCGCTGGCTCCGACAGGGGCGGAAAGCGTCTTCGGCCTGGGCAGTGTGTGGAACGACGACCGCTATTACCTGGGCCTGGCGAACGCGGGCGCGGCGGGCTACGCCGACTGCATCGGCGTCCACTACAACGAGGGCATCCTGCCGCCGATTGCCACCTCCGGCGACCCGCGCGGGACATACCCCACCTATTATCTGCCCTCCATGCTTGACCGTGTGGCCGCGCCTTTCGCCAGCAGCGGTGTGCCGTTGTGCTTCACCGAACTCGGCTATCTGTCGCCGGACGGTTATGGCGATCTGCCGGATAATTTTGCCTGGGGCAGTAACACCTCCGTCGAAGAACATGCCACCTGGCTGCGCGATGCAATTCAGGTTTTGGCAACTTATCAGCGCGTCCCTGTACGGCTGATGATTATCTGGAATGTGGACTTCGACAATTTTGAGGAAGACCCACAGGCGGGCTTCGCCATGATTCGGCCTGATGGCACCTGCCCGGCCTGCGATGCGATTGCGACGCTGCGCGGGCAGTAGGCACGACTTTGGTAACACTTGGGGCAGATGGACTCGTCAGGATACAGAGCGTGAATTTCTAAACGCGCCTTATTTTATACTGTGTGCTGACAGAGGACTGTAAGATGACCCATATTCGGGATGATGCTGCACTCAAACAACTGCTGACCGGGGCGAAGGTGATCGCGGTGGTGGGCTATTCGGATAAGCCTACCCGCCCCAGCTACCAGATCGGGCGCTACCTGAAAAATGCAGGCTATACCGTCTATGCGGTGAACCCCACACTGAAGGAAATTGATGGCGAGCCAGTCTACGCGACGCTGACCGACGTGCCGGAAAAAATCGACGTGGTTGATGTGTTCCGCCGCTCAGAATTTCTGCCGGAAGTGGTGGAAGATGCCATCGCAGCCGGGGCAAAAACGGTTTGGGCACAGTTGGGCGTGACGCATGACGACGCCGCCCGCCGTGCCGAGGAAGCCGGACTCGATATTGTGATGAACCGCTGCATCAAGGTCGAGCACATGCGGCTGCTGTAAGTGCAGTAAAAGTAGCAATGAGCGATGAGCAATGCGTTTTTGACTCAATAAGGATGCTCATCGTTCTGCGCTTTCAACTTGTTTGTCCCTGGAGTTTGGAACGAAACCTCACCCCTACTCTTGCAGTGGTTGTAGCAACGAGAGCGCTCATAAACGTATGTGGGAGTGAGGTAACTGGGGTTTATTTCGCCGTTTCCGTCCGCGTCGTGTGCCACAGCTTGAGGAAGGCCATCGCCTCGTCGTGTGACCAGACGATACGTTTGCGTTCGTGCTCCGGGCCGATGCGCATGGTGGAGCGCAGAATTTCCTGATGATAGAAGGTGCTGATGAGCAGCGCGACCGGGATATTACTGGTGTCTGCCTTGATATTCGCCAGCTTGCTCACCCGCCGTGCGGTTTGCAGGTTTTCATCGAGGAATTCCGTCACGGCGCGAAAGTCAAAAATCTGCCCGTAGATGGCTTCGACCCCGACCGCTTCATACAGGTCATCCAGCCAGTCATAGACCTGCCGGGTGACTTCTCCCCCCAGCTTGCCATGATAGGCGATATAAGCGATTTGCGAGGCTTCTTCATAGACCGCGCTGGCCTGATCTGTTTCCAGAGGGGGAATGGACATAGTGCCCTTACTCTTGCGTTGAACCTGTTACTGCGTTTGTCATAACAGGATTGTAACACGAAAATGAGGCGTGTCCATTAATGTTAGCGTCCTCTAACCACTGTACAGGCGGGTGTGTATCGCAAAGCTCACCTGTTTGTCACGTTGCGCCTCCCAGGCCGATTGAATCAAAACTCGATCACACTCTTAAGAACTTTTTTGAACCACAAAGTCACGAAGGACACGAAGACGAGGAAAACAATCTTTGTGTTCTTTGCGCCTTTGTGGTTGATGTTGGTATTGAACTTTTTTGGGCTGTTTGTGGAATTTGATGCGTTTGCCCTGTCATCCCCCAACTTGAATAGGCCAAAACCCCTCTGATCGAGTAAGATAAGGTGTCACGTCCACGCACTTACAGGGATACGCCGCTTATGTCCACGCCTGCTACCACTTCATCCCCCAACCGCCGGGTTCGGCTGCGCCTGCTGGTCAGCGTCGTGCTGGTGTTCCTGGCGCTGGTCGGGGGGCTGCTGGTCTATCTGTATGCCCAGACTCGTCAGTCGCCCATCCAACTGGGTGCCCCCAGCGGCGAACTCGCTTTTACGTCAAATCAGAATGGGGATTGGGACGTGTATCTGCTGGACACCGCAGGGCAGCAAACGCGGTTGACAGCGGAAGGCGAAGAACAGGATTACTTCGCAAGCTGGTCGTTTGAAGGCGACATGATCAACTTCCTGACCAATCGCGCCGGGGAAATGGGGCCGGGGCAGGTCGGCCCAGAAGCAACCGGGCTGCGGACGTTGAGCATCGCAGAGGCGATTACGTCGCTCTTTTTTGAAGGACGGCTGGACTGGGACCCCGCGTGGACACCCGCCGATGAAAATGGCGAGGTGCGTGTTCTGTGGGCGTCGCTGCGCGATCTCAACCTCGAACTGTACACCCGCATCGGTGGCAGCGAGGAAGTGCAGCGGCTCACCAGCGGCGGCGCACGCGATTGGTTCCCGGCATGGTCGCCGGATGGGACACGCCTCCTATTTGCGTCTGATCGTGACGGCAACGAGAATATCTACGTGATAAATGCCGACGGCAGCGGCCTCACCGCCCTGACGGACGATCCTATGGATGATATTTACCCGGTCTGGTCGCTGGACGGGCAGACGATTCTGTTCGTCTCCGAGCGCCAGCGCGAACTGAAGGACGGGTTTCTTGACCTGTACGTGATGAACGCCGACGGGAGCGATCAGCATCTTCTGGCGGAAGGCGAAGTCTTCCGGGGCGACCCGACCTTTACGGCAGATGGCGCACAGGTCGCGTTTATGTCCAACGAGGAAGGCGACTGGAATCTGTATCTGGTGGACGCGGACGAAATGACCGATCCTGACGCGCCGAGCCTGCGCCGACTGACCGAAAGCGACCGTGATGAACTCTTTCCGGCCTGGCGGCCTGTGCCAGAGGACAACAGCGGAGAGTAATGTAGAGTCCTGAAAGAATTTGGACAAAAAGGCAAAAACCGTAGGGGAGGGTTTCAAACCCTCCCCTACAAAACATTCGAGACCTTACATAAGCAATCAAACCCTGCATAGACAATGGAACAAGTGTGAATGAGTTTTGCAAAGGCGAAAACGTGGACGCGCCTGCTGCTGCGGGCGGCGGTGGTGCTGGCCGTCCTCTGGCTGATTTTGCTGGTGCCCGCACTGCTGCTGGGGCGCGGCATTACACGCGGCGCACAGGTGGCGTATATGTCCGACCAGCCCGGCAACTGGGACATCTTTGTGCTGGATATGACCACCCGCCTCACGCGCCGCCTGACGACCGCCGACGGCGATGATCGCTACCCGGCATGGTCGAACGACGGTTTGCAGATTGGCTATCACAGCAACACCGAGAGCACCTATGACCTGATGCTGATGGACTTTGACGGTCGCAATCCGCGAATGCTGCCCATCTCGCAGCGTTTCCAGTTCTCGCAGGAAGCGATGATCGCGTGGTCGCCCGACGGGGAATATATCAGCTATCACTCCGACGCGGGCGGCTACTGGAACTTGTACCTGAGCGACCCGGCGGGCGAAACGGCCTTTCAGGTGACGTTCAATCCGGAAGAAGACATCCGCATGAACTGGTCGCCCGATGGCAAAATGGTGGCGTTTGCCTCTGGCCGGGACGGCGCGGGGCTGGAGGTGTATGTGCTGAGCGTGGAGGAAATGCTGCGCTTCCCGCGTGCCGGGGAGATTTACGCTCGCCGCCTGACCGACAACTTCGATGACGACTGGCATCCGGTCTGGTCGCCGGACGGAACGCAGATCGCCTTCATCTCCCGTCGCGACCTGAACTCCGAAATCTACATCATGGATCGCTTCGGGCGGGAACAGCGCAACCTGACCAACACGGTCGCGGTTGAGGAGCAGCATCCGGTGTGGACATCCGACGGAACGGGGCTGATCTTCTCCGCCAACCGTCATGGGACGGACGATCTGTTTCTGCTGACGCTGGCGACGGGCGAAATCCGCCGCCTGACGTTCGACAATCGAGGCAACGAACAGGCGCCGGCCCTGTGGTGGCCGCAGGGATAAACCCAGCGGGAGCCGCAGGGATAGGGTTCTGCAATCTGGTGTTGAGAAAATCGGGAATTTGGCACGATGCGTGAAGGACACGGCATACCGGTTCGGGTGATTGCACCAATCGAAACCCCACTCGGCACTCTTGACTCGCTACTCAGTACTTCTTCCCTTAATCCTGCACCAGCAGCGTCATCGTCAGGCGCAGGCACAGCCAGATGATGATGCACGGCAGCAGCAGCGGCAGGACGATCTCCACCAGGAAATAGAGCGGCATGGGCAGGTCGAGGAAGCGCGGCAGGTTGATGAGCAGAAAATAGAAAAAGGTCAGGGTGCTGGTGATAATCACGCCCGTGCTTTTGGTGCGGCCAGCCGTACCGCTCGCCATGCCCAGCATCCCGACCATGAACATCTCCAGCGGCAGCCGCAGCAGCGATACCAGCATCACCGCAATCGTGAACAACTGCGGCGTGAGCAGATGGGTTTCCGGCGGGAAGCGCAGCACCTGCATGAACAGGATGAGCGGCGTCCCCAAAAACAGGCTCAGCGACAGCACCCCATCGAGCGCTTCCATCTGCCGCCAGAAGGACGCCGCGACTTTGCTCAGCACGATATGCTGCAAGGTAAAGGGCGTGACGCGCAGCAGCATCAGCGTGTCATTCTTGAACTCGTCCGTGATCGACCGCACCGAATCGGCCACGATTTCAGAAATCAGCCTGGCGTACATCCAGAAGGCGATGGGCAGCAGCAGCACCGACGCCAGCACCAGCATCAGAATCGGCGCAAACAGAAAGCTGAACTGCGCGGTCAGCACAATCAGAATCGCCTGATACACATACCAGCGCAGCAGTAAATCCACCTGCGGGACGAACACCCGCCAGTAGATTCCAAGCTGCCGCCGGATAATGGGGTTGGTGCGCCGCGCCCACGTTGGCAGGTTGGTATCAAGCGTGGGCGGGGGTGAAACAATCTGCCGGATGCGTCCTTGTCCCATATTGAGGGGAGTCGTTGCCATAATTCCAGTCAGCCTTTGAGTGGCCGAATAAGTCGTGTGCAAGATTTGCCGGGTTCGTTACGTCAGTTTAGATTATAAGAGCATCAGCACACCCTTTCCAACCATTTGAATTCCTTTAAAAGGTATCCTTCATGAGCCAACCGCAAAGCAAGGCAGAGTCGTCACGTTCTCTATCCGAACAGGCGGAAAAGTGGGTGCTGGTGACGGCCATCCTGGCGTCCAGTATGGCCTTTATCGATTCCAGTGCGCTGCGAACGGCGCTTCCCCGAATGCAGCTTGATCTGAACATTTCCGGCGGGCAGTTAGTGTGGGTGGAAAATGCCTATACGCTGCTGCTCTCCGCGCTGATTCTGCTGGGCGGGTCGCTGGGCGATCACTACGGGCGCAAGCGCGTATTTGGAATCGGCATCGGCATTTTCACCGCTGCCTCGCTGCTGTGCGGGCTTGCGCCGACGGTCGAAGTGTTGATCGCCGCGCGTGGGTTACAGGGCATCGGTGGGGCGCTGATGGTGCCGGGGAGTCTCGCGCTGATTTCGGCATTGGTTGCGCCGGAACGACGTGGCCGGGCCATCGGCACCTGGTCAACCTTCAGCACCGCCACAACGCTGTTTGGCCCGGCCCTGGGCGGCTTTCTCACCGATAACGGCCTGTGGCGGGGGGTGTTCTTTATCAACATCCCGCTGGCGGCAATCGCGCTCTATGCGCTGATTACCTATGTGCCGGAAAACAAGGATCCCAATGCGCCGCGCCAGTTGGACTACATCGGTGGCCTGCTGATTACGCTCGGTCTGGCCGGGCTGACGGTCGGCTTTACGCTGGCACCGGAACGCGGCCTGGTCGATGCGCTGGTGCTGGCAATGCTGCTGGGTGGATTGGTCTTCACCATCGCCTTCTTCATCAACGAAGCTCGCAGCGATCATCCGATGATGCCGCTGCGCCTGTTCAAATCGCGCACTTTCGCGGGGACGAACGCGCTCACCCTGCTGCTCTATGCTGCACTGGGGGCGCTGCCGTTTTTCGTCGGATTGAACTTACAGCAGGTGCAGGGCTATTCCGCGACCTTCGCCGGGTTGACGATGCTGCCCCTGGGCATCATGCTCACGCTGATGTCGCGCTGGGCGGGCGGCCTGGTGGATCGGGTCGGGGCGCGGCTGCCGCTCACGATTGGCCCGGCCATCGCGGGACTCGGCTTTCTGATGTTTGCATTTCCGGGGCTGACGGGCGGCGAAAGCGATTACTGGCTGACCTTCCTGCCGCCCTCGCTGGTGCTGGGGTTCGGGATGGGAATCACGGTCGCGCCGCTGACGACCGCCGTGATGGGGTCGGCTCCGGCGGAAAGCGCGGGGACAGCATCGGGCATCAACAACGCGGTCGCACGCACGGCCAGTGTCCTCGCCATTGCCACCCTCGGTGCCTTGAGCCTGGTCGTGTTCAGCGGCAACCTGCAAAGCCGCACGGCTGACCTCGGCCTGAGCGCGGAAACCAGCGCTGCGCTGGAAACAGAAGCCTCAAAACTGGCGGGGGCGGAAATCCCGGAAGGCGCAACGCCTGAACAGGCTGGGGCCATCCGGGGCGCGGTGCAGTGGGCGTTTATTGATACCTTCCGGCTGGTAGCAGTGATCTGCGCCGTACTGGCCTGGGGCAGTGCCCTTCTCGGCTGGCTGCTGGTGGAGGGGAAAACAACGCCTGTTCGACGGGCAGAAGTGGCCGTTAGGACAGAATAACTAGCCGAGCATTGACGCATTATGGCACAATAGTGTGACGAGGCTGTAACAAATTTTATAAAAACACAATTGAGGTCAGAGATGCGTCTTTATATCTGTTATGCCCATGCCGACCGCAGTGTGGTGCGGAAACTGGCTGAACTGGCGCGTTTTGATGGCTATGACCCGATCTTCGAGCAGGTGCTCCAGGAAGACCTGACCTGGCCGGAGCAGATCGCGCAGTCCATCGCCACCTGCGACACCTTCCTCTATGCCATCTCGCGCAAGTCGCTGGCCGATGACTGGTGCCAGTGGGAACTGAGCCTTGCCATCAGCTATACCCGTCCGCTGCTGCCCGTCCTGCTGCAAGCGGAAGCACCCCTGCCGCTGATCTTCTCGCGCTATCCCTACGTCGATTTCACCGACTCCGAGACGGACGACGGCTCTGCGCGGCTGCTGGTCGGGCTGAAATCCGTGCGGGTGCTGGTGCCGAAGGAAGACGCGCCAGAAGCGCCGCTCACCCCGGCGGGACTGCCTTCCCATGTGGCCTCGCCCTACAGCAGGATCGAAGCGGCGGTCACGCAGCCTTCCCGTGCGACGCTGGCGAAGGCCTTCTATGAACGCGCCCGCAACCGCCCCAGCCATGAACTCGATGAGAAGATCGCGGACTATAGCGAGGCCATCCAGCAAAACCCTGATTTTGCCGAAGCCTATGTGCGGCGCGGCGCGAATCGCAGCATCAAAGGTGATGCCGACGGCGCGATGGCCGATTACAACATGGCGATTCAGATCGACCCCACACTGGCCTATGCCTTCCTCAACCGGGGAATCGCGCACGAGGAACGAGAAGCCTTTGAACATGCGCTGCGTGATTATGACCAGGCGCTCACGCTCAATCCCGATTATGCCGATGCCTACAACAGCCGGGGCAACCTGCACTATAACCAGGGACGCTTCGAGGCCGCGATTGCCGATTATGACCGCATTATCGAGCTGAACCCCAAGCAGGCCTACGCCTACTACAATCGCGGGAATGCGCGCGAGAAGCAGGGCGATCTGCGCGGGGCGATCAATGACTGGAGCCGCTACCTGCATCTCGGTGGTGCCAGCGAACAGGCCGATCCCTTCATCGTGGAAAAGCGCATCTCCGACGCGAAGAAGAAGCTGCAATCGATGTTGCAGTAAAAAGTACCGAGTTGAAAGTACCGAGTCGTGAGTTGTAATGGAAAACCCAAAACGAACGCGAACAATGGTAGGGGCGACGCGGCGCGGCGCCCGTGCAAACAAATTATTCGTGGTCTAATTGATTTCTCCGTAAGTTGATAGAGAGGACATGCGGCCTGACGGACTTTGCCTTCCCCACAATCGACAAAACAAGGGCTTTTGTAGCGGCGGACGAAGGTGGCTGTTGGTCATGATTTAAGGACAGGCAACAAGAAAACGCGCCATGTTTTTTCCTAGTACGCCGACAAGATGAGAATGATGGCTTGAGTTGGTACGGGCGCAGCGCGCTGCGCCCCTACAGGTAGGCAGCTTTAGATGGTCAATGTACTAGGGACAAGGCATGCCTTGTCCCTACAATTCCACCCTTCTAATCTGGTTGTACTGAAGCGTAGTTTGCGACCGCATGTCCGCCCGCTTATCCTGACCTTATTCCTCCTGCACGAGTCGCATCTGGAAGCGCCCGCTCGTGCGCGGCAGGGTCGCGCTCAGCACCAGAAAATAGGTGTCATCCAGCGTGAGCGGTACGCGGTACAGTTCGGGATTCACACCCGGCCCGCTGTCGTCGTCGAACCAGCGCAGCGTCTCCACCCGGTTCCCCAGTTGCAGGTTGGTGTTGAACCCCTCGAACCCCTCCACCTCAACACTGAGCACATCCCCCGCGTTTCCTTCAAAGGTATAAACCATATAAGGGGTTTCGGTCGTCAGTTCACCCACCAGCACATCATCATAGGTGACGGGCAGCGGCATCACATAGCGCGGCTCAATCGTAAACCGTCCCATCGACGTGTCATCAAATGCGCGCACGAAGACATACACATCCTCCTGCTCGGCCAGGATCAGCAGCGGCAGGACACTGTTGGGGTTCATGTGGCCGTAGATGGTCAGCGTCAGAGGCGCATTGAACCACTGTCCACTGTCGCTGCGTGGAACAGGCGTAACGGTCGCGATTTGCCCCGCGCTCGACGAAACCGGGAGCGGCGTTGCTGTCACCGTTGCGCTGCCGACCAGCGTTGGCGTCGTGGGGAAGGCCGTGAGGACGGGGGCAGGGCTGAACGTTTCACCGGGCTGTGCCATTTCCACACTGTAGCCGACCGCCCCGACAGGTTCGATCCCCACATACAGCGTCGGTTCACTGGCATAGCCCACCATCGGCTCGAAGCCATCCGGCACAATCTCGAACAGCACCGCGCCCGCCTGATCCGCGACGAAGTGATAGAGGGCGACAGGTCGCTCAGCAGAGATTTCCCCCGTGCGTTTCTGACCGACGACAAGCGGCTGTGCCTCTTCCTCGCTTAGAGCAAGGACTTCTCCGGGTGGCACAACGGTGGGGGGCAGCACGGTTGAGTTCAGCCCTGTGTCCGGGACGGGTGTCGATGTTGGGCTGGCCTGAGGCTGATTGGACACCGCCGTCAGTGTCTCGCGGATTTCATTCTCGCGGGCGGTCGCGGTCGCCGCAATAGCAGCCACCTGCGTGGAAGCGTTCGACTGCCCGGCATCCGCATTCCGGTTCGGCCCGCCGAAAATCGGTTCTTCGATCAGCCCATCGGTGGAACGATTGGAAAGGGTCAGAATGCCGACCGCGATGACCACCACAGCAGCAGCCACCGCCGCCATCGCAAAACCAGCGCTGCGATTCCGGCGCACCTTCGACGCTGGCATGGGTCGAACAGCCGTCATACCCTGATGCGGTGCCGGAGCGTTTACCGGAACAGGACGCGGCGCAGGGCTGGAAACCGCGCTGACGTTCGCCAGCGTCTTCTGCCACACCCGCGCACGGACAGCCGCTTCAGCCGGTTCACGCTTCTGCTCCACCACCAGCTTACGGGCAAACGCGGCCAGCGCTGGATCAAGGCCGGGCGGCGGCGGAACCTGCGAATCATCGCGCAGGGCGATCAGGTACACTTCCAGTAAATCCGAAGGGGTGGCGTTCATAAAAGGGAATCTCCCGAAATCTTGTGGTAACGCTCTCGCAGCGCCTTGATAATGCGATGGAGCTGAATGCGTACCGCGCCCGCGCTTTTGCCCAGGATCGCGCCGATCTCGCTGGAGGTCAGTTCTGCGTCCAGCATCAGTGCCACCAGTTCGCGCTGTTCGTCGGTAAGTTCGGCGATCAACTGGCCGAGCAGCCGCCCTGCTTCCGCCTCTTCCAGCGTGTCCCAGGTGGTATCGTCTGGCAGATCGAGCGTATCGAGCGAGACGAACGGGACGCGGCGGGCGCGATAGTGATTCACGACGACATGGTGGGCAATCTGGAACAGCCACGCCGCGAACAAGCCTCCGCGATAGGTGTGCAGGCCGGTGAGGACACGGGTAAAGACCTGGCTGCACAGGTCTTCGGCTTCCTGCGGGTCGTCCACTCGTCGCAGGCAGTAGTGGTACACCCGGTCAAAATAGTGTTCATAGATTGGCGCGAAAGCGCTGGGGTCATGCTGCGCCAGCCGCAGCAGCCGCGCTTCCTCATTCGGGCTGTAAGCGGCCTCCGCAGGCTGCGTTTCGTCCAGCGCGTCGGCGTCATGGTCAAAGCGGTGCAGGTTCAACACATCGTCAGGCTGCGCGGTGCGTTCCGGCGGTGAGTCAACGTGAGCCGGAGATCGTCTCCATAGCGTCATACACATCTCCGCAAGTCGTAGCTACGCCTATAATGACACAGCAGCAGCCACAATGTTACAGATGGAAAATCGGCATATACTTGGGGAGTGGATACGTTTCGGTTATCCAGCGGGCAGCAGCGAGGACACATGCCAGAACAAGAGCGCAGACAATTCCAGATTTTCCTGCCGGGCTTGCTGAAAGTCCTGGCAGAAAGCCTGTATTCGACCAAAAAAGTCGCCATCCGCGAACTGCTCCAGAACGCCCATGATAGCTGTGTGCGGCGGGCGGTGGAGGCGCGGGAGCGTTTCTATAAGCCGCGTGTGGATGTGCGCGTCGATCCTTCCGGGCGGGTGCTGACCATTCAGGACAATGGCTCCGGGCTGACCGCCGAAGACGTCACCACCTATCTTTCCACCATTGGCCGCAGCTATACGCGCGAACTGGGCGAGAATCTGTCGATCCTCAATCCTGACGAAGCCGGAAAGCTGATCGGGCAGTTTGGCCTGGGCTTTCTGAGCGCGTTTCTGATTGCGCAGGAAGTCACGCTGACCACCCGCTCCTATAAACCCGACAGCCCGACGCTGCAATGGCGCTCCACAGGCGATGTGCATTATGACCTTCAGGAAACCGACGAGGACTTCGGCATCGGGACGCGGGTAGAACTGCTGATAAAGCCGAGCGCCGCCTTTTTGCTTAACGAGCGTATCCTGACCGAAACCGTCCAGCAGTATGCCGATTTCCTGCCCATTCCGATCTACGTGGAAAATGGGCTGCTGGCGGTGAACACCATGCAGCTACCCTGGGAGGCGCCCAATCCTGATGCTGCCACCCGCGACACCATCAGCCGCACGTTCAAAACGGCCAATCCGCTGGCCGTGATCGAACTGGATGACCAGATCGTCGATCTCGGCCACGACCAGATCACGATTCCGCTCAAGGGCTTTCTGTTCATCCCTCCGTCGTCCATCGCATCGCTGCGTGAATATGGCGACCTGAACATCTACATCCGGCGCATGTTTATCTGCGAGGGCCAGCGCGATCTGCTGCCGCCCTGGGCGCGGTTCGTGCGCGGCGTGGTGGACTGCCCCTATCTCCAGCCGACCGCCTCGCGCGAGGAAATCCACCAGGACGATACCTTTCTGTCGGTACAGCAGGCGCTCGAACAGCAGTTGTTGAGCGGTCTGCGCCGCATCGCCCATGATGACCCGAAGACCTGGCGCGAGATCGTCACCGGGCATACGGATGTGATTATGGGCTGGGCGGTGAAAGACCGGGAATTCTTTCAGCAGGTGGCAGACATCGTCACGCTGCGCACCTCGCGCGGGCAGCTCAGCCTGCCGGAATATCTCCGCCTGACCGGGGGCAACGCGATCTATTACATCACCCGCCAGATTGGTTCACTCCAGGAGCAGTTGTTGAGCGAGGGGCACGGCGTTCCGGTGGTGGATGCACACTGGTTCATGGTGGCGCAGTTTTTACAGCAGTACGCGGCACATCATCCCAACATCCGCATCACCCAATTGGATGACCAGTCCAACCAACTGCTGACGTCCGTGCCGGAAGACTCGTTTGAGCCGCTGCTGGCCTACTACCGTTCCCAGGGCATTAAGGCCAGGATGGTAACGTTTAAGCCGAAGGACGTCCCCGCGCTCATCATCTACCCGAAGGATGCGGAGTTTATGAAAGAGACGCGCACCGCTCTGGATTCCGGGGAACTGGCCGCGCCGCTGGCCGATTTTGTCGGGGATTATGTCAACCGCTTTGTGCCGAACAACGATGATCTGGAAGGGACGTTGTACCTCAACGCCGACTGCCCCCTCATCAGACAGTTGACCCAAATCGAAGCAGAAGCGCTGCGTACCCCGGCGCTGATGCTGATCTACCAGACGGCGCGGTTGTTCAACGGACGGATGCTGGACACCGGGCAGATCACCAGCGCGTTCAGGGAAAGCGCCAGAGCGATTGAAGTGCTGATCGCGCCTAAGTAACGAAGCTCTGCCGCAAAGATGCAGCGACCGCGCCGAAGAGTCCTGAGATGGAATACATAACAGCCTCTTTGCGACTCGTGGCGGTCTAAGCGCATTTCGGTGCATCCGGTAAATTATTACGACTTTCTCAGTGGACGGGCGACGCGCGCGTCGCCCCTACAGCAACACCATGAAATAAGACATCGTTTTTTGCGGATGAACCACTTTGCGTCCAACCATGCCAACCTATCGTTAGAGTAAACCACATGACCGTACCGACGCTGAATCTGCCTATTCTGCACCTGCTGGAAAAATCTGAACGCATCCTGATCGCCGGGGCAGGCGGCGGCTTTGATGTGTTTGCCGGGCTGCCCATCTACTATACGCTCCGCGCGATGGGCAAAACCGTGCATCTGGCGAACTATTCCTTTACTGAGTTCGGGCTGGCGAAAGTCCTGAGCGACACCGAGCCGGTTCTGGACACGCTGGCAATGGGCGTGCGCGGGAAGGTGCGCCATAACATCCAGTACTATCCCGAAGGCTTTCTGTCGCAGTGGTTTCTGGAAAAGCAGGGCGAGGATGTCCCGGTGTGGCTGTTGGCGCGCTCCGGCGCACAGGCTTTAACCGCCGCCTATAAAGCCCTGATCGCTCATCTGGGCGGGATCGACGCGCTGCTGCTGGTCGATGGCGGCGTGGATTCCATTATGCGGGGCGATGAAGATGGTGCGGGGACGCTGCTGGAAGATACGCTCTCGCTGATCGCGGCGGAGGCGCTCGAGGTGCCTGTGAAGCTGCTGGCCTGCATCGGCTTCGGCACGGAAGCGGAAGAAAACGTGTGCCATTATCATGCGCTGGAAAATATGGCAGCGCTGGCGCGGCGCAGCGGCTTTTACGGGGCGTGTGCCCTTACGCGGGAGATGCCCGCCTTCCAGTTCTATCAGGATGCCTGCATGTATGTGTGGGAACAGCCGAATCATCACAAAAGCCACATCAGCACCCGCATCATCCCGGCAGTGAACGGCGTGTTCGGGCAGTTTGATCTGTACGACTCGTCGCGGGCGTTCGCGCTGATCTCGATGCTGATGAGTCTCTACTGGTTCTTCGATGCGTCCATCGTGGTGCAGAATAACCTGCTGGTAGACGATCTGCGGGGGACATATGCCTTCGAGGATGCTTTCCGCATCTGTGCCCAGCGTCGGCTGAGTTCACCGCTGCGCAAGCGCAGGGCACTGCCATATTAATGAGAGTAACGAGTACCGAGTTAAAAGCAATGAGTGACGAGCGATGAGCAATAAGTAAGGCAACAAAAACCGATGGACAAAAATAGCCTGCTTGAGGAACTGACTTCATTGGTGATATTTGCAGAAATCTACTTTCCCTTGAATGATCCGAGACCAAAATTGTTGTCCGAAAAGATCGAATTTTTACGAAATGCAAAAGACGGCGAAGATGGTACTAAACGCTTGAAGGATATTCTACGCTTTCTTACTGGCGGTCAAGGTTCTTTCACAGATATTATTTTGCAGCCTCCGAAAGACTCTAGCGTAACATCGTTGAAGTTTAACCAACAATTTGTGTCGAAGGTGAATCAAATATTCATTACAATAGAGAATATGTTGAAGCAGGCCTAACTACAAACACAAACAGATGGCGTGTGTGGTTTAGGACATGGACAGCCACACCCCCACAATCTCACCTTCTCGATTTGGTTTAGGTGCGTAAGCTCCGAGCAACCATTCCCGCAATCGTGGTACGCAGCTGCTCCGACCGCTTGACACCGCTCTTATTCAGTGTTAAGGTGGGAGCACAATTTACCAACAGGTGAAGGTGCGCCAGTACCCGGATGTACGGTGCACAACGGGGGAAGCCGGTCAAAGTCCGGCGCTGTCCCGCAACGGTAGCAGGGAATTTTTGGTAGCAAGCCTTTAAATCCCTGAAGCCCGATTACCCGCCTTCGCCACAAGTCTCGTCGCAGTGTGTGGTTACAGCCACACTATTGCCACCTTCGAGGAGAAAGGGAAGCGAGCGTGGAACGATTTGCCTTCGATTCCCGCCCCCCGGCGGGTTTTTTCGTTCACGTACCCGGTCAATACCAGTGTGGTTTTGTCCCCTTTGGCGCACGGCTTTCCTCTGAACTACAGAGGAGGTCAGCCGCCTGACACAGCGATTCGCAGCATCCAGGTGATTAAGTCTGTTAAACGCAAAGAGGGGAAAACACGATGAAAATCAACATCTTCCGCAGCGCGGCGCTCGTGCTGCTGCTCGCCTTATTTTCGCTGAATCTCGCCCAGGCACAGGAAACTAACCTGGTTGATGCCTGCGTCAGCGACTACGATCCCGACACCGATTACTTCCCGGTCAAGGTTGAGCCTGAAATCACCGAGGGCTTTTCCGTCGAGTATTTCAACAACTACAAGGTCGTCACGGTCAGCCGTCCCTGGGCAGGCGCGACCGAAGACGATGCGTTCCAGTATGTGCTCGTCCAATGTGGGACACCCGCGCCGGAAGGCTTCGACCAGGGGCAGATCGTCGAAGTCCCGGTCGAGCGCGTGATCGCCCTTTCCACCACCTATCTGCCCCACATCGTCCAGCTTGGCGAAAGTGACAGCCTGATCGGGCTGGACAGCTTCCTCTACACCAACACCGCCGAAGTCGTGGAAAAGATTGACGCGGGTGAACTGGTCGAGGTCGGCAGCGGATCGACCATCAATGTTGAAACGGTGCTGGACGCGGAGCCGGATGTGGTGTTCGCCTATGGCAGCGGCTTTCCCGAATACGATACTCACCCGGTTCTGGGTGAAGCCGGGGTATTCACGGCGCTCAATGGCGATCTGGCGGATACCTCGCTGCTGGCACGGGCGGAATGGATTAAGTTCACGGCACTGTTCTTTAACCAGGAGGCGGAAGCCAATGCGCTGTTCGAGGGAGAAGTCGCGGCTTATGAAGAACTGGTCGCGCTGACCGCCGATCTCCCCGACGAGGAAAAGCCGCTGGTGCTGTGGGATGCCTACACCAGCTTCAACGAAGCCTGGTTCGTGCCGGGGGAAGAGGCCTATACCGCCCAACTGCTGCGCGACGCGGGCGCGATATACGTGCTGAGCAATGCGCCCGAAGTGCAGGACGTGAGCGGCAGCGTCCCCTTCGACTTTGAAGTGGTCTATGAGGCCGGGTTGGGCGCGGATGTCTGGTTCGCCAATGCCTTCATGACCCCCGACCTCGCCACGCTGCTGGCGGCGGACGAGCGCTATGCCGATTTCCGGGCGTTCCAGGATGGGCAGGTCTATAACAACGAAGCCCGCGTAAATGCCAACGGCGGCAACGACTTCTATGAAACAGGCGTGGTCAATCCGCACCTGATCCTGGCGGACCTGATTCACATCCTGCATCCCGATCTGCTGCCCGATCATGAGTTGTTCTTCTATCGTCGGCTGGAGTAAGGCTGATAAATCGGGTTGGGTTGAACGGGCGGGTTTGAAACCCGCCCCTACACAAACATGCGTTGTAGGGGCGAACACGTGGGTTCGCCCACCTTCAACATCACAGATGGGCATTGGCTGACAAATGTCTGTTTTGTGATTTCATCTCTTTAGGACTTACGCAGTTGCCCTCACCCCCCGCCCCCTCTCCCGACCGCTTCGCTAGGAGAGGGGGAGAAGGCCGCCTTCGAGCGGTTAAGTCCCTCTCCCTGAGGGAGAGGGATTTAGGGTGAGGGCAAAAGTTCAAGTGCGTAACTCTTACTATCAAAGGAAAGAACAGTGGTGCAAAGAACCCTGATGGCCGCAAATGCAGCAGCGACCGCACCTCGCTCCCCCAATAGGCGCGGCGGATTACGGCTGCGCTGGGGGATGCTCGGCGGGCTGGGAATTGCGCTGGTGGCGATGTTCCTGCTCAGCGTCGCCCTCGGCTCGGTCAATATTCCGCTGAATGAAATTGTGCGCGTGCTGCTCGGTGGTGAGGCCAGCCGCGATTCCTGGACGAATGTGATTCTGGTCGTGCGACTGCCGAAAGCGCTCACGGCAGCGCTGGCAGGCGCGGCGCTCGGCGTCAGCGGCTTGATGATGCAAACCCTGTTCCGCAATCCGCTGGCCGATCCGTTCGTGCTGGGCATCAACTCCGGCGCGAGCCTGGGCGCGGCACTGGTCGTCCTCGGCACGGGGACAGTCGGCGGGACTCTGCTGGCCGGGTTCGGCCTGGGCGGGGATTTCCTGCTGGCGTTTTCGGCAGCAGCAGGCGCGGGCGCGGTCATGATGATTGTGCTGCTGGTCGCGCGGCGGGTGCAGTCCAGCGTGACGCTGCTCGTCATGGGGCTGATGTTCGGCTACCTGACCAGCGCCCTCGTCAGTCTTTTGCTCTATTTCAACCTGCCGGAGCGGGTGCAGGCCTTCACCAACTGGTCGTTCGGCAGTTTCGGCGGCGTGACGTGGGGGCAGATGCAGGTGATGCTGCCGGTGATTGGCATAGGGCTGCTGCTGGCGCTGGTACTGGTGAAGCCGCTGAACGCCCTGCTGCTCGGTGAAGTCTACGCCCGCAGCATGGGGCTGAACGTGCGACGCGCCCGGATAGGAATCGTGCTGACGACGGCGCTGCTGGCCGGAACGGTCACGGCCTTTTGCGGCCCGGTGGCCTTTCTGGGGCTGGCCGTGCCCCATCTGACGCGCGGCCTGTTCAACACGTCCGATCACCGCCTGCTTGTGCCGGGGACGATCCTGATGGGCGCACTGGTCGCCCTCATTGCCAGCCTGATCGCCGGAATGCCGGGCAGCCGCATGGTGCTGCCGCTGAATGCGGTCACGGCGCTTCTCGGTGCGCCTGTCGTCATGTGGGTGATTCTGCGCCAGCAGCAGCGGCAGAACGTCTTCGGGGGCGGCGCATGAGCGACAACAAGCGCAAAGGGCTGGTGCTGGTCAATACCGGCGACGGCAAAGGCAAGACGACCGCCGCTATCGGTGTGCTTTTACGGGCGTGGGGACGCGGGATGAAGGTGTGCATGATCCAGTTTTTGAAGCATGAGGCGGGCAACTGGGGCGAGGTGCGCGCGGCGGAAAAACTGGGCATCGACTGGATCAAGACGGGTGACGGCTTCACCTGGACATCCAAAGACCTGGACGAAACGACCGCAAAGGCATTGCACGGCTGGGAGATCGCGCAAGGCAAAATCCGCGACGGCGGCTATGATCTGGTCGTGCTGGATGAATTCACCTATCCGCTGGCCTTCGGCTGGATTGATACTGAAACGGTGATCGACTGGCTGAAGGCGAACAAGCCCCCACAGCAGCATCTCATCATCACCGGGCGCAGCGCACCACAGGCCTTGATCAATTACGCCGATCTTGTCACCGAGATGACCAAGATCAAGCATCCCTACGATGTCGGCATTCTGGCGCAGGCGGGGATTGAGTTCTGATGCTGCCCGACATTCCCTCGCTCGATACCTCCGCGCAGGAACGCGCTCGCCAGCGGCAGCAGACGCTCACCAAACCGCCGGGCGCTCTGGGCTATCTCGAAACACTGTCGGTTGCACTGGCCGAAATGACCGGGCGCACCGACTGGGCACCGACGCGCAAAGCCGTGATTGTGTGCGCGGGCGATCATGGTGTGGCGGCGCAGGGCGTAAGCGCCTATCCGCAGGCCGTGACCGCGCAGATGGTGGCGAATTTCCTGCGCGGCGGGGCGGCGGTGAATGTGCTGGCGCGGCAGATGAACGCGCGGGTGCTGGTGGTGGATGCAGGCGTGGCGGCTGACCTGGATGAACATCCCCAGCTTATCCGCCGCAAAATCGGCCCCGGCACAGCAGATTTTACCCAACAGGCCGCGATGTCTCGCGAACAGGCGACCGCCGCGATTCAGCTTGGGCTGAATGTGGTGCAGGCCGAAATCGCGCAGGGGCTTGATCTGCTGGCGGTGGGCGAAATGGGCATCGGCAACACCACTTCCGCCAGTGCCATCATCGCCGCGATAACAGGTCGTCCTGCTTCTGTCGTCACCGGGCGCGGCACAGGGCTGGACGACGCGGCACTCTCGCGCAAAGTCGCCTTGATCGACCATGCCCTGAAGCTCCATGCGCCTGCCAACATGGACACACTGATGAAAGTCGGTGGGTTCGAGATCGGTGCGATGGCGGGCTTGATGCTCGGCGCGGCGGCTTCTCGCGTTCCGGTGGTGCTGGATGGCCTCATCAGTACGGCGGCTGCCTTGATCGCGGTGACGATGAACCCGCGCGTCTGCGATTATCTCATCGCGGGGCATTGCAGCGCCGAGCCGGGTCACATCGTGGCGTTGGATCATCTTGGCTTGCGCCCGCTGCTGACGCTTGATCTGCGCCTCGGTGAAGGGAGCGGGGCGTTGCTGGCGTTCCCGTTGATTGAAGCCGCCATGCGAACCCTGAACGAGATGGCGACCTTCGATGAAGCCGGGGTCAGCACCGCCAGCGAGACAGAGCGCGATGCTGGCTGATCTGCGCGGGGCGCTGACCTTCCTCACGGTGCTTCCCGTCGGCTACGTTGAAGGACGCAAACCAGGCGCACAGGTGGCGTATTATCCGCTGGTCGGGCTGCTGATCGGCCTGTGCGTGGCGGGTGTGGCTGCGCTGCCGCTGTTCTCGCCAGAAGTGCGCGCGGCGCTGGCATTGATCGTGTGGGTGGCGCTCACAGGCGGGCTGCATCTGGACGGCTTCGCGGATTCGTGTGATGGGCTGCTGGCGACGGTCGATCCAGCGCGGCGGCTGGAGATTATGAAAGACCCGCGCTGTGGAGCCTTCGCTGTGATCGGTGTGGGTCTGCTGCTGCTGGGCAAATACAGCGCTCTGCAAAATACGCCGCCGCTCATGCTGCTGCTGCCGCCTGTGGCCGGGCGCTGGTCGATGGTGCTGGCGCTGCGGACGTTCCCCTATGCCCGATCAACGGGATTGGGCGCATACTTCCGCGAGGGGTTTGGCCGCACACAGGTCATCCTTGCCGCCGCTTTTGCTGTTGGGATAACGGCGGTCGTCAGCGTTTTTGTGGATTTACGGCTGCTGATGCTGCTGGTCGTCCCGCCCCTGACGGTGCTGCTGATCGGGCGCTGGGCAGCGGGGCGATTGGGCGGCGGCCTGACCGGGGACGTGTATGGGGCGCTGTGTGAACTGACGGAACTGTTTTGCTTGCTGATGATCGACGGGATTTTATGGACAGGCAGTTGATGTTTGTGCTGGGTGGGGCGCGCAGTGGGAAAAGCACCTATGCCCAGGACTGGGCGCAGCAGCATGGGCGGGAGGTGCTGTTCGTGGCGACGGCGCAGGCCTATGACGACGACATGCGCCAGCGCATCGCCCGCCACCGCAGTGACCGCCCCGCCCACTGGCACACGCTGGAAGCGCCGCTGAATGTCGTGGATGCAATCCGGGCGCAGCCGCAGCCTTATGATACCGTCGTGATCGACTGCCTGACGCTGCTGGCCTCGAACGTGCTGCTCAGCCTGCCCGAAGACGCCGATCAGGACGCGGTAAATGAGGCTGTGCTTGCCGAAGTGGACGCGCTGCTGAATACTTATGCGACCTCATCCGCCTCATGGCTGATCGTGAGCAACGAGGTCGGCATGGGCGTTGTGCCGCCGACTCGGCTGGGCAACCTGTTCCGCGATGCGCTCGGACGCGCCAACCAGCGCCTTGCGTCACAGGCCCATCAGGTCGTGCTGCTGGTCGCCGGCCTGCCCTGGCATCTCAAAGGCGCTCCCACCGAGCGCACGGAGTCTTCATCCAAATAACCTCAGGTAATTTTCTTGCCAATCCTCACCCCGTCGCTGACGCGACTCCCCTCTCCATTGCCATGGAGAGGGGGTTGGGGGTGAGGACTATTGTAAAAGGCTTACCTCTGCGTCTCTGCGGTTCAACCGCTTTTCTCAGATGCTATTCCGCCGTCTCCGCCTCACCGCACCATTTCCATTCGCCGTCTTCCTCGCGGGCGCGGGAGGTGCCGAGCGGAATTTCGCGCGTTTCCGTGCCATAGAGCGCGGCCACATGCCCCTCGCAGGTGACAATTGCGTCATCGCCTTCATCGCCTGCACGGACACAGGCCATGCCTTCCAGCGAGGCTTCCACCGAGGCGAATGAGGCGGCCTGCATCTCGAGTTCGCCCTCGCGTTCGGCGCAGATCAGCCCGGCCAGGGTGTCGGCATCGCTGGCGACTTTCGCTTCCCAGAAGGCCTCGACCGCCGCCGCTGCATCGTCTGCCACGCCTTCGCTGGAGTCGGCCTCTTCATCATCGGCTGCGCCTGCTGCTTCGGTCAGGACGCGAGCGTCTTCGGCATCATTGGCTTCGTCGCTGTCAGAGTCCGTTGTACCTCCACAGCCTGCCAGCATGAGCAGTGCCAGCATCAACACAAACAGTATCATCAGTTTTCGCATGAAACTTTCTCCTGATTGATTTGTTAGGACTTACGCAGTTGCCCTTACCCCCCACGCGAACAAGTTCGCGCCCCCTCTCCCGACTGCTGGCGCTAGGAGAGGGGGAGAAGGCGCTCCGATGCGATAAGCCCCTCTCCTTTGGGAGAGGGGTTTGGGGTGAGGGCGTAACGGTTACCCCTGGTCGATCACCACGCGGCGCAGTTCGTCCAGGGTATACAGCACCAGCAGATTTTGCAGGCTCACGCCGAAACGCGCCTCCTGCCCCTCGGTGAAATTGACACGCCCGCCGCCGACCGTCATGTGAACACCGTCGCCGCCGATGCCAAAATTGGGCAGCGACCGCGCCGCCGACCACAGGTTAATCAGCGGCACATCGTACTGATTGGCGACCTCGACCAGAATCAGGTTAAAGCGGAGCGCCTGCTGTGCGAGATCAGGGTCAGATTCCAGGCTGCTGAACGTCGTCAGCACTGGAATCACGCCTGCGGCCAGCGATTCTTCCACCAGCCGTTCCATCTGGTCGCGCCAGCGTTCGGAATTCAGCGCCCGGATGTCGTTCGGGCCGAACATCACAATCGCAACGGATGGACGGTGCAGGCGATATTCACACGCCAGCGGTGTCTCCCCAGACTGGCACTGCGCCGTGCCCCAGGACGGGTCGAACAGCGAATAGGCGTTCAGGCCGACTCGTGCCGTGACGTGCTCCTGCGGCAGCGCGGGCGCGAAGAAGAGCACCGTATCCAGCAGGAAATCATACGGGCCGAGATCGACCGGGGACGTGTTGATCGGCGTGAGGTAATAGCGGTTGGCGCTGTTGCTGTCGCCCACCTTGACGACCACCCCCGCGTTGTTGCCCGCCGCCTGTCCCCGCGTGAACACCGCCCGCATCGCCTCGTCAATCGCCGGGACGACCGGAACCATATACAGCCGCGCCAGATTGGGATTGGTTACGGCAGCCACATCCGCATCGGGCATATCGCGCACGGTAATGGCGCTCAGGTGGATTCCCTCCATCACGACATAGCCCGTGAGCACCCAGCCTGAAACCACCGTATTGCTGGCGGTGGTCGTCCGCACTTCCAGCCAGTTACCCACGCGGTTGCGGGCGGTGATCGTGATTTCGGTGCCGTTGGGGAACATCTGAATCGGCGCGTAGGTGTGGCCGGGGCCGAGCCGGATTTCTGTGCCTTCCATCAGCACCGTGTCGATGGCGACGCTGGGGCGCTGGGGCGTTGCGCGGGGCAGGAGCGGCTGTGCCTGTGGGGTGGATTCGGGGGTTGCTTCCTGGGCGCGGCTGGCGGCGATGAACGCGGCGGCCAGCAGGAAAGGGAGACAAATGAGTACCACCACACGCAGATAGGGTCGGGTCATACGGTCCTGTTCGAGCTTCTTATCCACACGCCGCATTATAGCGCAGCCTCGTGCGGAGTTCCTCGGTCAAGTCGGTGAAAATCTCTTTCTACTAAGGTAAGGTTCTAAGAACCATGAACGTCTCTTTAACGAGTGTCGCGCTGCATTGACAGCCCTTACCGACTTCGCTACACTCTCATCAACCATTATCATCAGGATTTTAGAGTGATGAATCGCGCACTTTGTTGTTGTCTCTGTAGGCAAGCGGGGCGTTAACCACCCAGCCGACCAGAGACGACCTGAACCGACGCTAGAATTTTTGAGCCGGTAGGCGACTGAACGAGCGTGGCAACGTCCCAAGCATGGGATTTTGCCGCGCTTTTTTGTTGCTTGCTGGCTTTTTATTTAGCTGTCAGCGATCAGCCCTCAGCCGATCCTGATATTCCGAACCCGACCTGTGAAGCGCTAACTGCTAAAGGCTGAACGCTAACAATGACCGCACTGCGAAACTACGACTATGACGTGCAACTCCGCACGGAGACCATCCCGGCGACCACCATCGAACGGCAGGTCGGCAACACGCCGCTGCTCGGCTTCCGCCGCATTACTGCCCATCTGCCGGAAAATGTGAAAATCTATGCGAAGGCCGAATGGGCCAACCCCGGCGGCAGCGTGAAGGATCGCGCCGCGCTCAACATCATCCGCGAGGCCGAACTGCGCGGCGATCTGCGTCCGGGCAAGATTATCCTGGACAGCACCAGCGGCAATACCGGCATCGCCTATGCCATGATCGGCGCGGCCAAAGGCTACGGCGTAAAGCTGTTCCTGCCCGCCAACGCCAGCCCCGAACGCATCGCCATCCTGCGGGCGTATGGGGCGGAACTGGTGCTGACCGACCCGCTGGAAGGCAGCGACGGTGCGATTCTGGCCGTGCGCGAACTGGCCGCGAAGGAGCCTGACCGCTACTACTACGCCGATCAGTACAACAATCCGGCCAACTGGCAAGCACACTACAACACGACGGGCGTGGAAATCTGGAACCAGACGCATGGCAAGGTGACGCACTTTGTCGCCGGGCTGGGCACGAGCGGGACGTTCATGGGGACGAGCCGCCGCCTCAAGGAATTCAATCCTGACATTCACGTCATCTCCCTGCAACCGGATGGGCCATTTCATGGGCTGGAAGGCTGGAAGCACATGGCAACGGCCATCAAACCCGGCATTTACAGCGAATCATTGGCCGATGAAGATTTCCCGGTGCGCACCGAAGAAACACATGAGATGGCGCGGCGGCTGGCACGGGAAGAAGGCTATCTGGTCGGCATCAGCGCGGCGGGCGCGATGGTCGGGACGCTGAAAGTAGCGGAGGCCATCGCCGCACGGGGCGAAGCAGGCGTTGTCGTCACCCTGTTCCCTGATAACGCTTACAAATATCTCAGCGAAGGATTCTGGACGCGCTGAGCGGAGATGACAGCACAGCAAACATATCAACAGCAGCTCGGTCATTGAACCGGGCTGTTTTGATTCCGGCAGACCTGCCCCGCTTGTACCCTGCCTCGTCCGCCGCAGCAGTGAGGCTACATTCACCCCCTGTAAAATGTCATAATAGGGATGCAAAGGTTCTGAAAAGGCAGATTGGCTTTGAATAAGGAAACAGCCCTCGAAAACCAGCTTCAACGGCTCGACCGTCGCCTGCGTGAGCTTTACCAGCGCAGCGATCAGTTTACGCGCTGGCGCTTGAGCGTGTTCCTGGTCGGCGCGGTCATCAGCTTTGCGGCGGCCTCGCTGGAGAACCGCCTCGGCCTGCTGGCGGCGGTGCTGTTTCTGGCGATTTTCGTCGGCGTGGCGCGGGCGCATGGGCAGATCAAAACCGCCATCCAGCGCTTCAGCCTGTGGAAGCAGATCAAAGCCGAACACCTTGCGCGGCTGCGGCTGGACTGGGAGCGGCTGCCGCGACCGACGGTTGAGGACTTCCCGCCGGAGCATCCCTTCGCACTCGATCTCGATATGATCGGGGAACGCTCCGTGCATCACCTGCTGGATACGGCCATCTCACAGGGAGGCAGCGAACGCCTCGCCGACTGGCTGCTGACGACGCGCCCTGATCTGCCCACCATCCAGCGGCGGCAGACCGTTCTGCGCACACTGATTCCGCTCGACACCTTCCGCGATAAGCTCACCCTTTCTGCCCGGATGGTGTCCATCGGTCTCCGAGAACAGTTTGACGGAATACGGCTGCTGCGCTGGCTGGAAGCACAGCCTGCTGATCGAGTCAGCGTCCTGCGGGGGACGCTGTCGCTGCTGCTGCCGCTGGCCGCGCTGCATGTCGGGCTGTTTCTCCTCTCGCGCCTCGTCACAGAAGGCTTTCTCACACAGGTCTGGATTCTCGCGCTGGTGGCCTATCTCGGCGTGTCGGTGCTGCAATGGCGCAGGCTGGGCGGGCTGTTCGATGAAGCGCTGCGGCTGCGTGCCGAACTCAGCCGCCTGGAAGCCGTGCTGCATTATGTGGAAACCTCGCCTCATACGCGGCTGCCCGCCCTGCGACAGGTGTGTGCCCCTTTTCTTGAAGCGGATTCCCGTCCTTCGCGGCAGCTTCGCCGGGTGGGTCGGGTGCTGTCGGCGGCCAGCCTCCAGCGCAACCCGGTGCTGTGGCTGTGGGTGAACCTGGTCTTTCCCTGGGACGTGTTCTTCGCCTATCAACTGGAACGCAGCAAGCGCGACCTGGCCGAAGCGCTCCCCCGCTGGCTGGACGCACTGCACGAACTGGAGGCGCTCAATGCACTGGCGACCTTCGCCGCGCTGAATCCCGGCCACGTCTTCCCAACGCTGGAACCGAACGCCGTCTTCAAAGGCGCGAAACTGGGGCATCCGTTGATCCCCGCCGCGACCCGCGTGACCAACGATTTCGCGCTCGATTCACTTGGTCGGGTGGTCATCATCACCGGGTCGAATATGTCGGGCAAAAGCTCGTTTCTGCGCACGCTGGGTGTCAATCTGCAACTGGCTTATGCAGGCGGTGTAGTCGCGGCGGAGGGCTTTCATGCCGGGTTGTTCCGCACGTTCGCCTGCATCCGCGTGAGCGATTCGGTCGTGGACGGATTCTCATACTTTTATGCAGAAGTGCGGCGGCTCAAGGCGCTGCTGCTGGCGCTGCGCGAAGTGGATGCACAGCCGCTCTTTTTCCTGATTGATGAAATCTTCCGGGGGACGAACAACCGCGAACGGCTGATCGGCAGCCGCGCCTATATTCGCGCCCTCGTCGGCGGCAACGGCACGGGGCTGATTTCTACCCACGACCTCGAACTGGTGCGGCTGGCGGACGATATTCCCCAGATCGAGAATCGGCATTTCCGCGAGGAAGTGCACGACGGGCGGATGGTGTTCGATTATGCGCTGCGTTCTGGCCCCAGCCCGACGACCAACGCGCTCAAGATCATGCGGCTGGAAGGCCTGCCCGTCGAGGAAAACGAGGCGGTCTGAGCTGAGGCAGATCAATGAAGCTTACGCGCCGATTCTCAGTGCGCTCTGTGTCCTCTGTGGTTAAACTCACTTCCACTATATTTAGGCGTTACGCACTTGAACCATAGCCCTCACCCTAAATAGCGTTGTCCGGTACTCTAAAAGGAGTTATGAAAGTTCACAACGGCTCATTTGCCCTCACCCTAAATCCCTCTCCCAAAGGAGAGGGACTTAACACGCTTCCCTGGTCTTCTCCCCCTCTCCTAGCGTCAGCGGTTGG
>JANRLJ010000078.1:0-6068 GCA_033762735.1 bacterium | reverse complement strand
CTACTTTGTCCCCTGGCACCCGGCGATTGTGGTCGGGCTGATTGTCATCCTCTATACACTCTCCCTCATGGGGCATCGCTATCACGCCGCGCTGGAAGCCAACGAGATGGTGTGGTTCGTGCAGAAGGTGCTGGATGATCTGGTCCCGGCGGAAGTGATGGCGCTTGACTCCAGCGCGGGCAACACCATCTATGACAACCGTGACTTCGCCGAAGCATGGGAAAAGTTCTACCGCGAAAAAGGCGAGGGGTAAACGCAATCCGTTTGTGTGATAAGGAACGCCATGAACACGACCTTCAACTTTCGACTGATCCGCCACAACGATGAGGATGGTATCTATTATGTGATCACAGGGGAAGAAATCGCCCTGGTGACGGACGGTGAAACGATTGAGGAAGCGCTTCGCAATTTACGGGAAGCCGTCGAGTTGTATTTTGAAAACGATGATCTTCCCGATCTTCCTTGTATAGAGATTGTTCGCTGAATTCTCCCCTCTAATGCAGAACCAACACAAGCGGGTTACGCTGTGGGCTGCATCATCTTAAATTGATCAAAATGGCTCTCATCGTCACCCTTCCCACATGACCACCCAATTGCAGCATCCCCTTGCGATCTCCTACAACAGGAATTGGTGAATCAACGCTTATGGCAGAAACGCGCGTCCTCGTCATCGCGGACAATTTGCTGGCACGGGTGGGCCTGGCCGCGCTGCTTTCCACCCAGCCGGACGTGACTATTGTCGGGCAGTCTTCCGGCGGTGAACGCCTGCTGCCGGATGTCGATGTCTACCGTCCCGAAGTGGTCATCACAGATTTAGGCTATGATCCGCTCGGCTGCCTGCCACAGCTTCACATGCTGGTCGAGGCACGGCTGCCTGTGGTGGCGCTGCTGCCAGATGCCGAAAGCGCCGGGCAGGTGGCGGGCGTGCTCAACGGAAGTCCAGCTTATGGGCTGCTGCTGCGCGATTCGGATGCGTCCCTTCTGACGGCAGCGCTGAGCGCGGTCGCGGCGGGACTGGTCACGCTCGATCCACTGCTGGCGTCGGCGGTGCGGCAGGGCAGCGAGGCCGTTGAAGCTCCTGCCGAGGACTTAACCCCGCGCGAATTTGAGGTGCTGCAACTGCTGGCGGAAGGGCTGACCAACAAGGCCATCGCGCAGCGGCTCGGCATCAGTGCCAATACCGTCAAATTCCATATCAATGCCATCTTGCAGAAGCTCGCCGCGCAAAGCCGCACCGAAGCGGTCGTCCGCGCCAGCCGCCTGGGGCTGATCATCCTCTAAGTACAGTAAAAGAAGCTATGAGCAATGAGTTTTTGAACTCAGACAACGGCTCGTTGTCTCACATTTTCAATTTGGTTGTACTTATAGGTAAACCACTTCAAAACGGCCTGATGTTTCCATAGGGGCGAGGCATGCCTCGCCCCGGCACCCGGCGGATTTGTTTGCGTTTCTCCATTAGTCCCGTCGCCAACCCAATCAGACGGTTTATCCCCTCTCCATTTTGTGGATGAAGTTCCGATCTGCGTTCGCTATGATCTCAGCGTGCTCATGCTTATTGCCACTAAAAGGAACCTGTCATGATGGACACACCCAACCCCAACGTGTATCACAACGCTGTCACTGGCGCGACACCCAACGCCCTGATCGAGAACCCCGACGCTATCGACGAGGAATTCGCCACTCGCGCCAATGAAGTCCTGCATCACGCGGCGGAACTGGCACGCAGCCTGATCGGTGCACATCAATCCGCTATTGCCATCATCGTGCAGGGTGACTGGAAATCAGTCCGCAAATACTTTTCGCTGTCAGAGAAATACGTCCAATGGGCGGATTATAAAACGCCCGCCGTCGGCTTCGGCATTCATAACTGGCTGCTGACGCACAACAAGCCCATTCGGATGACACAGGCGGAACTGGAAGCGCACCCGGAATGGAAGAATTTTGGCCTCGAAGCGGAAAAGCATCCGCCCATGCGCGGGTGGATGGCCGCACCCCTGGTGGACAGCAGCGGAACAAACTGGGGGCTGTTTCAGCTTTCGGACAAGATCGAAGGGGAGTTCACCGAGGACGACGAACACCGCTTCATCAAACTGACCGAACTGGTGTGCACGACGCTGGAAGCGCTGTGGCAGGTGCGCAATCTGCGAAAAGGACTACCCACCTAAAGATTTTGAACCGCCAAGACGCGAAGGACGCCAAGAGCATGACAAATCTTTGTGTCCTTTGCGGTTTGTAATGATCTTTTTGGGCTGCCTGCGGGTCCGCTGATCGCTGCGACTTTGGGGCTGAGGAAAGGTGTTGGCTATAATCCTCGTCTTTCAGGCTGCACACAGGAAGACGCGCGATGAAGACGAACGCCGCCGTGCTGTATGAGATGGGGCTGCCCGCACCATACGGGGAAAGTGCTCCGCTGCACATTGAAGCGGTCGAACTGGATGCGCCGGGGGCGGGCGAGGTGCTGGTGGAGGTGGTCGCGGCGGGGCTGTGCCACAGCGATTTATCGGTGATCGACGGCTCGCGCCCGCGTGTGATGCCGATGGTGATGGGGCATGAAGCGGCGGGCGTCGTGCGCGAGGTTGGCGCGAATGTGACCGAGTTTCGCGAAGGCGATCATGTCGTCTTCAGTTTTGTGCCGTCCTGCGGCGTCTGCCTGTACTGCATCACCGGGCGCCCCGCCCTGTGCGAGAATGGCGCGAAGGCCAATGTGGCCGGGACGCTGCTTTCCGGTGCGCGCCGCTTCACCAACACGCACGGCCAGGCCTGCAACCATCACCTCGGCGTTTCGGCTTTCACGCGCTACACGGTCGCGGCGCAGGAAAGCCTGGTAAAGATCACGCCCGACATCCCGCTGGATAAGGCCGCGCTGTTCGGCTGTGCGGTGATGACGGGTGTGGGCGCGGTGGTGAATACTGCGAAGGTGGAAGCGGGGAATTCGGTAGCGGTGTTCGGGATGGGCGGCGTCGGCCTCAGTGCGGTCATGGGCGCACGGGCAGCGGGTGCTTATCCCATCATCGCGGTCGATCTGCTGGACGACAAGCTGGCGCTGGCGAAGGAAGTGGGTGCGTCGCATACGGTCAGCGCAGGTGTTGATGACCCGGTGAAGGCCGTGCGCGAGATCACCCAGGGCGGCGCACAGTATGTCTTCGAGAGCGTCGGCAGCGAACGGGTGCTGATTCAGGCCTACGAAGCCACCGGGCGCGGCGGGATGACGGTCACGGTCGGCCTGCCACATCCGAGCAAGCAGTTTGTGATTTCGGCGGTCAGCATGGTCGTGGAGGAACGCACGGTTAAAGGCTCCTACATGGGTTCAGCCGTGCCGCGCCGCGATATTCCCCGCTATATTGCCCTATATCAGGCCGGGCTGCTGCCGGTCGAAAAGCTTCTGACGCACACGCTGGCGCTGGATGAGATCAACGCCGGGTTCGACCGTCTGGCAAAGGCCGAAGCCGTGCGCCAGATCATCACGTTCTGATCGGAGAAACCCCAATGACCGATAAACCCAGACCCGCCCGTTCTGCTTTTCCGCACTTTCTCAACATCCCGACGCGCTGGATGGACAACGACATCTACGGGCACGTCAACAACGCCCTGTACTACAGCTTCTTCGATACGGTCATCAACCACTACCTGATTACCGAGGGCGGGCTGGACATTCACACCGGCACGATCATCGGTCTGGCGGTGGAGACGCACTGCGAATTCTTCCAGCCCATCGCCTTCCCGGAAATGATCAACGCCGGGCTGCGCGTGGAGCATCTGGGCAGCAGCAGTGTGCGCTACGAGGTCGGCCTGTTCAAACAGGGGCAGATCACGGCGGCGGCTTATGGCTACTTTGTGCATGTGTTTGTTGACCGTGAGAGCCGCCGCCCGGTGCCCATTCCCGATTCCATCCGCGCCGCGCTGACTCAGATTGTCGTCGCGCAGTCGGAGTAGATGTCGGTCGCGACATGCGCGTCACTTCCACAATTTTCGATCATAAAAGGCTGTAATCACAGCTTAAGGCCCCGGCATCGCCCACGCCAGTGGGCCAACATGAGCGCGGTAAACCTCCCATGCGACCTGCCAGCGGTAAGGGTGCCGCAGCCAGTGGGCGATCATCGTCCCCGGCGCAGCGCTGAATACCCCCTGTGTATTCGTCCAGGTAAAGACCAGATGTGCCATCAGGTAGACCAGCGAATAGGCGACGGCAGCCGTCAACAGCCCACGCATGATGGGAAGCAGCCAGCGCCACCGACGTTCCCTTCCCCAAGCAGCGAAAGCTCCCACTGCCGCGCATCCCAGCAGCACGTAGATGGCGTAAATCTCGCTCATGCGGCGCATCCCGTAGCTGTCGCCCGCGTCCCAGTCCAGCGCTGCGCCGTTGATAAAAAGCTGCAAGCCGATGATGGCCGCCAGCAGCAGCCCCAGCCGCCCGCGCTGCTGGGTGATGAGCGCGATCACACCCGCGAAGCTGAGCAGAACAAGGGGCGAATGCACCACCAGCACCCGCAGCACATCCACGCTGTTGTTATGGTCGCGAATAAAGGCCTGATCGGACACGGCATCGAACGGGACGAGGAAGGGTGAGCCGAACAGCGTATTCCAGATCAGCGGCAGCGGCAGCAGCGCAACCCCGGCGGTGATCGTCGCCAGCAGCAGCCCACGCCAGTGCACTTCGCCGCGCAAGGCCGCCCCCGTCAGCGCCGTCCACAGCGGAACGACCACAAGCGCAAGCTGCCAGCGCGAGAGAATGCTCAGCGCGGCGAACAACCCCAGCAGCAGCCAGAACAGCGGACTTTTCGGGCGTTCGTTTTCGGCTGTGTCCTGCGACGAGGGCAGTGTCCGCACGAACAGATAAGCCAATCCGGCGATGCCGAACGCGCCCGGATTATGCGAGTTCACCGGGGAAACGCTGCTGTAGTAGAGCAGCGGCGTACCGATCAGCAGCGCATAGACCACCAGTGCCGCCGTCACATCATCGCAGAAGCGCCGCCCCACGCCCCAACTGAGTGCCACCGTCGCCAGCGCCATCACGTTCGCGCCGATCATCAGCAGCAGACTGTACGGCAAAGTCACGCCCTGCATTGCCCGGAAGTAATCCGGATTCGCATTTCCGATGTCGGCCTGCGCCAGCACATGACCGACCACGTAAAACGGCGCCTGCACGAAGGCCACGCCGAACGGGAAGATATTCACCCATCGCTGAGTAGTGTCATTCCACGCAATCTGATAAGTGTTGATCTCGCGGAAGCGGTCGTGCTGGTTGTTGAAATTCACGTCGCCGTCCAGCACCAGCGTGTCTATCCAGATCAGATAGGCCAGTCCATCGCCCCGTACCAGCGGACGGTCAAAGGCGATCAGAGTCAGCAGCGTGACCAGCAGCAGCACGGGCAGCGCATAGCGATTTCGCTGCAGTCCGGGGGTGCGTTCGGGGGCAGGCTGAGAATTAACTGCGATTGTCGGAGTGGGTTTCAGCGATGCAGCAGGCGGGACAGCGGCAGGACGAACAGAAACCAAGTCAAGTGCGCTCAAACCTTGCTCCTTAGGTGGAACCCATGCTGGAGAGGGCAAGGCACAGCGCAGGGCAAAATCCCTCTTATTTCAAGGTCACTGCTTCACCCTTGTTTGTAACAGAAAACTTGTAAATTTTGTGTTAACTTTTCTCATTCCCTGATTACAGTATTGAAATTAGTTGTAATCATGAATAATGCAGGCCGAACGACCGCTGTTGTGTTGGGAGTGGTGAAGTTTGAGGATATGACCCGTAAGGGCGATGTGCGCATCGCCCGTACATGCCCCTGGTATTCACCATTCTCGTTGTACAGGGCAAACGCATCAAATTCCACAAATACGCTAGGAAAGTTCAATACAAACCACGAAGGCGCAAAGAACACAAAGATTTTTCCTTGTCTTCGTGCCCTTCGTGCCTTTGTGGTTCAAAAAAGCGCTTTAAGGGTTGTCCGGTATTAAATGATGAGCGTTTCAAGGGCGCCATCTTCACGTCCGAGGATGCGATTGATTAGGATACCGATATTGTAAGCGGCTGAAATCGCAGCCAGGCGAGTGATCTTGCCCCAATCGGAATGGGC
>JANRLJ010000077.1:0-11579 GCA_033762735.1 bacterium | reverse complement strand
CATCGAACTGATGGATTATCCGAGTATTCAGCGCCACGTTTACAGCCGTTATCGTGAACGTGCGCCGTTCCGCCTGGATACCACAACCGGCACCTGGCGGCGCAGCACCGACGAATTTAAACCGCTTGCTCCTGCCGTCCGTCCTTCGGATTTCACCAACGGCGCTGCGGCATATACTGCTCAGGCAGTCACGCCTGCCCCGTCGGTGGTCGTCGAAGCTGATTACGAAGCGGTTCTGGCACCCGTAAAAACAGCCGCAGCACTGCCCTGGCATGAGCGGGAGACGAAAATCACCATTAAATCGATGGCGGCGCTGGGTTGGGAGCGCTACCATACCGAAATCATCGACGCGATGGCGCAGACCAAAAAGGAACTGGTGGGTTCGCTCGGCTGGGATGGACCGCTGGCCGCGCTGAGCAAAACCCGCGTGAACGTGGCCGATTACTTCAAGGAAGTCGTCGCCGTCGTCACCAATCCGGCGATTGACCTTGAACGCGAACGGGCGCAGTTCTCGACGCGCATGGTGCTGGGGATGCGTCCACTCGTCGGACAGGTCGCCACACCGGACGAACCCTGCATCGAACTGGAAACGCCCTTCCTCGTCGGCGGGCATCCTGATCTCGGCAGCCTCTCTGAACTACGCGAAGTGGCGGCCAAACACGGCACGATGACGCTGGAAGACCTGCTTGACCATTTCGGCACACGCGCTGTTCTGCTGTCGATGAGCGCGGCTCTGGACGAAACCATCGAGCAGGCCGTCGAACGCCTGCAAAGCGAGGCCGTAAACGCCGTACTGGACGGGGCGCGCCTGCTTGTGCTGGATGACACCGATGTCTTCGACGGCCAGCGCCTCTGGATTGATCCAAATCTGCTGACAGCGGCGGTGGATCGGGCGCTGCGGCAGGCCGACGACGGCGAAATCAGCCTGCGCCGCTTCGTCGGCATCGTCGTGCGCTCGGGTGCGCTGCGCGATATGCACGACCTCGCGTTATGCGTAAGCATGGGCGCGAACGGCGTACTGCCTTATGCCATGTATGCCGTCGCGCTGGGGATTGCGCCGCGTCCATCGAAGGATGTGCTTTCATCAGAACAGATTATCGCCCGGTTAGGGAGCGCGGTTGCCGCCATGACCACCGGGATTCAGAAGATCACCTCGACTATCGGCTGTCACGAACTGCGCGGCTATGGGCACAGCTTCGGCGGCGTCGGACTAGCCAAGAGTGTAAGCGCCATTTTCGGAATGCCCAACTACTTCGGTTCAGAGGGGCGCGGCCTCACCTGGTCACAGCTCAAGGCCGAGGCGGAAGAACGCGCGGCGGAACTGCGCGGCGAGAAGAAGAATAAGCTGGAAAACCCCGACCGCTTCTACCCCAAGATGTGGAAAAAAGCGGAAGATGTGGCGCACGGCGAAATGACGCTGGAAGAGTACACGCAAGTCCTGCTGAACCTGGAGGAGACGCAGCCTGTTTCCATCCGGCACATCCTCGGCCTGAAGCCCAGCAGCAAGGAAGTCAACCCGGCGGACGTCGATCTGACCACTGGCGAACATGATTTGCCTGTGCTGATCGGCGCGATGTCATTCGGTTCCCAGGGTGAACTGGCGTATAAGGCCTATGCCGAAGCCGCGTATCGCCTGAACATTCTCTGCGTCAACGGCGAAGGCGGCGAACTGTCCGACATTATGGGCAAGTATCCACGCAATCGCGGGCAGCAGGTCGCTTCCGGGCGCTTTGGCGTGAATATCGAATTCCTCAATTCGTGCGGGCTGATCGAGATCAAAATCGGCCAGGGCGCGAAACCAGGCGAAGGCGGTCAGCTTCCCGGTTACAAAGTGACCGAGCAGGTCGCCGCTGCCCGCAAGACCGTTCCCGGTGTCAGCCTGATTTCCCCCGCCAACAACCACGACCTGTACTCGATTGAAGACCTGGCGCAGTTGATCGACGAACTGAAGACGGCCAACCCGCTGGCAAAGGTATCGGTCAAGATTCCGGTTGTCCCCGGCGTGGGTATTATCGCGGTCGGTGTTGCCAAAGCGGGCGCAGACATCATCAACATCACAGGCTATGAAGGTGGCACCGGGGCGGCACGCGCTCATGCCCTGCGGCATGTCGGCCTGCCTTCCGAAATCGGCGTGTGGCTGGCGCATCGGGCACTGATCGAAAGCGGCCTGCGCGACGATGTGGAACTGTGGTGCGACGGCGGCATGAAGAGTGGGCGCGATGTGGTCAAGCTGCTGTGCCTGGGCGCGAACCGCGTCGGCTTCGGGACGCTGGCGATGGTGGCAGTCGGCTGCACCATCTGTCGCGGCTGCCACGAAGGCACCTGCCATGTGGGCATCACCACGCATATCAAGACCAAAGAGGAAGCCACGCTCAAGGGCTTGAAGTCCTTCGAACCGCGTGATTACGACCGCGCTGTCGAGGGCATCTGCAATGTGTTCAATATGCTCTCCGACGACATCCGCAAATGGACGGCCAAACTCGGCTTTACTCGCACCCGTGATCTGGTAGGCCGCGCCGATCTGCTGGAACAGATCGACATGCACGACCGCATCGACCTGACTCCCCTGCTGCGCCGCGCGCCAACCGTCTCCAAAAAGCAGATGCCGCCCGGTGGCCGCCGTGTGACCCGCCCGCGCAACACCCTCAGCAAACAGATCACCTCCATTGTGGCGGAAAATATCAAGCGCGGCGAACCCGAAATCACCTACGATGACGAACAGGTCATGGCGATGGATCGTGCGCTTGGCACACATCTTTCCGGCGCACTGAAACGTGGTGAGATCAAGCATTGTGAGGAAATCGAAGCCATTCACCTCAGCTTCAGCAACTCTGCCATTCCGGGGAATGGGCTGGCCGCGTTCCTGGATGCACCGATAAACGTCATGGTGGAAGGCGGCGCACAGGACGGGGTTGCCAAAGGCGCGAAGGGAGGCACCGTGACTGTCCTCAAGGGCTTGAACCACGACGGCCAGCGCATTGATGGCTCCGTAGGCAAGAGCTTTGCCTACGGCGCACAGGGCGGCGTGTTTATTGTCCAGGGCGATGCTGACACCCGCGCCTGTATTCGCCTCAGCGGAGCAGACGTGATCTTCGGTGGCGAGATCGAAAAGCCGCTGCGCGATGAAGACGGCTGTTTAGGGACACGCGCCAATCTCAAGGGCTATGCCTTCGAGTACATGACTTCCGGGCGGGCACTGGTACTGGGCGACCCCGGGCCCTGGATGTGCGCGGGCATGACGGGCGGCGTGATTTATCAGCGGGTGCAGCCAGAAATGGGGCTGACGCTGGACGCGCTGCGCCGCCGCATCGCCATCGGTGCCACTGTCGAGATTTTCCCGCTCGATGAACAGGGCATCGAAGACGTGCGCGAACTGCTCGGCAAATACATTCAGACGTTGGAAGTCAACAACCAGGCTGAGGCGACTGAACATCTCTACGGACTGCTGCGCCGCCCGCAGGATTTCTTCGTCAAAATCACCTCACCTGTGCGGGTGAATTAATCTCCCGTCACAAGCAAAAAAAAGCGACTGTCTGGGTGGACAGTCGCTTTTTATATTCGGAGAGAATTTCGCTTTTACTCGGTATTCGCAACCACTCTCAACTCACCCACCACGCGGTACTGCTTATGGAGAAATCAATTAGACCACGAATAATTTGTTTGTACGGGCGACGCGGCGCGTCGCCCCTACGATTGTTCGCGTTCGTTTTGGTTTTTCCATTAGAACGCGCCCTTGCCGCCGATGATGGCGAACGGAGTCTTGAGCAGGATTTTCACATCCAGCAGCAGGCTGTAGTTCTCGATGTAGTAGATGTCCTGGTCAGTGTTCAGGTGGCACAGCTTTTCGCCATCCGCCCGCCCCGTCACCTGCCACCAGCCGGTGATGCCCTGCGGCACGGCGAAGCGCTGGCGCTGCCAGGGTTCGTACTGTTCCACAATCCAGGGCAGTTCCGGGCGTGGCCCCACCAGGCTCATGTTGCCCAGCAGCACATTGATGAACTGGGGCAGTTCGTCCAGGCTGGTCTTACGGATGATGCGGCCAACGCGGGTGATGCGCGGGTCGTTGCGGAACTTGTGCAGCGTCTTGCCGTCGATGTCGGTGACGTTCAACTGCTGCTGGAGCTTTTCGGCATTGACCACCATCGAGCGGAACTTGTACATCCTGAACAGCCTGCCGCCCTCGCCCACGCGGGTCTGCTTGAAGAAGACCGGGCCTTCGCTGTCCAGTTTGATGGCAATCGCCACGACGAGCATAACAGGCAGGATGGCAATCAGAATAGCTGCCGAAACCACGATGTCGAAGGCGCGCTTGACGATGCGCTGGCGAGTTGTGAGGGCAGAGGCCACTTCACGGCTGCCGCTGAGGTGCTGCTCGTTTTGTGCAATAATGGCGGTCATGCGTTCTCTCCAAAAGGTTAATGATTGCGTTTAATCTTGGTAAGGTGATGAGTATGACTGCATTATAGGCGAGAACGTGAACGAAAATTTCCAAAATTGCGTGAATTTTTTTACTCCTGCAACTGCCTCTGTGACTCGTTTGCGACCATCCAAAGAGGCGCTAAAATGCACGTTATTCAGAATTTGAATCCACAACACACAAGGGGAAAGTATCGTGGTCAAGGAAGTCAAGATCGTCGCATTTATTCTCGAACGCGGGCCTGGTTATGAATCCGAAGGCGTTTTGAGCCGTTCGGAGGCGGAGTGGGAGCTTGCCAAGCTGCTGAGCGACGGCTGGACATTCCTGGGAGCGGGCGGCGGCGCAGGTGCGGAAGACCTGATTAACGTCGGGCTGGGCTTTGTTGTGCTGTCGCGCGAAGTCGAACCCATCCGGGATACCCCGCTGATTCAGGAATAAGTCAATTTACGTTTTTCGGTCTTCTCTTCTTTACATTTTTAGGAGTCAGGATGGAAACAGTTCGGGTTGCGCTTGTGCAGGCCGGTTGGCTCGGCGAGCGCGAGGCGATGAAGGCGCAGTATGATACGCTCGTAGCACAAGCGGCAGATCGGGGTGCAAACCTGGTATGCCTGCCGGAGTTGTCCCTCTCGCCCTACTTCCCTGGCAAGCGTGAGCAGGAAGGTTTTCAGAGGGCAGAAGCGCTGCCCGGTGGAGACTCCGACACGTTTTTCAGCCAACTGGCACGTCAGTATCAGGTCATGATCTGCGGCAGCCTGTTCGAGAAGACCGACGATGGTCATTACTACGACACCGCGACGCTGCATGATGCGGAGGGAAATCTGATCGGGACTACTCGCAAGATTCATATTCCATCCGGCGAGGGCTATCATGAAAGCGACTTCTTTGAAGGCGGCAGCACCTACCCAGTCTTCGATCTTGGTGCGGTGAACATCGCCACACCCACCTGCTACGATCAGTGGTTCCCCGAACTCTCGCGCATTTATACGCTCAACGGCGCGGAGTTTATCTTCTATCCAACCGCGATTGGCTCTGAACCTACAGACCCGAATATCGATACTGCCGAAGCATGGCAGACCGTGATGCGCGGGCAGGCCATCGCCAACGGTGTCTATATTGGTGCGGCGAACCGCATTGGTGAGGAAAACGGAGTGCGCTTCTATGGCAGCAGCTTTATCTGTGACCCGATGGGGCGGATTCTCGTACAGGCGGGGCGCGATACTACTGAGGTGATTGTGGCTGATCTGGACGGGGAAATTCTTCGGCACTGGCGAACGCTGTTCCCGCTGCTGGCTCAGCGCAGACCGGCAACCTATGCCCGCCTTTGTGAATAAACAAAAACCCGCGCTTCTCGAACGCGGGTTTTTGATGGAGATCAGCGCTTACTTCTCTTCGGCGACGTTCATCTTGTCCCAGTCGGGCTTGCTGATGAACTTGGTCAGGTTGCGGCCATCATCGGTCTTGGCGCGGAGGCCATAGCGCACCTGTCCGTTCTTGGTGGTGAAGGTCGTCTTCTTGACGTTGCTTTCGTCAATCTGCACCTTCTGCTTGATCTTCACATCGTAGAACTCAATCTTCGCCATCTTTAAGAACTCCTTTAGAGAGCCACGCTATTACTCTTCACATTGTAACACGAAGTTGAGGGGAAAATGCAAGCAATAATCAAATGTTCTAACGGTTTAATAACACTTACTCACCTAAAACTGTCGCTAATACACGCTGAATTTTAAGAGAGAGATGCAGAATTAAACGGTTATCGGCATCGTTCAGGTCAAGACCCGTCAGTTTGCTGATCTGCTCCAGCCGATAGACCAGCGTATTGCGGTGCACCGCCAGGGTCGTCGCCGCCTGCGCCAGATTGCCATTCGCCTCGAAAAACCCGGTCAGCGTCCGCACCAGATCACCCTGCTTGCGGTCGTCATGTTCTACCAGAGGGCGCAGCGCCTCGTCATAAAAGCGCCGCATCTGGTCGAGGTTGCGTTCCTTCAATGCCAGCAAGAACTGATACAGCTTTAAATCGCCGTAAAAGGTCGTCTTCTCGCGGTCGCCCAGTTCATGAGCGATGCTGAGCGCATCCTTCGCTTCCCGGTAGGCCTCGCGCAGCATGGAAAGCCCCTGCGCCGGGCGGCTGATTCCCGCACCCACCAGGCCGCTTGGGGTGCGCATGGCAAGCTGCGCCCGCACTTCATCGACCGTATCGCGCACCCGCTTGACCGCCAGCAGGCTTTCCAGCGGATACAGCGCCACGATGACATCCACGTACTGCCCTACCGCACCGATAATCTGCCGCCGCGCCATATCATCCCGCACCAGTGACATGAGCGACTCCAGCGGCAAAGTCGTCCCGGCTTCGGTCGTCGCCCGGAACACCGTGACCATGTACATCGACGTCGATTCAAAACCTGCCTGCTGCGCTCGCGTCGAAAGCAGATCATCATCGGCGGGGGTGCCGCTCAGCCACATCTGCACCCAATCTCCCCGCGCCTGTTCAACGGCTGAGGCAATCGCCCGATTTTTCGCCAGTTCAATCGCGCAGACATCACCGCCATACGTCAGCACGAGCAGGTCGAAGTCGTCCAGCGTTTCGCTGTTATCCACAAGAGAAAGATAGCCCGCAACCCGCTTTTCCACGCGCAGCACCGTCGTAAAGCCAATTGGGCTGGGGATAATTGTCCCCTGACTGTTGGGTGCGTCGCGGTTGAGCCAGTTCTGGAAGGCGCCATAGGGCAGGCTTTGCAGCAGCGCCCTTCCCCCGGTGCCCCCGCGCCGCGAGACGCTCGGATAGACCTGCGCAATTAATACCCCAGCGTCGTCATGCAGCACAACGGGTTTGGCTGTGGCGCGGGCGATCACCTGAAGCAGGCTGTTCAGATCACGGTTTTCCGCAGCGAGGCGGGTCAACTGCCGCTGAATTTCAATGGCGCGCTGATTGATCTGTGCTGACTGATTGACGATCAGCTTATTCACCGCCCGCTCTACCGAAGGCAGGCTGCTTTCATCCGGCAGCGCCAGCAGGCTTACATTGCGTTCTGTTGCGACGGTAATGGTCGTCTCGGAGATTTCCTCTTTTACAGCAATGGCGGAAACGCCCGCTTCCGCAAGGCTGTGTACCACTTCAGCCAGGGTAATGCGACTGTCATAGCTCCGCAGCACATCCATCGACACCAGCGCCAGTTCACCCCCATACACATCCGGGAAAGCGGGAGGCTGGGCGCGCACTGTGACGGCCCAGGTAATCGGGCTTTCTGGTGCACCTACGACGAGGCTCGTACCGAGGGGCAGCGCAAATTGCAGTAGCGCCTGGAGGGTTGCTGAATTATCGCTCATCGCCAAAGTCTCCAAACAACAGCAGCCGTAAAAAACACGTTTTGACCCAAGCAAAAACAAATATGACGGTTTTGAACAATAATACTGTGTGACTTTTGGCGAATGCTTATAAATATATACCAAAAAGTGACAAAACAAACAGGGCAGACTCGCCAAATGGAAGCCTGCCCTGTGGTAGAAGTTGTCAGTTTTAGACAACTATTTTTGCCCTCACGCCAAAGCCCTTTCCCAAAGGAGAGGGGCTTATTGTCTCATTCCTTTCTGAAGGGAAGAGAATTCATGGGAACGCCGGACATTCCGCACTTATTGCGTCAAGCGCTTCACGCCGAGCGACAGCGTTTCGGTGTCGATCTCAAAATCCTGACGATGATAGTCTCCGTTGGGGCGCACCTGTTCCAGCGTTTCGCCCAACGTCTCGCTGCGGATATAGTCGGCAAACTGTTCAATCGCCTGGGTCAGCCCTGCACTGGCCTCATACTGGATAGCGATGTTGTCGCTGATGTCGAAATCGGCATCCTTGCGCATGGCCTGGATGCGGCGCACCACTTCACGCGCCAGTCCTTCGCGCACCAGATCATCCGTCAGCACCTTATCCAGCGCGGCCAGATAACCTGCTTCTTCCGCCACGACAAAGCCCTCGGCGGCGTTCTGCCGGACTTCGACTTCCTGCGGCGTCATTTCGTAGGTGTCGCCGTCCAGCTCAAGGCGGATATTCTGCCCGGCCAGCAGCGTTTGTGCCCAGGTACGCACATCCGCTTCTGCGCCTTCCCGCAGCGCTTTCTGCACCTTCGGGAAGTCCTGCCCGAACTTCTTCCCCAGAAACTTGGGCAGCGGATTGAGCGCATAGGTCACCATCTCGCCCGCGTTGGTCATCATCTCGACCTGCTTGACATTCAGCTCGCTGCTGATGAGGTCGGCCATTTTCGCCACGACCTGCCCTTCCGCCGGGTCGCGGGTGACAAACATCGCTTTCGCCAGCGGTTGACGCACGCCAATGGGCACCTTTTTGCCATCAACCACATTGTTGTCACGCGCTGCACGCCCCAGGCTGACGAGGCGCTGCGTCAGGCGCATTTCGTTCAGCGCGGTCTTGTCGATCAACGCTTCATCGTACTGCGGCCAGGTCGTCAGATGCACACTTTCAGGTTCGTCCGCCCGCACTGCGGTGACGAGATTGCGATACAGCGCGTCACTCAGGAATGGCATCGACGGCGCAATCAGCCTGGAAACCGTCACCAGACATTCATAGAGCGTGGCATAGGCGCTCTGCTTTTCCGCGTCGTTTTCACCCTTCCAGAAGCGGCGGCGGCTGAGGCGCACGTACCAGTTGCTCAGGTTTTCCACGAAAGCCTGCACTGGGCGCGTTGCCCCCGGCACATCGTAATTCTCGTAAGCCTCTGTGACTTGTTTGGTCAGTTGATGCAGTTCCGCCAGCAGCCAGCGGTCAAGCGGGTCGCGTTCGCTGACGGGGGGCGCTTCATGGGAGAGCGTCCAGCCGTCGAGGTTGGCGTAGGTCACGAAGAAGCTGTAGGTGTTCCACAGCGTCAGCCAGAACTGGTTCATGACTTCCGCCACCAGTTCCTTCGAGAAGCGGCGCGGCTCCCCTGGTGGCCCAGATGTGTACAGATACCACCGGAAGACATCGGCGCCGAGCGTGTTCATGATCTCCCAGGGGTCAATCACGTTGCCCTTGCTCTTGGACATCTTCTGGCCGTCTTTATCGAGGATCAGGCCGAGCGAGATCACGTTTTTATAGGCGGGCTGCTCGAACAGCATCGAACTGATGGCGTGCAGGGTATAGAACCAGCCGCGCGTCTGATCGACCGCCTCACAGATGTAATCCGCCGGGTACTGCTGCTCGAACATATCGTGGTTGTGGGCAGGATAGCCCCACTGCGCCAGCGGCATCGCCCCACTGTCGAACCACACATCGATCACTTCCGGCACACGGCGCATCGTGCCGCCCGTGCCTTTGGGATTCGGGAAGGTAATCTCATCCACATACGGGCGATGCAGATCAAGCCCGGTCAGGTCTCGCCCGGCGAACAGGCTGAGTTCGGCCACGCTGCCCACGCACAGCATTTCGCCCGTCTGGTCATCCACCCAGATCGGCAGGGTCGTGCCCCAGTAACGCTCACGCCCGATAGCCCAGTCCTTCAGTTCCGTCAGCCAGTTGCCGAAACGCCCCTCGCGAACGTGCCCCGGCACCCAGTTGATCGTGTCGTTGATCTTCATCATGGTGTCGCGGTGGGTGGTCGTGCTGATGAACCAGCTATCGCGGGCGAAGTACAGCAGCGGCGTATCACAGCGCCAGCAGAATGGATAGGTATGTTCGTACTTTTCCGACCTGTACAGCAGACCGCGCCGCTTGAGGTCACGGCTGATTTCGGGATCGGCATCCTTTACCCACATCCCCCGGAAATCAGTGACGGCGTCGATGAACTTGCCTTCCGCGTTTACGGTTTGCAGCACAGGCAGGCTATTGGCCTTGCCAACGGCCATGTCATCCACACCGAAGGCAGGCGCGATATGGACAATCCCCGTGCCGTCCTCGGTGCTGACGAAATCGCCCGCGACGACATAGGCATATTTCTGCTCGACAGGCAGGAAAGTATAGAGCGGGTTATAGGCCTGGCCGAGCAGTTCCTTACCCTTGAAGCGCTTCACGACCGTGTATTCTTCCGGGTGGAACAGCACTTTTTCCACCAGATCTGCCGCGAGAATCAGACTTTCTGTCCCCTCGCCGTTGTGCACCGGGCCTTCAACCTGCACATACTCGACGTTCTCGCCAACAGCCAGCGCCACATTGGCCGGGAGCGTCCAGGGGGTTGTCGTCCAGACAAGGAAATACACACCCGGTTTATCCCTCAGCGGGAAGCGGACGAAGACACTGGGGTCTTTCACGTCCTTGTAGCCGAGCGCAACCTCATGGCTGCTGAGCGGCGTACCACAGCGCGAGCAGTACGGGACGACCTTCAACCCCTTGTAGAGCAAATCCTTATCCCAGAACTGCTTTAGAATCCACCAGATGCTCTCCATATAGTCATTGGTGAACGTGACGTAAGCGTTATCGAGATCGGTCCAGTACGCCATGCGCTCAGTGAAGCGTTCCCAGGCAGCGATATTGCGCATCACGCTCTGGCGGCACTTCTCGTTAAACTGGGCGATGCCATATTCTTCGATCTGGCGCTTGTGGGTAAAGCCGAGTTCCTTCTCGATGGCGATTTCGACCGGAAGCCCATGTGTATCCCAGCCGCCCTTGCGCAGGCAGTAGTAGCCGCGCATGGTCTTGTAGCGGGGGAAGATGTCCTTAAACGCGCGCGCCAGGACGTGATGCACACCGGGGTCGCCATTAACGGTGGGCGGGCCTTCATAGGTCACATAGACCGGGCCGCCTTTGCGCTCCTCCATCGAACGCTCGAAGATGCGATGGGTGCGCCAGAATTCAAGCTGGTCACGCTCCAGCTTTTGTACATCAACCTTTGGGCTGACTGCCTTAAACATGCTGAACTCCATGTTGGTGTGTTCGATACGAATGGGAAAATGGGTTGCAAAACCAGGGTCTTAACGACCTATTCGCAGCGAACGGGCAATCAGCCGCGGTGTGAGCGCCTTGCGACTCATCACCACGGAGACACCTCCTACTCCACGCATAAACGGATGCTTGTAATAACAATCAATAGAGGTCTTACTGTTTTAGGAGTTACGCACTTGAACCTTCGCCCTCACCCTAAATAGCGTTGTCCGGTACTCTAAAAGGAGTTATGAAAGTTCACAACGGCTCATTTGCCCTCACCCTAAATCCCTCTCCCAAAGGAGAGGGACTTAACACGCTTCC
>JANRLJ010000076.1:0-2826 GCA_033762735.1 bacterium | reverse complement strand
AAGCTGCTGCTGGGTGTCGTTCCTGCAAATGAGGCGGTGTCCTACGCGCATCAAAACCACCAGAGTGTTTTCAACTATGATCCGAAAGCCTCGGCAACCAAAGCCTACGCACAATTTGTGGGCAAGCTGGTGCAGCGCATCGCCAAAGGCGGTGCGTGATGCCGCCGAAAAACCAGACACAGCGGATTGATGATCTACTTGGCGGTGTGACCGAAGAACTGCTGTTGGGCAACCCGCAGCAGTTCGAGGACAACAGTATCAGGGTAGAACGGCTGCTGCTGGAGATGGTGCGTCCTGATCCAGTGCAACCACGCCGGGTACTGCCAGAGCAGCTTCATTTTGCCTTCCACAGCAATCGGTTGACACCCACGCAAGCACTCAAAGAACTTGTTCAACTGGTACAGGTCGCTGCCCGACAACGGGGGCGACCTTTCAACAATGTGCTGGAGCTATTGCCGAACCCGGATGATGAAGGAGATGAAGACCAGTCGGTGCATCTCTCACCCGAAGAACAACTGCTGCACGATCTGGTCAACCTTGCCATCACGATCCGGGATGATGGGCAGGTCAATCCACTGACAGTGGTGGATGTCTCACAGGGGGTGACGCAGCAGTTTCGCATTGAGACCGGCGAACGGCGCTACTGGGCGACATGGCTGCTGCGCGACTTCGTTCCGGGATCGAACAGTGATGGCATGATCCCCTGCATCATCATCCCAACAGAACGCTCATCGGTCTTTCGGCAGGCGAAAGAAAACACCGCCCGCAGTGGTTTATCGGCGATAGCGATGGCGCGACAGGCTGCGCTGCTGCTGCTCACGATACACGGCTATCAAATCCCGGACACTGCTGTTCCCAATGATTTTTACCGTCAGGCACTCGAACTTGACCTGCGTGGCAAACGCGAATACACCGAGGCAATCCTAAGCGCAATGGGAGGCGTGAAGAAAGGCTATTTGAGTTACATCAAGAATCTGTTGAAGTTGTCAGATGAAGCACTTGAACTGGCTGATCGTCACAATATCGAGGAATTCAAACTCCGCTATGTAACGGTGCTTCCGGCGGAATACCATGCTGAGATTGTTCGTCAAATCATTGACTTCAATCTAACAAGTAAGCAGGTGAAGGAATTGTGTGAGGGTGATGATTTATTCGCCACCACTTCCGATCCTATCGAAAAGCTCCCTGCACAAGCAGTCAGAGTAGCGAGAGTTACTCAATCGATTAGTTCAATGGCTCCTCAGGACATTGCTCGTGCCTTGATGCAGCAAGAAGGTGACATCGCTATCGCACGCGCACGCCTTCAGGCTTTGCAAAAACTGTTGTCAGAGGCTGATCGTTATTTGAATAACGAATAAAAGGTTCACGCGCGTGAACCTTTTTGGGAGGTAAAAGGAATGCAACGCAATCGCAGCCCCCCTAAATAACGAAAAAGCCCACTTCACGCGAGGCGGGTGGGCGGCGGGCTGGGGTACATCTGTGACTTAGGCACTCACACTGTATCACAACCTCCAATCTCCTGCAACTGATTTTTGACCCTTCGTCGTGTTTTTCTGACACGACCTTTATTCAGCTTTGCTTATGACCTGGAGGTTTTGGAGATGACATTTGATCTGGAGCATCTGCGCTCCCGTAATCCAATTGAGGAAGTGGTCGCGGAGAAATTCGCGCTGAAGAAATCTGGTTCGCGCTTCATTGGTGTGGAACATGACAGCCTGGTGGTAACTCCCGTCAACGGGCTGTACTTCTGGAATTCGCAGGGGGAATACGGCGATGTATTCGACTTCGCCGGACGGCACCTGCTGAACTTTGGCGGCGGGTGGAACAACCGCGATGCCACGCAGTTTATGGAAGTCGTCGAATGGCTGGCGCGGCGGGCAGGCATTACCCTTGAGCGTGGGACGGATTTCCGTCAGACCGCAGGATGGGCGGAACGCCAGCTTGTGCAGCGGTTGCAGGATGCCCTGCTCTATACGCCGCCTGCCCTGTCTTACGCCACACAGACGCGGGGCTGGACAATGCAAACCATCCGACTGGCGCGGCTTGGTTTCATGCCATCCGACAAACGTCCGCTGCTGGATGGGTTGACTCTATCGGACACCTGGCGCGGCGTCCTGCACAAGTTTCCTGCCGGGATGCTGGTGTACGCGCATCTGGAAAAAGGCCGGTTGACCTATCTCAGCGGACGCAGCATTGAGGGCAAGAAACACTATAACCCGCCCCGCGACATTCTTGGCGAACGCCAGCCGTATTACAATCACCTGTACACACCAGCCGGTGAACAGGTCGTCATTGTCGAAGGACAGGCGGATGCCATCACATTTGGCGAGTGGGGTATCGCGGCGGTCGCGCTGGGCGGAATGCAGGCAACCGATGAGCTGCTGAAGCAACTGCGTACTCATCCACGTCTGTTTATGGCCCTGGACAACACGGATGATGCCCGCGCCCGCAGTCGGGCAATGGCGCTGGCGCTGAAGGGCGAGACGTATCTGCCTGCGCTGCCCGCCGAAGTCAAAGACGCGAATGAATGGCTCAAGCGCGGCGCGACCACTGACGATGCGCTTACCCTGCTCAATCAGGCACAGGGCTGGCCTGAGGCTGGAAGTGGAGCGCGTGGGCAGACTGGAAGGGCTGGAACGACGCGATGCCTTGCAGGAAGTGTTCAGTCACGCCAGCGGATTAACGGATTTTGCCCTTGCCGAATTCAAAGAACATATGGCGCAGATCGGTGTGAAAGGACGAGCTTTCAGCGACTTGCTCAAAGCCGCCCAGTCTCAAAAAGAATCAGCAGAAGGAGCAGACATGCCCGAAGTGTTAAGCGACAGC
>JANRLJ010000075.1:0-43809 GCA_033762735.1 bacterium | reverse complement strand
AACCTGAGTTTCGGATAGCGCTTCACAACACATTCCTCACCCCCCGACCCCCTCTCCACTCCGTAGAGAGGGGGAACAGGACAGGTTAGAACGGTTCTTTAAGTCCCCTCTCCATGCAATGGGGAGGGGATTTAGGGGTGGGGTTTGTGCCACAATACCATTCCAAAACTGAGGTTAAATAGCGTTGTCCGGTACTCTAAAAGGAGTTATGAAAGTTCACAACGGCTCATTTGCCCTCACCCTAAATCCCTCTGCAAGAGGCGCTCTCCCTCAGGGAGAGGGACTTACTCTTACAGGGAAGTCCTTCTCCCCCTCTCCATAAGCGTAGCGACCGAAGCGGTCGGGAGAGGGGGCGCCAACTAAGTTCGCGTGGTGGGTGAGGGCAACTGCGTAAGTCCTATTTATTTCACGCATCCGAAAATGCAGCGAGGATCACTGCACTGGCAGCGCGTTCAGGTCGCCGTTGAGCTGTCCAAGATAGGCCGCCACCCAGCCGCTCTGCCCATTGTAGTTGACGCGCAGCCAGTCGCCCGCCGCGTTACGTCCGACCACCTCGACCGTCGTGTTGTACGGAATCCGCGTGACGACGCCTGCGCTGGTGGAAGCGCCATCGCGCAGATTCACCTCGTACTGTGTGAGGAAGGTCTGCCCGGAAGGCACACCTGCGGCGGCATCCCCCGGAGCAGCAGGCGCGTTTGCGGGCGCACTCACATCCCCCGGCGCGGTGATGTTGGCCGTTGTACCGCCTTTATAAGCCGCGATCAGGGTGCGCAGCGTATCGAGCGCCGCCGTGCCATGCAGTTCGCTCGGCTCAACATGCGTCCCTTCAAAGTACTCGTTCCAGCTCACGACCAGCACCACATTCGCGCCGCTGTTGGCCGCGCCGTTAAAGCTGTTGATAAGGTACTGCAAGCCCTCCCGCGAACGCGGCGCGGTGCTGTTCTGGCGGTTGGTGCGCTCGGCGATGGCGGTGTCATCCCAGCCGGGCATGGCCGTACCGGAGAAGAACGTCGCGCCAGCCGAACGGGCACGACCCGCCCACTGCGCATTGGTGCCCGCCGGGTTGCCCGACCAGGCGATATTAAACAGGTACAGGCCATCGAATACACCGATGAAGCTGGTATTCGTGCCTTCCGCCACCCAGATCGTGTTGTGACCGGGATCGACCTGTTCGCGGATCGAGCGCCACTGGCTGACCGTGAACCGTCCCTGATTCCAGAAATAGATCACCGGCTTACCGTTGTAGCGCATGTAGGCGGGATGATTGGCGCGGTCGCTGACCAGGTAGCGCATCGCTTCTGTCACTGACTCGACACTGTTAAGGTAGCCCGATTCGTACATATCGACCGCCGCCGCGATCTGGAAGCCCCGCGCCCCGGCCTGATCGAGCAGTGCGTTGAAAGTCGTATGCGAGAGGTTATCCCCCGCCGGACCGAACCAGCTTGTTACGAAGCCGTCGATCCCGGCGCTGCGTGCCTGGTCGATGTGACGACCGAGCGCCCCGACATCGCGCGAGTCGTAGTGTTCCAGCGGGCGGTCGGTGAGGGCGGGATCGCCCCAGGACTCCGCCAGCCACCAGCCGAAATAGAAAGCGTAGACCTGGCGTGGGCCGGGCTGGAAATCTGCCCGGTTGTCAGCAGCGGCAGGCCGAACCCCCAGGTTCAGGCTGAGCACCGCCAGCAGCACCAGTAAAAAGAAGCGTGTGTTTTTGAACGACATTGCATGTATTCCTGTACAGCCTGGCTATTGTGCGTGAAGACGCAGAACGGACTTTAGCCGAACAGGTGTTTGGATTCGATAGGTCTTAAGTACACTGTGACTAAATCTTTTGGGGGATTGATTCTGCGCAAATATATCTCTGGGGAAATTTGAATCAAGGGGCGCACACACTCGTGCGCCCCCCTTCGCGGCTTGTTACCCTTTGCTGCCCGCCGGGATAACCTGCACCGCCGGGTCCTGCCGCAAGGCCTGCTCTGAGCCAGCCGGGATATAGGCCACGACCAGATGCAGCGGTGAATCGCCCGTGTTCACCGTCGAGTGATAGATGCCCTTCGGAATCCAGATACACGCGCCGCCCGTGCACTTGACAGCGGGATGATCGTCCAGCATTTGCTCGCCCTCGCCGGAGATGAAATAGATGATCTCGTCGGCGTCGGGGTGGTTATGGCGGATATGCCCTTTGCCCGGTTGCAGCACGACCGTGCCGAAGCTGATGCTTTTCGAGCCAGTCACGTTTTCCTCGCTCAGCATGTGAATCGTGCCCCAGTCGAATACCAGCGAATCCACATCGGCTTCGGTCGTAATGGTACAGGCGCCTATTTTTTGCATGACGGTTTCTCCTTGTATAAAAGCACTTTTTGCTGCCGCAAATGGTAGCGAGATTCGGCTGTTCCATCAAAAGAATAAGCAGGTGAAAATGAAAAAAACGACGCAAAGGCGCGGAGTTCGCGAAGGTTCGCAAAGAGAATTGCAGGAAGTAGGGACACGGCACCCCGTGTCCGATGTACTTGCAGGTTGTTTTTCTCGTAAGGGCGGGTTTCAAACCCGCCCCTACAAACGGCGAACTGCGTAAGTTCTAAGAGAATTGAAATTCATTGCACCTCGCTGGGGATTTTGAACCCCCAGCTATTCCATGCCCAGGAAGACCGTAAACGGGCTGAACCACCGTTTTAAAGCCGTTTTTTGAACCTGGGCGATAGAACATAATAGGCTTAACAGGCGATTATTTGTTGGATGCACCATTAAATACAGCAAAAGAAGCAATAAGCGACGAGCAATGAGTTTTTGAACTCAGACAGCGGCTCGTCGCCCCACGTTTTCAATATGGTTGTACTTAAATACAACCAATTTAAAGACGTAAGGGGATAAACTTCAAAATCTCATCACTCATCACTCATCACTCATTACTCATCACTCATTACTCATCACTCATTACTCATCACTCATTACTCATCACTCATCACTCATTACTCATCACTCATCGCTCATTACTCATCGCTCATTGCTCATTGCTTCTCTCACGATACTCCGGTCTGTATCCACTTTTTCGACAGCGAGCGCCGTCTTGCGTTAGAGTCGGGGGATGTTGGAGCAGGTATGCGCCTGCTCAGAATAGATTTTCTTTTGCATGAAACCATCGCACTGAGGAGAGGCATTTCAGCCATGAGTTACGATCCAAGACCCGAACATCACTTTACCTTTGGCCTGTGGACAGTGGGCAATATCGGGCGCGACCCGTTCGGCGAGCCGACGCGCTCGTCGCTCACGCCTGTGGAAATCGTCCACCTGCTGGCCGAAGTCGGCGCCTATGGCGTGAACTTCCACGACAACGACCTGATTCCGATTGATGCCACACCCGGCGAACGCGACCAGATCATGGCAGACTTCAAAAAGGCGCTGGCGGATACCGGGCTGGTCGTGCCGATGGCGACCACCAATCTGTTCACTGACCCGGCCTTCAAGGACGGCGCGTTCACCAGCAACGACCCGGCGGTGCGGGCCTATGCCATGCAGAAGGTGCTGCGCTCGATTGATGCAGGCGTGGAACTGGGCGCGAAAATCTATGTCTTCTGGGGCGGGCGCGAAGGCACCGAATCCGACAGCACCAAGAATCCGCAGGATGCGATCAAGCGGATGCGCGACGCGCTGAACTTCTTCTGCGGCTACGTGAAGGATCAGGGCTATGATCTGAAGTTCGCGCTCGAACCCAAGCCGAACGAGCCGCGCAGCGATCTCTATCTCCCCACCGTCGGCAGCATGCTCGGCTTCATCGCCACGCTGGATGATCCGTCGATGGTCGGGCTGAACCCTGAAGTGGCGCATGAACACATGGCCGGGCTGAACTTCACGCACGCGGTCGCGCAGGCCTGGGACGCGGGCAAGCTGTTCCATATCGACCTGAACGACCAGCTTTTCGGGCGCTATGACCAGGACTTCCGCTTCGGCAGCGCCATGCTCAAGCAGGCGTTCTACCTGGTGAAGTTCCTCGAAGATGTGGGCTATTCCGGCAGCCGTCACTTCGACGCCCACGCCTATCGCAGCGCCGACCTGGAAGATGTGAAAGCCTTCGCGCGCGGCTGTATGCGGACGTATCTCATCCTGAAAGAGAAGGCGCAGCGCTTTAATCAGGACGCGGAGATTCAGGCGCTCCTGGCGGAAATCCACGCCGACGACGGCACCTATGGCTACCTAAACAGCGGCTACAGCGCGGACGCGGCGCAGCAGTTGAAAGCAGCGCAGTTCGACCGTCTGGCACTGGCGCGGCGCTCCCTGCCCTATGAACGGCTCGATCAACTCACGGTCGAGGTGCTGCTGGGCGTGCGCTGAGTGAAGTATCGAGTACCGAGTGATGAGTACCGAGTAGAAGTCTGTTCGGGAAAGTCACAGCCTAGTGCAAATTCAAAGCCAAAAGATTGAATAGATGCGGTGCATTTCGCCCTCACCCCATAAGCGCAGCGACACCCTCTACCTCATGGAGAGTGCCTCTTGCAGAGGGGCTTAATAACCAGACTCTCCCCCTTCGCCCTGAGGGAGAAGGGGGCCAGGGGGTTGAGGGCATGCTGTTCTTGTATTATTCAACTCCTCAGCCCTGATTTTGCACTAGGTTGTCCGAACCGTCTCACCTTGCAAACACTCCCAAAAGCAGGGGTGAACGTGTCTCAGCAATGCGGCATTGGGAGACACATAAAGCGCAGGATTGATTGTAGGGACACGGCATGCCGTGTCCCACAACCCATTTTGAGTGTAAAAAAGGGACGAGTCAGGCGACTCGTCCCTTTTAACATCAGGTTACCGCGACGGATTTCAACCCCGCTGGCAAAACCTGCCTTGCTCGTCTATGGGCGGCTGTTCGGGTCATACGGATTCAGTCCGCCCGCCATCTCATCAGCGTTGCTGGTGCCGTCGCCGTCGAAATCGACCGCATCGGCCACCGCCGGATTGGTCAGGCCGTAAGCCACTTCCACCTCGTTCGGCAGCCCATCCCCATCCATATCCGCGTCCAGACCATCCCCCAGGCCATCGCCATCCAGGTCGTTGAACACGGTCGGCGCAGCATCGGCTTCGTTCGGCAGGCCGTCCCCGTCGATGTCGGGGTCGTGGTCGTCGGGGATGCCGTCGCCGTCAATGTCGGACGTGGTGCAGAACGGACGCCCTTCGGTCAGTTGGATAGCCGCCAGCAGGCGCGTCCCATAGCGCACACCCATCAGGCTTGGCAGCAGCGGCCCATAGAACAGATCGACCTGCGTGGCGCAGTTGGGCAGTTCGACCGTGAACTGTACTGAGCCACCCGCCGGGATCACAGTCGCCGGGCTGTCCACCGCGCCGACCGTCAGCGGTTCGCTGTCGAACAACTGCTGATTGTCGATCACCGTATCGAACATCTTGTAGGACGCGAGGCCGACAACAAACGGGCATTCGAGTCCGCTGTTGTTGGTGATCGTGCCGATGGCTGTGTTGCCCTCGAAGGCCAGCACACCCGTCAGCGTGGTTTCAGGATCAAGCCCTTCGCAGGTCGGGCCGCCGATGAAGGTGTTGATGAAATCCACCTCGACCAGCCCGCCGGAAGGCAGCGCCGCGTTGGCCGTGCGCGAAGCCGGGTTGACCGTCCACGCCGCGCCAGGGTCGGTTTCGGTGATGACATAATCGCCCGCGTCCAGCCCGTTCCAGCTCAGCGTACCGCCGTCGAAATCGACCATCTGGCAGGCACCCGGTTCGGTTCCGGTGGGATAGGACGGCCCGCTCACGCAGAATTCAAAGGTCTGCGCCGCGTCGGGCGTGGATGCGCCCCACTCAACAATCTTGTTCACGCGCAGCGTCCCGGCGGTCGGCGTTTCCACATTCGTGAAGGTGCAGTTGACTGTCTGCCCAATGCCCAGGTTAATCGTCACACTCGCACCCGGAAGGTTGACGACCGCCGCCGCAGAGTCGCACACAATCGAGTCCAGAGACCAGCCTGCCGGAATGTTGATTTCCGAGACGGTGTAGGAGCCGGTCGGGATGTTGTCGAACAGGCCGTCGCCACCGTCACCGTCGTCGGGGTCGCTCAGCGCGAAATTGAAGAGTCCGCCGCCGTCGTTGAAGGTGAAATCGAACGGCTGCGCCAGATCAGTTTCCGCCTGCTTGGTGATGACGATGTTGCTCAGGCGCTCGTTGTTGAAGGTACAGGTCACGTCCTCGCCCGACCCGACGATAATCTGCGCCACGCTGGTCGTGCCCACGCGCCCGCTGTCGCCGTCATTGCAGACGATGCTCGCCACGCGCCAGCCAATCGGCACGATTTCTTCCACCGTATACACGCCGGGCGTGAGATCGCCGGACGGCTGGCTTGCGCCGTGCAGCAGGAAGAAGTTGGGGCCATAGCTGGGGTCGAACTCGAAGTCCGGCGCACCCGCAGCGGGATTGGCCTGCTTCACAACGGTGATCGAGCCGGGTTCCACGACCGCCTGCTCGTTGTTAAAGGTGCAGGTGACATCTTCGCCGATACGCAGGTCAATGCTCACCAGCGGCGGAGTGATGGTGATGCTGCTTTCGTCAATCGTGCTTTCACAGGTGATGCTCGCCAGTGACCAGCCAGCCGGGATATTGACTTCGCTGATGACATAACTACCCGTCGGAATATTGTCGAACAGGCCATCGCCGCCGTCGCCATCGTCGGGGTCGGTCAGCACGAAGTTCTGAATGCTGCCTTCGTCGTCAAACGTGAACTGGAAGGGCTGATCGAGGTCTTCGTCGGCGTTCTTTTCGATGATGATGTTGCTGAGTTTTTCGTTGGTGAAGGTGCAGACGATGTTCTCCCCGGCTGCCAGCGTAATTTCGGCGCGATCTGTCCCCGGCACACGCGCCCCTGTACCGCCGATGCACATCACATCGCGCAGTCGCCAGCCAATCGGGACGACCTCCTCGACGGTATAGTCCCCCGGCGCGAGGTTCATCTCGACATCCTGGGTTCCGTCCGTCAGGAAGAAGTTGGTGGCGTAGCTGGGGTCGAACTCGAAATCGGTCAGCGAGCCATTCGGCAGCGTTTCCTTGCGAATGGTGATCGTGCCGGGGAGGATTTCAAATTCATAGGCACCGCTGTCAAAGCCGCCGCCCTGTGGCCGTGCCACATCCCTCTGATCGACGTTCACACCGCTGTCGAGCGCGTTGTTGATGGCCGGGCTGCCCGCCGAACTGGGATGCGTGGCAATCGTGACCGTCGCGCTGAGGGCAAAATCCGTCAGCGGGCCGAGCAGCGGGTCAACGGCGTTCTGGTCGTTCGCGCCCGTCAGCACTGCGTTGCACAGTGCATCATCGGAGATGTTGCCACCGTTGGACGTGATCGTCCCCACGTCACAGTTGCCGCCCTCGTTGGCGACCAGCAGCGTGTTCCTGATAATGATCTGGCCGGGGCCAGGGTCGATGCCGAAGCGCCCATTTTCCGCAATCGTCACATAATCCAGCGTAACGCGAGTAGTGCCGCCCGTGCCGATGTCGATGCCGGAACCGCTGTTGCCGCTAAAGGTGCTGTTTACAATTTCGGTGTTGCTGCCGCCGCCCGCCCGCAGCGCCGCCGAGGCAGTGCCGGATTGGGTCGTCAGCGTGCTGCCGTTGATGACCATGCGCCCACCGAAGTTCATGATGGTGGTGAAGCCCATGTGATTCTCGAAGTACGAGTCGCGGATGGTCGCCGTGCTCAGTGTACCGTTATACACGCCCGCGCCCGTGAACAGCCCGGCGCTGTTGCCATCAAAGCGGGTGCCAGTCACAGTCAGATCGCCCACGTTGTGGATGCCGCCGCCGCTGCCCAGGCCGTTATTGTCGTTAAAGGCGCTCTCGGTAATCGTGAGGCCGCCCGTGTTGTAGATGCCGCCGCCGCTGCCATCCGACACGTTATCGGCAAACAACGAATCGTCAATCACGACCAGGGCGCGATTCAGTTCATCGTCGTTGAACAGACCGCCGCCTTCTACGTCCGCTTCATTGCCTGTGATTTCCGACTCGGAAATTTCGAGATCGGCCTCGCTGGCGATCAACCCCCGGTTATAAATGCCGCCGCCGCTTTCCTCGGTGGTGTTGTTGGAGATGACGCTGCCTTCGAGGATGTCCAGCGTACCGCCGAAGTTCTCAATACCGCCGCCGCGCTGGGGCGAACTGTTGGAGTCCACCGTTGAACCGATCAGCACCACCGTGCCCTCGAAGTTGCGGATGCCGCCGCCGGGGCCGTTGGACTCGTTGTCGGCTACGGTGCTGTTGCGGAGTTCGGTGCGACCAATCAGGTTATACACCCCACCGCCGCCGCCTGTGCCGGTCGCGCTGTTCTCCGTAATCTCGCTGTCAATGATGAGGATCAGGCCGCCAAGTTCATTGAAAACACCGCCGCCGGACGTATTGGATTCGTTCTCGGTGATTTCCGCGTTTTCAATCGTCACGTCGCTGGAAGCGCTGTAGACGCCGCCACCTGTGTCGCCCAGGCCGTTGGTAATTGTCATCTCCGCCAGCGTCACATCCAGCAGGGAGTCGACAATTTCAAAGACCGTGCCCGCAGCATCGCCGTCGACAATCGTCACGCCCGCGCCCTGCCCGGTGATCGTGACGTTCTTGGGGATATCGACCGTTTCGACATACGTGCCGTCGTCCACGATCACATCGCCGCCGTCATCGACCTGATCGACCGCCGCCTGAATCGTGCGCTTCGCGTCACCGAAGCTGGTGCCGCCGTTGGCATCGTTCCCCGTCAGCGACACATAGCACACCGCCGTGCACTGCTCGACCATCATCGGCTCAATCGGCGATTCAAACGCGCCAATATCGCAGTTGGTCGCGGCGGGCTGGGGACGCGCCTGGCTGCGCTGGTCTTCGTTGCCGACGATCATTCCAGCGCACACCGTCTGGTCGCCTGCGCCCAGCGCCGGGCTGTCGTTGAGGAGCGCGTGGGTCTGCGTGGGGCCGGCGTTGTTCGCCAGGGGCCCGACCAGCGCGGCTTCGTTGTTGATGTCACCAGTCGCGGTGAAGAAGGTGGCGCAGCTTGTATCGTCGGAGAGGTTATGGCCGTTGGAGGTCAGCGTGTCGTTGTCGCCCGTGCTGACGCAGTTCTGGCTGCTGCTGTCACCGATCAGGGTGTTGGTGATCGTCAGGACTGCCGGATTATCGGGGAAGGGGTCTACACCGATAACGCTTTCGTTAAAAACACCCGCGCCGCTGGCCGCCGTGTTGTTGTAGATGGTGCTGTTGATGACGATGGTGTTGGAGGTGCAGTTAGAGCAGTCGGTATCGCCATCGTTGTTGTTGTTGATGCCGCCGCCGTTGGTCGTAGCGGTATTACCGCTGATGGTGCTGTTGACAATCGTCACCGGGTCGGTATTGGAGTTATATACACCCGCGCCGTTGTTGGCCGTGTTGCCGCTGATGGTCGTGCCGCGAATGATGGCCGAGTCCGCCCGCGTGAGGAAAATACCACCGCCCAGGCTGGCGGCTGCGTTGCCGCTGATGGTGCTGTCAGTCACCAGCAGAACGCCAGAGACTTCCTGGCGAATGCCCGCGCCCGTAAAGCCGGAATTACCCGTAATGACAGTGTTGGTGATCGTCAGGTCATTACCGAGGTTGCTGTAAATGCCGCTGCCGTTATTGGACGTAATCAGCGCGTTCTGCACAGTGAGGTCGCCGAACTCGCTGAAGATACCCGCACCAGTTGCGCCCATCATATTCGCGCCATCGCGCAGGGTCAGGTCGCGCACAATGGCTTCGCTGCCGCTGAAGGCGAGCACGTTGCCCGCGTCATTCCCGTCGATAATCGTGTCGACCAGGGGGTCAGTGCCGGAGCCTGCGCCGTCGATCAGGATATTTTTGCCGAAGGGAACTTCGACATTTTCGACGTACTCGCCGACCGAGATGACGATGCTGCCGCCGCTGTTGACCTGATTCACGGCAGCCTGAACCGTGCGCTTGGGCAGGCCGATTGTGCCGGGGTTGGCATCGTTCCCCGTCAGGCTGACGTAACACGTCAGCGTACATGGAACATCCGCCCGTACCTCCGGCGCGAGGCCGAAGCAAAAAAAGAGCGCACATAAGAATATGGCTCCCCGAAGAAACAACTCTTTTTTGAATGCTGGCATGACGATGCTGCTCCCCCATTTTTGTTGATACAGTTGGTGCATGGGCAATGGTGGGTGCGACGTGATGCTGCTGTGAGGATGATGAAGTTTTGATGCACACCTGACATTAGAATAAGGGGAGAAAAGTTACAAAGGCAAGAAATTTCTAACGAATTTTTACAATATTCGGAAACTTTGTATGAGCCTTATTATTTTAACGATGAAGGTAATGCGAGGGGATGGACAGGCATCCCCTGCATCCATCGCGCTCAGAAGCGGAAATGCACGAAAATGCGCCCGAAGTTCTTGTCGTCCTTTTCGATGCGATGATAGAGCGCTTTGATGTGCGATTGATTCAGAAAGCGCAGCACCTTCTTCTTGAGCTGCCCGCTGCCCTTGCCGGGGATAATCTCAACCAGTTCAATTTTGCGCTCCACCGCTTCCTGAATAATGCGGTTCAGTTCGGTGTCGATCTCGCGCCCTTTGTTGTAAATGTCGTGTAAGTCCAGTTTCAGCTTTGCCACCGTCGTCATCCTTACTGTGCATGGCTTCCGAGAAATTTAACCACAGAGTACACAGAGCGCACAGAGGGGGTTCACGGATTTTAACGGCGTCGCGGGTCTTGGCGGGTAAGGTGGGCAACGAGGAAGCCAGTGCCCACCAGAAGCAGCGTCACATACACATAGGCCAGCAGCCGCTCGAACTCAAAGCGCGAAATTGTTGGATCAATCACATTCAGAATGATCCTGAGCAGCGCTTCGGGCGTATGGAAGATGACATAGCCTGCGTAGAAAACACAACAGGCGAGGGTGTAAAATACCAACTGTTGCAGAAGCATCATCGGCACCTCGATCCACCAGTTTATTTCAGACATCTCTGTGCGGAGTGGTACGGCTTTCACTTCGAGAATGATCTCACCATCGCTGCCAATCTTCACGCCCCCAGGATTTCGCATCGCATGACGGAGCGCTCTGCGCTGCTGACCCTGCCGCCATGCCTGATGGAAAACGCTTATAAGAAAAGGGCTGAGCGTCACCAGCGCGAGAATGCTCGTAAGCAGGGCCGCCGCGTGAGGGAAAATGGGGGTAGGGCCGTTATCGGAGAAGACATAGCGAGGGCCATCCTCGAACAGGACAAACGTTGTGACCATCAGGTACAGGTTGAACAGGACGAGAAAAAGAAACGAACGGGGCAAAGCGGCGTTTTGAAACCAGCCTCGCGGGGAAAAGGTGCCGGGCTTCCCCATTTTTGCCTTGAAGCCTTTTCTCATACGTCGCAGATGGCCTTTCTGCTAACGGTCTGATAAGGCTATTGTAGCAAAGGATTAGGCGGCCTTTGAGGAAGATTTGGTGAAGTGACGTATAACTTCTGACTCCCGACACGAAAGGCAGATGGATGAAGCTTGGCGTTCATTACAGTCCCCAGATGGTGCAACTGCTGGATGAAGGCACGGTTGAGTTCGACTACTTTAAAGTCCCCTTCTGGCCGGATTTAATCGCCCAGGCACAGGCGCTCCGCCCGGCTTATATTCACTTTCCGCTGCTGGTGGGGAGCGGCATTGGCGACGCTATCGCGGGCGAAACCGGCGCGACTTCCCCGGTCGATTGGGGCGCTGTCGAAGCAGCGCTGCACCAGACCGGAACACCGTTCGTGAACGTGCATCTCGCGCCGCTGATCGACCATCATCCCGACATTCCCAACACGTCGCAGGACGCCGGCCACATCGACCGCGTGACCGAAGCCCTGATTTGCGATGTGCGGGCGGTCGTGCGCCGTTTTGGTGCGGAGCGGGTGATCGCGGAGAACAATCCGGTCAACGATACCCGTATTCTCTCCGCTGCCATGCGCCCGGAGGTGATCTGCCGGGTTATTGAGGAAACAGGCTGCGGCCTGCTGCTTGATCTTTCTCACGCCCGGTTGAGCGCACCATTCTTCCAGATGGAGGTTCACGACTACCTGGAAGCCCTGCCCGTCGCCCACATTCGGGAACTCCACATCAGCGGTGTGCAAAGGCTGGAAGGCGTGTGGCTGGAGCGGATGCAGGCAACTTTAGGGGCAGAGTCTCCCTTCCTGAAACGTTACCAGAACGCGCCGATGGATCACCTGCCGATGACGGACGAAGACTGGGGGCTGGTGGAGGCTGCTTTCGGGCATATTGCCAGCAGCAGGTGGGCTGCACCGGAAACGGTCGGCTTCGAGTACAGCGGCGTGGCTTTATGGCAGGCTGTGACGGAGATTGAGATTCTCCGTGCCGATGTGCCCCGCCTGTGGTCGGTGGTGCATCCACAGACACCCTGACCCACCGTAACAAATGGATATATTGCGGAAAAGTTATTTTACGCGCGCCTAACAACGCTGCTCCTCTGAATCTGCTGGAAAAGACACCACACCATCACTGAGGATGGCTGTGTTAGGATTGTACAAGAAGCGTGGTCGTCCCTATGCTTTCGCCCCGGATCGGCGTAATATGCGTGTGGGACACCCGTTCTAAATTGCAGGTTGAGTGAGTTGAAAGAAGTCTTTCCAATGGCAGACGTTGTAAACCTGTGGGATAAACCGCGTTCAGAGAACCTTTATATGATTGTCGGGTGGCGGCAGTGGGCGGATGGCGGTTCGATTTCGTCGGGTCTGCCACAGTATCTCGTCCAGCAGAGCAATGCGCGCAAAATCGGCGAACTGCGGGGCGACGGCTTTTACCTGTTCCAGATTCCAGGCACGCATGATCTGGTGCGCCCGGTCGTCAAATTTCAGGACGGCTTCCCCAAGTCGCTGGAATCCAAGCGCAATTTTTTCTACTACACCGGGGACGAACAACTTGGCGTGGTGATCTTCCTGGGTGACGAGCCGCACATGGATGTCGAACGCTATGTGGGCGGCATTCTGGACGCGGCGGAAAAGCTGGGCGTGAAGCGCATCATCACGCTTGGCGGTGTCTATGGCGAACTTCCCTATGACAAGGAACGTTCCATCGGCGGCATCTACAGTCTGCGCCACATGAAGGACGAAATGGAAAAGTACGCCGTGAATCTCTCGGACTATCACGGCGGCGCCAGCATCGGCTCCTATCTGTGCCGTCGCGGCGGAGATCGCGGGATGGAAGTCGTCGGCTTTTACGCCTTCGTGCCCACCTATGACCTGTCCTCGTTCACGCAGCGCAGCAGCAGCATTCGTATCGAAAATGACTTTACCGCCTGGCTTGGCGTGATGCGCCGCGTCAACCATATGTTCAAGACGCGCTTCTCGCTGGTCGATCTGGAAGCGAAGGACAAGCAGTTGATGCAGGCCATCAGCGACAAGGTGGATGAACTGGAAGACGGTGATCCACAGGTCGGCATCCGCGATTATATGAACCGCCTGTCGGATGCGTTCAGCGAAACCACCTTTGACCCGCTCGGTGATGTGTGGGAAGAAGAACTGCGCCGCCTGTTCGATGGCGGGGGCAGCAGCGCCGAGTCCGACGAGGAATAAGCGAGGGGCAGCCTCTTGCTTTATTGACATCCGCTCAGGCTTTAAGACGGGAATGGGAAGGTATTCAGCCTTCCCATTTTTATTGGCTGTTTGGTGTCTTATGCTTCAGCAAGGCATATGGCCGTTAGAATAAGGGATAAGCGTTCAGAGGAAACCAACCATGCTGCGCCGCGTGATAATGTTATGCCTGTTGAGCAGTGTGCTGCTGGTGGGCGAATTCTTTCCATCCCCTTTGACCGTCCCAGTGGTATCCGGCCAGTCCTTCAACAACGATATTTCGGTGGTCTGCGGCACGGAAGACTTGACAGGTACTGTGTTGCCTTCAAATTTTCCTGGCTTTTTCTTTCGCCTGCTAGATACCCCGTATGAGATTTATCGCTTTGAACGGATTTCACAAAACAGCAGCGGGGAAACTGTGCGGGAGGAACTACAGGCTCCGCTCTCTGAAAGCGAAGCGCTTGACCTGGGGCATGTTCTGGCGTCTCCCAATGGGCAGATGATCGTTTTTATTCCTCGAATTCCAACGGCACCGCTGACTCTGTGGAATATTGCCACGAATGAAACTGCCCGCCTCACCCTTACGCAGAGCGAGTTTGAAGCCATCCATCGCAACCGACTGGACTATGGCCTAACTCGACGTAATCTGGTGTGGCGCGGCTCCTCACAACTGATGCTTCTGAACTATGATGATTTTGGTCGGATGGTTCTGGGACGTACCATCATCAACGTGAGTCAAAATCCTTTAGCATTAGCGCGAGGAATGGAGGAAACCTTCGATTTTAGCTGGTTGCCCGCTCCTGTCGATGAACGTATTATCCGGCATTACTCTCCCCAAGGAACCTTTATTACGCAGCAGTTCTACCTCGATAATACTGGCCTATCCCATTTTCAGGTCTATGATGTTGAAACAGGACAACTCTTATTTGAACCGCCGAATACAGATAACAAAAACAATGCAGATCCCTTTTGGTCTCAAGATGAACGTACATTCTTCTATTACGAATACACCGTTAACACCGATGTTCTTCGCTTAATTCGGGTGAATGTTGAGGACGGGTTCTCGGTGGACGCCTCATTAGATCAAACTCTGCAAGCAGCACTTGGTGAGGATTTAGAAATTGGTATTCCTGTAGATCCCATGTTTTCTAATGATGGGCAACATTTCCTCCTTTCGCTTTATGATCCGGAGCCAGCACAACAATATCTGGTATTTCACACACCCGACACTAATGCTAACATTGCGATGTGTTTCAACAGCGATTATTCGCCTCTGCCCGACGATTATTTCTCTTTCTGGTCACCTGATGGACGTTATTTTGCTTACTTCGATATTCGCCCTCAGTTAACCTATATCTTTGACTCTGAGACTGGCAATACCTATGGCATTCCGACAGAAGGTTACGTCGGTTGGGCCAAGGGGCCGAATGTGCCGCCTGTTGCTGATGCCGGGACAGATCAGGTTGTGCCCCCCATTGGGACGACGGCCACCACTGCACAGGTGACACTCGATGCGTCGGGCAGCACCGACAGCGATGGGACGATCATCCGTTACATCTGGAAGGAAAATGGGCAGCAGATCGCGCGCGGGGTTAATCCGACGGTCAATCTCGCGCCGGGCGTTCACACCCTTACGCTGGAAGTCACCGATCATGACTATGATGTGGCAACCGACGAGGTCGTGATTACGGTATCGGGCGAATAAACCGGTAGGGACACTCGCCGCGACATTCGCCGCGACACTCGCCCGAATCTGGATAAAACGTTATTCTCTGGTGTACAATCCGCGCTCGTACTATTCATCACAATCCAATCCGAAGCTGTTATCCAGCAAACCTCAAGTCCTGAGGAGGAACCTCACGCTATGCCACAGAACGGACACAAACGCCTCGTGATCCCCGGCCCGGTGGAAGTGCGCCCGGAAATTCTGCAAGCGCAGACCGAATGGATGATCGGCCACCGCTCCACTGCTTTTGCCGACCTCTTTGCCCGCTTACAGGATAAGCTCAAACAGGCCTTCCTGACCAGTTCCCGCGTGTTCGTGCAGGGGTCTTCCGGCACCGGGCTGTGGGAAGGCGCCTCGCGCAACTGCATCCGTGATGACCGCAAGGCGCTGCATCTGGTCGGCGGGGCGTTCAGCGACCGCTGGGCAGAGATCAGCAAGGCCAACGGCAAGCAGGTCGATGTCATCAATGTCGAGTGGGGACAGGCCCACACGGCGGAGATGGTGGCGGACGCGCTGCAAAAGGCTGATGCACCCTATGATGCGGTGTGCGTCGTCCACAACGAAACCAGCACCGGCGTGACCAATCCTGTTCAGGAAATTGGCGCGGTCATCCGTGACTTCAACCAGCAGAACGGCGGCGAGACGCTGTTTCTGGTGGATACGGTCAGCGGCTTCCTGGGCATCGAACTGCGCCCGGATGACTGGGGCATCGACATCGCGCTCACTTCTTCGCAGAAGGCCTTCGCGCTGCCGCCCGGAATCGCCTTCGCCAGCGTGAGTGACCGTGTGCTGGAACGCGCCAAGCAGATTCCCTATCGCGGCTATTATTTTGATTTCATCGAAATTGAGGAAAGCCTCAAAAAGAACAACACGCCCTCCACGCCGCCCATCTCGCTCATGTTCGCGGCAGATCGCCAGTTGAACGACATCCTGGCGGAAGGGCTGGAATCGCGCTGGCAGCGGCATCTCCAGATGCGCGACCTGACCATCCAGTGGGCGTACAGCCGCGATTTCGGCGTCTTCTCGGCGGAAGGCTTCCGCTCCCCCACCGTGACGACGGTCGATAATCGCACCAAAAACATCGACGTGGACGCGATGGCGAAGTTCATGGGGACGAAGGGCTTCAGCATGGACAAGGGCTACGGCAAGATCAAGGGCAAGACCTTCCGCATCGCGCACATGGGCGATATGTCCCCGGCGGAACTGGAAGAAGTGCTGGCCGGGCTGGACGAATTCATCGGGCAGTAAGCGGTAGCAACTGGTCTGAAAGAACATCAGGGCGGGTTTGAAACCCGCCCCTACAGCAGAATGATGCACCTTCTAACGCACGACTTCAACGAGCGAAAGCTGCGCACTTGTACGGGCGAGGCGCGCCTCGCCCCTGCTTTAACAGGCGACCATGCTCATTTTGTTGAAGTGCCACACCCCTAACCCTCAATGCAAACCACTAAAGGCTAAAATGCGCATGTACAACATCCTGGTACTTGATAATGTCGATAAGAAGGCGATTGACGTTCTGACCGCCACCCCCGGCTTCAACGTCACCGCTGGCGCCTATGACCGCGCCCAAACCCTCGCCGCCATCCCCACCGCAGATGCGCTCATCATCCGCAGCGCGACCACCGCTGACGCCGAACTCATCAACGCCGCGCCCAACCTCAAGATCATCGCGCGGGCGGGCGTAGGCGTGGATAACGTCGATCTGGACGCGGCCACCGAAAAGGGCGTGGTTGTGGTCAATACCCCGGACGGCAACACCATCTCCACCGCCGAAATGACCATCGGCCTGATGCTGTCGCTGGCGCGGTTTATTCCCCAGGGGCACGCCTCGCTGACGGGCGGCAAATGGGATCGCAAGTCGTTCACGGGCGTGGAACTGCGCGGCAAGACGCTGGGGCTGATCGGCTTCGGGCGCATCGGTCGCGCGGTCGCTAAGCGGGCGCTGGCCTTTGAGATGACCGTAATCGCCTATGACCCGTTCATCCCGGCGGACATCGCGGCTGACCTGGGCGTTGAACTGGTCACGCTCGATGAACTTTATGCCAAGTCGGACTTCATCAGCCTGCACAGCCTCATCACCGACGACACCAAAGGGATGATTAACGCCGAGTCGATTGCGAAGATGAAGAAGGGCGTGCGCATTGTCAACGCGGCGCGTGGGGCGCTCATCAATGACACTGATCTGGCCGAAGCGCTTAGAAGCGGGCAGGTGGCGGGCGCTGCCTTAGACGTGTACGCCGTCGAACCACCCCCGGCAGATCATCCGCTGATCGGCCTGCCGAACGTGATCGATACGCCGCATCTGGCGGCCAGCACGTCGGACGCGCAGGTCAACGTCGCCATCGACGCCGCACAGTTGGTGGTGGATGCGCTGACGAAGGGCGAATACAACAACGTCTGCAACCCGGTCGTCCTGACCGAAAAGCAGGAGTAAGGACTCTGGCGGGTAAATGCCTCCCCGCCATTAGATTAATTGCAACATTGTAGGGACACGGCATGCCGTGTCCTTTTTGCGTCCCCATCTTTTCCCCCACCTCACCTATCCAATCCGCGCCAGACGGTCGTTGTCATCTCCCCCTTTCTCGCATAGGGTGAGTCCAGAAACGGACGCAAACCGCGAAAGGGAAATCATCATGCCCTGGACAGAAACCGATTATCCGGTGTCGCTCAAGAACTTTGAACCGGAGGTGCGCAATAAGGCGGTCGAGATCGCCAACGCGCTGCTGGAAGAAGGTTATGAAGAAGGCCGCGCCATTGCCATCGCCACCGCCCAGGCCAAGAAGTGGGCAGAACGTCATGACCAGGACGACGACGATAATGACGATGTCGCCCGCCTGCATGACCCCGCAGGCCGTCATCTGCACGTTGTCCCGCATCCCAAAGGCTGGGCAGTGCAGCACGATAACACCATCGGCAGCAGCTACGTCAGCTCGACACGCGGCGAAGCGCTGGAAAAAGCGGTCGAAATGGCGCGAAACGAACGCAAGTGGGTCATCCTGCACGATGACCAGGGGCAGATCGTGACCCAACTTCTGCCGGAAGACTTCGACCAGCAGCGCAACGTCCTGCTTGGGTCGGGCTGAGTCAATAGCAGCGATCCAACGAGGCCAGCATGGAGTCCTACACCTTTGACCTTCAGCGTATTTTCCTGGGCGATCAGCCGCCCGTCTTTCTGCTGGAAATCGTCTTCCGCACCTCGATTCTGTTCCTGTTCACGCTGGTGATGCTGCGGCTCGTGGGGCATCGCGGGCTGGGGCAGCTTTCCATGTCTGAATTCGCCCTGATTATCGCGCTCGGCTCGGCGGTCGGTGATCCGATGTTTTACCCCGATGTGCCGCTGCTGCACGGGATGACGGTGATTTTTCTGGTCATCGTGTTCCAGCGGATTCTGAATCGGCTGGCGCGGCACAGTCGCGTGATGGAACACATCATCGACGGCTATACCCATCGGCTGGTGATTGATGGCTGCCTCGACCTGAAAGGCATCGGCAAGGCGCGTCTTTCCGCCGGTGAGGTCTTCGCCGAACTGCGCCAGAACGGGGCACATCATCTGGGGCAGATTCACCGCGCCTATCTGGAAATCGACGGAGAGGTGAGCGTCTTCCTGTACGAGCGTGAGGACATCCATCCCGGTCTGCCGCTGCTGCCGCTGGCCGACCGGACAGAAGAAATCTGCAAACCGGGCAGACCTGTTAAAAAAACGACGCACTATGCCTGTTATCACTGCGGCTTTACCCAGGAACACCGTGCCGGGGAAACGCTGCGCAAATGTCGGCGGTGTGGGTGGGATGAATGGATCGAAGCGGATGACGACCTGATGGCTGAAGGCGCAATCCAGGGGGCAGGAGACGGAAGCGTGTGAACGGGTCAACTGACCTATCCGAATTCGACTTGCTGCCTCATGTCGTGTTCAACCCAAGTGCCTAAAATCGTAAATGAATTACAACGAAGAAGGACGAAAGGATAGACATCTCATGAACATGAATGATCGCCTCTATTACAGCAAGGAAGCGGAACGCCGCGTTCAGCAGCTACACCAACAGCGCCAGATGACTCTCGCGTTTTCAGTGCTGCTGCTGGGCATGAGCATGGGCGCAGCGCTGGCGATTCTGTTCGCGCCGCGCAGCGGTTCGGATACCCGCAAGTCGCTCGTCGATGGACTGGAAAATGCCGTTGAAGGCGGCGTGGGTGCGACCAGCGGCGCGGTGGAAGGCCTGCAAAAAGAGTTCGACCGGCTGCGTAAGGATGTTGAGGAGCGGCTGAAACATGCGTAGTGTACTGCAACGACTGTCTCGCTGGTTTGTTATGGTAATGGCGACCAACGCCCTGCGCGGCGTTGTGCGGCTGGCGCGGGGACGCGGCCCGGTGTGGCGGGCGCTGTCATCCATCATTCTGCTGGTATTCGGGACGCGCTTCCTGAGCCGCCAGGAAATGGCGCGTGAGGAAATGGTCATGCGTCAGAACCGGAACGAAACGCTTTAAACGCACCCAAACAACGTCAGGATTTGCCCTGTGAATCTGCAAAGCGAGCTTTATACCCACTTTGACAGTGACCCGGCGCCGATTACGGCCTTTCTTCAATGGCTGGCGGCCAGTTATCACCTGCCGGATGATCTGAAAGTGCTTGATATCGGCTGCGGGCCGGGGCGAATGCTGCGGGAATTTGCAGCGTTAGGCTGGGAGACCGTCGGGTTGGAGCCGGACGCTGACTTTTACAGCAGCGCCCGGCTGCTGATGCGCGCAAACCCGGCCATTCGTGTGCACAAGGGCGGCTTCTTCGATCTTGAAGAAGAAAACGCCTACGATCTCATTACGGCTATCAATGACCCCTTTCACTATCTGCTGGATGTGGCGGAGCGGGTGGAAGCGCTGGAACGGCTGTACCGGGCACTGCGACCGGGCGGCGTGCTGTTCCTGGAGATGACCAACTTTCTGGTCAAGCTGCGGGAATATGAAGACCGGACGACCGAGATTCGCCTGATTGATGGTCGCCGCCTCATCCATAACATGCACCATGATGTAGATTCCGCCGCCAGTCAATGGCTGCATTATGACGAATACCTGATTGAAGGGCAGGAAACGCCCATCAAAAAGCTGCATCGCCTCGCCATTATCCCTCTCTCAGAAGTGCTCTACTTCATTCAGCAGCAGGGCTTTCTGGATGTGAAAACATTCAGCGGGTACGACTCCCGGCAGGAAGAAACGCCTGTAGGGAAATATATGCTGATCGCCGCCCGCAAACCCGCTGTGCTGGCAAGCGACGCCGCTATCGACGCGGTCATGTCCAGCGCACCCAGCGCACAGGTGCTTTGCGTGGACGTGGAACAGGACGACTTTCAGGTAAAAGAGGCCTGAGGCTTCAGCTTTTACTGTTTTCCGCATCAATACACCCACGAAGCGAACATACCTTCAGGAGTTACGCAGGGGCAGCTTTTCGCCCTCACTCCATAAGCGCAGCGACAGGCGTTGGGGGCCTATGCGTAAATTCTGAGTTTTCAACCCGTTGATCGAAAGGACGCGATTGGATGACCATGCAGGGACGGGTAGCACTGGTAACAGGGGCAGGGTCGGGCATTGGAGAGGCGGCAGCGCGGCGTTTCGCAAAGGAAAAAATGAAGGTGGCCGCGCTCGGTCGCACCGAGGATGAACTGCAAAAGGTGGTTGATGAAATCCAGCATTCAGGCGGTGAAGCGCTGACGGTTGTGGCTGATGTGTCCGACCCGGCGGCGGTGCAGCAGGCCGTTCAGCAAACGGTTGACCGCTGGGGGCGGCTGGATACAGTATTCGCCAACGCGGGCATCAACGGCACCTGGACCTCCATTGAGGAACTCACGCCCGAAGACTGGGATCAGACGATGGATGTGAACCTGAAAGGCACGTTCCTCACCGTCAAATATGCCGTGCCACACATGAAGCAGAACGGCGGTTCGATCATCATCACCGCGTCCGTCAATGGGACGCGCATGTTCAGCAATACTGGCGCGTCGGCCTACGCGACCTCGAAGGCCGGGCAGGTCGCCTTTACCAAGATGGTCGCGCTGGAACTGGCAAAGCATCGTATTCGCGTCAATGTGATCTGCCCCGGCTGGATCGAAACCAACATCGACCAGAACACCAATCGCCAGAATCTCGATGAGATCAAAGAGCCAGTGGAGTTCCCACATGGCACCGTGCCGCTGACACAGGGTTCGCCGGGTACGCCCGATCAGGTGGCGGAGCTGGTGCTGTTCCTCGCATCGGACGCTTCCAGCCATATTTCGGGGACAGAAATCTGGATTGACGGCGCACAGTCGCTGCTGCAAGGATAAACGCACATGCTGATTCATCACCGCAGGCGCCAGGCCAAAGGGCGCCTTTCCATCCATCGTATTTCGTCTGACACGACTATAGCTGAAGATTTATCGATACGGCTGCTGGCAGAGGACATCGTGTTCTGCCGCCACTGGTGCCCGGAGAGCGAAACCTACGCTGGCGGCGACCAGCTCGCGACGCTGCTGTTCATGGGCTGGCAGATTCGTGAAATCATCTGCCAGGAAAAGCTGCCCTACCTTGAAAAATGCGCCGGACGCTTCTATCACGTAATCCTGAAGCGCCGCGAGGAAACGCTTGTGCTGCCCGTGCTGGCGAACCCTTATGTGGAGCGGATCGTCGCCGGGCACAAGCACACGCACCGGAATGACTCCCTGGGCATGTAGTGCTTGCAATCTCCACAAGCCAGCATCTATTTGATATTCAGGAACGCCGGGGCGATGCGCATATCGCCCCCTTTTTATTTAAGGACGCAGCGAGGGCAGATCAGGATCGGTGGTTGTCAGCAGGATGCCGCCCTCGACCTTGACGGGCGTGACCCGCGCCTTGCGGGGTTCCAGCACCAGATGCCGCACGATGATCGTCACCGTTCCGGCGACCGGAATGGCAATCAGCGCCCCGACAATGCCATTCAGCGTGAACCCGGCGGCGATGAAGACGATCACCAGAATTTCATCGAATGCTGACGCGCGGGACATAATGCGCGGTGAGATAATATAGTTCTCGACCTGCTGCATAACCGCCGTCACCAGGAAAACCGTCAGCGCCGCAGTTGGCGAAGAGATCAGCGCCAGTGCTGTGCCTGCCGCTACCCCTAGAATACCACCCACAATCGGAATCGCGGTCGCCAGCCCGTAAATGAAGCTGATCGTGGCCGCGCCGGGGACGTTTAGCAGCGCCAGGGGCACATAGCTTATGCTGCCGACGAGGAACGAAACCAGGATAATTCCGCGCACATATGCGCCCAACCCTGTCTCGATTTCCTCGAAGATCGCGCTGACCTGTGCCTGTCTTCCAATCGGCACCAGATCGAGGATGAATTTTTCAGCCTTTTCGCGGGAGGTCAGCCAGTAAATGCCCATCACGAAGATCAGGACGAAATCCGTCACAAACTGTGACAGGTCATCCAGCAGGCTTGGCGCAGTGATGCGGATGTCTTCCACAAAGGTATGCACGGTCGTGCGAACGTCCTCCGGCGCAATGCCAAAGCTGACATTGGAGCCTGTGATATCCCCCAGCGTCCGCTCCAGCCACGACTGCGCGATAATCAGACGGTTGGCGAGGCGGTTGTCGTTCTGCAGAAAGCCGATGAACTGATTCACGACCGGCGGCATCACCAGCAGCAGCATCGTCACCCCGACGGCGGCCATAAAGCCATACACCACCAGAATGGCAAACCCCTGTGAAAGTCCCCACCGCCGCAGCCGCACAATGGCCGGACGCACGGCGGAGGCGATCAGAATGGCAATCGCCAGCACCAGCCAGATATTGAGGGTTCGCACGAACAGATACGCCAGGGCAATCGTCAGCAGAACGACCAGGGTGTTGCGGAAGACTTCGATTCCCTTCACGTCTCTTTATCCTTTAATCAGGTCGATGTGGAGTCATTGTAGAAGCTATTTCAAAATTCAGATTTCCGGTAGGGGCGACGTGCGCGTCGCCCGACCAGTGCCCGTTTTCGAAATAAGTTCCCGTGTAACCGTTCAAGATCGACTCAGGATGCAATCGGCTTGGCGCGGTTGGCGATCATCCCGTTGATGCTGTTCAGCAGCGCTTCGTTGGTAAACGGCTTTGCCAGCAGATCATTCGCGCCGAACAACCGCGCCGCTTCTTCGTCTTCCGGCTCGTCCATCAGGAACAGAATGGGGGGAAGGACACGCTTGCCGTAGCGAATGCGGGCACGATCCAGAAAATCCTTGCCCGCGTCCTTTGGCTTGGCAAAGTCGCAGATGATGGCGTCCGGCAGCGGAATCGTCCCCAGCAGCAGCAGCGCTTCCGGCACGGTGCGCATGGAATAGACAAAATAGTTGTTCTCTTTTAAAGCAGCTTCTAAAGCGTCCAGCGAGGCCACATCATCGCTGACGATCACGACCGAATGCTGGGGAATGGTCTTTGCTCTGGGCGAAGACTGTAAACGCATCCATTTGGGAAGCATATTGTTTCCTCTCAATGCCGTAATGGCACGCACTAAAAATGCTCGAAATTTCCCGGTTGTCTGTGCTGCTTTCATCGCCCCTCAGCCCCATCGGTCTGTTGTACGGCCTGCCCTCCTGACGGCTCAGCCAGATTCATCTCAGGCACGATCCATCGGGCAAATTCTTCAATGCGCTGCACCTGTTCGTGTGTCGGGCGGATGAAGGGACGCACGGCGCGGATCTGTGCCCATGCCTCGTCTGGCGTCATCCCGGTGCTGACGAAATAAGCCGCGACCATCGTCGGCCCGCGCCCCAACCCTTCCCAGCAGTGGATGTAGACACCGCCGCTTTTTTCAAGCTGATTCTGAATAAAAGTAACCCCCTGCCGCAGATTTTCCAGCGAGGGCGCGGTGTTATCCGGTGTGGGCAGGCGCAGATAGGCCAGCTTTGCCAGCCCGACTTCTTCAAAATAATCGTACTCGTCGCGCATGTTGAGGACGCCTGACACGCCAAGTTCAGCAAGTCTGGGCAGTAAACTGCGCGCGGGCTGCCCGCCGAGGATGATCTGCGGGGTGATGCGGCCATAACGCCAGGTCGGGTGTCCCGTGACCCAGCGCTCAACCTTATCTCTGGCCGCCATCAGGGTCAGCCGGGGGCCTTGCTGGCGCAGGCTTTGCAGCAGACGCCGTAACTCTGTCCCGTAGTTCATAGCATCCTTCATGGTTGGGGAGCGGGCAGAATCGCAACGAGCGTCCTGTTTGCCCTGGCCGAACATCGTTCCTGCTGCTGGTTCGGTCGTGCGGAAGACGCTCATCAAGTCCTGTAAACTGGAAAATGCTGTGTTGAGCGAACCTGATGTCACACCCAGGTTCGCTTCAACCACTGCGTCAGGCTCTTACTACAGCGCGCCGGATCGCAATCAGAATAATAGCACCAACCGTCGCAATCACCAGATTAATGAGAACGCGTTCCAGACCTCCATCGGCTTCCGTCGGACCAACGCCCAGGAACCCTGCAACCAGACCCCCGATAATCGCCCCGGCAATCCCCAGGATGATGTCCGCCACAAACGACGCATCGCGTGAACCCATGATCGACCGTGCCAGCGAACCGGCAATCGCGCCAACGATAATCCAACCCAGGCAGATGAATGGTGAAGCGATAAGACTTTCGATAAAGTTCATTGTAGTGCTTTCCTCCGTATGCGTTTTACGCCGAACAAACCAATCAGGAAATGCGGTGAAGCTGCTCAGTCACGGCGGGCGCGCTCAACCGTGGTGACGCGGCGCGTGCTGTTGGTACTGGCGAATAAAATGCGGAACAACTGCACCAGTGCCCACGTTGCCAGGAGATAAATCACGATGGCAAAAAGCGCTGGAACATCGAACACTGCGCCATTGGCAGCCGCCGGGGTGTTGATCAGCCCCACAAAGGGCGCGACCAGCACATCCGTGATGCTGTAAATCAGATCCGCGAAGGTGTTGGTGGGGTTGGCCGCGATCAGCTTCAGCACAAAGCGGATGCCAATCAGCACCGTGACCACCGTCGCCAGCAGCCACAGGAACCTGCTCACGCGGGAGACAAAAACGGTGCGGGCGGACGGTGTGACTTCCACCACGCGCTGGCGGCGCTCAAAGCCATCGCCGCGCTCGACCCTGACCCGTTCCTGACGTTCACTTGCCATGATGTTGACCTTTCAAACACTCAGATGTTGTCGTTTCGATGGATACAGAACTCTGGGAGTCTGTTGGGTTTTCAAGCGGAAGGGGAGGTCAAAGCCCCCCCGGTTCCAGGTGGTTCGCGCTTAAACGTCCGTGAAGCGACGCCCAAACAGCAGGGACGCCACAAACAAAATCAGGAAGACCACGAACAGGAATTGCGCAATACCAGCAGCCGTCCCGGCGATACCGCCGAAACCGAAGATCGCAGCAACAATGGCGACGATCAGGAAAAAGATTGCCCAGCCCAACATTGGAATGTCTCCTTCTCGCTTGGCTTTTGCATCTTCGACTGTGTTATCAGCCTGCCCTTAATGTACGTCAGCTTTCGATCTGCTTAATGAGCCTAGCGTCGCTATTTGCAGTAGCCCATGTGGGGGATTGAGCGATAGGAGAATGTCTTCTCTACAAAATTCGGGAATGCGAAGAAACTTAAGCGATGTGCTTCAGCTCTCTTTTCGCACGTTGATCCAGGACAAACGCATCAATTTCCACAAACAGGCTAAAAAAGTTCAATACAAGCCACGAAGGCCCAAAGGTCACAAAAATTTTTCCTTGTCTTAGTGTCCTTCGTGCCTTTGTGGTTCAAAAAAGCTTTTTAGAGTGTCCTCAAGTTTTGATGCAATCGCCATGAGGATTGATATGGTCAGCGTGGACAAAAAGCGCTTTATCTGCCAGACTTTTGCCAGACTCGAAGCTTTGATTGACCTGCACAATTCTGTGAACTGCGTATGCCGCCGGTTGATGAGCTGCTCACCTATCTCTTTGAAGGCAATAAGACCGCGTTCACTCCCGAATTTGAAAACTGGGTACGTGGGTCGCGCCGCTTCAGGGAGTTCGCCATCCGCTATCGCAGCAAAATCCGCTCCAAGCTGAAAAGCGCACGGGACGAGGCTGGCCTCAAGGATATTCGCGCCGAACTGGAAACCGCGTGGCTGCTGCTGCACGAGGAGCGCTTTACACTCGAATATGAGCGCTACACTGCCCTCAGACAGCGCGGCCCGGATTTCACCGTCACCTTTAAAACCCATACGCCCCTGAACATCGAAGTCCGGCGGATGCGCAGCGTGGAACTGGATGATAAGGCGGATGATGGGCGCTTCGGCAAGCTGATGGCGGTGGTATGTGATAAGGTCGGACAGATGCCGCCCAGCATCGTCAATCTGGTGTGGCTGACCACTGAGCGGGCACTCTCTGCGGATGATGTGACGCGCACGATGATCGTGCTGCGCCAGCGGGCAGAGCAGAAAACCGAAGATTACTTCACCCGGCGGGGCTTTAAGAACGCGACCGATTTCCTGCGACAGTATCACCAGCTTAGCGGCATTGTACTGCGGCAGGCGGGCGAACATACCGTGTGGCTGAATTCCCTTGCGAAGCACAAGACCCCGCCGGATGTCGTAACTGCCATCCAGCGCTTAGGAAAAGAATAGTGGAGAAATCAGATCGAATGTGACCAATGGCAGGGGGCGAAGCGTGCTTCGCCCATGTACAAAATTTATTTATGCTTATTACGAGTTACGCACTTCAGCTTTCGCCCTCACCCTAAATCCTCCTGCAAGAGGCGCTCCCTCAGGGAGAGGGACTTACACGCTTCCCGTTTTTTCTCCCCCTCTCCTAGCGCAGCGGTCGGGAGAGGGGGTCGGGGGGTGAGGGCAACTGCGTAAGTCCTACTTATATGGTTTTCCATAAGCACAGCCGCACACACTGCGCTGCTGACTTTCTGCCTCAACCCAGATGCCCCTGAATGGCCTGCATCAGCGTTTGCAGCGCGACATTATAATCGGCTTCCGCTTCGATAATCCGGCTGAATGCGGCACGATGGCCTTCACTGCCGCGCAGCAGAAAGCCGATCACGGGCTTGCGGTGTTTGTGTGCCAGCGCCAGCGCCAGATTGACCCACTCCGAGCGCATCGCCCCCGGCGACATGACCACCACGACCACGCCTGCGCTGCGCACCGCATCCACCAGCGCGGTTTTCCACGACAAAGAGCCGATGCGGGCGGAGTCGTCCTTCCAGGTGGTGATCCCCCGGCTGTTGAGGGCTTCCGTCACCTTCTGTGCGGCTTCCACATCGCCTTCGCTGCTGCCCAGATACACATCGTGCTTGCGGGCGCTCACTTCTCGCAGGGGGAAGGTGAAAAAGTCGGTCGGGCGGCCTTCCAGACCCTGAATCGACCGGGCGAAATCCTGGGCGAAGGCGGTCACGGTCGGATAGCGAATCTCCGGCTGTTTCGCCAGCGCCTTGAGCAGCACGGGCGTGAGATCCCCCGGCAGGCCAAAGCGCACCTGATGCGGCGGCGTCAGCAGGTCGTTCATGTGCATGTTCATCAGGCCATAGATGCTGTTGGCCTCGAACACCAACCGCCCGGTTACGAGCAGATAGACCACCGCCGCCAGCGAATACTGATCGGATTCAGCGCTCATCGTCTCGCCCTGCCACTGTTCGGGCGAGGAAAAGGCGTGGGTGGTGACGGCATTCGTTTCCTTCAGCGAAAAAATGACCTTAAAAAGTTTTGTTAAGCCTGCATCGCCTAAGTAAGCGTGACCGTCACGGTCGAACAGAATATTGCCCGGCTGCACCTGCTGATGAATGATCTGGCGGGCGTGGGCATAATCCAGCCCGGCGGCGATTCGTTCCAGCATCGCGGCGATTTCCCCCAGCGAGGGCAGCCCGGCTACATCGAGCGGTTCGTTGCGTCGGAGTCCCTGCTGCAACCGCCGCCGCAGCAGGCGCTCCTGCAGCGATCCCCCCACCAGACGCGGCATGGCGATGTAAACTGTATCGCCCGAAACGCCATAATCGATGATGGGCACAAGGTAGGGATGGCGCAGGCCGGCCACCCGCCGGATTTCTTCCATAAAGCGGTCGATGTACTGCTTGTTCTGCGCCGGGAGCAGCACGCGCAGCGCGACTTCGCGCCCGGTGGAAGCATGCACGGCATGATAGACCGCGCTGGCGTTGTTGTGGCCCAGGGCTTCTTTCAACGTGTAGGGGCCGACCACGCGATCTGTCGTCGGTTGGGGGATGGGTTCGGTCATCACAGGGCGGCGTCCTCGTTCGCTTGATTGACGAAGAATAGAACGCAACTATCTTAGAACGAAGCCCGCACATACAAGGCTAAAGACTTGGATAGAATTTTGCAATTACAAAAAGGAAATTTTCGCTGACCTCACTCCAACGTGACAGCAAATTGAGTGCTTACAACAATGTAATGATTATTTTCAGTAGTGGTATATCAGGAATAGAAGGCACTGTATTTGAGTTGAACCTCAATGATAAAGTTGCTCCAGAATTCCTGTACATCCATCCATCGTTCGGCTCGCTCATAAGCTTCAATCTCTACACAGCGTTCAATCTCAAGGTCACATTTTTCAACGTATTGCTGCGCTATTATGGCGACTCTTCTCAATTGTTGCTGGTTCGGGTCTTCTTCAACCTCACGAGTTTGCTCAATGGGTTCGGCGACCAACCAATCAATCATCAACTTGAAATGGGGACAATTGTCGTCATAGACGCGCTGGGCACTTGCACTCCTGAAAAGTCTACTTCCATCAATTCCCTTGTTGTAATTTGGTTTTAGCTTCTTAAGCTCTTTAGCGGGGCGTTCAACTTCCTCAGGACTGGAATAGTCCAAATCCACGAGCAGCCATGTCTCGACTTCCATCACAACAGGGAAAGCACCAAAACGTGTGTGAAATTGTGGGGCTACCAGGGCTTCCAGACGTTCTTTGACCTTCCTAAAGCCCTCCTCACGAGTCATCTCTCGTTTGTAGACACCAAAGGGTTCTTCGTAAAGATCAATCAGGCAAAGCACCGCGTTTTCAGGGTATCCATTAAGCGCTATTTCTACATCCTCTCTCAGTTTGGTTATCACATCTTGATTGCCATCACGTCTGAGGATTTGGCAATCATCAAAACGTTTTGACCAGTAGGGTCGAAGAAAGGCTTTTAAAGTGTTCGCTTCGGTATGCCCCTCGCAGATGATGAACAATTCACCCATTCTTCTAGCGTTCCAGCAGCGTTGTATTCGTCCACAGATAACCCGTTGAATAGCGTTCTAACCAGCGTGCCAGACGCTCCTGATCGGGACGGTTGATGACAGTTGCGCCGTTCTCGCGGTCAACGACTAAAAGATCATCAGGCGAGAGCGCATCAATGAGTTGGGGGGAATGGGTGCTTACAATGATTTGTGTCCGTTGCGCAGCGCTTTTCAACACTTCAGCAAAAATGGTAATCATTTTGGGGTGCATCCCAATTTCAGGCTCGTCAATCAACAGGAGCTTTGGAGGAGATGGCAGCAAGAGCAGGACAATCAATCCCAGAAACCGCAGTTGCCCATCTGACATAAACAGCGCCGGAATGGATTTTTTGAAATTACGGCTGCGAAAACTCAAACTCGCCTGCGCTCCGGCAACCAATGGCAGGTCAAATTTGCTGAAATCCTCAAACACCGCCTGTATGATTTCATTCAGACGATTATAGATTTCTTCATATTGGGGTTGATTTGTAAGCTCATAGAGGATTGAAACGAGATTTGATCCATCTGGATCAAGCTGTAGAGGGTTTACCACATTGAGGGTTTGAGGACCACGAACCTGACTGAGTTCGCGTTCTCCAAATCCCCGAAATACAGTCCATTCTCTTAAACGTCGATAAACCTCGTCAATTGAGGGGTAACGTGTAGGATTACGAATCTCGGCTACAGCGAGTTCCTGGTCAAGCCCTTCAAATTTAGCCACTTCGTCTTCGCGTGATTCGCTGTCTTCATTAGGCCGCGCTTTGAGTTTGGTTACAGTACCGTCTCGTACCTCAAGATACTTATACGGACCAAGATGATGTTTGTCTGGATAAGGCGGACGCGATATGATCTCCGACTGTATGTTGTAGCCTGCTACCCCACGAGGACTCAGCTCCCCTTCGTAGAATAGAGGTTCATATCTTGAGGAAACTGGATCAGACGAAAATGTCACATCCCAGCTGATGTTTTCCCAAGTGTCGGCGTTCAAAAAACGCAGGAATTCAAAGCCACGAAGCTCGTTCACAATTGTGCGATTTAGTCGTCCACGTGCCCCTTCACCCAAGAGATGAAAAAAGCTTAGAAAGTTCGATTTACCAGAACCATTCCGACCAATGAGGACGTTCAGCGACTTCAACTCAAGGTCTAAACCCTGAATACTCCTGAAATTTTTTAACTTTATCCGCTCAATCACTGAAAGCCCTTTCCTCACAACGATCTCATTTTGGATTATAATTCGTGTTCCAGAAATAGGGCTAACCGAAATAACGTTGTCGTGAAACTCTACAGCGGTAAGGCAATCGTCACGCGCGTACCCTGATGCAGCACACTGTCGATGTGAATCGTCCCCTGATGCGCTTCCACTGCCGCTTTCGCCAGCGTCAGCCCCAACCCCAGCCCTTTGATCTCGCTGATCGTACTGCCCCGGAAGAACGGATCAAACACGCGGCTCAGTTCGTTCGGCAGAATCCCGTCGCCTTCGTTGTGCACGATGATTTCAAGCCGCTCAGGCTGAATGGTAAGTGTGATCTGAACCCGTGTGCCTGCGCACGAAAACTGTGCCGCGTTCTTCACCACTTCGAACAGCCCGCGCTTGAGCAGTGCCCGATCTACCTGATCCACAAAAACCTGATGGGGTGATGACAGGAAAAAGGCGCGGTCGAATTCCTGTTCGACTTCGGCAATCACTTCCTGACAGATGGAGACGATGTCCCGCCGATCCAGCCACAGCTTTTCGGGCAGGAAGCTGCCGTTCACTACCAGGCTCATATCGTCCAGCATCCGTGTAATGGCCCGAACCTCGCTTTCGATCAGCCGGGTTTTGGCGCTGCGGTCGTGGGGGGTGTAGCGGTCATGAAAGCGTTCAAGCATCTGGCTGGACGTGAGAATCACCGACAGCGGTGTGCGAAATTCATGCGCGATTCGCAGCATCATGCGCGATTTCAATCCGTTCAGCTCGACTTCCTTCTCAAACGCCGTCTGGAGCTGCACCTGTTCGGTCTGGAGCTTCTGCAAGCGCATTCGTTCGGAAATATCGCGCGTGACCCCGATCAGCTGCACCTCACCCTGATGGTTCTGAACGACCTTCGTCACCATCTCCGCCCACGCCCACGTCCCATCCTTATGAAGCTGCTCCAGATGATGGGTCTGGATTACCGCCTCTGAATCGCCTTGCAGGAAGGCTTCGATTCGCTGTGGCAGAAGTGTGCGAATCATCGCATACGCTTCCGGCGTGACCACATGCTCGAAGCCGCCTGTCATCATCTCATCTACAGTAAAGCCGCTGGCCGTCTCTACCGATGGACTGATGTAGATAAACTGCATCGTTGCGGCGTCCACTACCCACACCACATCGGCCATGTTTTCGGCCAGGGTGCGATATTTCTGCTCGCTGAGTGCCAACCGCGCCTCAGCCAGCTTTTGCTCGGTGATGTCCTGTGCCGCGCCATAGATGAAGGTCACGCGCTGCTGCACCTCATCCCAGACGGGTCGCCCATAATCGCGCAGCCAGCGGATTTCGCCCGATTTTGTCGTGATGCGGAACTCGCTGATGTCGTCCTGCCCGGCCATCAGCCGCTTGAAGCGTTGGGCGGCGATGGGCAGGTCTTCAGGATAAAAGACCGAGCGCCAGCCCCCCCGCGCATCAAATTCCTCGGAGGTATAGCCCGTAATCGGCTCAAACGCGCCCGCCTTCCAGACGTTTCGGAGCGTCCCGTCGGCATCGACTTCGATCCCATAGGTATAGTCACTCATGATTTCCGAGATGTTGCGGAAGCGCTCTTCACTGCTGCGGGTTGCCGCCTCTGCCTGTTTGCGGGCGCTGGTGTCCTGCACCACAATCATGCCACCGCTGATCTTGTTTTCACTGTCATACAGGGGCAGAAAGCGCGCGTAGTACGTATACGGCCCGTAGGTGCGCTCCAGTTCTGATTTCTCGCCGCGCAGGGCGGCCAGGTAATGGGGAGAGAGGACTTCGTATGCCTCTTTGGGCAGCACCTCCCGAATGAGCGCCCCTTCGATGCTGCCGTCGGCAAGCTGTACCGCTTTCAGGAAAGGGCCATCGGCCAGCGTGATGCGCTGCTGCGTATCGAACAGGATGACGGCCATATCAGGAAGCTGATGCACCAGCCGCCTGTACAGGGTTTCGCTCTGCCGCAGGGCGTATTCGGTCTGTTCCCGCTGGGCGATTTCCGCCCTGATACGCTGGTTACGGCGGCGCAAAGCCTGCCGCATCGGACGGAAGATCACTACCCATTCAAACGTCAGCACACTTATTAAGCCAAAGAGCACCACAAACGCCAGCAGGCGCAGCTGCCGGATATACCTGTCTTCATGAGTAAGATACAGATCGTTGATCCGTGTGAACTGTGCGTCCAGCAGCGCGGTCAGTTCGTACAGCCGCCGCACATTGGGTAGTTGGGCGGTGTAGGCGGTTTCGTCCGCCAGCAGCACATGCGTCAGTGCGATCACCTGCGCCAGCGTATCCGCGATTCCATTGGGTGCGAAGTAGAGCGCATTGATGGCGGATGGCAGGGTGTTCTGCACTTGCATCATCTGTAAATCCGCGCTGAGGGTCTGCGCAGAATCCAGAAACCACAGTAGTCGCGTATCGTCCTGTTGGGCGAAGTCCTGCTGCGCTGCGGAAGTCAGGCTGTTTTCAATCAGGGTAAAGTTCGTCAGGACGATTTTTTGTCCGGAGATCAGGCGCAGTCCCCCGGCAGTCAGCGTCTCTGAGTCCACGATTTGCATCATGACGATGAAGACCAGGCAGCCCAGAAGTCCCGTGAGCAGCGAGGCAGCCAGATAAGCCAGGCCAAGCCTGCGTTCAAACTCGCCATCCGGTCGAGATATCATATCCAATACCAAAAGCATGGAAACAGATAAAACACTGAGCACAGGGCAACCACCACATCAGGCAGTTGCTACGCGCCACATCTTCATTGTACAACCGGAACTATTCTGATTCCGTAATGTTTTCCATATGGCCCATTATTTACCTACTGCGGATTCCAAAGGCCGCGTTTTCAGTAGGACGAATGCCTCACACAAAGGCTTTAGGTGCACACCTCGGTTTTGTGCTATCCTTAGTTCAACTTGATGGAACGCACCCCGGAGGTTGAGTCATGCGCTATTCACCTCGTGTTTTTTTTGGTCTGCTGCTGCTGGCGGCACTTGTGCTGGCCGTGCCGCTGGTCGCTGCGCAGCAAAGCGGCGAAGGCGGGCAGATTGACCTGCCGATCACCGAAACCACCAGCTACACCGTCGATGATGACGACACGCTGGAGTCCATCGCGGCACTGTTCGACGTGGATGTCATCTGCCTGGCAGAAGGCAACGGTCTGGACGCCAGCAGTATTGTGCGCCCCGGCGACGTGCTGCTGATCGAAATCGAATGCCCGAACTACACGGGCGACCTGGAAGTGCTGTTCCCGCGCGAGTCGTTCACGCTCCCGCCGGATGAAGAAGTCGAAGACGAAGAAGCACAGCCTGCCGCGACCGCGACACCTAATGTCGGCTCGACGGCGGGTTCCGGCAGCACAGGCACCACCAACCAGGGCGGTAACGCTGCCACCGCAACCGCCACCCCCCAGGATGATGAAGAAGGCGGCGTTCCGGTCGGGGCGGGACAAGCCGGGCAGAGCTACGTCGTCCAGCCGCGTGACACGCTGGACACGATTGCGCAGCGCTTCAATGTCTCGCTCGTCTCGCTGCGGATGGCGAACGACCTGATGGACTTCAACGGGAGCGACCTGCGCCCCGGCGTGACGCTGGTCATCCCCACCGACGGTGTCCCCTACGGTCAGTTCCCGGCGGTCATCAACGTTTCCCCCAACCCCGACAACACCGGCGGCATTCCCTTCACCGAGACCTACGTCGTCCAGCCGCGCGATACGCTGGATACGATTGCGCAGCAGTTCAACGTGTCGATTATCTCGCTGCGCATGGTCAACGATCTGATGGACTTCCGGGGTGTGGATTTGCGCCCTGGCACAGTGCTGGCGATTCCGGATGATGGGGTTCCTTATGGGCAGTTCCCGGCGCTGACCAACGCTTCCGGCGATGCTGGCACGGCAGGCGCGAATACAGGTGGGATTCCGCTCGGCTCGACCACCTACATCATGCAGCGCGGTGATACGGTCGATCAGGTGGCAGCGGAATATAATGTCCTGACGAGCTGCGTGCTGGAAGCGAACAACATCACCAATGCGCGGCGTGTCTTCCCCGGCCAGCAGATTGTGATTCCGTCGGACTGCCCGCCCTACGCAGGCGGCGGTGTCGGCCTGAATGCGACGGCTGCCACGCCGACACCGGGCGGGTCTTAAAGCGAGATTACCGAGATTACACGGAAGGGCGGGTTTGAAACCCGCCCCTACGAGAAGAATGATCCTCTTGCTGATTTGAGAATTGAGCGCCACCCTCAGGATGGCGCTTTTTTTCTTCGCTTACGCCAGCACGGCTTGGCGCTCGGTAACGACCATCTTCATGCCATATTTGGGACGCAGCGTGAACATACGCTCCGGCTGGACGAGATGCCCCGGCGCGAGGTGCATCTGGAAGCGCTGTGCCAGCGTCGCCACGATCAGCTTGGCTTCCATCATGGCGAACTGATTCCCGATGCACACACGTGGCCCCGCCCCGAATGGCAGATAGGCATAGCGGGTGATCGTCTTCTCGTTTTCGGGCGAGAAGCGCTCCGGATCGAAGCGTTCGGGGTCAGGGAAGAAGCGCTCGTCATGATGCACCCCGTAGATGTTCACCAGCACATTCGCCATCTTCGGCAGCCGCACCCCTTCCAGCACCGTGCCCTCTCTGGCAAGCCGCGTCGTCGCAAAAGCGGGCGGATACAGCCGCATCGCTTCCTTCACGATCATCTCCGTGTATTTCAGGTTCGGCAGATCGGCGAAAGTCGGCAGGCGTCCACCCAGCACGGCACTCAGTTCGTCGTGAAGGCGGGCTTCGACCTCTGGATTCTGCGAGAGCAGGTAGAACGTCCAGGTCAGCGCGACGGCGGTCGTCTCATGTCCAGCGCCGAAGATGGTCATGGCTTCGTCGCGCACCTGTTTATCGGTCATCGCGCCGCCGTCTTCGTCCTGAGCCAGCAAAATCATGCTCAGCAGGTCGCCGTTGTCCTTCCCGGTGCGGCGGCGTTCTTCGATGAAGCCCTGAATCAGCGCATCCAGCCGGGCGATGTGTTTGCGCAGGTCGCGGTTTTCCTTCGTGGGCATCCAGTCCGGCAGCGGCATCAGGCGGTTAAAGCGCACGTCCACGATTTCCAGCAGCTTCTTAACGGTCGCGCCGATCTCGTCGGCATCCGCGCCCATCTCCAGCCCGAACAGCGCCTTGACGACGATGTGCATGGTGAGGTTGGTCATGGCCTGGTCGAACATCAGCGTTTCGCCATTCTCCCAGCCGTCTGCCAGATGCGCGGCATAATCGACCATCGTGTCTGCATAGGCGGCGATGCGCTTGCTGTGGAAGGCGGGCTGCATCAGCTTGCGCTGGCGCTTCCAGAAATCGCCGTCGTTGGTAAACAGTCCGGTGCCGATCACCGGCCCCAGCACCTGCTTAATCATGATGGTCTTTTCGTACTGGTCGGCGTCTTCCACCAGGACTTTGTGCAGCAGGTCGGGATGGTTGAGGAAGTACATGGCATAGGGGCCGAACATGGCTTTAACGAAATCGCCGTGTTTGCTGACATCGAGCAGGTATTGCAGCATATCGTGCGAAAGGGTGGGCAGATCGCCCATGAAAAAGGTGTCTCTGGGCTTGGAAATCAGGGGGAGCATGGGTTGTGTGCCTCAGCGTGACTTGTGAAAATCGGAACAAATAAAGCTTATGCGCATTTTTTAAATATGGCAAGTACCTTTTTTCACAATCCGTCGAAGGGCGGAGACATCCTTGATACAGGAACTATTCGGATTCCTGGAAAAATGCGCTGATGGCTGTCTCAAACCCTGGCACCACATCACCACCATAGAGCACATCATCACCTTTGAGCCGATATTCCCCCGCATCCGTGTAGACGCGCACAGTGCGACGCTGCGGATCAACTGCCCAGACTGTCCGCACACCATCCGCCAGATAGAGATCAGCCTTCGCGTCGAGGTCGCTGTAGCTGTCGTTGGGAGAAACGATTTCAATCACCAGATCAGGCACCATCGCATAGGGACGACTGCGCCAATCAGGTCGTGCGGTTTTATAGGCAGCAAGCCGCTCCGCCGCGAAAAACAGAATATCGGGTGTGCGCGAGCCTTTCACCCAGTCCTGATCGTCAGAATCCGGCAGGATAAAGGTTGATTCCATGCGAACAAGCCCTAACAGACGACTGGTTACAAATGCCACCAGCAGTTGAAAGACGATATGCAGCGTTTCGTTGTGACCTGCGACGGTAGGCATTTTAGGGACTTTCTCTCCCTGAATCAATTCAAAGGGCTGGTGATCGTTCTCGCGTATAAAATCTGCCAGCGGCATTCCCACACGAAGCTGTACGTCCTGCACGGCGCTTCTCCTGTCCTTGTGTCTTCTAAAGTCTACCATAGCAACCTATAGGACTCGGCGGACTAGTTCGCTACAATTCGCGTGATCAATCAAGGGAAGGATGGGACGGAATGGCAAATACGTGTACACATCTGGATCAGATTCAGGACGTTGAACCGAGCGCACAGGGCTGCGAGGAATGCCTGAAGATGGGCAGCAGTTGGGTGCATCTGCGCATCTGCAAAATCTGCGGGCATGTCGGCTGCTGCGATTCATCCCCCAACAAGCACGCCACCGCGCATTTCCACGAAACCCAGCACCCGAGTATTCAGTCGTTTGAACCGGGCGAAAACTGGCTGTGGTGCTACGTGGATAAAGCCTTCATGCAGCCAAGCGGCTGAGCATTTGCGTGGGTTGATGGTTCGGGTGATCCGTGCGTTGCCCACCCACGCCGATTTGCCGTTTGCGTTCCGCATCCCACACATATGCTATACTGTGATTATGTGTGATACCCACCGGGAGAACCCTTTGAATCCTCAGGAGCCGATCCGCCGCGCCCGCCGTTTTCTGGATCGTCACTATACCATGCCGATCACCATTGACCAGTTGAGCGGCGAAGTGGGACTCTCACCGTACTATTTCATTCGCCGCTTCCGCAGCGTCTATCGCCAGACGCCGCATCAGTATCTTATGCAGCGGCGCATCGCCAGGGCAAAGGAACTGCTGCGAACGACCGACCTGTCGATCACCGAAATCTGCGCGGCTGTCGGCTTTGAAAGCCTCGGCTCGTTCAGTGCCCTTTTCAGCAAAATTGCCGGACTCTCCCCCACCGCTTACCGGCTCAGCGTTCGCCCTACGACAAAACCCGCCTACATTCCTCTGTGCGTTCGCCTGCTGCACGGCATCGAAGACCCTTCCGAGTTGTAAACGGGGCAATTTTCGAGAAGCCGATTTAGCACAAATGTGTTACGATTCTTCCGTAAACAAGGGAGGAATTCAGCCATGATGAACAGACTTTCAGTGACCACCATCTGGGTTAAGGATCACAATGAGGCGCTGCGCTTTTACACGGAAAAGCTCGGTTTTGAAATCCGCACCGACATCACAGCAGGCGATTATCGCTGGCTGACGGTCGGGCTGCCCAGCCAGCCAGACCTCGAATTTCATCTGGAAGCGCTGAAACCGGGCGCGGTGTTCACCCAGGAAGATGTCGATCAACTGACGCGACTGCTGGAAGCGGGCAAGCTGCGCAGCGGCCCCTGGAAAACCGACGACTGCCAGCAGACCTACGAGGCGTTTACGGCCAGGGGGGTGGAATTCGTGCAGCCGCCGACGGATCGCTCGTATGGCATTATCGAGGCCGTCTTCAAGGACAACAGCGGCAATATCATGCTGCTGGTGCAGGATAAATAAGGCCGATTCATCAAAGCACATCTGAAATCCCTTTTCAACCACAAAGGCACGAAGGACACGAAGATCATGACAAAACCTTTGTGACCTTTGCGCCTTTTGGGTTGTTTGCGGCGTTTGATGCGTTTGCCCTGTCTGGTGATACAGAACACTGTTGTGTGCGAGAATTTGGGATAAACTCAGGCAATATGTCCTATGTTTCTGCACATGGTCGAAGGAGTCCATCCCATGCAGCAGCCCCTCACCCTCCAGGCCGTTATCCTCGATTGGGCAGGGACGACGGTCGATTATGGCAGCCGCGCCCCAACCCAGGTGTTCATCGAAGTCTTCGCGCAGCATGGGATTCAGATTACGGCGGACGAAGCGCGGGGGCCGATGGGGCTGTTCAAACGCGACCACATCCGCCAGATCACGCAGCTCCCTCGCGTGAAGGAACAATGGCAGAGCGTCCATCACCGGCTGCCTGACGAGGAAGATGCGCAGAACATCTACATGGACTTTACCCCGCGCCAGCTTGAGGTCATCGTGCAGTATGCAGACCTGATTCCTGGTGTGCGTGACACGGTGGAGGCTTACCGGGAAAGTGGCCTTAAAATCGGCTCATGTACGGGTTATACCCGCTCCATGATGGCGGTGCTGCTGCCGGAAGCCACCCGCCAGCGCTACCACCCGGATTCGCTGGTGTGCCCCGAAGATGTGGGCGGCGGGCGACCCGCGCCCTGGATGATCTGGCAGAACGCGATCAAGCTTCAGGTTTCGACGGCCAGCGCGATGGTCAAAATCGGCGATACAGTGGCCGACATCGACGAAGGGCGCAACGCCGGGACGTGGACGGTTGCGCTGGCGAAAACGGGCAATGAACTCGGCCTGAGCGAAGCCGAAGTGGACGCGCTCGCGCCGGATGATGTAGCGGCGCGGCTGAACGCCATTTATGAGAAGCTGTACGCCGCCGGAGCGCATTATGTGGTGGACAGCCTCGCGGATACGCTCCCCGTGCTGGACGACATCAACGCGCGGCTGGCAGCAGGCGAACGTCCCTGAACGGCCCTAAACCGAAGCACGTTCAATGTAGGGGCAGGGCAGCCTGATCTGCGCGTGTTTTGTAGCGCCGTTGGTCGGTTCGCTGAGCAGGAATTGCACCGCCTTCTGTCCCATCACGTAATGCGGCAGTTCGAGTGTGGAGAGCGCCGGACGCAGATAGGCAGCGATGATCTCCTGATTGTCGAAGCCGATCACCGCCACATCGTCAGGAATGCGCAGCCCGCGTTCCTTGAGCGCGTCATATGTGCCCATCGCCACGCGGTCGTTGCCGCAGAAAATCGCGGTCGGCGGGTCAGCCAGATCGAGCAGGTGATGGGCTTCCTGATAACCGTCGTTGGCCTGCCCGCTCATGGCATAGCGAACGAGCGCTTCATCATACGCCAGCCCATGATCGGCCAGCGCCTTGCAGTACCCTTCCATGCGGCCAACCGCAGCGGGGGCAGTCGGCGTGATGTTGATGAAGCCGACGCGCCGATGACCTTTGCGCAGCAGAATGTCGGTCGCTGTGTAGCCGCCTTCCGCTTCATCCGGCACAATCGACGGCAGCGACCCATCCCCGGCAAAGCAGTCCACCAGTACAGCAGGCGCTTCGCTCAAGGCAGGCGGCGGAGCCACTTCCCGGTGATACCAGGCAGCGTAAATGATTCCCTCGACGCGCCGCTCCAGCATCATCTGGATCACGCTCTGTTCTCTGACCGAGTCGCCGTTGGTGCTGGCGATCAGCAGCATTTTGTTATGCGCCCAGGCGGTATCCTGTGCGCCGCGAATCAGGCCGACGGCGAAGGGCGTGGTTACGATTTCGTCCGTAATCAGCCCCAGCACCTGCGACCGCTGCGTGCGCATGTGGCGGGCGGCAAAATTGGGACGATAGCCCATTTCGTCAATCACGCGCTGCACCTGGGCGCGGGTTGAACTGCTCACGTTGGGGTCGTTATTCAGCACGCGCGAGACGGTCTTGATAGAGACACCCGCTTTGTGGGCGACCTGTTTAATCGTGGTCATCAGGTTACACTTTCAGGCGAAATGACAACGTTGTCATTTTTCGGAAAGCCTACCCCTATGTTTTCGTTGTGTCAATAAAAGCGAAAGCAAGTGAAACAGGCGGGAAGCTTTTACAACGGGCACACACGGGTGCGCCCCTACCGCCTTCATATGCTTTGCGTCGCTGTTTTTCTTTGCTTTTACGACGGGCGCACACACGGGTGCACCCCTACCGCCTTCATATGCTTTGCGTCGCTGTTTTTCTTTGCTTTTACGACGGGCGCACACGGATGTGCCCTGCTTTTGCTCTACCGTCCCTCGAAGGTTACGCGGTCTTCCAGGTTGGCTTCGATCTCCTCGCGGGTGCGCCAGGCCTCGCGGAATTCCTGCGCCGCGTACAGTTCCAGTTGATCGCCAAAAATGCGGCGAACCAGGCTGCGTCGAGTTGCCGTGACTCAACAGCACCAGCGCACGCGGCGGGCCGTCTGGAGCGAATTCGATGATGGCCTGATACGAATCGCCGGAAGTGGCACGGAAGCGCTGATCGGTGTCCTGCGCGAAGGTCAGCGTGCGGAACGTGCCGACCAAATCCTCCGCGCCGTTCGCGGGCAGATCGTATTCACCAGCACGGATGCGGAAGATGTCGCCATAGGCCACGTCCATCCCCACGCCGAGCGCCCGCAGCGCTTCCAGCCCGCTCGCCACCTCGATCAGAGATGCGACCGCGCCTTCAGGGTCGGCCAGGCCACGAGGCGTGTTGAGCGGGTCGTTCACGTCCCAGGGCGTTTCAAACGCCTGGAAACCAAGCGGCTCGATGTGTTGGTTTGCCCAGGCGATGAACAGCACTGCGCCCCTGCTCTCGGCATCCGCGCGGCGATCCCAACTCGCCAGCACCTCGGCGGCCTGCTGCGCGGTAGCATCGTCCGATTCACGCGCGGCGGCGATCAGATCATCCAGCACCCAGTTGGTCAGTTCGATGAAGGTGGACTGCTTGTATTCGACCAGTTCGTCATAGGTGATCGACTCGTCCTCGTACAGCAGCCGAATGGACGTAATCGGGCGCGGCCAGATGTACGGCTCAGGCGCGACGTAAGCGGGGTAATCCGCCGGGTTGATCTCGTAGGGGAAGGTGGTCAGCCAGGGCGGTTCATTGGCGTTCTGCAGCCAGCCGCTTTCGGGATTAATCACCTTCGGCAGTTCCTCATAGCTCAGGTGGTCGGCCTCGTCCCACACATATTCCGAGGTGTCGCCGGGGAGGATGGCCGGGTTGTCGTCGTCCAGCAGCGTGATATTGCTCCAGAACGCCCAGTCGCCCTCGTCACGGCGCGGGATGATCTGGTTGAACAGGTGCATGATATTGCCCTCGCGGTCAGCGTACATCACCGTGAACATCGGGATGCGGATGTCGCGCAGCACGTTCTGGAAGTCCTCGAAGTTCTGCGCCAGCCCCATCTCCCACCACTGCTGCCCGGCGGCAAACGTCTCTTCCCCGACCGCGCGGATGGCGATGGCCTGTGTATCGCTGCGCTGTGCCAGCACCGGCCCATGCACCGACCGCCGCACCGTCAGCGGCACTTCCTCCAGCGAGTCATCTTCCTGCCGCACCTGAATCGTGACTCCCTCGGTTTCAAACGGCAGCGTTTCACCGTCGTACACATAGCCTGCGCCGTCCTCGCTGAGGGTTAGTTCATATAAGTCCCACCCGTCGTTGGTGTTGACGGTGTGCGTCCAGCCCAGGTTATCGTTAAAGGCGATCCCCAGCACAGGCTGCCCGACCAGCACCGCGCCATAGACGTTCACGCCCGGCGCGACCAGATGCGCCTCCATCCACATACCCGCGCCTGTCCAGGGCTGGTGTGGATTGGCGACCAGCATCGCATTCCCGCTGGCACTGCGCGAAGGCGCAATTGCCCACGCATTGGAGCCGCTCCCGGTATCGGTGTCTTCCGCCCACTGGCTGGCGATGCGCACCCCACGCCCGGCGACGAACGCCCAGCGCAGCACACGGATGCCGTTGCCGATCACGTCGGCAGGCTCGACCGGCCACACCACCTCGCGTTCGTCCGCAATCTGCTCACGGTGCTGATCGACATAATCGTTAAACCCGGCGGTGAAGGCGTCGAGATAGCCTTTCCACTCGTCGCTGAGCGCGGCGTATTCGTTCTGCGCGTCCTGCGGAATACCGAGGGTGTGGGTAAGCTGGTCATCGTCCAGGTAGTCCTCGCCCCAGTATTCGGCGGCGCGGCCTCGTGCCTGTCCATAAAGCTCCAGGATCAGATCACCGTGATTCTGTGCCTGTGCCCAGCCGAAACCGTAAAACAGCCCTTCGTAATCCGGCGCGAAGATATGCGGTACACCCCAGGTATCCCACAGAATTTCGGTGTCGGCAGGCGTTTCCTGCGCCAGTGAGAGCGCTGGCAGCAGCAGAATCAGCAGTGCCAGCCCGATCCAAAAATGGACTCGTAACCTTTTTTGCATAGCAAAAGCAAACCTTTACTTTTAACAGACCTGCCCCATTATAACGTCTTCCAAACAGAACGTTTTTCAGACGTGGTTCAGATGGATTCGGCTGTCGTGTTGTACCGTAAAGGGTGTGGAGGTCAAGGGCGGTTTCAGGACGGCTGCAAGCGCAGGCTCGCTTCTTCCAGGCTGAGGACGAAGATAAAATCCGGGGGGCGGAAAGCGCGGCCATAGAGTTTGATGAGCAGATCGACCAGATTCATCACCAGCGATTGACCGCCGACGAAGATCACTTTGCCGCTGCGGGGGTGATTGATTTCTGACACACGCTTGAAGCGGGAGAGATCACCGCTGGGGGGAAGCCCTGCCGCGCTGATGTCGAAGATCAGATCAACAGTGCGCGGGGAGTCGTCCAGCGCGGCCAGCATCGCCGCCACCGCCTGATCGAACTCGTGCCACTTCCAGGGACGTTGATAGGTGAACAACAAGGCCTGATGCGATTGGTCGTACCAGCTGACGGAAATGCCCACTTGGTTGTGCTCCGATGTAGGACTGCGAACCACGTGATATTATACAGCGGACACAACCGGAACACGGCGAATTTTTTATGAAAAGAGGGCGGATTTGACAGTCAACCCGCCCCCTGTGAAAGCTTTAGGACTAGTACATTGACCATCTAAAGTTGCCTACCTGTAGGGGCGCAGCGCGCTGCGCCCGTACCAATGCAACCCATCATTCTTATCTTGTCGGCGTACTAGTTGCCCTCACCCCCCACGCGAACTTGTTCGCGCCCCCTCTCCCAACCGCTTCGGTCGCTGCGCTTATGGAGAGGGGGAGAAGGGATACCTTAGCGGTTAAGTCCCTCTTGCAGAGGGATTTAAGGCTTGTCCGGTATTGAGTTGGCGCTTTTCCGCCCTCACCCCCCACGCGAACTTGTTCGCGCCCCCTCTCCCAACCGCTGACGCTAGGAGAGGGGGAGAAGACCAGGGAAGCGTG
>JANRLJ010000074.1:0-8143 GCA_033762735.1 bacterium | reverse complement strand
GATGTGCATCTGCAAAAGGACGCGCTCAACTTCGTGATGCAGATGATCGACGACGAACCCGCCGCCGCCAAACATCTGAAAGCGTTCTTCATCCTCGTCAATAAGTCTGACCTGTGGAGTGGTGAAACCACGCTGGACGCCATCATGCACCACTACCGCAACGAGCAGCGCCGCATGGCGAAACAGGCCGAGCGTGTCGGCTATCGCTACGCCGTGACTTCTGGCAGTCTGATGACGGGCAAGGGTGTTCGCCCGATGATGAAGGAATTCTTTAACATCATCCGCCCGCGTCCGCGCGACGTGAGCGAACTTTAAAACATCACCAGTGTTAGACACAGGGGGACGATGCTTCCCCTGTTTTTGTTTACTTCGTTTGAAATCTGGAATTTATTTTCCAAAAAATTCTGAAAATCTGGTTTCTTTACCTCTGAGCAGAAAAACTTCATGCTATGCTGTCGCTTGTTCCTTTCATCACGAACTTATCTTCCACAAAGGACAAGCAGGATGACGAGCAAGGCAACCATTGAAACCAGAGTTGTAAAGAAGCAGCGCCTTGATTGGGTGGATTACGCCAAAGGGATCGCGGCGGTGCTGGTGGTATTCCTGCATGTTGTCGCCGGGGTTCTTCGGGCGGGCATCTGGGAAAGCGATCTGGCGTCCTTTCTGGTTTCCTCCTGGAACGAATACAGCCTGAACATGCCCGCTTTCTTTATGCTGGCAGGGCTGTTCGCCGCGATGTCCATTCGCAAAAATCCGCACATGTTCATCCCCGACAAAATTCGCACCATTGCCTATCCCTATGTGCTGTGGTCGTTGATTGCCGTCGTCGTCGGACAGCTTGCCCGGCCTTACACCAACTTCGGCGTTGATCTCTCCAACACGCCCCAGATTTTGTACAACCCGGTGCTGGTGTACTGGTTCATGTATGCCATTTTCCTGACCATGCTGGTCTATGCACTGTTCGACCGCCTGAAAATCAACATGCGCTGGTTTATCGCGCTGACAGCCCTGCTGTACATCCTCGTCAACGTGGTCGATACCGAGGGCTGGTTTATGTGGGAGCGCCGCCTGATGCGCTTTGCCATCTTCTTTGCCATCGGCGCGGTCTACAGCCAGCAGATTCGTGATCTGATCGCGAAGGCCTCTGCCCGGCAGCTCTCTCTCGCTGGCGGTGCCGCCTTTGTGGTGTGGCTGACCTTTATCGGAGTTGGACCTTCGGCGCTGCCGTCACTGCTGCAAGGGTTCGTCAGTGTACTCGGCGTGGTGGCGCTGTTGTCACTGTGTGAACTGCTGGCACGCAACAATGCGCTCGTCGTCATCCGTGAACTGGGCAAACGGTCACTGCAGATTTATGTGGTGCATGTCATCGCGGCAGCGGGCTTCCGTGTCATGCTCCAGCGTTTTCTGGGCATTGACCTCGTACCGCTGCACCTCATCGGTGGCGTGGCGGCGGGCGTTGGTGCGGCGCTGTTCATCGACTGGTTCTGCAACCGCATTGGCTTCCAGTACGCCTTCAAGTTCCCCAAAACCACGACCAAAGCCAATCCTTCGGTTGTTCAGACCGCGCCGACCGCGTAAAATCGAACAAACGGAAATGGGGATGCCATCGGGCGCATCCCCTGCGGTTTGTACAGGCGGGTTCAATGCTGGTCATCGACTATGTTCATGAAGGACACCAGCGGGGCTACAACTACACCTCTCCTACACACGGTTATGATGATGCCACCCTGAAGCTCATCTGGCGCATGGCAATGCCGCGTGGTCAGGGCTGGGGCGCGGCGCAATTCTTGGGTGCGCGTTCGCTCAAGTGCTTTCCGGTGGAGGGAGGTCGCTATGCGCTGGCTCACGTCGTTGTGACCGATCAGGCCGACGATGCCGGACGACGCGGAATCCGGCGGGCAGAAATCGAAGTCCTGCGTCCGGCTGCCTGTATTGACCAGCTTCAGGCGTGGCTGGATGGACTCAGTTCGGTCGCGCGGGCGACGGCTGAACGGATGCTGACGCTGTGCCAGCGAACGCGCATCATCGAAAAGACCCTGCCCAAGTTTCGCCGTGACCCGCAGCTTATCCTGACTCATGCCTACAACGCCCCCGCCTCCTGGCAGGTGATTGAAGCGGTCGTGCTGCGGCTGGCGCTGAACCCGGTCGGCATGATGCGGCGCTGGGGCAGCCTGATCCCCTTTACCACGCTGGCGCTCGACTATCGTGAGGAATCGCGGATTGTGGCACTCCCGGCGGAAAAAATTCTTCAGATTGACGTACCGTTCGTCCCCCTGCGTTAGCCCGTTCCGCGCTCTGAATTATTTCTGAAAAGTGCTCAACCTCACTTTTCTTCCTACCGACTTCGGACTATCCTGTAGCTATATCAAAGTCGTAAAAAACAGACAGTCTTCGGGGGAAGCAAATGTCTTTTTCGGATCGCTTTTTTAGGCGGTGGCGCATCAGCCACGTGCGTTTCACCCTTCTGGGTGCAGTGATCGCCACGCTTTTGTTAAACCTGACGCCGACACAGGCACAGGCCGCGCTGCCAGCCGGGTTCGGCATCGTTCAGGTGGCGGGCGGCGTTGCTGCCCCGACCGCGATGGCCTTTACCCCGGATGGTCGCATCCTCGTCACCTCGCAGTTCGGTCAGGTACAGGCTTATGCAGCGGATGGCACCGCGCTGGGCGCAATTCTGACCGTCCCAACGGTGAACCCGAACCTCGCGGCCTTTGACGAGCGCGGGCTGCTTGGGATTGCCGTTGATCCCCAATTCCCGGCACAACCCTTCATCTACGTCTACTTCACCAATAACAACGGCGGGCTGGGGCAGAATCGCATCAGCCGCTATCAGGTTGATCCCAACACCCTGCAAGTGACGGGGGCGCAGCAGCTTTTACTGGAATTCCCGGTCAACACCACCACCAATCACAATGGCGGCCCGCTGGCGTTTGGGCCAGACGGACTGCTTTATGCTGCGATTGGCGACAAGCAAAGCTGGAATACTGCCCCATGTACGGCACTCGCGCAGGATTTGAACAGCCTGCTTGGCAAGGTGCTGCGCATTAACCCCGACGGCACGATCCCGGCCAGCAATCCCTTCGCAGGACCAACGCTCGGTCGTGATGAAATTTATGCCTATGGGCTGCGCAATCCCTTCGCGCTGGCGTTCCAGCCGGGAACGGGGCGGCTGCACATCAACGATGTGGGCGGCGGTGAAGGCAGTCCATGCCCCGGCGTACCGGGCACACCCCATGAAGAAATCAACCTGGGGGCACCGGGCGCGAATTACGCCTGGCCGCTGGCCGAAGGCGCGAATCAGGGTGCTGTCGGGGGTGCGACCGCACCAATCCTGATCTATCCACACACTGGCCCGATCTGTGATTCGATCACGGGCGGTACGTTCTACAATCCGCCGAACCCCACCTACCCGGCAGACTATGTCAACGACTACTACTTCGCCGACTACTGCTCCGGCTTCATCCGTCGCTTTGAAGTGGGTGGCGCGGTAGCACCGCAGGACTTTATCACCAATCTCGGGTTCGGGTTGGTCGATATGAAAGTCGGCCCCAACGGTGACATTTACTACCTGTCGCGCGGGGATTTCACCGGGCAGGGCGTGGGCGTGTTCCGCATTGGCTATCAGCCGACAGTGACACAGAATCCCCAGCCCGTCACGGTGCAATCCGGCCAGCCTGCCACCTTTACCTGCACCGCGACCGGAAGCCAGACTCTCGCAATTCAGTGGCAGCGCAATGGGCAGAACATCCCGAACGCGACCGGCGCGACCTTTACACTCCAGCCTGCGACAGATGCCGATAATGGCGCGATCTTCCGCTGCGTGGTGACAAATCCCTTCGGCACAGCCACCAGCGGGGACGCCCTGCTGACCGTGACTCCTGCGCCGGTCGTCCCACCCCCGGTGGTCGTACCGCCCAATCCGCCCGCACCGGGACAGCCCGTTGTCGCCCAACCGGCAACACAGCCTGCAGGCAATCCCGCCGCCTTTGACCCTGCCATCAGCAAGACCGGGCAGCTTCCAGCGGGCAGCATCGGCCTGCCGGGTGAACGCATCACCTGGACGATCAGCGTCAGCAACATCGGCGGACAGCCGGGGACGAACATCACGGTTGTGGACAACGTGCCGAACGCGCTGCGCATCGAAAGCGCGACCGCCGACCGGGGCACCGCTACCGTGAGCGGTCAGTCCGTCGCCCTGACGATCCCGACGCTGGGCGCTGGTGAAACCGTGCGCATCAGCATCGTAACCAGCATCGTCGTTTCACCGCCGGATGGCATCATCAGCAACACCGCGACGATCAACGGCACGAACAAAAGCGCGACCGGAACGGTGAACGTTGCGACCGTGCTGCGCCTGCCTTCGACGGGTGAAAGCCCGCTGTGGCGGCGGTATCTGGTGAGCGCGATCATGATCGTGGTCGTGGGCATCGTCGCGCTGGTGATGGTCACGCTGGCGCAAGCGCTGACGCCGCGCCGTGTTCGCAAACCGATCAGCAAATACCCGACCATGCGGTGGTAGCAGGGGCAGACCCCTCTGTGGGCAGATTCATGTGTCTGCCTTTTTCAAATGATTACGCCGGGCGCACACGTGGGTGCGCCCCTACACATCCGTGTGGTAATCAACCCTGAATGCAGCCTATTCGCAGGGGCGAGGCGTACCTCGCCCTGCGTACAACGCGCTCATGCTGCCTCTAATCCATCTCAATTTCCAGCGTCGTCACCAGTTCATACAGGGTGCGAATGCTCAGCAGATTTTGCAGCGCCGCGCCGTACCAGCTCTCATGCCCCGTGTCATGTTTCAGATAGCGGAAGCCCGTTTGCAGCAGATGGGTGCTGTCCACGTCCAGCCCATAGTTCGGCAGGGAACGCGCCGCCGCCCAGAAGTTGATGAGCGGCACGTCCTGTTCCGCGGCGACCTCGACCAGCGCAAAGTTAAAGTCCACGCACTTCGTCCAGCGGAAATCCTCGGGCGAACAGGTGAACGTGGAGAGAATCGGGATGATGCCGCGTTCCAGTGTCGCTTCCACAATCCGCGTCATCGACTCGCGGTAGAGGTCAACCTCAATCGCCCGCAGATCATTCGGCCCGAAAGCAATAAAGGCAAAAGCCGGGCGCTTGCGGCGGTACTCACAGTCCAGCGGCGACTCGCCTGTTTCGCACAGGCCGGAATCTGCCCAGGTCGGGTCGAACACCACCGTTGAACTGAGGCCGACCACCGCCGCCACACTCGGCTGCCCAGCGGACTGCGCATAATAGCCCACCACATGCCTCAGGTAGTCATACGGCCCGAACACATTGTCAGGGTTTGCCATCGGCTGCAAATACATAAAGCTGGCGATCACGCTGTCGCCCACTTTGGTGAGATGGTCATTGGCAAGGCCGTTTTCCTGCCCCGCGTCATAGACCCGGCGGAGCCTCTGCCGCTGCGAGGACGTAAGCACTGGAATCACAGGCGCGGCATACAAACGACGCAGATCACGCGGCAGGTTATTCAGGTCAGCATCGGAGATTGTCGCATTTTCCGGCACATTGCTGAAGCGCAGCCCATCCGTCAGAGTGAGATACCCGGTCATCACCCAACCATCAAGGCCGCGCCGATTTGCCACCACACGCAGCCAGTTGCCGATTCGGTTGCGTTCATGGATGGTGACTTCGCTCCCGGCGCTCAGCGCACCCACCCGCTCATACGTCTCGCCTGGCCCGGCATACACCGGCGCATCACGGTACACCGCCGCAAGCGTTACGTCCGGCGCATCAATCATCTGCTGCGCAAGAACGGCAGGCGGGCGGGTGAAGATCAACAGCATACAGAGTGTGAGAAGAACGCGATGAAGTTTGAGCATGGCGTGATGTGTATGTCCCGTTATGTGTGATGCTTTTGATGGATTCTAGCGCTGAATCAGCGCGACACCATCAACGTAGGACAAGCGTGGGGGAAGGGACGTGAAGACGTGGGTTGGACGAAAACCATGTTACATCAATTCTCCTTCTTTGTGTCCTCCGTGCCTTCGTGGTTCAAAAGCTGTTCTCGTTCCTGCTTAATCCAATTTAGCTCTCTAAGAGATGGAGTCCGCCTCTCTCTGTTCTATGGTACAATTCCCCCCTATTGAACTACCGCGATTGACACAACAGGTTATGAACGCATGGCTGCAAGCGATTGGAAGACGATTGTCGGCCTGGAAGTCCACGCCGAACTCCTGACCGAAACCAAAATGTTCAGCAACTGCCCGGTGGTGGACAGTGTGGAAGCGCCGCCAAATACCGCTGTTGACCCGCTTTCGCTGGGGATGCCGGGGACGCTGCCCGTCGTCAACATGCAGGCGGTGGACTATGGCCTGATGGTAGGGCTGGCGCTGAACTGCGAAATTCCCCCCGTAAATCAGTTCTCCCGCAAGAGCTATTTCTATCCCGACCTGCCCAAAGGCTACCAGATCAGCCAGTATGATCGCCCACTGGCGGTGAACGGCTATGTCGATATTGAACTGTCCAACGGGGAAACCAAGCGCATCCGCGTCCGCCGTGCGCATCTGGAAGAAGATACGGGTAAGCTGACCCACCTCGGTGATGGCAGCAGCCTGGTCGATTACAACCGGGCGGGTGTGCCGCTGCTGGAAATTGTGTCTGAACCCGACATCTTTAACAGCGAGGAAGCTGAGGCCTACTCCCGCAAGCTGAGGGCGCTGCTGCAATACCTGGGCGTGAATCACGGCGATATGTCCAAGGGCGTGCTGCGCTTCGAGGCCAACGTGAGCGTCATGCACAGGGACGACACCGAGTTCCGCCAGCGCCGCGAGATCAAGAACCTCAACAGCATCCGCAGCATGGTACGGGCGATTGATGAGGAAGTCGCCTGGCAGATCAAGACCTATGAAAGCGGGGGCAAGGTCACCCCTGCCACGCTCGGCTGGGACGAGGCGCGCGGCAAGATCATCGTGCAGCGCTATAAGGAACGTGCCGACGAATACCGCTATTTCCCCGAACCCGATCTGCCTGTGCTGCAAATCAGCCGCGAACAGGTGGACGAGGTGCGCGGCAAGCTGCCCGAACTGCCGGACGCGAAACGCACACGCTTTACCGAGTCGCTCGGCCTGAGCGCCTACGATGCGCGTGTGCTGTCGATGGAGCGAGCGGTCGCCGAATACTATGAAGCGGTGCTGGCTGCCGGAGCCGATGCCAAAGCCGCCGCCAACTGGATTCTGGTCAGCCTGTTCAGCCTGTTTAACCGCGACGGCGTTGACCGGGAAGCCATCGCTGAAATCAAGATCAGCCCGGCACAGATGGCCGAACTGGTCAAGCTGGTGACGAGCAAGGCGCTCAACAAGGGGTCGGCGGAAAAAGTGCTGTCGATCATGTGGGAGACGGGCGATTCCCCTGCTGCCATTATGGAGCGCGAAGGTCTCTCGCAGGTCAGCGACACAGGCGCGATTGGCGAGGCCGTCGCCAGGGTGCTGAGCGAAAACGCGGCGATGGTGCAGGATTACCTGGGTGGTAAAGACAAGCTGTTCGGTGCGCTGATGGGCATGGCGATGCGGGCGCTGGGCGGCAAGGGTGATGCACAGGTCGTCACCGCCGCGCTCAAGGAGCAATTGGAGAAAATGCGATGAAAGTGACGGAGATTCGGCTGGAGCGCTACAAGCGCTTCACCGACTATACAATGTCATTTCGACATGAAGAAACGGGAAGACCGCTCGATCTTGTATTGCTGGTTGGCGAAAATGGTTCAGGCAAGTCGTCAATTTTGCAGGCGATTGCGGCAACCCTTGGGGTGGCAACCGGACAAATAACGAGCTTGCAACAGTTCAATTGGCCCGGTTTCGTTTACGAAAGTATTTCCGATGGATATCGAGGATTTTCTCGCGTCCAAGTTTCTATTGAGTTTACCCCTGATGAATTGTCGGCCACAAGTGACTACTTTGAACAAAGCGGGTTTAACACAACCGACACTGCAGTACCACCAGGCAATCAGCCACTTGTCACACTGGAATTGAAAAACGCCCCTCACTCACGTCCGGTAAGCGCTCCAAGCGCATCACAATACTATCAGTTTAGGGGGCGTGAATACGCTTATAAATTGCTGCGTAGTCCAAATCGCCAACCGGACATCTTTGAACGAATAGGTGCAATATTTTGGTATCACGAGCAA
>JANRLJ010000073.1:0-3454 GCA_033762735.1 bacterium | reverse complement strand
CAACAACCTCACCCCCGACCCCCTCTCCACTCCGTAGAGAGGGGGAGCAGAACGAGTCAGAAAGGTTCTTTAAGTCCCCTCTCCATGCAATGGGGAGGGGATTTAGGGGTGGGGTTTCTGCTGTAGTACCTATCCAAAACTGAGGTTTGTTAGGACTTACCGGATGCACCACTTAGAACCAGGAGCGGCTGCGGGTGTTGACCTTAACGGTGCTTCCATTCCGGCGCACGCTTCTCGATAAAGGCCTTCATGCCCTCGGTGCGGTCTTCCGTCCCGAACAGGATGTAGAAGTTGCGCTTTTCATGGTCGAGGCCGTCGCGCAGGCCGAGTTCAAAGGCCTTGTTGACCGCATCCTTCGCCATGCGCACGGCCACCTGCGACATGCTCGCCACCTTCTGCGCCAGCGCCAGCGCTTCATCCAGGGTGCGCTCCACCGGGACGACACGGTTGACCAGCCCATAGCGCAGGGCTTCCTCGGCGGAAAGGCGGCGGTCGGCCAGAATTACTTCCATCGCAATCGCCTTGCCGACCGCGTGGGTGAGCCGCTGAGTGCCGCCCGCGCCGGGCAGAATCCCCAGGTTGATCTCTGGCTGCCCGAACACGGCGGTTTCGCTGGCGACGATCATGTCGCACATCATGGCGATTTCGCAGCCGCCGCCCAGCGCGTAGCCGCTGACCGCCGCGATGATGGGCTTGCTGATTTTGGTCATCCGCGCCCAGTCGGTAAAATCGGTGGCGATCATCTCGGCAGCGGTGGTGTCCGACATCTGCTTGATGTCCGCGCCCGCCGCGAAGACCTTTTCGCTGCCCGTCAGCACAATCGCGCCGATGCTGGAGTCGCGCTCGAACGCTTCCATCGCGCTAAAGGTTTCATGCGTGATCTGGCTGTTGAGGGCGTTCAGCGCTTTGGGGCGGTTGAGGCGGATCAGGCCGACGCCGGGGACGGGTGTTTCGACCAGAATCGTTTCGTAAGTGGTGGTCGGGGTGCTGTCCATAAAAAAGCTCCTATTTAAAGGTTCAAAACGAGAATTGAATCCTGATTCGATTATAGCAAGGTCTACGCGAATCCCCACGCTTCTACCGGAGTTTCTTCTATGACCACGACCACACCAGGCCTCATCCACACCCTTGAAGCCTATACCCTGCGCTCCTGGCCGGCGCTGGAGTCGCACGACTATGACGGCTGGACGCTGCGCTTTGCCAGCGGCTATACCCGCCGTTCCAATTCCGTCAGCACCCTCGCCGCAGGGACACTGCCGCTGGCGGAAAAACTGGCCTATGTCGAAAGCGAATATCAGCAGCGCGGCCTGCCCGCCCGCTTCAAGCTGACGCCGCACAATTATCCCCCGGAACTCGACGCTGTGCTGGAAGCAAATGGCTACATCGTGGAGTCGCGCTCGGTGATGATGCAGGCCGATCTCGCTGCACCGCTGGAACTGCCCGACGGCGTGACGATCACCGAGATGGTTGATGACGCCTGGATGGAGCTGTTCTGCCGCTTCAATCCGTCGCACGCGCCCTATCGCGCCATGATGCCCGCGTTTCTGGCAAATATTCCACTGACCCGATACTTCACCACCATCGTCGAGGACGGTCAGCCTGTGGCATTAGGCCTGGGGGTGTGGGAAGGTGAGTACGTCGGGCTGTATGACATCGTGACCGCCGAAGCGATGCGTGGGCGAGGACTGGGCAAACGGCTGGTGGGCGCGATTCTGGCGCGGGCACAGCAGGACGGCGCGAAAACGGCCTATTTGCAGGTGGCGGCGGAAAACACGCCTGCCGTGCGGCTGTACACAGGATTCGGGTTCACGGAGGCCTATCCCTACTGGTATCGGGCAAAATATCTGTAAGTCATCCACACACAGACCTGATGCAAATGTTAATCTGAAAAGTGCCTCTATTGTCTTATAATCGGGCAATATCACTTTTCAGGTTCGTCACTCAATAAGTATTGCGATGGATGTCTGACATGGATACAATCCCTTCTGCCCTCTCCGATCCTGAGCGCCTTGCCGAGTTCATGAAAATCCCGCTGCTGGACACCGCCCCCGAACCCTCGTTTGATCGGCTGACCAGCCTGGCGGCTCATCTGCTGGACGCGCCTGTGTCGCTCGTCTCGCTGGTGGATGACCATCGCCAGTTCCTGAAAAGCAATTTTGGTCTGGTGCCGAAAGACCCCAACAGCCAGGAAACTCCGCTCTCCCATTCTTTCTGCAAGCATGTGGTGATTCTGGCCGAGCCGCTGATTATCTCTGACGCGCGGTTGAACCCGCTTGTCCAGAACAACCCCGCGATTGCGGAAAGCAACGTGATCGCCTACGCAGGTATTCCACTCACGACTCAGCAGGGACACATCCTCGGTTCGTTCTGTGCCATCGACCACAAGCCGCGTGAGTGGACGGAAGACGAAATCAACATCCTTCAGGCGCTCGCCGCTTCGGTGATGACCGAGATCGAACTGCGCCGCAACATCATCGACCTGGAAGAAACTCAGCAGGTGCTTGAACACAAGGAACACCAGCTTCAGTTGGCGCTGGACAAGCAGGTCGAGGTGAACGAACTGAAAAACCGTTTTGGCTCGATGGTGTCGCATGAATTCCGCAACCCGCTGGCGGTGATCGCGTCATCCGCCGGGCTGCTGGAAACATATTATGATCGTCTGTCCCCCGCCCGCCGCGCCGAACACTTTGAGAAGATTCAGGAGCAGGTGAAGGTGCTGACCGGGCTGCTGGATGATGTGCTGGCGCTCAGCCGGGCGGAAGCGGTGACGACCGAGATCACCACGCAGCAGGTGGATTTCCAGCAGTTCTGCGCGGGCATCCTCACGGAGATGCAGGAGATCAGCACCCATCACACCATCGTTTACACCGCGACAGGCACACCCTGTGATGTCTGGGTCGATGTCAAACTGCTGCGGCAGGCGATTTCAAATCTGCTGTCGAATGCGGTCAAGTACTCGCCCGATGGGGGACGGATTGAGTTCACTGTACATTTTGAGTCATCTCAGGTGGTGATCTGCATCAGCGATCAGGGAAGGGGGATTCCGCCCGCTGATCTGCCCCAGCTGTTCGAGCCGTTCTACCGCGCCAGCAACGTGGGGCGCATTGCCGGCACCGGACTCGGCCTGGCTATCGTCAAGCGCGGCGTGGAAGCGCACGGCGGCACGATCACGGTAGAAAGCACGGTCGGCGTCGGAACGGCCTTTACGATGGTCATTCCCTGTGTGACTCCGCTCCAACCTGATGCCGAAGCAGTGCCACATCCGACCTTTTTGAGCAAGTGATAATGCCTGTTTTGAAAATCAGGACTTATGCAATTGAATATTTGCCCTCACCCTAAATAGCGTTGTCCGGTACTCTAAAAGGAGTTATGAAAGTTCACAACGGCTCATTTGCCCTCACCCTAAATCCCTCTGCAAGAGGCGCTCTCCCTCAGGGAGAGGGACTTAACACGC
>JANRLJ010000072.1:0-75526 GCA_033762735.1 bacterium | reverse complement strand
ATCTTCAGCGATGGCTCGTTCAAGTTCATCCTGAAAAGCCCCCCCACCGCCTTCCTCATCAAGAAGGCCGCCGGGGTGGACAAGGGCGCGGATAAGCCCAACGCCCAGAAGATCGGCAAGCTGACGCGCAAGCAGGTGCGTGAGATTGCCGAGATCAAGCGGGAAGACATGAACGCGCTGGACATCGAAGGCGCGATGAAGCAGATCGAAGGCACCGCCCGCAACATGGGGATTGAAGTCGTCGACTGATTCGAGTATTAATTAGCGATGTAGGGCGACCTGCGGGTCGCCTTTCCATTTCTGTTCTACCCCCAATTTTCTGTTCATGTGGGAGGGCGCATTCGCCCGTTAACACCACCAGGGAGATTTACACATGGCCCAACACGGCAAACGTTTTAAAACACTGCTCAAGCAGTATGATCGCCAGAACTACTATCCGCTGCCGGAAGCGGTGACGATGGCGAAGACGATGGCAAACGCCAAGTTCGATGAAACGATGGAAATGCACTTCCGCCTCGGCATCGACCCGCGCCACAGCGATCAGCAGGTGCGCAGCACGGTGCTGCTGCCCAACGGTCTGGGTAAGACCGTGCGCGTGCTGGTCTTTGCCGAAGGTGAAGATGCCCGCGCCGCCGAAGCCGCCGGGGCAGACATCGTCGGCAACGATGAAGTCCTCAACCGCATCCAGAAGGAAGGCTGGCTCGACTTTGATGCCACCCTCGCCGTGCCGAACATGATGAAGAAGGTCGGTGCGGTGGCGCGTGTGCTTGGTCCGCGCGGCCTCATGCCGAACCCGAAAGCTGGTACGGTCGTGCAGCCGGAAGACCTCGGTCGCGCCATCAACGAACTGAAGGCCGGTCGTGTCGAATTCCGTAACGACAAGACGGGCAATCTGCACATCCCGATTGGCAAGGCCAGCTTTGAAGCGCCCGCGCTGATCGAAAATGCGCAGGCCGTCGTGAACGCTGTCGAAGGGCAGCGTCCCTCTGCGGTGAAGGGTTTGTATGTCCGCCGTCTGGTCGTGACTTCGACGATGGGGCCGGGCGTGCGTGTGGAATTTGTCGCTGGCGGCGAATAAGCCGGGCGATCTTCACAGTAGTAATCTAACAGGGGACATCATGTGTCCCCTGTTTTGTTTTCCCACATTAGCCTGATTTCAACTCAGAGCGATTGCATCAAAAAACAAGCATTCCTTGAAGAACTTTTTGAACCACGAAGGCACGAAGAACACGAAGATCATGATAAAAATCTCTGTGTGCTCTGCGCCTTCGTGGTTTGTATTGATGTTGTTTGCGCCGCTATAACGCCCGATCCTTATGGCGCAACCACCCGCACGGTCACGCTGCGAGAGGCACCCCGCGCCGGGACACTGAGCGTAAAGGTGGTCGTCTCGTTAATGCACACCCGGCTCGACCCACTCGGTTCCACGTTGTCTTCCGCCCCATTGGTGCTGAGGATGATGGCTTCCAGGCTGCTGAGTTCGCCCGTTACAGTCCAGTTGACCCGCACACAGCCGCCCGGCGCGGTCGCGTCTGGCTGCCCGGTGATCGCCACTTCGGGCACGGCTTCCAGGGAAACCGTCACAGGCGAGGGGGTGGAAGTCGCTCCACGAGGATTGGCGGCGCGGGGCGTGCCTGTACTGCGTGGGGCAGCCGTGCCGCTGGATGTGCCAGACGCGCTGCTGCCGCCGCTTTCGCGTGTGGGGAGCAAATCCAGATCGCCGCTGGAGACAGTCGCGAAGCGCGCAGAAATCCAGCCGACGCTGCCGTTATACTCCACCAGAATCCACGTCTGGGCGGCATTTACAGCACGGGCGGTCACGGCGGTGTTGAACGGAATCACGACGATGGTTCGGCTGGAAACATTAGGCTCGGTCCGCAGCCGGACGCGGGCGGTGGTGGTGACGGTCACGCTCTGCGCGAAGACGGTCAGCACGGAGGCGAACAGCACCAGCAGGAGGACGATGGAGGCAGCAGCGCGAAGCGATTTGACTCTGGACAGCATACGATAAACTCCTTGTCACTTCTACCTGACGATCTGTTTCATGATGAAGCAGGGAACACGTCGCTGTCAATCCGGCGTAGGGAAAACGTCGGCTGGTGCTTACCTGCGTTTAAGATAAAACGCCCCTGAATGATTTCACACGGTTTCGATTTCGCTATAATGACCTCTTTCGCGGCTGACAGATAAAACATTTCAGGAGAGTGGCCTATGCAGGCTCCCGCTGTGGTCTGTACAGAGGCGCTGGAAAAACTCGTCGCGGGCAACCGCCGTTACGCGGCCATGCGCCAGGTGCATCCCCGTCAAACGCTGGCACACCGCAATACCCTGGTTGATGGGCAGCATCCCTTCGCCGTGATCCTCAGTTGTTCCGATTCGCGTGTCCCGTCTGAGCTGATTTTCGATCAGGGGTTGGGCGATCTGTTCATCGTGCGGATGGCCGGGCATGTGGTCGATGATCTGGTCTTAGCCAGCATCGAATATGCGGTGTATGTGCTGGACGTGCCCCTGGTGATGGTGCTCGGCCATGCCCAGTGTGGCGCGGTCGCCTCCGCCCTGACGAATAAACCCATGCCTGGCAGCATCGGCCAGCTTGTGCAGCACATCCATGCGGCGGTGGAATCGGTGCGCGGGCAGCCGGGGGAACTGCTGGAAAATGCTGTGCGTGCCAATTCCCGCCTGTGCGCCGCGCAGATCAAGGCCTCCAGCACCGTCATCCGTGAAGCAGTGCAGGCCGGAAGGGTGCTGGTGGTGCCTGCGTTCTATGATCTTTCCAGCGGTCATGTTGAACTCTTATCCGAATAAGCACAGCCAGCGACCGACCGAGGAGACACACGACCATGAATCCCGACGAACAGGACATTATGCAGGTAATCGAAGCAGAATCGAATGCGTTCTGGATGAAGGACTATGCAGCGTGGGCGGACTGCTGGCTGCAAGCGCCCTATATTCGCAGGCTGGGCTGGTGGGCGCGGGGCGGAATCCGCGTGACGGAAGGTTGGGAGGAGTTCAGCGGCCATGTGCGCGAGTCGATGGAGCAAAATCCGACGCCGAATCCGAAGGCGGCCCAGGTGCGGCGCGAGAAGGTCAACATCCGCACCAGCGACCAGATGGCCTGGGTGACGTTCGAGCAGTATGGCGCGGACACGGGCGAACCGGATATGGACATGCCGGGGCTGAGCCACGAAACGCGCATCCTCGAAAAGCATGGCGGACAATGGAAGCTGGTCTATGTGGGCTGGCTGCTGGTGGGCGAATAAACCGTTATGTTTTTGTAGGGGCGACCCGGCGGGTTGCCCCTACGGAAATTCCTTTTCATTATTTACACAGAACACGAGGCAGCATCCATGACCACCACAACCCAATACAAAAACTGGGCGGGGAACCACACCTATCAGGCTGCGCGTCTGCATGGGCCGCACACGGTCGAGCAGGTTCAGGACACTGTGCGGCGCAGCGGCAAGGTCAAAGCGCTCGGAACGCGCCATTCCTTTAACGCAATTGCCGACACCGAACACGACCATCTCTCGCTGGCGAACCTGAATCAGTTGGTGGCGCTCGACCGCGAAGCCCGCACCGTCACTGTCGAGGCCGGGATGCGTTATGGCGACCTGTGCGCGATTCTCGATCATGAAGGCTTCGCGCTGCACAATATGGCCTCGCTGCCGCATATTTCGGTGGCAGGCTCCTGCGCGACCGCCACACACGGCTCCGGCGACGCAAACGGCAATCTGGCGACGGCGGTGGCTGGCATGGAAATCGTCACCGCCGAGGGCGACCTGCTGACCGTGACCAGGCAGGACGCGGATTTCCCCGGCAGGGTGGTGCATCTGGGTGCGCTGGGCGTGGTGACGAAGGTCACGCTTGATCTGCTGCCGCGCTACGAGATGCGGCAGGATGTGTATCTGCGGCTGCCGCTGGCCCAGATCGAGTCGCATTTCGAGGACATTTTTTCCGCCGCCTACAGCGTCAGCCTGTTCACCACCTGGCAGCATGATTTTGTCGAGCAGGTCTGGCTCAAAAGCCGCCGCAGCGACGGTTCGGCCTACTGGGGAAGGGACACCTTCTACGGCGCAGCGCGGGCGACCGTGCCTGTTTCCCCGATTGCCGATGCTCCGGTGGAGCGCTGTACGCCGCAGTTGGGCATCCCCGGCGCATGGAACGAACGACTGCCACACTTCCGGCTGAACTTCACCCCCAGCTTCGGCGAGGAACTCCAGAGCGAGTATTTCATCCCGCGCCCGAATGCGGTGGAAGCGCTGGGGCGGATTCATGCGCTGCGCGAGATCATCACGCCGTACCTGTTCATCTCCGAAGTGCGCACGATTGCCGCTGACGATCTGTGGATGAGTCCGTGCTATGGGCAGGCCTGCGTCGGGATTCACTTCACCTGGAAGCAGCACTGGGGTGTTAGGCATATCCTTCCGCTGATCGAGAGTCAGCTAGAGCCGCTCGGCGCACGCCCGCACTGGGGCAAGCTGTTCACGCTCGCGCCGGAGATCGTCCAGTCGCGTTATGAAAAACTGCCCGCGTTCCGTCGGCTGGCGCAGCAGGTCGATCCAGCAGGTAAGTTCCGCAACGCCTTTCTGGATCGCTATGTTTTGGGTGTTTAACCACAGAGGGGACAGAGGACACAGCGCGTTTGGCGGGGAAATCCAGAGGGTGAAAACGATCTACTGTTTTTCGTGGGTCACATCTGTGTGCGCACCATGCACACCAAGTTAAGGATTTCAGGGTGAATAAGCGGGCGAACATGCGGTCGCAAACATCACTCAAATCACCAACAAGACCAGCGGCGACCTTAGTTCGCCCCTACAGAAGCCGCCGTATTTCGTTGTAGGAAAGTACTAAGGCCATCTGGCTGCATGTCCTCCCAACCTACCTGTAGGGGCGCAGCGCGCTGCGCCCGTACCAATGCAAGCCTGCCCGGTTCAAGAATAAAACGCAATCGTTTATGCGGTTGTCTCCCGCGTTTGCGCCAGCAGGAAGCGCAGGGCAGCAGGCAGACGCGCCGCCCAGGCCGATTCACGGTGCGGTGCCCCTTCGTCCTCGACGTACATCAGGTTCTGTTCGAGCGTATAGCCCCGGCTCAGCAGTGCATCACGCAGATCGCGCACGCCGTCGCGGTAGGTGTTGTCCGCTTCCTCGCCGAAGATATTCAGCCAGCCGTGCAGCGTTTCGCCCTCTTTCGTGCCCACATCCAGATACACTCGTCCATGCCCGGTCGAGCGCTGCTGAACCGTCGCCAGCAGGCCGTTCTCGCCGAACCAGTACGCCGGGCTGAACGACCCGCACAGGCCGAACACCTCCGGGTAGGCCAGAAATCCGTACAGGCTGATGAGGCCGCCCATCGACGATCCGGCGATTCCGGTCGTCTCCGCTTCTGGCAGGGTGCGGAAATCCCGGTCAATCTGCGGCTTGACCGTCTCGATGATAAAGCGGATGTAATCATCGCCGCGCCCTTCGGCCTGTGCGCCCTCATAGGTGCGAAACGGATAGGGGCAGTATTCCACCCCGCGCATCTCGCGCATATTGGGCAGCCCGACGACAATTGCATCCAGCCCTTCCTGCGCCAGCGCCGTCAGCGTCTCGTCCACTTCCCACTCGCCCGAATAGCTGCCGGTGCGGTCGAACAAATTCTGCGCATCGTGCATGTACAGCACCGGGTAGCGGCGGCTGCTGTCTACATACTCCGGCGGCAGCCACACCAGCACGTCGCGCCGATTGTCCAACTGTGGACTGTGGAAATCGTGCCAGATGCGCAGATCGCCAACGACGGTGTGTTGCTCCGCGTGGTAGGGTTGCCAGGTGCTCATGCGATGATCCTTACAGACAGGGTGGATACGGTCACGCTATCATAACCAAAATCGCGTCTGATCGAAAATCTCCAACCTCGTAATTCAGCCCCCCCTCCCCGCGTCAGTAAAACATCTGTGCAGGAAAGAATCCGCTGTATGTGATGGAAGCGGACGGAATGGAGAGAGGAACTTAAGGAAGATGACGACTCACGAGGAAACACTCAACACAGCGCCGAAGCCGTTCGAGATCGGCCTGTATTCATTTGCTGAACTGACCGCCGACCCGCGCACCGGCCACAAGCTCAGCCCGGCGGAGCGCACCCGCAATCTGCTGGAAGAAATCGAACTGGCCGATCAGGTCGGGCTGGATGTGTATGGGCTGGGCGAACACCACCGCGAGGAATATGTCTCGTCCGCGCCGGAAGTGATTCTGGCTGCTGCCGCCGCCCGCACGAAAAATATCCGCCTGACCAGCGCCGTGACCGTCCTGAGTTCGGACGATCCGGTGCGCGTGTTCCAGCGCTTCGCCAGCCTCGATCTGGTATCGAATGGCCGTGCGGAAATCATTGCCGGGCGCGGCTCGTTCATCGAATCGTTCCCGCTGTTCGGCTATAACCTGAACGACTATGACGCGCTGTTCAGCGAGAAGCTCGACCTGCTGCTCAAGCTGCGCGAAGGTGCCGCCAGCGGCGAACGCATTAGCTGGAGCGGGAAGCACCGCGCGGCGCTGAACAACCTGGGTGTATATCCCCGCCCGGTGCAGAATCCTCTGCCGATCTGGATCGGCGTAGGCGGCACACCAGAATCGGTCGTGCGGGCGGCCAGCAAGGGGCTGCCGATGGCCCTCGCCATTATCGGTGGTATGCCCGAACGCTTCGCGCCGTACCTGAACCTGTACCGTCAGGTGGCGCAGGAAAGCGGCTATGACCTCGCCACGCTGCCGCTGAGCATCAACTCGCATGGCTTCATCGCGGACTCCCGTCGGCAGGCCATTGATGAGTCGTGGCCTGCGGTGCAGGTGGTGATGAACAAGATCGGGCGCGAACGCGGCTGGGCACCGATGCGCCTTGACCAGTACGAAGCGGCGGCGTCCCTGCGTGGGTCGAACTTCGTCGGCAGCCCGGATGATGTGATCGAAAAGCTGCTGTTCCAGCACGAAATCTTCGGGCATCAGCGCTTTCTGCTGCAAATGACCGTCGGTTCCATCGATCACGCAAAGGTCATGCACGCCATTGAACTGCTCGGCACGAAGGTCGCGCCCGTCGTCCGTGAGGAAATCGCCCGCCGCGTGGCTGTGCCGCAGTAAGTAATGAGTAATGAGCAACGAGCAATGAGTAGGGGCGGGTTTCAAACCCGCCCTACGGGTTGATCGTAGATTGTTCGCCCTCCCCGATTGCCCTTTTCATCATCCTGCTGTACACTGAACCACAGTGACCCTTTGTGAGCAGGAGTGATGATCTCAATGCCACAGCTTGTCCTGCCTTCGAGCCGTTATCAGCGCAGCTTCATCGACGCTGTCCGGGAATATCATGCCGAAGGCCGCTACACCGAACTGGACATCCCCTGGCTGGAACAGCATTTTGATGCGTTTGTGGCCGACCGCCTCAGCCGCGTGACCCAGGCCGCGCCGGGGAAGGTCAGGGAGAGCATTCTCTGGCTGGTGGAGGGTGACGAATTCCTGGGGCGCGTCTCCATTCGGCACGACCTCAACGACATGCTGCGGGCGTTCGGCGGTCACATCGGCTATGATGTGCGCCCGTCGCAGCGCCAGCGCGGCTATGGGACGCTGATGCTGAAACTTGCGCTGGAAGAAGCCCGCACCCTCGGCCTGAGCCGCGTAATGCTTACCTGTGATTCCACCAACGAAGCCTCACGCCGCATTATCCAATCCAACGGCGGGCAGTTCGAGGATGAGCGCCTGCTGGATGGGCGCGACGTACCGACCCAGCGCTGGTGGATTGATATTCCCGGCGAGTGGCGTGTGCTGGGCAGCGCGATGTAGATGTAGAGTAGGTTTGGAGATGGTGTGCCGTGTCCCTACAACCCGCGTCAGGTCTGCATACGTTGTTTCGCCTCAAAATCCTCACCCCCAACCCCTCTCCAAAGCATTGGAGAGGGGGAGTCGAGCGCAGCGAGGCGGGGGTGAGGACAAAAAGCGGCGTTAAACAAAACTCACGTTACCCTCCTATTATGTTCCCTGCTCTGGCGCTTCTGCGCGCGCTTTTTGTTCCTGCATGAGCGCCGCCGTCGCCTGATCGAGCGTGTTTTCCCGCATGGCGAGGCCTTCCATCACACGGGCGTGATCTTCCGGCTTGCGGTTCTGGCTCAGCTTGAACTTGCCTTCCAGCCGTGTGATCTCGATCTCCAGCCCGACCGTCCCACCCATCATGCGATCCTGCGTTTCCGTCCAGTCCAGCGGCCAGGGATGCTCAAACGGGGTTTCGTGTTCGCGCACCAGCCGTTCCAGCATCGCCCGCATCTCGTCGTAGGACTCGACAATGCGCGGCATCCCGTAGGCGTGGGCGACCGCGTAATTCCAGGTCGGCACGTTGGCGGGCGCGGCCTCATACCACGACGGTGAGACATAAGCGTGCGGCCCCTGAAAGATGACGAGCGCTTCCTGTCCTTCCAGGCTTTGCCACTGTGGGTTGGCCTTCGCTACATGCGCGATCAGCGTCCCATAAGCGCCGCGCTGACGGTCAAGCATAAACGGCAGGTGCGAGGCGAATAGCTGACCTTCATGCTGCGTGACCAGCGCGGCGAAATTGTGCTGTTCCATCAGCGTTTGCAGGGTATCGAGGTCGTCTTCGCTGAAGTGCCGGGGAATGTACATGCAGATGCTCCTCTATGCCGGGTGAGATGGTCTGACAGGTCTATCACAACAAATGGGTCGCAGGGGCGGCGTGCGCGTCGCCCGTACAAGCAATCATTCCAATCCCAACAGATCCATTTTCTAGCATCGGCGCAAATGGCTGACAAGCCTAGTGCCACCGGCATCCATTGCAGCAGGGACAAAAAACAGGGTAGGATGGACTCAGAAATTGTTTTGAGGGGTCTGACTATGCTCACCTATGTGATTCTCACCGATGCGCCCAGGGTGATGGGACCGCCGCAGGGACAGTGGACGGCGGCAGACTGGGAGACACTGCCCGACGACGGCAATCGCTACGAAATCATTGATGGAGTGCTGTATATGTCTACCGCGCCCAGCTTCTTCCACCAGTGGATAATCCGACGGCTCGATCATCATGTCGGCTTTCCTGCTGAGCAGCAGGGGCTGGGCTTCGCAGCCGTCGCGCCTGTTGGGCTGTTTATGCCCGGTGCGCAGCCTGTCCAGCCGGATTTTGTTTTTGTGCGAATGGAAAATCGAGACATCATCCGCGACCGTCGCATCTATGGTGTGCCCGATCTGATCGTGGAAGTGATCTCGCCGGGAAGCGAAGTCTATGACCGCGAGGATAAGCTGAAAGCCTATGCGATGGCAGGTGTGCCGGAATACGGGCTGGTCGATCCACGCAGCCGCACCCTGACGCACCACCGCCTGCATCAGCCGGGGCAGTATCATCCGCCGACGGTTTACAGCGAAGGCGACCGCGTCACGTTTGCGTGTCTGCCTGCGCTGTCGTTCGCCCAGGCGGATCTGTTCGCGGGCGCACCCGATACGACGCTATAGGAGATCGATGCAATGCTTACCCCTGTTATTCTCACCGATGCGCCCAGGGTCATGGGGCCGCCGCAGGGACAGTGGACGGCGGCGGACTGGGAGACACTGCCCGACGACGGCAATCGCTACGAAATCATCGATGGAGTGCTGTATATGTCTACCGCGCCCAGCTTCTTTCACCAGTGGATTATCTTCAAGCTGCATGAATTGGTCGGTATTCCAGCGCAGGCACAGCAGCTGGCCTTCGGGATTGGCGCACCCATTGGTGTCTTTATGCCGGGCGCGGAACCTGTACAACCGGATTACCTGATCGTCCTGATGGAGCATCGTGGCATTATCCGCGACCGTCGCATCTATGGGGTGCCCGATCTGATCGTGGAAGTGATTTCGCCGGGAAGCGAAGTCTATGACCGTGAGGATAAGCTGAAAGCCTATGCGATGGCAGGTGTGCCGGAATACGGGCTGGTCGATCCGCGCAGCCGCACCCTGACGCACCACCGCCTGCATCAGCCGGGGCAGTATCATCCGCCGACGGTTTACAGCGAAGGCGACCGCGTCACGTTTGACTGTCTGCCTTCGCTGTCATTCCCCCTGGGTGATCTGTTTGCGGGCGCACCCGATACGACGCTGTAACTGTAACTGTCTGTTACGGCATCGTCTGCTACGGCGACCACTGGAACAGCGCGGTCAGCAGTGGTGTATCCGGCTGGCGCAGGCTGGCATAGATGTCGGGCGCGGCCTCTGGCGGACGGATCACGCCGATCAGGTCGCGCACCGGGAGTTTGCCCTGTGCCATCAGATCAAGCACGGCACGAAGGTCACGCGGTTGGGTATCGCGTGGGATCAGGAACGAGCATTCCTTCATGAAGGCGTCCTGATAGGGGATGGTGAATGTGTCGGGATAGCTCCCCTGAACCACATAGCGCGCACCCGCGTTCAGGTGATCATCCCAGGGAATATCGCGTACCAGCGCAATCGCCTGCCCGATCACCCCCGCCGCGCCGGTCGCGTCCACAATCACATCCGCGCCGCCGGGAAGCCTGCCCGCGAACGCTTCCACCAGGGTGCTGTTGATCTGTACCGCCTCCACCCGTCCCTGGTGTGCCTTTGCCACGCGCTTCTGGCTTAAATCTGCGCCGACCACGTTCGCCCCGGTCAGACCGTGCAGCCGGGCGGAAAGCTGACCCAGCACACCTAATCCGACGACGGCGACATTTTCATGCGGCTGGGGACGGCTGAGCCGCAGCCCGTGATACGCGATGGCGGCCAGTTTTGCCAGCGCCGCGTCATGCAGCGTGAGGCCTTCGGGAATCGGAAATACGGCCTCGGCTGGCTGCACTGCATGGCCGACATGCCCCCCCCACATCAGCGCTTTGCTGGCGCGTTTGGTGCCAGTGCAGAAAACAGGCGTACCAATAGGCAGTGTCACGCCCGCGCCAGTCTGGATCACGCGCCCGGTCAGCGCATAGCCGGGGACAAATGGCCAGGGTTCAGCGTTGGGCTGCTTCCCGGCCAGGCAGCGCAGTTCCGTGCCGGGACTGATGCAGCTAAAGGCGGTTTCCACCAGCACCTCGCCCGCGCCGGGTTCGGGAATCTCGACCGCTTCAACGGCAACCTGATTCACCCCTGTGAAGAAAATTGCTTTTGTTTGCATGGAATCCCCTTTGAATTGTTTGTGCATCCGTCCGGGTAGCGTAAAGTCGGGCAGAAGAACAAAAACAGGCTTGCCGACCTTCTCGCGCTTGCTGGATTATAATAACCTGCATACTGGATTTTATTCACCCACCGCCCGACGGGGCCTATTCTCATGCTGACCGTTGCTGATGTACTTCAACTGCCGATTCTGGAAAGTTCTCGCCTGGTCGCCGGGGCGGGCGGGCTGCACCGCACGATTGCCTGGGTGCACAACGTCGGTGTGCCGGATGCGGCCAACTGGCTCAACGGCGGCGAACTGGCGCTGACCACGCCCAATAATCTGCCGGATGACCCTGCCGCGCAGGTCGAGTATGTGCTGGCGCTGCTGCGCAAGGAGGTGGCCGCGCTGGGGGTGTCGGTCGGGCGGATGATCGACCACATCCCACCGCGCATGATCGAAGTGGCGGAAGCACACAACTTCCCGCTGCTGGAAGTGCCCTATGAAGTGCGCTTTGTCGATATTGCCCGCGCCGCCAACGAGCGTATCGCGCAGGAAAATATGGCGCTCGTCACCCGCGCCTTCACGATTCATCAAACCCTGACGCGCCTCGTCCTCGAAGGCGGGGACATCCCCCAGCTTGCCAGCACCTTAGCCGGGTTGGTGAATCAATCCGTGAGCATCGAAACCGACCAGTTTGAAGCCCTTGCCAGCGTGAACATCGCGCCCGTCGATGAAGCCCGCCGCTACACGCAGGAAGAAGGTCGCACCGATCCGCGCCTCGTCCGTGCGCTGGAAGCCGACGTGCTGCCGGAAATCCGCCGCACACGCCGCCCCGTGTTTATCCCGCAGATGCCGCATGTGGGGCTGGAGATGGAGCGCATCCTCGCGCCCATCGTGGTGCATGGCGAGATTTATGGCTATGTGTGGATTATCGCCGACGACCGCCCGCTGAACGACCTCGACCGCCTCGCCATCGAAAGCGGCGCGACCATCGCCGCGCTGATGATGCTGTATCAGGAATCGGTGCAGAACGCGGAGGCGTCGCTGCGGGGGAGCCTGCTCACGCGCTTGATCCAGGGCGAGGCCGGGCGCGAGGACCTGCTGACCGATCAGGCTTTGCGCTACGGGATCGACATCCGCCAGCCGTTTCGCCTGCTGCTGGTGGATTGGCCGGAGAGTGGGCCGCGCCGTCTGGTCGGGCTGAGCCAGCGCTTTAACCGCCTGATCGCGACCCATTTCAGCGCGATTGCCGGGCAGTTCGCCGGGCAGATCGTGGTCATGGTGCAGGACAACACGGCTGAACCGTCCCCCTCGCAGTCGGTGGCCGAAGGGATTCTGAGCGAATCGGCGCAGTATGAGGGCAGCGCCGGGCTGCGCGTGGGAATGAGCGGCATCGGGCGCGGCGCAAATGGTGTGCCCGCCGCCTATGACCAGTGCCGCGAGGCCGTGCTCATCGGGCGCAGGCTGAACCAGACGCACAAAATCCTGCGCTTTGACGATCTCGGCTATCTGCACACGCTGTATCACGCTGGGGCGGGGGCGCTGGCGGGCAATCCCCATGTGACGGGGCTAAAGGCCTTGCAGGAAGAACAGCAGGCCGATCTGTTCAATACGCTGGAAGTGTATCTTGACCTGGGCGGCAACGGCGTAGCGACGGCGGAAGCGCTGCACATCCACCGCAGCACACTCAATTATCGGCTGGCGCGGATTGAGGATGTGTGCGGCGTTGATCTTGCGAACCCGGCAGCGCGGCTGAATCTGCAAATCGCGCTCAAGCTGCTGCGGCTGTTTGATTAGCGAAACTACAAGTAGTGTTCTACGGCGTTTTCAGTTATAGTGAGCCACATTTTAATGCGATCTTCGGCCCAAGTTTTCATTTCCTCTGTAATTGAAAGTGGAAAATCGCAAATACGACGTGGGGTTAGCTTTCTCCCATAGCTGAACCGCCACTTTTCCAACCGAATAGTTGCTGCTGCAATAAACAGCAAAGATAGGGGAGGTTCTACTTGTTTGGGCAACAAAACTAGACAATCGTCGTTGACTGCACATGGTTCTAGTTGGACAAATGCTTCACCAATCGTACCGGTTTGAGCAACTGTGATAAATGGAGGTTTCAATAGAGGTTCTACAGACAACCATCCATAACACCCGTTGTATTGTTCTGTGGGAGAAATAACTAAGGAACTACCAGGTGGAATACCTTCACGGCTGTGTAATTCTTTTTGACCATAGTAGATGTCAAAAACATCTCCTATTGTGTTTGAGTTTCGCGCCACACGTTGAGCGTTATCTAACCTTGCCTTACTTAATATGCTGCGGTAAGGTTTGACTGTCAATTCTTCTGTTTGAATCTTCTTCCGCTGATTAGCAACTTCTTGCGCGTATCGAATGTAAAAAGATGCCAATCGTCTCAGTAACTCGTCAACACTTATTTTCAGATCAGCTTCCGTAGGCACTCCAGAAGGGATATAGGCACCCGGAGACCATTCGTCGCCATCTTTGACGGCTGCTACACCACTAAACCCAGGCGTAATAGTTTTGTTGAGTATTGCGTCAACTGCCTGTGGTAAATCATTCTTGTTGTCTTGCCGAGGTATTCGAATGCCCTTTTTCAAACTAAACCCATCTTCTTGTGTACGCACAAAAACTGTTTTTTGTTTAGCGTTATGTGGAATACCTTTTTCAATGAGCAACACAGAAGTTGTAGCAGACGCAAAAGGCTGAAAAATTTCATCTGGCATTTGACACACACCTAGGAGTGTATGCTTTTGCAAAATTGCCTTTCGCCAGATCCCTTTATCTTTTTTCACCAGCAAGCTCGTAGGAACAATTACAGCAAGCTTACCTCGTGTCTCCAAAGCGTCTAAAGCTCTGGCTATGAACGTTTCAGTTGGTGTATCTGTTTTTTTATGAGGGAATGGTGGATTCATCAGCGCGACTTGACATTGACCCATAGGGTAATCCGACGCTGAAAAGCAGTCTGCTTTACGAATACCTGTTTTGCCATCACCTCTTAAAATCATGTTAGCTACGCATAGAGCAGCAGTAACGGGTTCCGATTCATAACCCAGAAGTTGATTACGAACCATTTCTACTGCATCTTCGTAACTTGCATTTAAGTTCTCATAAGCTCGCTGAATGCAAGCAACCAAAAATCCGCCTGTTCCACATGCAGGATCAATAACAACATCTTGCAGAGAGGTTTGGCAAATATCAGCCATAAAACGTGCTACATGTCGTGGGGTAAAATATTGCCCTATTGTGTTACCACCAGTATATCTAAAGAAAATTTCATATAACTGCCCCAGATAATCATGATCAAAAGCAGCACTAACAACGTTCAGCTTTTCTAGCGTCGCCAAAATTTGCCATGCGGAGTTTGCCAACTTTACATTAGCCTCATCCAATCGCAAACTTCGGGCAAGCTCTGACTTGCCTGCTCTTATAAATGCGTCCTCAGCAGCTTTGTTAATATCATTAAGTACATAGTCACTGGCCTTTCTAATTTGACCTTTTGATTGCCACAAACCCAGCATCATCGCACCAATGTACGCAGGCCTATATTCGTCCTTTACGCTTGCTTCCCGTAAAAGACGATTGATAAAATCGGCTTTCTCAGCCAGAACTTCTACACGAGGAACAACAGGTGCTAAATCGAATAAGTCTACATTAATAAGGAGTCGATCAACATCAGCAGGCGTTGGAAGCCATGAGATTGGTTTTCCTGCATAGACAATAGGTTGCCATGTATCATTTAAAAATTTAGCAACTCGAATTTGAATTTCTGTTTTTTCCTGCCCCGCAATTCCGACAGCAATGACAGGATGCCCTGCTTTAATACAAGCCTCACCATAGATATTACAGACCTCGGAAAAAGCTGCCTCAATATCTCGCTCATTGGCTTTGGCTTCAATGACCATTTGAGGACGATAGGAGTTCTCGGCAACGGTCAGAAAGTCTGGATAAGCATCTCCACTTCCACGCTTACTGCGACCTTTGAAAATCGCTTCTAATTGGACAAAGGCTTTGTATTCATTCTGCTGTACGACACGTCCTTTCGGTGGTCGTCCTACAGGCCAGCCTTGAATATTCAAAAGGTCTTGTATCAATTGTTCAGTGCGACGCTCAGATTTATGCTTCACAGAGTAAAATATCCAAACTATAAAGTTGAACAGAAGTTCCGATATTGTACTAAATTTCTCTCAAATGCAAAACCATCTCAATTGTCACACAACCCCCAAAAAGTCATACGTTTCTTCAGACAGAGTGGCCTATAATCACGTTAGAGCTGATGGCTTCCATCTGGAAGGGAGAGCGTTTGTTGATCCTGTTCTCTACCATGTTATTCGCTGATCTGATGTGCACCGCCGCTGGAGCCGCACGATGACGCAGGATTGGCCGCTGCTGCGCACGATACGCGAAACGGTCGGGGCGCTGTCGAGCAATCCACTGGCGCAGGCCGAACGGCTGCATCAGAGGCGGGCGATCAAGCCGGTGCGTCGCTGGGCAAGGGGGTTGATGCGTCTGCTGAACAGGCTGCTGCTGGTGCTGGCCGTGCTGGTGATTGCACTGTCGCTGATGATGTATCGCTTCACGCCCGATGTCTTCACGCCGTTTCCGCTGGTGTTGTGGGGGATGATTACGGTGGTCGGGCTTGTCGTCACCGGGGCGCTGCTGGTCTACAGCCCGGTGGTGCGCCGTATCAACCAGGGCTGCGCGGAAAGCATCGTGCGGGAGCGCAACGGGAACACCTGGGAGCTGCTTCTGCTGACCGGGATCAGTGCGCGGCGGATGGCGGTGGGCAAATGGTGGGGGAGTTTTCTGGCGGTGTGGCCGGAAGTCCCGGTTGCGGCGTTCCTGCGTGGGGCGGCCTGTGTAGGATTGGGCGCGATTATCTATCCACTGCTGAGTTACGAGCAGCACCTCCAACGCTATCTGGTCTATCCTGATGTCGGTGTCGGCATTTCGCCGCTGGCGGTGGCGCGTGATATTGCGCTGGCAATCGCCCTGTCGCTGCCGCTGACCGTGACCGGGAGCCTTTCCACCGCGTCTGTGAACATGGTGCAGGCCTTTAACCGCCGTCACTGGACGTGGAAGGGCTGCGGCCTACAGGTCGGGCTGGGGTGTCTGGCGCTGGTGCTGGGGATCGTGGGATTCTTCGTGGGGTGTTTCGCGCTGAATCTGCTTTCGGGTCTGCCCCCGCAAACGCTGGAACGGCTGATCCTGTTTTTCGGCATCCTCGCCTTCACCCTGGTCGATAGCGGCCTGCTGCTGTGCTGTGCGCTGGCGAATCCGCTGGACGCCAACGAAGCGATTTACGTGGCGGCAGCGGTCGTGGCGATGGCGAACCATCTGCTGAATGCCCGGCTGCAACTGCGCGTGGCGGCGTGGCTGGCGCGACAGCAGAATGTATCTCCTTAAGTACGGAGTCGAAAGTACCGAGTACCGAGTGAAAAGTACGGAGTAACTGACCTTACATAAACTACGACTGTTTGCCCTCACTCTATAAGCGCAGCGACACCCTCTTCAAGAGGGACTTGCTCTCGCAGGACGTTCTTTCTCCCCCTCTCCCAGCGCAGCGGTCGGGAGAGGGGGCTGGGGGGTGAGGGCTAGTGCGTAACATCAGTGAGTAACCGAGTCGAAAGTACCGAGTACCGAGTTGAAAGTACAATGAAAGTCGCGCTGACTGCTAAAAGCTAAATGCTAAAAACTAACCGCTGAGAGCAACCCATGACCATTACCCACAATGCCCCAATGATCGAAACACAACCCCAACCGACCGTGCTGGCGCGTTTTCTGCGCAACCCGATTCTCGTGGCCGAAGCACGCCATCAGTGGTACATCATCGAGAAGAGCCGCTCCGGGCGTGGCTGGATTGCGCTGGCGGTGCTGATGCTGCTCCCGGCACTGCTGGCCTCGCTGATCTATTTTGTCGGCGGCCTGCTGGGCTGGAAGGCGCTCCCGGCTTTTCCCTCGGTGGGGCAATCGGCGCTGGAAACCGGGCTGGCCGTCGCCATGCTGCTGATGCTCGTGATGAATATCTCGTTGTATGTGGTGGTCATCCTCATCACACTTGGCCTCTCCGCCAACAGCATCTCGCGGGAGAAGACCGGGCGCACCTGGGAGACGCTGGTGCTGACCAATATCGACGCCGGGCGAGTGGTGCTGGGCAAGTGGTGGGCATCGCTGCAAGCGCTGTGGGGCGATCACGTGATGATCTTCCTGCTGCGGCTGGGGCTGGTGGCCTGGCTGGTGCTGGCGCTGAATTCCGCCGCGAATTGGCCGCTCGCGCCTGCCCCGTTCGGACTATCGCCCAACCTCGGCTACATCCCGCCGCTGGTGGCGATCATGGCGGCTTACACCTTCCTGGACGCGACCTTCACAGCAGCGATGGGCGTGGGGCTGTCGCTCTCCAACTGGAGCGGCGTGACGATTGCAACCTTCGCGCTCACTACTCGGCTGATCCTGTTCGCGCTCAGCGGCCTGTGGTTTGTCCAGATGTTTGCGGTACTGCGTGCTCATGGCGGCTTCAGCTATGTCCCGCTGGCGCTCGGTGGATTGGCGCTGTTTGCGCTGGCGACGTGGCTGATGCTGCGGCTCGGTTATGGGCTGGCGGTGCGCGGCGAGGTCAGCCCGGCGGGGTGATCAATCGCGTTCGGGAGCACACCGGTGCTCCCCTACATTGCCGCTATGCCAGATCGAACGGTGCAGGCCACAGAGGACGACCCGCTGGACGCTTTCCTTCACCTACCAGGGGATAGTACGAATCAAAAGGGTTCGGCGCGAGACTGTACGCCATCGCAGCTTCCCATGTCTCGCCTGTTGGTGCCCCTTTGAACGCCGATGCCGATGTGGAGGCATGATGCAGCGGCAGCGTTACTGCACCATCCGTCATCAGCAGTCCCGCTATTGCCCAGGCGGCGTCTTCGTCCTTTGCCAGAAACATGCGCGGCGTCTCACCGAGGACGCGCGTGTAACCGACAATTTCTCCGTCACGCTCGTACACCGTTGTGGTGATCGCCGGGTTCGGACTAAGCCAATCCAGCAGCGTGCCATCCGGTTTGATTGAAAAGTCTACGTTTCCCTCTTCGTGCTCCCACAGCGCCAGCAGTGCCGGGAGATCCGCCTCAGTAGGAGTACGAGTAACCAGCATGGAGCGGTCAAGAGGGAGCGTATCGGCGTGCACGATCAGCGACGTGAGGCCAAAGGCGTGGGTGCGGTAGCCGAACCGGGGGTAATACGACGGGTGGCCTATCAGGAAGGCCAGGGTACAGCCGTGAAGGCGGGCGGCTTCGTGCCCTGCCTGCATCAACGTTCCTCCGATGCCCTGCTTCTGAAAAGCAGGATCAACGGCCAGAGGAGCCAGGAGCGCAGCACGCACGTCCTCGCCCATCAGACGGATTGTGTAGGTGGTGAATAGTGCGTGCCCGACGATTTGCCCATCCTTTTCTGCAACCAGTGACAGATCGGGGTGATAAGCGGCGCTCCCCCGCAGCAGCGCGACAATGACAGCTTCGGCTGCACGGTTTCCAAAGGCACGAACGTTCAGGCGGGCGACGGCGGGATAATCAGACGATGTTTCGGGGCGAAGGTGCATCGAAGTTCCTGTAATCCTTGATTGCATAGGAGTGAAGGATGAACTTCTCAGTACTGTATCAACAGGGAATACTTTTGTCAGCCCATCTGCCCTGCCTGAATAGTAGCAAAGGCTCAACATCCCGAGGAATATACGCTTCAGAATGTTCCGGTCGAACTTATGGGTTGAAGCGGCCTGTGCCGGGGTCGTAGTAGCGGGCGCGCAGGCTGTAGAGGCCGGTAGCTGCGTCGAACTGCTGCCCGGTGTAGAGGTAGTCGGTGGTCGGTGTTCCGGTGGAGAGCAAATCGCCGAACGCGGTGTAATCGAAGGTTTGCCCGCTGATAACTGCGCTGGCTGGTAATATCCTGCTGGCGCTGTGCTTCTCGCATCCGCACATGCAGGCGGTCTATCGACGGCTGCGTCCGGTCATTAATCTGTGTTTCGGCCTGACGTGGATCGTACTAGCCATGCGCGGCGGGGTGATGGGGGCACACAGGTGCGGCGCTACGGTTCTGACTGGAAATTCACATAGCGAAAGTTCAGATGGCGCAGTTCGCCCGGCGGCTCGATCAGCGGTTTCTGCCAGTACACCGGGCGGATGAACCCCTCGCACAGCGTCTCCGGGCATTTATAGAGCAGGGCATAACGCCATTCCTCACGCACATGCGGTGAATTAGCCGACCGCGCCGACCAGAACAACTGGAACACATCGGCCTGGTCAATCGCCCGCGCTAAGGCCGCTTTCCAGTTCTCGCCATCGCGACCGCCGCTGCGGATGGAATAACTGTCCATAAAAACCTCGTGCCCGGCGGCCATCTGCGCAAAGCGATAGGCTTCCGCCACAGCCTCGTCTTCCCGCGCATAGGAGACAAAAATCTGCTGGTACATCTGCGCCGTCTGGCTTTGCAGTTTAGCGGCGGCCAGCGGGTTCACCTCGTTCAACCCCGCCTCCTGCACCTGTATCATGCAGCGGATATGGGCGATCTCGATGCCTTCGATCAGCACCGCCACCCGCACCAGCAGCGGCTCGTCATCCGACGTTTTGCTCACGCGGAAATCGAAGGCGCAGCGCGTCCACTCCCCATCCCAGCGTTTCGTCAGCAGGGGCGGCTCAAACGTCAGCCCTTCACATTCGGGGATGATGGTGATCGGCGTTCCGGCTGGCAGCGCGATCTGCTGGCTGGCCTGGGTGGGCGGTGGCACATCCCCGCCGAACTCGTCGCGGAATTTGCCCGCGTCCTGATCGACCAGCGGGGCGGTCTGTTCGGTGTGGGCATAAACCAGCAGGCTGTAACGGCGGTTGCGCGTACTTGGGGTCGCCGCTTCAATCTGGCGCGGGAAATAGGCCGAAAACCGCGCCTGCTTCAACGGTGCAGCGGCGGGCGCTGGGGCGGGCGATGAGGCGCGAAAGCGGGTTGGTGTACTTGGCAGCGGTGGCGATTCACTCGGTGGTGTCGAATTTGGACGGACAAAGCGCGATGGCTTTGGCGGCGACACAGATGGCGGTGGCGCTGCGGGCGCTTCAGTGGCAAGGTCGATGGTGTCCTGAAGCCAGTCGGGAATGTCGCTGGTGGCTTCGTCGTCATCGACATCAGCCGCTTCCGCCAGAGTCGAAGGCACGACCGACTCGCGCAGCCAGTCGGGGAGTTCCGCTGGAAAGGCAGGTTCCGGTGTCGGGCTTTCGCTGGGAATGGGCGATTCTGCTGACGCTGGCGCTTCTGTCCAAGTGAACAGGTCTTCGGGTGCGGCCACCGCTGGCAGACGCGACTCCGCGCTGCGCAGCCGTTCCAGCGCCGCCGCCGCCACATCGCTTACCCGTTCGCCATACGTCAGCCAGGAGCGTGCCTCGTCCGTCAGCAGCGTTTCCACTGCCGGGATCGCCTCGACCGCGCCCAGCGTCCCCAGCGCTTCGGCGGCGGTCACGCGCACTAACGCTTCGGAGTCGTGCAGGAGATCAATCAGGCGGGGGATGGCGGCGTGGGCGTTCAGCGCGACCAGCGTTTTGATGGCGGTCGCCCGCGTCCATTTGTCGCTGTGGGATAAATCGGCAAGCGCGTGCTCCAGCAGGATTTCATTCGACATGCGGTGCAGTTCCAGGGAAAGGCCGTTCCAACCCGCATTATAGCCTGAAACAGCATTGGGCAGGCTTGAATTTTCCCGGTCACGCTATGAGGAGGGGCGAGGTGCGTCTCGCCCTTAACACCGCCTACTCCCGCTGTGAGGAGCGCAGCACCTCGCCTGTGCCGTGCAGCATATACGCGCCCGCATTCGCCGGAATCAGCACCGTCTGTCCTGTACTGAACTGGAGTGTATGACCGTCCCATTCCACGCCGACATCCCCGGCGGTGCAGGTCAGCGCATGGAACTGGCCGCGTGTGCTGATCTGTGGCGCGGGACGGGCGCTTTCATCCAGCCGATAGCGCAGCGTGACGAAGTAATCGCCCTTGACCAGAAACACGACCGGGGCTTCATCGCTGCCGGGATGGGTCAGCGGCGGGACGTTTTCGACGTTCGACACCTGCACACCTTTTTCGATGTGCAGCGGGCGCGGTTTGCCGTCCAGCCCCAGGCGCCCCCAGTCATACAGGCGGTAGGTCACGTCCGACGACTGCTGAATCTCGTAAATCAGCAGCCCCGGTCCCAGCGCGTGGACGGTGTTGGCGGGCATATAGAGCACGTCGCCCTTGCGCACATTGGTATACACCAGCAGCGACTCCAGCGCATTATCGCGGATGGCCTGCGCCAGTGTCTCGCGGGTTGTCCCCGGCGTGACCCCGCTGACCAGCTTCGCGTTGGGTGCGGAGTCCAGCACGATCCACGCTTCGGTTTTGCCGCGTGGATCGCCTTCCAGTTCGGCGGCCTGCGCGTCGTTGGGATGCACCTGCACCGAGAGCCAGTCCTGCGCATCCAGAAATTTGACCAGCAGCGGGAAGCCCTCGGCGGGATTGTTGCCCTCACCGATCAGCGCCGTGCCGTATTCCTGCACCAGTTCGCCAATCGTCCGTCCGGTATGCGCCCCGTTGACGACCGTCACCGTGTCATGCAGTTCCCACGATTCGCCGTAGGGTTCGTCGGTCGGCAGCGGTTTATGCAGTCTGGAGGCCAGGCCGCGCCCGCCCCACACACGGGTATGCAGCGCCGGGTTCAGCAGCAGGGGATAAAGGGACATCACGTTTCTCCTTTGGTTCGCGTGGATGTGTCATGCTGACGTGTCACCGTGACTATACACGCCCTCCGCCGCCTTTGCTTATGGGAAAATGCTTTAACAGGCGTTACCCACAACCCTCTGGCTTTTAAGCCCTTCTTGCAGAGGGAGTCGCTTCGCTTATGGGGTGAGGGCGAAATTGCCATGTCCTTGCGCCTCGGCGGTTCAATCACTTTCGCTGTCCCCAACCAATTTCCAACATCACGCCATAAAAGGCGGCTTTACGCGGCAAAGTGCTGTACAATGCATGATGTACGGCATCAACGCCCCACCACCATCTTGCATCGCCATTTTTTTCCATTTGATCGGACGAACACAGGAGGACAGGAATGCGGAAGACGCGCTTGAGTCTGCTGCTGGCGCTGGCACTAGTACTGATTGGACTGCTGCCCGTCGCGGCGCAGGAAGGAAACCCACCCCCACAGGCCACCCCCTGTGCCATTGATTTAAGCCTGGTCGAGATTCTGGTCGCGCAGGCCGGAAGCGAATCCGACGAGGCCGATGTCGCAACGGCGCTGCGGGCGCTCGGTTATGCCCGTGATGAGATCGATGCGATTCTGGAAGACTGCGGCATCGTGACCGCCGCGGCTGGCCCCGCAACCGCCGCTCCCCCTGCACTCACCAGCGAAGCGACCCCGGAAGCGACCGCCGAGCCAGCGGTTGACCTGACCGAAACGCTCGAAAGCGACTTCTTCACCCTCAACTACCCCGAAGGCTGGGTAAGCGAGTCGCCCAATCCGGCCAATGTCTTCCTGGGCAACACGACCGAGTCGGTCGATCTGCTGCGGCAGCAATTCCCTGAACCTGCGCCCGGTGAGCAGGCCATTCTGGTCATCGCCAACGACGCGGTGGTCGTCACCTCCAACAATAATTTTGAGCGCGGGGAAGTGCTCCCCCTGGAAGAAGTCGCCCAGCCGTTCATCGACCAGATTTTGGGGCAGGACGGCTTCATGGTGCTGGAACAGATCGATACCACCGTCGCCGGGCTGCCTGCGGTGGAAGTCACCTTCGGGGGGGGCACCTTCGAGGGCATTTTGATTATCCGGCATCTTGTCAGCGAAGAATCGGGCTTGTTCGCGCTGGTGGCAGGCGTGGCCGCGCCCGGTGAAGGCGCTGCCATTCAGCCTATCGCCCGCGCCGTGTCGGAGTCGGTCGAGTGGACGGCGGAAATCCCGGAACCGAGCGTCGATCTGCCACAGACCTACACTGCGGAAAATGGTGCGTTTACTGCCCGTTACCCTGAAGGCTGGGTGACGTTCAGCCCGTTCAGCTATGACAACGGTGCAGTCGTCAGCTTCGGCAGCGCACCCGATGTTCAGGACGCGCTGGAAACAGACAATCCGGTGTTGAGTCCAGGGCAGCAGGGCGCTTCGGTCATCGTCGGTCCGGCCTCGGTCATCGTGACCACCCTGCCTGATGCTGATGACAGCCGCACTACACTGAACGATCTGGCGCAGGCATTCCGCACTACCATTCTGGAAAGCCAGAATTTCAGCGCCGACAGTGAGACGCCAACCAGCCTCAATGACCGTCGCGCGGTGCAGATCGAATTTTCCGGCCGCGGTTTCGCCGGGGTCGCGTATCTGATCGAGTTTGGCCGGGGGCAGTTTGCTGGCGTGCTGGGGGTGGGCGCTCCGGGGGAACTGGACGCGCTGCGCCCTGTGGTTCGCTCCATCGCAGAATCGGTCCAGCCCGACCCCAACTTCACGCTGGCGACCGCCACACCGTTCCCCAGTCCCACCTTCGTCCCCTCTCCGACGGTCGAAGTGCAGGCGCAGCCAATTACGATTGGCGACACGGTAGAGGCAGAACTAATATCGGGCACCAGCGCCCGCTACACCTTTACCGGGACAGCCGGGCAGGTGATCTCCGCCGATCTCGACGGCAGCTTTGACACCACGCTCAGCCTGGAAGATGCCAGCGGCGCGTTCCTGGCCTATAACGACGACCGGGGCGACGGGACGCTCAACAGCCGCATCAGCAGTGTCGAACTGCCCGCCGATGGCGAATATACCCTGACGGTCGCCAGCTATACCGGCAGCAGCGGCGGCACCTACACGCTGCGGCTGTACGAAGGTGCGCCCGATCTGCAAGCGACCGCGACCATCATCTCGCCGGGGACGGCTACACCAGTCGGAGCCGCACCCGGCATTGTGACGGCCACGCCCAGCGCCGAAATCTTCACCTCCACACCGACCGCCACAGGGTCGGCGACGGCCAGCCCAACCGTTCCGCCCACGACCAGCGGCGCAGATGCTAACGCAACCGCAGTGGCGACCGCGACCTCCATTCCAACCAGAACCGGACAGGGGTCAGGCGCCGACGTGACGGCGGAAGCAACGGAAGTCTCAGGCGCGCAGGCCGAACTGGGCGCGACCTTCCAGGCCGTCAATTCGTTCAGCGTTGACCACCCATCAGACTGGCAAGTCGGGGAGTATCGTCTGTTCAGCGCGGGCGGCGGCAGCATCGTCTTCGCCAGCAGTGACGCAGCGCTGGAACAGTTTCGCACTTCCGAGCCGAGGCTGTCCGAGGGCGAACAGGGGGTGCAGGTGATCGTCGGCGGGGCAAGCGATGTTTTCGCCGATGGTGATTTCGCCCCGGACGCGACCCTGCAAGACCTGCGCGATTATCTGGTGGATGAGTTCATCGCCTTCCAGCCGGAGTATGACATTCAGTCCGAAGGTGAGACGACCATCAACGGGCAGCCTGCTTACGTGGTGCGCTTCCTGCTGAACGGTGTCCATGCGACGGCCTACCTGCTGGAAACGGGGGAAGACGGCGTGTTCGCGCTGCTGCTGGGCATCTCCACGCCCGAAGAAGCCGACGCGCTCGAACCGATCATCCTGGCGATGGCCGAGTCGCTGGTCGTGAACCCGGAGCAGTAAACAGCGTCACAAGAGTTGCACTGCGCACAATTGCGATAAACGAAAAGGCCTCCCGGAATAGCGAGGCCTTTTTGATTAACCTCAGTTCTGGATAAACCTACCTCAAATTCCTCACCCCCCGACCCCCTCTCCAATCTTTTGGAGAGGGGGAGTCGAGCGAAGTGAGGCGGGGGTGAGGACATAAAGCAGCGTTAAACAAACCTCATGTTGATTGGAGATGAGACTTGAGAGGACGTACTCATCCTCGCCTTCGTTCAGGGCGCAGAGACGGGCATCAGCGCTTGCAGATCGCGGAAGGCGTCGAACAGCGGGATTGAAGCCCCATCCGGCGAAGTCGGTGCGATGGTCAGCACATCAGCCGGAGCCAGCATCAGATAAGCATCGCCCCAGGTGCTTACGTAGCGTGGCATCCCGTTCGCTTCCAGACTGGCACATTCCGGCCTGCTCAGCAGTTCTTCCAGCCAGGTGCCGCGCATCGCCACCAGTACGGGTGTTGCGCCGCCGCCCAACCGCGCTTCGAGTTCAGCATTGCACAGCGTTTGCGCCAGCCCCATGTGAAGCTGCACGGCGTAAATCGCGCCGGGATGCCGTTCCTCGACGATCTGCCGGACGTTGCGCCCCAGATCAAGCGGCAGCGGCACCTGCGCATCCGATGGAGCGACCACCGTCGCGCCGCCTTCGCTGGGCTGGGTGATAATCATCGGGCCGCCCGCTTCACCCGGCAGCGCGAAGGGAAAGCCCTGCGGCATCAGGTGGGTGGAGCCGACGATAAACAGCGCTTTTTCCCCGTTCGCCAGCACCTGTTCGATGATCTGCGCCATGTGTTCATCACGGTTGGGCGGCGGGCCACCGGCCATCGACGGCGGATTGGCTGGATCAAGCGGCGGATCCGCCAGCAGTACGCGCAGTTGTTCACCTTCGGGCAAGCCCTGATTGATCTCCCGCACCAGCGCGAGGAACTGAAAGATCGTCTGTGGAAGCGGGGTGGGGCCATAGGCGATGGTGGGCGATAAGGTCTGCAAAAGCTCCTGATCGCTGATGGCTTCCCCGGCAATGTAGCGATCCATCACGTCCTGATAGAACGAATTGCCCGTCTCAAAGACGATATTGCCCACCTCTGCGATAAAGCGGGAATCGCGCAGCAGCCGTTCATACAGCGGCATGTACTGTTCGACGCCGTGAAACTCCCCAATGCCGACGATGGGATGATTCTGGAACGCGGCCAGAAGACCTTCGACCGCATCCTGAGGCGGCGCTTCCTGTGTCGCTGCCTCCTGTGCGCTGACGCCAACCGCCCCCAGCAGCAGGACGAGCACCAACCCGACAAGCGAAATCAGACGCATAGCTTATCCTTTCTGTGCGCAGACAAAACGAAACCGAGACAGCCCGAAATTGGACTGAAGACTCGCAAAGGGATGGAATTGAAATGGGGACGCGCGGCGGAACTAGCGGTTGGACGTGACCGGAATTTGCAACTCGATCACAGCGTCCTCCGCCTGAAGGGTCGCCCCTTCGCGCAGAATTTCACGCGGCGGCCCAACCGGACGGTAGCCGTTGGCCTGCATCCACGCAGCGAGGGCACGGAACGCGGGCGAGAGCGTTTGCAGCGCCCCGCGATGGACAGTGCTCAGCAGCCATTGGGGCGCGGCGTCGGCGTCGATCAGCAGCAGACGATTCTCCTGCTCATCCAGCCGTGCGTCCTCGGTCGAGATGTGGATGATGGCCTGCACCTCCGGCGGGACAGCGGCGTTGGTGCGCTGCTCCGGGGCGATCAGCGTGATGGTATAGTCGGGCATCGTCCGTTCCTTTTCCAGCCGCCGCAGATGGGCGTTCAACCGGGTGAGCTGCTCCCGAATCTGGCGGAGCTGTGTTTCCAGTTCCGTCCGCCGCTGCATCAGCAGTTCGGTGACCGCCGCTTCGGGAAGGGCAGGATCAAGAAAGCGCACAATCTCATCCAGGCTCAGCCCCATCGCTTTCAGCGCCAGAATGCGCTGGAGCGTCTCTATCTGATCCAGTCCATAATAACGGTAGCCGTTGGCGGGATCGGTGTAGTTGGGCTTGAGCAGGTCAATGCGGTCATAAAACCGCAGCGTCTTGACCGAGGTGTGGGTAAAGCGGGCGAATTCTCCAATCCTGAACATCGTGTGTGTGCTCCTCCGTTGATACCTGGATGATGAGGCTTTCAGCAGGGGGAGAGTCAAGCCGTCGGGTGTAAAATAAGTGTTAATCCTGTCTCTGTAAAGTGTGCTGATGCCGTGCTAATGCCTCGACTGTTGTTCATCCCCGCGCTGCTGACCCTGGGCACTGCTGTGCTGATCGGCCTTATGCTGCTGGCCGCGCCGCTGCTGCAAGGGGATGTGCTGGCGTTCGAGGCCGAGAACGACATTTACCTGTTCGATTTTACGCGCGGCGTTCTCGTCAATTTTACCCACACTTCCCCGGCGCGGGAGTCGCTCCCGGTCTGGTCGCCGGATGGGGAGACACTCGGCTTTGTCTCCAACCGCGACGGGAATTATGAGATTTACGTGCAGGCGCTCCATGACCATCATCCTGACCGCCTGCCGCGCCGCCTGACGACCAACACCTACTGGGACGGCCCGCTGGACTGGTCGCCGGACGGTATGCAGATCGCGATGGTATCCTCGCGCGATTATACCTACGACCTCGATATCTATCTGCTGAACGTCCAGACCGGGCAAAGCCGCGTGGTCATCAACAACACCACAGGCGAGCATGACGCGGTCTGGTCACCGGATGGCAGATGGCTGGCGCTGGCTTCGGAGGTGGGGCTGCTGCTCGTCCCGTCGGATACGGTCAATGCGATTCCCATTCGGCTGGCGCGGGGCATCATCGCCTCGCCTGCGTGGTCGCCTGATGGCCGTTCGCTGACGTTCGTCCTGATTGAGCACGATCAGACGACCTACCATCTCGCGCAGATCGACATTCACAACGGCACAGCAGCCGGGGAGCCGCTGCTGCTTGCCGAGAATCTCCCGACCGCCAACGCCTATCCACAGTGGATGCCGGATGGAAACAATCTGCTGCTGACCTTTGCCCAGGGGACGACGACCTTTCTCCTCCTCGACACGGCTACAGGCGACCTCCGCCCATTCACACCCTATTCCATCCCGCTGCGCGCCACCAATGTTGCGCTCCGTCCCCGGCGGTGATATGTTGACCTACGGGCGACAATGGGGAGCAAAAGGGATTATCCCCCCTCCATGATGGGGCGCAGGTAACGCACGAACACCGCTTCCATCTCCTCGAACACCTCATCCAGCGTCAGGTCGCTGTGCGGCGGCGCGAGGCTCAGCAGGGGTACTCTGTCGGGATTGCCTCTGCACACACTCGCGTGAGCCGGAATATCCTTCAGAAAGGGGTCATCCGGCTCTTTTTGGGGGTCGATGGTGTGATACTTACTTGCACTTCATCTTCTACCAATGCGCTTCGGTAGAATGGGGAACGCCGCTGTTGGCTTCAATTCAACGCGCATCTCACTCGCCACCACGAGCATTTCGATTGGTTGCTGTGGAGGTCTATTTGTATGCGTAAGTTTACTTTCCTCGTTGTGCTGGCGCTGCTCCTGGCGCTCACGCTCCCGCTGTACGCCCAGGATGCCACGCCTGAGGCCACCCCTGCCGCTGAAGGCGAAGGGACGGAAATGATGGGCAGCAGTCTGATCGCGGTCAGCGACCAGCTCTCGCTGGATGGAACGGTGGTCGTGCAAAGCGCCACCAGCGCTGGCCCCGGTTGGCTCGCCATTCACGTCGATCTGGGCGGGACGCCCGGCCCGACGGTCGGCATTGCCCCGCTGGCGGACGGCGTGAACGAAAATGTCATCGTCGCCATTGATGTGCTGGGCGCGACCCCGGCGCTGCTGGCCGTGCTCCACACCGACGACGGTCAGCCCGGTGCCTATGAATTCGAGATGCGCCAGATGGCCGACCCCATGCAGATGGGCGAGGACGGTCAGCCTGTGCTGGCACCCTTCCGCCTGACCGCAGTGCGCGTCTTTGACCAGCAGGTCGGTGGCAGCGCGATTATCGGCTCTGTGATTTCAGAAGTGGGCGGCTTTATCGTCATTCACGCGGACGATGGCGGCAATCCCGGCCCGGTGCTGGGCTATGCGCCGCTGATGATGGGCACCAACCCGGCGGTGATCGTCCCGCTGGTGGAAGGTGAAATTACGCCTGTGCTGCACGCCATGATCCATGTGGATGACAATACGCCGAATGTGTATGAATTCGGCGAGGTCGAAGGGGCAGATGCGCCGCTGGTCGTGAATGACACAGTCGCCAACGCCACCTTCAATACCAGCGAGACGGTCGTCATCCTGACCGCTGCGGGCGTATCGCTGGAAGCGCCGGAAAACGTCTTCCCCAGCATCACTGCGTCGGGCGAAATGCTGGAAGGTGTGGGCGTCGCGCCGGAAGAACTGGCCGAAGCGCCGGTGATGACGCTGGCTTCGGTGATTTCGGTCGGGCAGGGCTGGATTGACGTTCACGCCGACGCGGGCGGGCATCCCGGTGCGTCGCTGGGTGTTGCGCCGGTGAATGATGGGGAAAATACGGGTGTGCAGGTGCCGCTCGACCAGAGCATGACGGCCATGCCGATGCCGATTCCGCCGCTGGTGTGGCCGATGCTGCACATCGACGACAATCAGCCCGGCGTGTATGAATGGCTGGTCATCCCTGGTGCCGATGCGCCGGTGGTCGTAAACGGCGCGGTCGTGACCATTCCCACCGCCATTGGCGATCCGTCGATGATGGGCGGCGGTATGGGCGAGATGACCGAAGAAGCGCCGACGGGCGAGGCAACCGCCGAAGCCACCCCCGGCGGCTGATTGAAATACATGCTTAACCTGAGTTTCGGATAGCGCCTCACAACGCATTCCTCACCCCCCAGCCTCCTCTCCACTATGTAGAGAGGGGGAGCAGGACAGGTTAGAACGGTTCTTTAAGTCCCCTCTCTATGCAATGGGGAGGGGATTTAGGGGTGGGGTTTCTGCCACAACACCTATCCAAAACTGAGGCTGCTTGTGGGGACATCCTTTGCGATGTCCCCCTTTTTTGTCCAGCCCTTACCGCGCAGACATCAGTGCGACGACATCAGCGCGACGACATTCCCCTCGCTGTCGCGGAACATGGCATAGAATCCTGTGCCGCCCAGGTCGCTTTTGGCGGTGATGATCTGCCCGCCCGCCGCTTCCACCCGGTTGAGCATGGGCGTAAGGTCTTCCCCGGCGTTCAGATACACCAGTGGGCCTTTATCCCCCGGCGGGAAGTTCTCGGTCTGGTTGAGCGATGCCCCCACGCCGCCTTCCTCATAGGGCAGAAGCACCAGTCGCCGTGCACCACCTTCGATCACCCCCAGTTCCCGGTCGTACAGCTTGCTGTAAAAGGCCGCCGCGCGGTGAATATCGACCGCCGGAATCTCCACCCAATTGATCGCGTTTTTCATCTCGACTGCTCCTTCGTCTCGTGCTGTCCGGTAAGCTGTGCCGCCTGTACAGTTCAGGCGGCGGTTGATACTGCTTATGGTAGGCCGAAGCCGGGACAAAGGCTTGGACGATTCAACGCTGGCTTTGGAGGATTCGCTGGCGCTGCAAGGCCGCCGGGGTCACGCCCAGCAGACGGCTCATGTGCCGGGTGAGGTGGCTCTGGTCATAGAAGCCGACGGCAGCGGCAGCCTGGGCAGGGGAGAGATCGCCCTCCAGAAGAAGCTGCCGCGCCCGTTCGACACGCTGCATCAGCACATACTGATAGGGGGCAGCGCCGACGCTGGCCTTGAAGACCGCGTTGAAATGGCTGACGCTCAGATGAAGCTGCGCGGCCAGCGACGCGGCGGAGATGTCTTCCGCCAGATGGTCGTGGATGTAATCCAGCACCCGCCGCAGGGCTGCACGGGAAAGGCCACCGCCGTGCTCAGGCAGGGCACGGGGTTTGACAGATCCATATTTCGTGAGCAGGCGGGTGGCGATGGCCGTCGCCAGTGCGCCGCTGAACAGGTGCCCGCTGCTGCCGCCTTCTTCCAGTTCACGCAGCAGCGTCAGGCCAAGATGCTGGAGCTGCGCATCCTCGATCAGAAAATGGTCGTGGAGTTCGACCAGTGCCGGGTCGTGCGGGGTGACTTCGGCGGCGACGTGCTGGATAAAGTCGTGCGTGAATTGCAGGTGCAGCAGATGCACGTCCTTGTCGCTGCGCCACCAGCCCGACGTTTCCATCGGGAGTACCTGCGCCTGCCCCGGCTGAAACGTGTGGCGGAAGGTCTGGCCGTTGCGCTTCTGTTCCAGCCCATAGTCACGGTCAAGCACCATGCAGATCAGGTGATCGTCCAGGCGCGGCACGTACAATTCACTGCTGCGCAGCACAACATGCTCCACCAGCACTTCACGCCAGTTCAGCGCCGCGCTGCTGGCGTTGGTGATAAAGGCGGAGTCGGCTTGCATCACATGCGATTGAAGGGGAGCAGCCAGCGGCATCTGCGACAGCTTTCTCTGAGATCGGCCTGATGCCCTCTGGACAATCAGCGCACAGAGGGTCTTACGGAAGCATAAACCCTATTCACCAGTTACTCAATCGGGCGCGTCTCGTCGTTGCCCCATTCCTTCCAGCTTCCGTCATAGACTGCGCCGCCTACGTAGCCCGCCGCTCGCAGCGCCAGCAGGCCATAACTGGCGGAGACACCGCCGTTGCAGTACAGCACGACTTCTTCCTCGTCGGGGTCGATACCTGCCGGGATGACGCCCGCCGCTTCAAACTTGGCCCGAAGCTGCGCCGCGCCGGGGAAGGTGCCGTCGGGGTTGACCAGTTCACCGCGTGGGAGGTTGATCGCGCCGGGGATGTGGCCGCCGCGCCGTGCCCGTGAGGCCTGCCCGTTGAACTCTGCCGGAGTCCGCACGTCGATGAGGGCTGGGCTGCCCGCTTCGACCATTTCCGCCACCTGCTCGATGGTGCGCCGGATAGCCGGGTTGGGGCGCGGGGTAAAGGTCGTGCGCGGAGTCGCGGGGGGGAACTGTGCCACAACCACATCGGCGGTGGTCGGGCGGCCTTCCGCTGTCCAGCGCTGCCAGCCGCCATCCACCACGACAACCTGCTCATGGCCGTAATAGTTCAGCGCCCACCACAGCCGCGCCGCGAACATCCCGCCCGCGTCATCATAGGCCACCACCAGCGTGTCGTCGCCGATTGCCAGCGTATTCATCAGCGCGGCGAAAGCGTCCGGCTTCGCGATCTGTGTCCCGTTGGGGCTGTCGGGGTCGGTGATGTCGCGCACCCAATCCACGAAGACCGCGCCGGGGATGTGGCTGCGGTCATAGTCGGCTCGGTGGGCGAAGTAATGGGGCAGTGGGTCGCTGGCCGGGGCGACATGCCCGCGAATATCCACGATACGAACGTTCGGGTCGGTCAGGTGTTCGGCCAGCCATGCCGTGCTGACGATCAGGTTGGGTGTCATCATGTTTTATCTTTGGGATTGGTTAAGCATAAGAAAAGAGGATTTTAACCGCCAGGACGCCGAGAACGCCAAGAATTCAGAATATCAAAAAAACATATTTCTGTAGGGATACGACGCGCCGTGTCCAGCGCTATCTATCCACTTGAGCCAAAATCTTTAGTGAGTAATGGCGCTTTCAATCGCGTCTTCAAAATCTTCCGTTGTCAGATAACGCGCAGTCATCGCAGCGATTTGCTGCCCTTCGAGAGAATTCATCCATTCGTCGTACTCACGGTCGCGTTCTTCTTTGGCCGCCTTGCGGGAAGGATGTTTGCGATAATATTCAGCCTCACGCACACGCGCCTCCTGTTTTTGCAGGGCTTCCACTTCATCGCGGGTCATGCGATTGCGACTGTATGCCCACAGCAGGGCGATAGCCAACAGGCTCAGCGCCAGTAAACGACTTAATATTCGCTGCATTTGATCCTACACCCTCTCAATTGCATCCCGCATCACATCTTTGGCGTTCAAATCTGCTTCCCATTTGCGGAAGTCGGCGCTGTCTTCACTGTTGTACCATGCGTCCCAGTCACGCTCAGAGGCTTCATGTTCTGCCTTGCGCGAGGGATGTCTGTAATAATATTCCGCCAGATTTCGTGCCGCTTCAGCCTGTTTCACTGCTTCATGCTCTTCCCTGGTCATGCGATTGCGGCTGTATGCCCACAGCAGGGCGATGACCAACAGGCTCAGCGCCAGTAAACGCGATAACACTCGTGCCATGTTTTATTCCTCATTGCTGCTTTACGGCAAATTATAGCTTATTTTGGCACATCAAACGCGGCTTGCACCGCCGCCATTCGCGCCCTGATTCGTGCCTGATCTGAGGGCGAATACCTGTCCATCGCCTCCGGTTCGACCGCATAATCGACGCGGTTGCCGAAGTAGCCAAGGCTCTCGAACGTGCGATCATACACCGCGCCGAAATCAAACGGCAGGCGGTCATCCCCCGCCAGCGGAAGTTCCACTACCGGGATCGGCTGATCGACATCGAAGCCGTAGATGCGCGTCTCGCCCTGTTCTGGCGTGGGGCGGGGGTCCGTGATGGCGATCAGATAGGGATGCGATTCAGGCTCACGGTCCGGATAGCTGGGGACGCGCCGCAGCGGGGTTCGCGTTTCATGCAGATAGTCGATTTCCAGCAGCGGAAAGCCATCCTGCACAAACGCGCTGCGCTTTTCCCGATATTGCAGATAGCCATCGCCCGGCGGTTTGTTGGTGGGGGAAAGCAGTTCAATCCGCACCACAGGCACCCCCGGCGCGTCATCATCCAGCAGGTAGCGAACTTCAAGCGAGGTCAGATAGGTGTCTTCTATGTCGGGATGAATCTCGACGATCTGAAGCGATTTCGTCAGGCCGACCTCATAGCCGGGGGGAAGCTGCGCGTCCAGCGCTTCCGCCAGGTCGCCGATATGCTTGTTGTGAAAGACTTTCCAGCCGCCCGGTTCGTGCTGTAGGCGGCTGTGCAGATGGGCGTTCACCCCGCGATACAGGTTGCGCCGCGCATGGAGAGGCATAGCACCCTCGACCCTTTTCGCCTGATTATAGCATTGATGCGAGAGGCCTTTGTCTCCACCGTGCTAAAATACATGACAGGACGTATGAGGAGCGAGCGAAATGGTCGAGATCAAACTGCGGGGCGAAATCGCGGAACGGCTGCAAGCGCTGGCCGAGGCATAGCAGACGACGGCGGAAGCAGTCGTCGAGAAACTGCTTGGGGCGCAAGTTCCGGCAGCAGCGATGCAGAACGGGGAAGCGCCCATTGAGAATCCGCTGCTGATGATGGCGGAAATGGCGCGGGCGCTGCATTTTCAGGGTGACGCTGATTTGTCTGAAAATGCAGATGCCATTCTGGAGCAAATGCTGTGGGAAGATTATCAGAAACGCGCCGATGAATAGGGCATGACGGAACGACCATGCTGATCGACAGCAACTACTTTATCTCAACTTTATCCAATTACAATCTGTGTTTCCCGCCAGATGCTAAAGCATCAGGCTGCGTGCGAACTTCGTTCGCGCAAAGACAAGTCCACTAAAGGGACTATAAATAGCGTTGTCCGGTACTCTAAAAGGAGTTATGAAAGTTCACAACGGCTCATTTGCCCTCACCCTAAATCCCTCTGCAAGAGGCGCTCTCCCTCAGGGAGAGGGACTTAACACGCTTCCCTGGCCTTCTCCCCCTCTCCTAGCGTCAGCGGTTGGAAGAGGGGGCGCGAACAAGTTCGCGTGGGGGGTGAGGGCGGAACAGCGCCAACTCAATACCGGACAACCCTTAAATCCCTCTTCCAAAGGAGAGGGACTTGTTCTCGCGTAACTGCCTTCTCCCCCTCTCCTAGTACATTGACCATCTAAAGTTGCCTACCTGTAGGGGCGCAGCGCGCTGCGCCCGTACCAACGCCACCGGTCCTTCTCATCTTGTTAGTGTACTAGCGCCGGCGGTCGGGAGACGGGGTCGGGGGGTGAGGGCAACTGCGTAACTCCTAAAAACATTGCGGCAAGCCACACGCGGAAAGTCTCACCGCGTGTTTTTGTATCCCCTTTGTGCCCTACAATGGAACGGTCAATCCCCGACAGACGACTTACCCTGTGGGATGCGCGACTTCAAAAAGGATATGACACACAATGGCGAAACTGCTTTATGGCGAACGCATTGGCGCGACGGCCAGCCTCTCCGTCGGCTGCGCGGCGGTGATCTTCAACGAGGCCAGGGACAAAATTCTGCTCACGCGCCGCACGGATAACGGTCAGTGGTGCCTGCCGGGTGGACGGATGGACGCGGGGGAGAGCGCCCCAGAGTGCTGCGCCCGCGAGGTCTATGAGGAAACCGGGCTGCATATCGAGGTCGGCAGACTGGTCGGCATTTACACCACGCCCCACCGCATCATCACCTATGCCGACGGCAACCGCTGGCAGTTGGTGTCCCTGTGCTTCATCGGCACGGTGACAGGCGGCACACTCGGCCTGAGCGATGAGACGACCGAAATCGGCTACTTCTCGCCGGACGAACTTGCCACGCTCGAACTGATGGAGCATCACCGCGAACGGATTCAGGACGCGCTGGCCGGGCAGGAAGCGGCGTTCGTGCGCTAGGCGAGTAAAGGAAGCGATTAGCAATGAGCGATGAGGTCTTAAACGCATGGATGCTCATCATTGCACATGCTTTATGGCGTTATTCTTATCGAGAAACGTTTCTACCCCTACAGCATTACCAGTAATTCCGAGAGGTAGAAACGTTGTATTGACTCCTTATGAATCCATTTTTACAGCGCTGGATGCAGCGTTTCTGAAACAGGCAGCCACTGAGTGACACCATTGCACCGCCTCATTGCTCATCGCTGTTCACTCGCTACTTTCAACTCGGTACTCACTACTCAAATGCCCCGCTCAGCTTTCTGCGCTATAGTTGAAGACGTTCACAGGTCAGGCTCAGGAGGACAGGCATGACGCAGCCAACCGGCACCCCGCCCACCAATACGGCGGTGTTTGAGATCAAGCAGTACATGATTATCTGGCGGCAGGTGGAAAAGCGGACGTTCGGCACACAGGAAGTCAACATTCGCGGGATTGTGCGCTGCATTGGGGACGAATTCTCGATGGATGTGCTGTTCCTCGCGCCGGACAGCGTGTTCCCGCAGCCGATCTTTGAGGTCGATAAGAAGAAGGGCTATATGTTCATGCCCATCAGCGACCTGCTGGCCTTCACCGATATGCTGCGCAACGAGCATCCGGTCTATGGGCATCTGCGCGGCGACCGCCCGGACTGGACGAGCGTCACCACCTCACAGGAGCCGGTCGGCGAAGGCGAAGCTGGGCAGGCATCCTGAGAAGCGCTGTTGGGTAGAAAAGGGCAAGGCAGTGGCACCCGTCCGCAGCATCAGAAATCAGTACCGGGGGATTAACGCGCACCTGCACAGCCTGTGGCAGGCGGAAGGCGGGTGGAATGAATTCCACATGCGCTATCTGGCTGATCTGGTGGGAATGCTGCGGACGGTGCTTATCCCGCGCGGCTATATCGCAGGGCTGGTGCCATCCCTGCAAATTCGCAGACTGGGATTTGCAGAAAAGACGGATGCGCCGGAGTCCGACGTAACGATCTTTGATGCGGCCTTGTCTCGTGCGGCGCAGGTCAGGCAGCCAGCCTCTCCCACGACCGCCGAAATGATCGTATCTATTCCCGAAGCGCTGGCGCTGGACACCCTCTCGTCGGAAGAATACAACGCGATTAACCTCTACACCTTTAAACCCGAAAAGCCAGAACGCGGCGAACCGATTGTCTGGATTGAACTTCTTTCGCCTTCCAATAAGCCGGGACGTTCAGATGCCGCCGCTTATCAGGATAAGCGCCGCAAGATCATCGAAAATGGTATCGTGTTTCTCGAAATCGACTTCCTGCACGAGTCAGCCACTACCTTTTTTCAGTTTCCTATCTATCGAGCAAGGAAGGGGAAGCCAGTTGATGCCAACGCCCACCCTTACCGCATTGCCATCGTGGAGCCTCGCCCGGATGTCTATCATGGCGTCGTCCGCAGTCTTGAATTCGATGTTGATGCGCCGATTCCAACCGCACGGATTCCATTGAGCAGTGATGATGTGCTCGATTTCGACTTCGGACTTCCCTATAAGAAGACCTACGAGGAAATGTTGTACGGCCTGGAATACGTCGATTATGGGCAGCTTCCACTGAACTTTGACCGCTACAGTGAGGTCGATCAGGCGCGAATCGTGGCGCGGATGCTGGCGGTGCTTAAAGCGGCACGGGAGGGCACGGATTTAGAGGCCGACGCTCCGCTGGAGGCCGAAACGCTCACACTGGCACAAGGACTGCGGGCGTTGGCGGCGATGGGTGGCGTTGTAAGCTGATGAACCCTGTCCGCAGCATCAGAAATCAGTACCGGGGGATTAACGCCCACCTGCACAGCCTGTGGCAGGCGGAAGGCGGGTGGAACAGCTTTCATCGCCGTCACATTGGTGATCTGGCGGGAATTTTGCGCGGGCTGCTGCTGCCGCTTGGGTATGATGCAGACATTGAACAGGCTTTGCAGATTCGGCGTTTGGATAAGCCGATCACTCGCCCGGAATCGGATGTCACCATTTATGATCTAAACCGGGAACGAGCGTATCAGCCGCCCGTCCAGACGATGGCATCTACAGCGGAACTGGTCATGCCGCTCCAGGCCGCTTTGCTGACACAGGAGGAACTGTCGGAAAAGGATTTAGGAGCCATCCAGATTAGGCGCTATACATCGGGTTCAGGCATCTCCGGTGATCCTGTAGCGTGGATAGAACTGCTTTCCCCCTCCAACAAACCAGGTGGGCAGGATGCGCTGGCCTATCAGGAAAAGCGGCTCAGGATTCTGGAAAGCGGCCTGGTCGTGGTTGAACTGGACTATCTGCATCAGTCTGCGCCAGCCTTGAAAAATGTTCCTATCTATCGGGCGCGTGGTGGACAAGCACTGGATATCGCCGCCCACCCTTATCGTATCGTGGTATATGAGCCTCGCCCTGATTTTCTCAGTGGTCAGGTACGCAGCCGGGAATTCGACGTGGATCAGTTGCTTCCAACAGTCAATATCCCGCTCAGCGGTTCGGATGTGCTTGCGTTTGATTTTGGAGTTCCGTACCGCAAGACCTTTGAGGAGATGTACTATGGGCTGCGCTTTGTCGATTACACCCAGTTTCCGCTGAACTTTGACCGCTACAGTGAGGTCGATCAAGCGCGAATCGTGGCGCGGATGCTGGCGGTGCTCAAAGCGGCACGGGCGGGAATGGATTTAGAGGCCGACACTCCGCTGGAGGTCGAAGCTATCACGCTGGAAGCGGGGCTGGCAGAACTTGAGCGGTGGAAGCAAAAGTCTTAACGGATGCTGTTGACCAAACACTTGCAGAATGCGTCAGTCATTGGTGTAATAGGATAAATGTTCGCACAAACAGCTAGGCAGAGCAATGCAACCTGCAAAAAAGCACACGACCCATGACCCAAATAAGCTTCTTGCGGAAGATCGTCCGGCTCATGATTGGTATCGTTTTGTGCTTTCCTTTCCGCCTCATCTAGTACGGGAATACCTGCACAGGTTTCACCTGAATCAGGAGCACCTTGTACTGGACCCATTCTGTGGCACAGGGACGACGCTGGTTGAGTTAAAGAAACAGGGCATCCGTAGCATCGGAATCGAAGCGAGTCCGTTTGCTCATTTTGCCTCTCAGGTCAAAGTGAGTTGGGCAGTAAACGCCGCCGACTTGCTCAGCCATTCGCAGCAGATTGCCCGGGAAGCCTATGCTCTACTAGAAAGCGAGGGCATCATTGATGATCCTATCTTTCATACTCACAACCTCGTACAGCAGAGGCACTTAAGAAGATTAGAACCAGAAGTCGAGAAACTGCTTCTGTCGGGCTCAATCAGCCCAATTCCTTTGCATAAAACGCTTATTCTCCGAGATTGTTTAATCCGTTATGGCGATACGCCTTTTGCTGGATACCAGAAGTTAGCTTTTGCGAGTGCATTGACCTTTTCCATCAGCAATCTACGTTTTGGCCCGGAAGTTGGTGTCGGAAAACCTAAAGCAGACACTTCTGTCATTGCTGCATGGCTTAAAAATATTTATCAGATAGTGCGCGACCTCAAATCACTCGAATACCGTTCACATGTACAAGCAACCGTTTACCATGAAGATGCACGCAACCTTCCAGAAATGATAGAACTTGGTTCGATTGACGCTGTATTCACCTCCCCCCCTTATCCCAATGAAAAGGATTACACGCGCACTACAAGGCTTGAAAGTGTTCTGCTGGGTTTTGTGAAGAATAAAGGCGATTTGCAGGCACTTAAACGAGGTTTACTGCGCTCCAATACAAGAGGAGTCTACAAAGGTGATGACGACGATACGTGGGTAGAAAACTTTGGAGAGGTTCAGCAGCTTGCCGCACGAATCGAGCAAAGGCGAATAGAACTCGGCAAAACTTCTGGCTTTGAACGCCTCTATCCAAAGGTCACGAAACTGTACTTTGGAGGAATGGCACGTCATTTTGCAAATTTACGCCCTCTGCTTAAACCGGGTGCACAGCTTGGTTATGTTGTGGGCGATCAGGCTTCCTACCTCCGCGTGAGGATTCGCACTGGTGAAGTTCTCGCAACGATTGCTCAGTCATTCGGCTATAAAGTCATCGGCATAGATTTATTCCGTACTCGCCTGTCGACGGCAACAAAAGAACAGTTACGGGAAGAGGTGCTTTTGCTGAGCTGGCCGGGTTAGCAATTGGGCAAGCGTTTCCACAAGGACAAAGAGGGCGTGGTGAAAGAGCAGAATCGCTACAACCAGATCATCGAACGTATTTTCTTTGACCATTACGTTGAAGGAGCCGAGGAAGTTCTATTCGAGCGTACAGACATCGAAAGAGTCGCCCAATCACTTGGCATAAATTTGCCAAAGAATTTAGGCGATGTGATCTACAGTTTTCGCTATCGAACACTGCTGCCACAGACAATCGGTTCAAAAGCGCCAGAGGGCAAAACCTGGATTATTCGTCCTGCGGGCAGAGCGCTGTATAAATTTGTGGCCGTCATTGATCGTCCACTTGTGCCACAAGAACTGCTTGCACAAACTAAAATTCCCGATGCCACACCAGGCATTGTGGCAAAATATTCGCTCAATGATGAGCAGGCGCTTTTAGCGAAGGTACGCTACAACCGCCTGATTGATATTTTTACAGGTGTGACGTGCTATTCCCTGCAAAATCACCTGCGAACAACAGTCAGCGGATTAGGGCAGGTGGAAACGGATGAAATTTATGTCGGTATAGATCGGCGCGGCGCACAATACGTGTTCCCTGTTCAGGCGAAAGGCGGCGTGGATCGTCTCAGTATTGTTCAGATTGAGCAGGACTTCGCGGTGTGCGCCCAGAAATTTCCCAATCTCATCTGTCGCGCGATTGCGGCACAATTTATGGAAGACGAAGTAATCGCGCTCTTTCGTTTTGAAATGGGCGAAGAGGGTGTGCGTTTGATCGACGAAAAGCACTACCGTTTGGTTCCGCCCGATGCAATTACGCCTGTCGATCTGAATACCTACAGCCAAAGAGGAAGGATTGATTAGGAGGTTTTGAAGAGTCCTGCAAATAAGGACTTTCCAAGCTAAGGTGCGCCGAGCAGCGTTTGAATATCCGGGCCAGCGACGATCATAATGTCGGCGGTCGTCAACCCATCGGAGCGATCACCCGCGATAATGCGATCTTCTGACAGGCCGAGAAGCTGCGCGAGGTACTGCGCCGTATAGGGCTTGTTACCGTAGTCGCGGATGGTCGTCGGTGCGCCTGCCGCCGGGTCGATGTTGCCCAGCCCGGCCACGTCCACATTCTGACTGTTCAGCCAGGTGCTCGTCTGCTGCGCGAGGCCGGGGACACCCGCGTTATTGAACACCACAATGGACGCGGCCTCCTGTTCGGCGCGGAGACGCAGATCACCCTGCGACAGTTCTGGCTGTGGATCGAAGGTGGACTGCACCACCCGCGCAATGCCTTCCTGACGCGGAATCAGGATTTGCTGGGTGCCGTCGCCCGTCACGGCGAATTCCACCTGCGCCGGGCCGATCTGCCCAAAGGTGATTGCCTCACTGGGGATTTCCGCCACCAGCCGCGCCAGCCGCAGAATTTCGTCCAGCGGGGCGTTCGTCTCGTAGCTGCCCGCCAGTTCACTGTAAAGCGTGGGAATCTGCGTGATCGCGTTCAGCAGACCGCCCGCGCTCAGCACTTCGGCTTGCAGCGCTCGCAGCACCTGCTGCTGGCGGCGAGCACGGCCAAAGTCGCTGTCATCGGTGGCGCGAGTGCGGGCATATTGCAGCAGGCGCTCGGCGTTCATCACCTCGACGCCGGGTTCGAAGCGCACCGGAATCGTGCCGAAGCCCGCGTCGGGGTAATCGGGGTCGTCGATCAGTTCGGTGACTTCGATCTCCACACCATCCGGCGCGACCGTATCGACAATCGTCAGGAATACATCAAAATTGATGCGGGCGTAGTAATCCACGCTCACGCCGATGTTGCGCCGAATCGTCTCCATCGCCAGCCCTGGCCCGCCGTCCGGCAGTTGATTGATGTCGCCCAGGTAGTTGGCGGTGTTGATGCGCCCGTAGTCATAACCCGGAATCCGCACCCACAGGTCACGGGGGATGCTCAGCACCCCCATGCGCTTGCCCACCGGGTCGATCTGCACGAGGATCATGGTATCGGTAAAGTGGGCGTTTTCGCGGTCATATTCGCTCCCGCGCTGGTCGATGCCCATCAGCAGAATCGTCACACGGCGCGGGTCATTCCAGGGTTGAATATCGCCCAGGGGATCGAACGTCGGCGTGGGGCCGTCGGTGACGGTCAGTTCGGGGGTGAAGGTTTCGCCCGGCTGCGGGGTGCGGCTGGGGGTCGCAGCAGTGCGGGTAGGGATTGACCTTGCGGTAGGCTGCTGCGGACGGAAATCGAGAAAGCCTGTGTCCACCCCCTGCGCTTCGGCATCGATCACGAACTGCCGCGCAAATGTATAGGAAAACACCGAGCACAGTGCCGTTGCACCGATGAACGCCACCAGCCCGACGAGAAACATCCAGGAAGGAATCCGCATGTCGTATTAATTGTCCTCTGCTTTGAAACTCTTGATGGCGGCCTGCACCGTCGGATAGACCGAGGGACTGAGGCCGACAATATCCAGCACAGAGACCGTGCGGTCAGAGGCGGTCGCGAGGCGCACATCGCCCTTGAACTTGCGCACCTGCTTGAAGCCTGCCACGATCTCGCGCAGTCCGGCGCTGGACATATATTCGACTTTATCCAGATCAAGGACGATAAAAGGATGTTCGGGGTCGATGGCCTGCGCCAGCACATCGCCAAGCTGGGTGGCCGTACTGCCGTCTAAACGTCCCGCGCATTCCACGACACGCACATTGCCTGAGTCGGTGATTTTTGTGGAAAACATAACCGCGCTGCCCTCTCACCTTACGTCGTCCTTACGCCGTGTGTGGCATTATAGCAGAAATCGCCACCCGTGAAGGGCAGGAGTCTGCGGTGCAGCACTCGTCCAATTGCTGGTATTGGAGCGATGTTGATGGTTCAATAGAGGGCTGTTTATCTGTCTAAGTCATCACAGGTAATTACGATAGTCCTCACCCCCCAACCCCCTCTCCATTGCGTCGCTGCGCTTAGGGAGAGGGGAAGTCGCGTCAGCGATGGGGGTCAGGATTGGAAAGAAATTACCTGAGGCTGCTTAGAACCAACCACGACACAAGGACATCACCCGATGAGCGACGAAGACAAGAAACCCCAGACCGACGACCAGAAGCGCACCGAGTCCAAACCGGAATCCCCGGTGCAGACGCGCCACGCCATCACTATCAACGGGCGCACCCTCAATTACACGGTGACGACCGGCATGATGCCGCTGCACAACGTGGACAACGGCGAACACGAGGCCGACATTTTCTTCATGGCCTACACGCTGGATGGGGTGGAAAATCCGGCGGAGCGTCCCCTGACCTTCGCCTTCAACGGCGGGCCGGGGTCGGCCTCGATCTGGCTGCATCTGGGCGCACTGGGGCCGAAGCGCGTGCAGATGCAGGATGAGGGCTGGATGCCCGCGCCGCCTTACCGCCTCGTGACCAACGAATACACCTGGCTCGACCTGACCGATCTGGTGTTCATCGACCCGGTGGGCACGGGCTACAGCCGCGCCGTAAAGCCCGATTTCAACAAGAAGTTCTGGAGCCTGAACGGTGATATTGGCTCGGTCAGTGACTTTATCCGGCTGTATCTGACGCGCTATGAGCGCTGGGCATCGCCGCTGTTTCTCTCCGGCGAGAGCTACGGCACGACTCGCGCGGCTGGTTTATCCAATCACCTGTTTGACCGGGGCATCGCGCTCAACGGCATCATTATGGTCTCCACCGTCTGGAACTTCCTGACCAGCCGCTTCGGCAGCAACGACCTGCCCTACGCGCTGTTCCTGCCGACCTACGCCTCGACGGCGTGGTATCACGGCAAGCTGCCCAAGGATCAGCTTGAACGGGCGCTGCCGGACTTTCTGGCGGAGGTGGAAGCGTTCGCCAGCGGGGATTATCTGCTGGCGCTGGCGAAGGGCGATCAACTGAGCGCCGACGAACGCGCCGCGCTCATCCAACGGCTGGCGGCCTATACCGGGCTGGAACCGCGCTTCGTGGATTACACCAACCTGCGCATCAATATTCACCAGTTCTGCAAGGAACTGCTGCGCGATCAGTGGCGCACCGTCGGTCGGCTGGACAGCCGCTTCAAGGGGATTGATGCCAGCAACGTGAACGAAGTGTCAGATTTCGACCCGTCGCTGACAGCCATCACCCCGCCTTATACGGCCACCTTTAACGACTATGCCCGCCGCGAACTGCGTTATGAGTCCGATGTGGAGTATCAGACGCTCAGCTTCAGGGTCAACCGCGAGTGGGACTGGGGGCAGGGCGGTGTCGATACGAGCGAACCGCTGCGGGCGGCGCTCACGAAAAATCCGTATATGAAGGTGCTGCTGGCACAGGGCTATTATGACCTCGCCACGCCGCACTACGCCGCGCAGTACACCGTCGATCACATGGGGCGGCTGGGGACGCTGGAAGCATCGCTGCGTGGGAACATCAGCACCACCTATTACGAAGCCGGGCACATGTTCTATCTGGACGTGAAATCGCTGGCGAAATTTAAGGACGATGTGACCGCGTTTATGCAGGCGGCGCTGGGTACAGTAAAAGAAGCGATGAGCGATGAGCAATGAGTTTTTGAACTGAAACACCGCGCTTATCAGCTCACGTTCTCAATTGGCGCGTAATGATGTCGAGTCAAAAAGAAACTGTGCGATGTTGGTCGTAGGGACACGGTATGCCGTGTCCTACTCTCTAATTTGGATGTACCCCACTTCGTGGCGCGTCCTAAAAAAGGATTGCTCCGTTTCAGGTGGTGCCGTAGGGGCGAGGCATGCCTCGCCCTTACCCCAAAACCCCAGAGAGAGTCGTGGATGGTAGGGATGATGGATTTGAGCGATGACGAAGCATAAGCAGATCTTCAACGAGGCAGAAATGCCGACAGGCGTGGAAATCAGCGATGGGATGCTGCGCGTGGTGCTGAAGGATGGACGGCTGATTGCAACGCCTCTGGACTGGTATCCCGCTTTCCGTGACGCAACAATGGAACAGCTCAACAACGTTGAACTGGGCGCATCCGGCATTTACTGGCCCGATCTGGATGAGGATTTATCTGTTGCGGGGATGCTGAGGGGAAATCGCGCATCGGAGCCGAAGCAGAAAACGCAATCGGAGTCGTGATCTTCTCACAAGAATGTAACACATCGGGCGGCGGGCGAAATGTTTACGGTTTGCCGCCCGATAATGGGTTACACTACGCGCGGGTATCAACGATCAAAGGACTTCCCAATGACCGCACCAGACATTCTTTCTCCCGAATTCGCCGCGAATCCATACCCCCACTATAAAACCCTGCGCGACGAATACCCTCTGGCCTACCACGAAGGATTCCAGAGCTATATCCTCAGCCGTTATGAAGATGTTGAAAAAGCCTTTAAAGACCCGGTGTTTACCTCCAAGAATTATGAATGGCAGCTTGAACCCGTGCATGGCCGCACCATCCTGCAAATGGACGGGCGCGAACATGCCACCCACCGCAACCTGCTGACTCCCGCGTTTCGTGGACGCGACCTGCAGGAAAAGTTCATCCCCGTGATTCAGGCCAACGCGAAGGAACTGATCGACGGCTTCCGCGACGGCGGCGATGTGGATTTTGTCGAGGCGTTCGCCCGCCGCTTCCCGATCTCGGTGATTGTGGATATGCTCGGCCTGCCGCGCACCGATCTGCCGCTGTTCGCCAGATGGTACACATCCATCATCGATTTCCTCTCCAACCTTACAGGCGACCCCGGCGTGACCGAACGCGGCCTGCAAACGCAGCGTGAGTTGCAGGACTACATGCTGCCCATCATCGCTGACCGCCGCGCCAACCCCGGCACCGATCTGCTCTCGACGCTGTGCACGTCGGAAATTGACGGTGTGCGCATGACCGACCTGGAAATCAAGGCGTTCGTCAGCCTTTTGCTGGCGGCGGGCGGCGAGACGACCGACAAGGCGATGGCGAACCTGCTCAAGGATTTGCTGGAACATCCCGACCAGATGCAGCTGGTGCGGCAGGATCGCAGCATGATCGAAAAGGCGACCGCCGAAATGCTGCGCTACTCGCCCCCGGTGCACATGATTATGCGCACACCGAGTGAAGATGTGGAAGTGAGCGGCGGCGTGATCCCGGCGGGCAAGACCGTCACCTGCCTGATCGGCGCGGCCAACCGTGATGATCGCGTCTATGCCAACCCCGACACGTTCGACATCACCCGCACCGACCTGGACATGAAGCAGGCCTTCAGCGGCGCGGCCAACCACACCGCGTTCGCGCTGGGGCGGCACTTCTGCGTCGGCGCGATTCTGGCGAAGACCGAAATTGAAATTGCCACCAATCAGCTTCTCGATGCGTTCTCCAATATCGAGTTTGCCAACGGCACCCCGGCTGAAGAAGGCGTTTTCACCCGCGCCCCCAAAACCATGATGCTGCGCTTCACCCCGGCGTAAGCCCCCTACTCCAGACCGCGAACAGCAAGGTCAGGGGAGAAAAATTAAACCTTGCGCTTAAGCCCCTCTCCTTTGGGAGAGGGGTTTGGGGTGAGGGCCACTCCCCACCCGCCACATTGGACACATTCCATGCATCGGGTACAATGCCCGCATGTAAGTTCACCAATGGAATCGATAAGCGATGGCGTTTGACTTTGAAGCGCTGGTAGGCAATCTGTACGTCGTGGGCGGGCGGTCGATCAGTGCGCCGCCGCCGGGGGCACTGGTGGAGGTCGCGCCCCGCAAGGCCGCGCGTGGACGAGAAGCGGATACCTTTTTCGCGCTGGTGCTGCCCTCCGGCGATGCCATCGCGCCAGCCCTGTTCTACGAGCAGATGGCGAAGCTGGCCGCCGAGCGCTACTTCAACAGCACAGGCAGCGTTACGTCAGGGCTGCGCGAGGTCTTCAACACCATCAACAGGAATCTGGTGGAGCATAACACCACCGCCAAGCGCACCTACGAAGCCAATATGCTGTGTGCGGTGATGCGCGGCGCGGATCTGATCGTCGGGCGCATCGGCCCTGGCGTGGTCATTTTGCGCCACGAAAACCAGACCCGCACCTTCCCCGAAAATCTGGAAGACGATGAAGCGCTCTACACCGCGCCGCTCGGTGTGCAGGAGACGCCCAACGTCAAGATGACGCAGTACCGCGTGGCCGCCGGGACGCGCCTGATTATGGGCGATTCGAATCTGGCCGAATTCACCGTCGAGAACTTCAACAATGTGCTGCTTTCCGCCGAATTCAGCGATGTGCTGATCGGTTTTAAGGATTTAGCCAAGCTGCAACTGACGCTGGTCGCGGCGGAATTCGTCCCGCCGGAAGAACCCGTCGCAGAAGCCGTGCTGGTGGGCGAATCCACCGCGCAGTTTACGGCCAGCGGCAAGGTCAAAACGGCCACCAGCGAACTGAAGGCTGTCTCCGCTGCTGCCATAAATGTTGCCGTCGGCACCGACCCTTCTGCCCCTGCCGGATTAGAAACACCCGCGCCGGAAGCCGCCCCAGCCCGGCCAAAGCGCGAACCCCGCGAGTCAAAAGCAGCCGCCGAACTCCAGCGCCGCGCCAACCGCACGGCAGGTTCATCGGCGCTGCTGCTGTCGCGCTTCCTGGCCGGGATCAGCCGCCTGCTGAATCAGTTCTTCCCGCCGCCGCAGGAAGGCCAGCGCACCTGGTTCACGTCGCCCCTGGCTGCTGGGCTGGTGGTGCTGCTGCCGGTGGGCGTAGTCGGCATGGTGATGATGCTGTGGCTTTCCGGCACGGGCGAAAGCGAGTTCGAGTTGTGCCGTGAAGAAGCGCTGCGGCGGACTTCGCTGGCGCGGAGCGTCCCCTCGCAGGAGCGGCAAACGGTGCTGAGTACGTGGGCGCTGGCGCTGGAACAGGTTGATCTCTGCCTGACGCAGCGGCCTGATGACCCGACTCTGCTGGCCTTCATGGCTGAGGGGCAGGGTGCGATTGACGCGCTGATGCAGATCACCCGGCGGGATGTATACCCGATTGAAACGTTCGTCGGTGCATCGCTCAAAAATATCGTCATCCACAGCCTTGATCTGTATGTGCTGGATTCGGCCATTTCACAGGTATATCAGGTGCAGTTGACCGAAGATGGACGGCAGCGGGCGTCCGTCGGCAGGGCAGTGCCGGACATGCGGCGCGGCGCGGTGGTGAACGGCTATGCGGTGGATGAAATCATCGACATCGCCTATTCCGAGCAGGATAACCTGATTCTGGCGCTTGACCGCAGCGGGGTGCTGGTGGGCTGTTCCCCGGCCTTTTTGCAGTGCGAGGCGCAGCAGTTGATTGGCGTGGAGAACTGGAGCAGCCCGGTCGCCATTGCGACATGGAGCGGACGGCTGTATGTGCTGGACGCAGGCGCGGGCGAAATCTGGCGCTATGAGCCGTCCGGGGACAACGCCTATGCCAATGCGCCCAGCGAGTATTTCGGCGGTCAAAGCCGACTCGCGGCCAATACGGCGGTGGACTTTGAAATCGAGGACGATACCGGGTCGATTTATGTGCTGCTGGCCCAGGGAGTCGTGCGCAAGTTCCGGGGCGGTCAGCAGGAAGAACTGTCGCTGGTGATGTTCCCTATCGGGCAGGAACTCAGCAGCGCGGTGTCCATGTATCTCGATGACAATCCCATCGTAAATATGCTCTATCTCATCAGCCGCGAACAGGCCACGATCTATGAAGTCACACGCGGCGGCAACTTCAGCGCCGCCTTCCGCCCGCGCGATGAGTCGCTGTTCGCCCTCGTGAGCGCGATTGCCACCTCGCCGGGGGAGAATATGATCTATGCAGTGTCGGGCAACGCGATTCTGGCTTTCGAGAAGGGACGCTGAGGGAGGTCATCAGCGGAATCAAAAACGGGGATGAAGATCGTCTTCATGCCCCGTTGTGATGTGTGGAGGTGGAGAGAGTCGCACTCTCGTCTATCACGCACCTTGTATATCCGGCTTTCACGTTTTTGCAGTGCGCCTTCTCGCTACTGACCGGACAGTGCGCGATATCAAAACTGGTTCACCCCCGCTGCAAATAGTGTATCATAGATTGTATAAGAGTCGTGTTAATCCGGGAGCCAGCAGACGCATCATGTCCTCGATCTCGCGCAGCACCCTCACCCCTGAACAGCGCCGCGATCTCGCCACGCGCTACAGCATCAGCGAAGCCATCATCACCACGCTGGAAGCCGCCCTCATCCATACCAACGGCCAGCAGGCACAGTTTAATCATCCCGAACTCGGCGGCCTGGGACAGTGGATGCCAGGCATGGTCATGATCGGCGATATGTTCAACAGCGCGTTAAAGGCGAAGGTGGACGCGCTCTGCACCGAAATCGTGCGGCTGCTGGCGGGGCAGGCAGGCGTCTCCGACACAACCGAGGTGCTGCCCGTGTCGCTGGTGCGCACGATGATCGCACCCTGGTGGCCGCCGGAACTGGGCGAAACACCCACCGCACGCGGCCAGCAGAACACCATGCGCTATGTCTATTTTCAGGACTCCAGTCGGCTGCTGGTGCAGATCAGCGGCGTAAACCTGCTGTTCGATACGACCGATTATCCTATCCGGGGAGTCTCCCAGCAGCAGAGCAGCGGCACGGCGGGCGATGTGCAGCATCTCATGGTCACGCTGACGAATGGCGAAACGCTCCCGTTGGACTCGCTGCCCAGGGTGAAGCAGGGATGATGACAGATTGTTATAGGGCAGGTTCAAAAGCGCATCATGTTTTTGGCGGTATCGGCAACAGGAGATTCACGAGATGAAATCACGTCTTCTTTTCGGGCTGGCCTTTGTCCTGCTGGCGACGGCCAATATCAGCGCACAGCAGGGGTTCCCGCCGGAAGCGCAGCCCATCGCGATTGTGCAGACCGAAGCGGCAGACGGCCTGATCCTGATGGGCGAATTTCACTCTCCTCAGACCTTTACCGACTCGATGCCCGCCGTGCTGCTGATGCACATGCTCAACGGGGATCGCTCGGACTGGGCACCGCTTATCCCCGCCCTTCAGGAAGCGGGCTTTTTTGTGCTGACGGTCGATCTGCGCGGGCATGGTCAGACAGGCGGCAGGCAGGATTGGGACGCGGCGGTCGGGGATGTGCAGGCGTGGCTGGATTGGCTGCGGGCACAGCAGCGCGTCCGCCCGGATGCGGTTTCGATTGTTGGAGCCAGCATCGGCAGCAATCTGGCGTTGATCGGGTGCGCCAATGACGCGCAGTGTGCGACGGCGGTGGCGCTCTCACCGGGGCTGAATTACTACGGGTTAGAACCTGCGGACGCGGTGGCCGATGCGCTGCGCGAACGGTCGGCGCTGCTGCTGGCCTCACACCGGGACGCGGAAAGTGCGGTGGCGGTGGAAACCATGCTGCGGGAGGCACGGGGCGAAATCGGTGCGCGGATTTATGCGGGGGCGGCACATGGGACGAACCTGTTCCGCGATGACCCCGACCGCGTGGCGCGGCTGATCGTGGATTGGCTGGTGGAACACATACCGAGCGAGGCCGAAGGATAAGTGAAAAACACGCTTATCCAACCATCGGGCGCAAACACGGGTGCGCCCCTACCCCTCATCTGCCGAGGAGTGGTGAATTTCGAGGACATCAGTGGTAGGGGCGTAGCGCGCTACGCCCGTACATCTCCGATTTTCGCCACTCCCTCCTGCCGACATAAGGGGTTCTGACAGAAAAATTTGCTATGATTGGGGCATCCGTTTGGTTCGTCAGGATGGCCTATGCTCCGCTATGTTCGCGCCTTTTTTACCGCTTTGGGGATGACGCTGCGCGGGGAGCGCGTCCCACCCTCGCCCTTTGCCCCGCTGATGATGTGGATGGACACGACGGCGAAGCTCACCCACGCCGTCTACACCGCCGCCGAGCAGGACGGACTGGATAAAGCCGCCCGCGACAAGCTCCGGCTGAAGGTGGACGGGCGCGATATGTCCATGCAGACCATGCTGGCGGGGGTAGAGCATCACGTCCGGCAGGAATATCCCTACATGCTCAAAAACCTGACCGAGCACAGCCTCACTGGCATTTACGCCAGCAACATGAACGACCAGTACCGACTGATGCGCCTGCGCGATGCCGACTTTCTGGAAGATAAAGCCGCCGCGCGGGAAGCGGTCGCAAGACTAAGCGAGCATCTCAACGCGATTCCGCCCTCCAACAGCCTTGAAGGCTGAAAGGTGGGCAGGCGGTAGTCACGCCTTTGCCGGTTTCAACAGGGCCAGAAAGGCCTCATACTCGTCGGTGGTGTAGAGCCGCTCTGAGGTTGTCATCAACGCAGCTCCCTCTCAGGCAAACCCATGCGCCAGCACTTGACGGATTTCGACCATGACTTGACGCGGCGTGACGATCTTTAGCCCACTTTGAGCCGTCACTTCGGGCGATTTGAGGAAGTCTTTCACATCCAGTGTGACGAGGCGCTGTACCTTCGCAGAAACCCCCAAAGCGAGAATTGGTGCGTCATTCGGCTCAATGATCTGTTCCCACTCACGCACCTGTTCTGGCGACGCATCTTCCGAGAATTCCCAGTTGATGAAAATCTGGAGACGCTCGAAGGCAAGCAAGGCGGAAGGCGCTTTTTGTCCTAAAATGCGCTCAATCTCTGCAACAAGATAGGGGCTGGTGACAGGGCGCAGCAGTCCCAACTCACACAGGATCAACAGCGCATAACTCGCGCCTGAATTCGACTTTAAACCCGCGAAAATAACACTCGTATCAAGCAGGATACGTGGTGGTGGAAACTCAGGTTGAGGGGTTGGCAGCATAACGTACCTCAGCCGTTGCCGCTCGATCTGCCTTCAAAGCCTGTAGCAAATCCCCCAGGGTTACACCACTTTCATCCGTCGCTTTCTGAAAGTCGCGGACGATGCCTGGCACCCCAAGCCGAAGCGGGATGAAAAAACCTTCGGACGTTTCGATCACCCGGAGTTTATCGCCCGGCTGCAAATCCAGCTTCTCAAGCAGTTCGGTCGGCAGCGCGAGTGTTCCGTCTTCCTGCATCATCAATTCGTAAACTTGAAGCGACATCATCGACTCCTTTTGTATTACCCAAGCGGCTCCGGGCGATAGTCCGCGAGGCGCGGCGGCACATCCACGCCCTGCATCCGCAGCAGCGCGATGCGGTAGAGATAGGCCGTGCCGCGCATCATCTGTTCGGCCACATCCGCCACGCGGCGATTTTCCGCCTGTTCCAGATACGTCCCCTTCGTCCAGGCATTGAACGCACCCATCGACGGCCCACACCATACCTGATAATCCAGTTCGCGCCCCTTCTCGCCGCTGTTGCTCCAGCGCGACGACAGGCCGAGATACCAGCGGAAGATGAGCGCCATTTTGCGCTTGGGGTTGTTTTCGGCGCGGGTGATCTGGTCGGGGTCGCGCTCGCTGAAATAGGCCACCGTGTCGCGCCAGATGTCGTCAATCGGGCGCTTGAACACCTGCTTTTCCAGCTTGTCGCGTTCTTCCTGCGGGATGTCCTCCACACCGCTGTACTGGGCATACAGTTCATAGAGGCGCTGTGCCCGCATCGGGAACATCGTCCCGCGCTTGAGAAGCTGCACCTTCACGCCCATCTCAAACATATCCGCCGCCGGAGCCATCATCACATCGGCCATATCGGCCTGTGCCAGCAGCTTTTTGGTATGGGGAGAGGCGCCTGCTTCCAGGGTCGATTGGTTGATCGACCCGGTGACGACATAGGCCGCGCCCATCATGAAGGCTGCCAGCGCCGCCGAGGGCGTACCGATGCCGCCCGCTGCCCCCACACGCACCGGAACCGGATAGTTGTACTCGGCCTGAATCTGGTCACGCAGGGCAATGATCGAAGGCAGAAGCGCCACCAGCGGACGGTTATCCGTGTGGCCGCCGCTGTCCGCCTCACACGTGATGTCATCCGCCACCGGAACACGCTGGGCCAGTTCCATCTGTTCGGCGGTAATGAGTCCCTGCTCCACCAGCGGACGCAGCAGACGTTCCGGCGCGGGCTTCATGAAATGCGTGGCGACTTCCCGGCGCGAAATCTTGGCGATCATGCGGTTGCCGATACTCACGCTGCCGTCGGGATTGCGGCTGAGTCCGGCGGCGCGATACCACACCACATAGGGCGTAAGGTCGAGGAAGGCGGATGCTTCCACGATTTTGATGCCGTGCTGTAAGTACAGTTCGACGGCGTTGCGCTCCATGCGTTCTTCGCTGGGGCTGTGGATGAGGTTGAAGGCGTAGGGGCCTTCCGGCAGCGCGGCCTGAATTTTGTCGATGGCCGCTTTCAGGCGCGGGCCGACCAGCCCCGCCGCGCCGAAGGAGGCCAGCAGCCCGGCGCGTCCCATCGCAATCACCAGGTCTTCGCTGGCAATCCCATTCGCCATCGCGCCAGCGGCATAGGCATACTTCACATCGTAGGCCGTGAGGAAGCTGGCATCGCCGAACTGCGCCGGGTCAACCGGGGGCAGATTCGCCAGCAGCCGCACCGCATCGCCCGGAACGCCTTCCTGCAAATTCCCACCCGCCGCAACTGTGATTCGGCTGCCATCGCTGACCACATAACAGGGCTGATCGAGTTCGCGCAGCAGCGCCGCCATCCCGTCTTCGTGGAAGGCCACTCGCGCCCCGGTCAGGCTGTAGCCGGTCGCCGCGCCATGAAAGCGCAGGCCGGAAGATGCCCCGTTGGGGGTCGTTTGTGTCGTCATCAGGGTTTATCCTTTCGCCTTGATTCAGGGGAAAATCTCGCGGATGGGCAGTTGAAAGCCGGGCAGTACCTCGCCGCCCTCCAGCACATCATCTTCGCGCAGGGTTTTCACTGTAAATGTATCATCGACCAGCGTACAGACATCAAGTGTGCGCGTCCCCGGATACACCAGCCACACCAGCTTTGCCCCATGTCGCAGGTAATATTCCGCCTTTTCGTGCAGTGATTTTACCGTGTTCTCCGGCGATTTGACCTCAACAGCGAGATCGGGCATCTGCGGCACATAGCCTTTGACCGACTCGTCCAGCATCCGCGCTTTGCTGGTAAAGGCGATGTCCGGCCCCTGTGCATTGAGAGTGTCCTGAGGGTCATAATATCCGGTTTCGACCGTCACCTCGCCCAGATCCTTCGCTTCGACATGGATGAGGATGCGTGAACCAAACCGGAGGGTAACTTTGCCGTGTTCTCTGCCGGGGGGATGCACTTCGTAAATGACTCCGTTTTTGAGTTCAAAGCGGCGGCTGGCATTGTCGGAATGATGCACGATCCGCCACAGATCATCCACCGTTTTCAGGCGTTCCTGGGTTGTCATAGGTGTCCCAATCGCTCATACCGGGTTTACTGGGGTTTATTGATAAGGTTGGTGGTGAACACGGCATACCGTGTGCCTACAATCGCTTGCTTCTATGCTGATTTCTTCTGTCGTCTGGGATAGGGTGAGGCAGGCTTCATCTGAATTTTTGTTTTGATTCTCGTAAAACACCCTACAGCCCTGACTCATTGCTCATCACTCGTTACTCATTGCTTCTATTATACCTCGAACACCTGCTGCACTTCGGGTGCGCCATATTCCGCACCGCCCGTGAGGACGCGCAGGTTGGGCAGGATGTCCACCCTGCCACGCCCATGTGTATGACCACAGAACACCGTCAGGCGCTTCTGGGGGTGATGGTGCATCACATCCAGAAGCACATCGCCCACCGCCTTGCAGCCGAAATGCGGCAGCCAGTCGGGGCCGGAAATGCGCCCCTGATGCCAGCAGGCGTCGCGGAAGGGCGGCACATGCGTCACGAGGTAAACATGCTCATGACGGCTGAGCGCGGCGGGGAGCGTCTGGCGGAAATAGGCGGCGGCTTCATCACCGAGGCGGTTCATCACGGCCAGCCGCGCGGCTTTGTCCAGGCCGATAAACTCATGGATCAGGTGATAGTCGTTGAGTTCAACCCGCGAGGTGGCATAATTCCCCAGGCGACCATCCGGCCAGGAATCATGCCCGATCATGCCCACCTGCGCCGAGAGTTCGACCACGCCCGCTGTAGGCAGCCAGCGCAGTTTTGGCGATGTTTCGGTCAGGGCACCAATCGCCGCCCGTACCTTCTGAATCGAACTGCCATAGAAGTCGTGGTTGCCGAGGACGAAATAGACCGTCCCCGGCACCACATACTCGATCATCCGCAAAAATTCGCGCACATTCCGCGCCAGGCCGATATCGCCCGAAATCACGACCGCGTCCGTCTCCAGCGCCTTGAGCGACAGCAGAAACTCCGCGATCTGCTCGACCTTGAGAAAGTCGAAATGAATATCCGTCAGCCAGGCGAATTTCATCAGAGGTTTTGCTCTCAAAGACGCAGCAGGGTTCTGGAAGAAATTTTTCTCTGAAGCAGGGTAAGAATGACATCAAGCTCTACATTCGCGCTCATCTGTAAGCCCAGTGAAGCAGCAATCCCGCTGGCATCCGTACTTGTGCGCGACGCAAGTTGAAGCCGATAGTCCTCATTTTGCTGCCGCAGGCTGTAGGCATGGAAGTGCATAGCATGACCTAATTTCGCCTCTCGAATGTGGCCGAAGTTGAACTCCCGCCCCCATGTACCCCAGCACATGATCCTGGAGCACCAGAACCAGATTTTTGCCCAATGCCTCGAAGGTTTCTACTTTATGATGGAGCTGCACCAGCGTGGTCTTCGCGGTCATTTTCCAGTTTACACCGTAAGTGTTTGAGGATAGCTCCTCTTCAACCGCCAATCCGACCGAGTTCAGAAAGCGCTGACGGGCGGGCCACAGAGTCCCGGTTGTATCGAGCGCCTGAAGTTCGATTCCCACAAAATCGACCACTTTCCCGTCGTGAACCGACACCAGAAAATAATCAACACTTCCGCCCGGAACCTCAACCTCGGCCACACGATGAAGCTCATTGCCTGGTTCGTGCTGCGTCAGCAGATGCAGACAATCCAGGAAAATCTGTCCACGCTCCAGAAAGCGGTGAGGGCAAATTACCAGGTCTCGCGTTTGTTTTGTCCCATGCCGAATGGAACAGGTGCCAATGGAAATCTCCGGCTGGCTTTTGCGAACTTTGACACACTTTCGGTCAAGATAGCTGCACGGCTGTGTGACGACGCGCTCTGACCAGTTGACATTATCCCGTCGTGTTGAAACGGTAAAGAGTTCAACAATCGCGTCGCTCATAGTAGAAAACGGCATCTGCGCCGGGCTTCCTCAAGATATTGCGGAGAGAGATCAATGCCGAGCGATTTACGCCCGTTCTGCATGGCGACCACGTTAGTCGTCCCAGTCCCACAAAAGGGATCGAGGGCGATACCACCAGGTGGACAGGTCGCCAGCAAAGGAATACGGCATAAATCTTCAGGATAAGCGGCATAGTGCAAGGCACGGTTGGTCGTGTCCTCAGGGACAATATCCCATACATCTCCCGGCTTGCTTCCATCGGGATGATATTTGAGGAAATAGAATCCCTTCTGCGCGAGTTCCTTCGCCCTACCCGACAGCTTTTGAGAGTCGGAGTGGGTGGTGCGCTGCTGCTTGCGGATGACCATACGAAAATCGGCAAGTTCGCCACGTCGGACGCATTCAAGGATGTCGTCAAGCGCTGCAAACGCCCGCTGTTTTTCGTCTTGGGTGAGGGCGGTCGAAAGTTCGATCTGCCGTTTATAGCGCACACCCGTTACACCTGTTGCAGAAATCACCGCGCCGTCCTTCACACGTGCCTGCCTCGGCTTTGAGCGAATTGCACCGACGTTATAGTAAAAGCCCTTATCCTGCTTCACAAAATGGAACAGATACTCATGGACATTTCGCAGTTTGTCCTTGGCGTTATCTGGCCCCTTCATCTTATTCCAGACGACATCGTTCCGCAGAATCCAATTCTGTTCATCCATCAATGCCAGTGCCAGACGCCAGGGAATGCCGACCAAGCCCTTGTTTGAATAGGTGTCGCCCAGGTTCAGCCAGAGCGAACCCGTCGGTTTAAGGACACGCTGTACCTGTGCAAGAACGGCCAGTAGTTTTTGCAGGTACACCTTGGGGTCGGCTTCCAGACCAATCCCCCCATTCTGGTACTCGCGCTTGTTCCAGTAGGGGGGGCTGGTCATGCAGAAATCGACAGAGGCTTCGGGCAGTTGAGACAGCGCTTCCAGGGCATCGCCACACATCAACAGCGGGCGACAATCCGTTGTCTGTCGATAAGCCTCAAACGTCTGGCGCACTTCCTGAGTGTTCAAGCCCTACTCGCCTTCCACAATCGCCAGGGCGATGTCGCGGACTTCGTAGATGCGCAGCTTATCGCGCCACAGGCTGGCATCCGCGAAGATCAGCACCCGCCCCGGCTGCTGCTCGATGCGCTTGATATTGGCCTCGACATGCGACTTCTCGCTGTCGGAAAGAATCTGCCCGCGATAGCGCCAGACGGTGTTATGCCCGCCGTCCACCTGCGCGAAGTGTGGATTTTTCAGCCCTGCGCCCAGCCCGGTGTCGATGGCGTAGGCCTGCATGGCCTGGAGGATCGTCTCCACGCCGATGCTGCCGGGCATCACCGGGTCCTGGTGAAAGTGATTTTTGAAGAACCACGTTGCCGGGTTGATGATCGTGTTGGCGTAGGCATAGCCCTGGCCGTACTTACCACCGCCCGGGACGACCTTAATCTCGTCGGTGAACTCCAACTGTCCCTGCGCCAGCCGCATAAACCTACTGCCAAAGGGCTGATGTGGATTGACCTGTACCACCTGCCCCGGCGCGGGTTCGACGGTTTCCAGCCAGCGCGGGGCTTGCTTGCCCTGATCCAGCCCGGCCTGGCTGTTCAGGGCTTCGCGGGTGAAATAGCCGAAGGTGGCCTCGCCCTCGTAAAACAGCAGATCGCCGTCGTACATTTTGAAGCTGAACTTCTGAATGATGATGCCCTGCATGACGGTGCTGTTGAGCATGGTGACATGATTGGTGATGGTGCGCCCGCGCATGTCCAGGTCATGATGCAGCCGCCCGTTGCCGTCCAGGTTGCGGAAGTAAAAGTCGATGTCGGGGTAATCCAGCGTCGGGCCGTGATGGGCAGAGAGGAAGCCGCAGGGCTGTAAGGCGATTTCCATGTAGACCGAATAGGGCATGGTCGGGTAGGGATTGTCCCGATACCACCACGCATCCACCGGCACATCATACTCGGTGTGGATGCTCGTCCCTGGCTGCGACTTGAAGCGCTCCCCGGTAATTTCCACCACCCGCGACACCAGCAGCAGATCGCCGTTCGGAATGCGTGGTGCGCGGCGGTTGTCGTAAATGGCGTACTTTTCGCCGTAGCAGTCGGCCACCCGACCAATCGCGAAGGCGTTGATCTTGTCGAAGGGATACTGCGGCCTGATGCCCCGCGCGACGGTGGGCGAGGGCGCGGGATTGGGCGGGGGAGTCACCTCACCCCCCAGGTGAACTTGTTCGCCCGCACTCTCCGATGGAGAGTCAACCTCACCCCCCGACCCCCTCTCCAATGAATGGAGAGGGGGAGTTCCTTTCAAAGAGGAAGCTGTCGTATCCATTCCTGCATAATTGGAGGCAATTGGTTGCCCCGAATTTGCCGTCAGCTCGATCATCGCCGCCATCTGGCGCAGACCTTCGCGCCGTGCCTGCAAAAAGGCGGTATGCGCACTGTGGACGGGCGACATGGCCGGAAGCTGGACGGGCGCGGTGGGCTGTGAAACGGCCTGACTTGCTGCGGGCTGCATGACGTTCTGCTGTGCGACAGGCTGTGCCGCTGACTGCGCCGCTGACTGCGCCGCCGCCATCGGCACGGCATCCGCGAACTTGCGCCGATTTTCCTCGCTCAGAATCGCGGCGTAGATGTCCTGCCCACCGAGGCGCACCGTCCGCACCACCTTTTTGCCCTCGGCGGCGGACTGCATTGGGAGGAACAGCGCCGACAGATCGAGCGGGACGTGATGCGCCGCCAGCCGCGCCAGCATCCGCACAATCGCGGTACGGTCATCCGCGCCAAGCTGGTCGATGCTCACGGCTACATGCGGGCGCTCCGCCAGGGTTTCATCAATCCAGCGGGCACAGGTCGAGCGCGGGCCAAGCTCGATGAACACCCGCGCACCGTCGGCATAGGCCTGGTCGATCAGGCGCGGGAAATCCACCTGCTTACAGGCCATGCGGGAAATCGCGCTGGCGACGGTCTTGCGGTCGAGCGCGACGGGGGCATAATCCGCCGCTGAGTAGAGGGTCACGCCGCGTACCGGATGCACCGGCATATCGTGCAGGCGGTGCAGCGCGGGATATTCGCCCATCATGGCCTCGTTGTGGATGGCGATGCTGAAGGGGGCTTTCATGCTCTCGCCCTTGACCGCCGCCACCACCCGCGCACAGCCTTCGGGGTCGCCTGCGATCATCACTTCGCGCGGGGTGTTGATGTGCGTCAGGTAGACCTTGCGCTCCCGTGCTACCGCCGCCCGCACGTCTTCGGCTGGCGCGGCGATAAAATAGGCCGCCCAGAACTGTTCGGAAGGCATTTCCGGCGCGATGCCCCATGCCTCGCGCACCGAGTCCATCGGCCCGGCCAGGCGCGTCGTATAGAGCGGCGAGTCATTCAGCGCGGCGCTGCCCGCGTCGCCGTCGCGCCACACGCCCATCCCCCACATCATGCTGCCTTCGCCCAGGCTGTAGCCAAAGGCCAGCGAGGGCTGCACCCGGAACACATCTTCCATGATGCGGTTGTAAATTACCGCAAAGCTCAGTCCGCTTTCGACCATCGCCACCGCATTGTTTTCCAGCGCGGATTTCATCTGATTGGTGACTTTGGGGCCTGGTTTTTCCAGGGTGCGCGGATACAGCATCCGCTCGTGCAGCGCCCCGCCCACGTCCTTCTTGATCTCCCGCACCGCGTCGTAAATGGTCGGGAAAAGATGGAACAGGTCATAACCGAGTTTGGGATAGCTGTTGAACGCGCCGGGATACACAAAGGCAACCTTGCCTTCCCGCCCCACCGGACGCGCCACAAACGCGCTGCCCGTCGGCGTTGACCAGTCGCCGTCGGTGCGGATGGCCTCTGCCACGCCCTGCCGCGCCCGGTCGATCTCCTGCGTGAGTTCCTTGACGCTGCGCCCGACCAGCACCAGCACATAGCGGGCATTGGATTGGTGGCCTGCATCAGCAGCGTAATCGGCATAGAAGTCGCTGGCGAGCCGCGTCAGGTCAGAAGCGAGCGCGGCGCGTAAGGTGTCCAGCTTCCTCATCAGCGCGGCTTCGTCATCGCCGTTGATGAGGAACAGATAGGGCGATCCATAGGCCAGCGCGTTTCCCGGCAGCGCCCGCCCCCCGGCGGAAAGCACCACATGCGCCGCTGTGCCATCTGCGCTCAGGCTGTTGACCGCCGCTTTCTTGTTATGCGTGAACCAGGTACGCGACTGTGCCGCCGCCCAGAAGCGCGTCCCCTGCCATTTGTCGGCCTGCTCCGGCCCGCTCCAGTTGGGGACAGCGGGGATAAAGCGCCCGCTGATGGCCGCGATGGTCTTCACCAGACTCGCCATACCTGCCGCCGCGAAGGTATGGCCGACAGTGGCCTTCGCGCTGCCGATGGCGCAGGTTGGGTCATCACCGCGATAGACCGCCGCCAATCCCTCGATTTCGGCAGTGTCCTCTTGGGGGATGCCGCTGGCGTGCAGTTCGAGGTAGCCCACGTCCGAGGGCAGAATCCCGGCCTCGGCCAGGGCACTATGCGCCGCTTCCTGCACACTGGGCGCAATCGCCAGCGAGTCGATCACGGCGTACACATCGTCGTTCTGCGTCTGCTGCATTCCTGCATCCGCCGCCCGGACGACGATTGCGCCCGCGCCCTCGCCCACCAGCCAGCCATCGGACTCCCGGTCGATGCCCGCCGCTGCTTTCGTCCCGACCGGAGAGCGCCCGTTTTGCAGCAGCACGTTTTCGATGCCGCCCGCCAGATCAACCGCGCCGACGACCACCGCCTCCACACTGCCATCCGCCAGCAAAAGCTGTGCCACTTCCAGTGCCTTAAAGACGCTGTTTTCTTCCGACGAAATGGTGAAGGTCGGCCCGGCGAAATCCCACAGCGAGGCCACACGGCTGGCCGTGATGTTGCCGATGTAGCTGACGTAATGGTTGGCCTGTGCGGGCGTGAGCAGCGCGTCCTTGCTGATGCGCTCCAGTTCATTCTGCTGGTCGGCGGTCAGGTGGATTCCGGCATTCGCCAGCGCCTGTTTGATCTGCCAGTTGAGATCAACGCGCCCCCGCAGTTGATGCAGCGACAGCTCGGTGGACATGGCGACGATGACGGCCACGTTCGCGCCCGGTTTTAGGCCGGCATCACGGATGGCGTTATCGGCTACTTTCAACAGGAGAAGCTGCTGCGGGATGGGTTCATCCGCCGGATTGGGCGGGATTTTGTAATGCAGGAAATCGAGGTCGAAGGACTCGATATAAGCACCCTGCGGCGCTTGCCCGTCGCGCAGGCCGAAACGCGCCAGAAGTTCCGGTTGCTGCTGCAAGCCTTTCCAGCGGCCTTCCGGCAGCGGGATAAAGGCCGTCTCACCGTTGTAGAGCGCCCGCGCATACGCCTCCAGACCGTCCAGCCTTCCGAAGTGCGCATCCATGCCGACGACGGCCAGGCGCGTATTGGCTTTTACTTGTTCTGTCATTGCGTTCTGATAACCCTGTAATTGATTCAAAGATTGCATCCCCACCCCTGAATCCCCTCCCCACTGCCTGGGGAGGGGACTTGAAGCACCATCAACGCTTTTTTCTCTCCCTCTCCAATGAATGGAGAGGGGGGCGGGGGGTGAAGTTGAAGGAGGAACACTTTCCAACAGCAGATGGGCGCTCACGCCGCCGAAGCCGAAAGCGTTGATGCCCGCAACTTTACGCGCCGTATTCCAGGGCAGATTGTGCTGGACGATCTGTGCGCCGCCGAACGACCCGCCCTGCGAACTGAGCGGATACTGCACACCAGGGGTCGCCGGGATTAACCCGTGCTGCATGCCCAGGATGACCTTGAGCATGGCCGCTATGCCCGCCGCCGTGAGCAGATGCCCGACGTTGGCCTTGACGCTGCCAATACGAGGGAGCGAGGCATTAGGGTGCGCCCGCGTGAAAAACTGCTCCATCGAGTTGAGTTCGGTCTTATCGCCCAACGGGGTTCCGCTGGCGTGGCATTCGATGTACTGCACGTCGCCCGGCGCGAGGTCGATTCTGGCGAAGGCGCGTTCCAGCGCGAGCACCTGCCCCTTGCTGTTGGGCTGGAGGACGTGCTTGCCGCGCCCGTCGTTGGTCAGACCGTAACCGCTGACGAGCGCGTAGATGCGGTCGCCATCGCGCAGTGCGTCCTGATAGCGCTTGAGGACGAACATGCCCGCGCCCTCGCTGGAAACCAGCCCATCTGACGAGGCATCGAGCGGGTGGCTGCCGCGTCCCTTTTCGGGATAGGCACCCAGATGCGCGAAGCCCAGGTTGACGAACAGCGGATCCGCCGCGCTCAGCGACCCGGCCAGCATCAGATCGGCTTTGCCCGCCGCCAGATATTTACAGGCCAGCGCGACCGCATAGACCGACGAGGCACAGGCAGCATCCAGCGCGAAATGTGGCCCGCCCAGGCCGAGTTCCCGCGCCACGACCGCCGCCGGATAATCCAGCGCCAGCGTGTGCTGATGGGCGCTGCCAGCATCGTCGGCGGGCAGAAGCCGCTGAAGTTCGATCTCCCGCCGCAGCAGTTGGCCGAGCGCGTCCTCCAGAGCGGCGTCATAGACCGCGCTGAACAACTGGTTGGACTGCATCGTCGGGAAGGAGAGCGTCCCCACCAGCAGGCCGCAGTGCGCCAGCCACGCCGGATGGTCGAGATAGCCCGCATCAGCCAGCGCCTCCCGCGCTACGTCCCGCGCCCACGTCAGCAGGTCGCCCTCGCGGCTGACATAACCCCCATGTGGGAAATAGGTCGTGTCGGGGTGGGTATGATCGGCGTCGTAGAAGTGGGCCGGGTCAACGCCGAACTGCGCGGCGGTGGCTTCGCGGGTGGTGTTCGCGCCCGCGACCAGATTGTCCCAGAACTGCTGCGGAGTCTCCGCGCCAGGGAATAAACAGGCGATGCCAATAATGGCGAATTTATCCATCAGAATTGTTCCAGGGTAAAAATACTGTGTTTTGTGCCACTTTGTATAAAACACGCAAATATGATTTAAGGGTCGGGGTCATCCGGCAAGGGCGAAGCATGCTTCGCCCCTACGAGAACATCACCGATGATACAGGCGTTTTTCGTTGAACGCGCTTAAAACCACTGCAAGGCGTTTTATCAGCCCTAAACTTTGCAGTTTAATCTTCGTGTTCTTCGTGCCTTCGTGGTTCAAATTCCCGCTTCGGTTTCTTCTCGGCAGGCGCTTCCAGCGTGATTTTAACCGTGACCTCACCCGGTGGAGTGCCTTGCGGCAGATCGACTTCCAGCCTGCCGCTTTCGGTGATTCGTCCCTTGAGATGCAGCGTGACCATATTTCTTTCCTTACAAGACTCCGCCGCTAGATGCTAAAGCATCCAGCTACAAACTGCCAAGCGCACTAAAGGCGCTGTTTTCCTGAGTCCCTTCAGGGACTTGGCTTTTCGGCAGCCGTTGGCTTTAGCCAATGGCGTTTAACCGTCGATTTCCCCACGTCGCAACGCCCGCACCCATTCTACTGCGTCGGGGATGTCGGCTGACTGCCACGCTCTGAACTCAAGTTCGCCGGAGTCCATCATCGCCGCAATCTCCGCTCCTGTTTTTGGCGCTTTTACTGAAAGCGTCAGGGCGATTTCCTCTGGTGTCCAGGGTATCTCCTCCCATGCAGCCGTATGCGGTACGTGTTGCAGATTGATTGCAACAGTCACCTCGCCGGGTGGAGTGCCTTCCGGCAGTTCGACTTCCAGCCTGCCGTTTTCGGTGATTCGTCCCTTCAGATGCAGCGTGACCATGTTTCGTTCCTTACAAGACTCCGCCGCTAGATGCTAAAGCATCCAGCTACAAACTGACAAGCGCACTAAAGGCGCTGTTTTCCTGAGTCCCTTCAGGGACTTGGCTTTTCGGCAGCCGTTGGCTTTAGCCAATGGCGTTTAATGGTTGTACGAGCGCACACGCCAATGCGCCCCTACCCATCACTCGTTACTCGGCACTCCCTACTCGGCACTCCCAAGCGACACGGGCAGCTTATTGCGCGTGAACAGGTCGTTGAGCCGGGTGCTGATGGTGATCTCCCCGCCCATCACCTTCATATAGAGCCTGCCCTGTTCGTCGTGGACGTAGAGCGTTGTCACCAGCCCGGTTTCCGATTCCTGATGCACTTCCAGCGTGACGAAGAATTCGCCGCCCCAATCGACATCGACATAATACTCCCCGCCCCCGGCCTTGAGCGGCAGGCTGCCCGCGCCGTAATGATACTTGGCGTAGATGCCCATGCTCTGGAAGCCGATGTCGGTCATGAAGTAGTTGAAGGCCTGCACCGGGAACTGCCCCTGATAGCGCGGCGGGACGACGGGCAAACGGCACTGCATGGTGATCTTGCCCTTGCGGATGTTCAGTACGCGCTCCACGCCCTTGAAGGCGAAACCGTGAAACAGCGTGTAATCGTCGTAGAACTGCGACCCCGGCAGATTGAGCGAGGGCGTCAGCTCAACGTCCTGATAGACCGGGCGCGGCGGGCGCTGTGGCCGCAGGAACAGGCGGGTGCTGTAATGGAAGCGCAGCTTGCCGTCGCGCGTCTTGCTGCTGATCTTCGCTTCCAGCGTGACCGCTTCGGGGCTTTTGTCCACTTCCTTCAGTTCCAGCACATAGTCATCGGCCAGGGTGTCGTCAAAGACGATGCCCTTCAACACGCGGTAATCCTCGAAGCTCACGGTGCGAAAGCCGGGATACAGCCCTTCCGCCGAGTTGCACATCCACGACATGGCGCTGACCATCGGCAGCACGGCGCTGCCATCCACCACATGATCCTGCAAAAAGGGGTTGGCGGTCAGTTCCAGTTTGCGATGCAGACGATGCGTTTTCAGGTCGCCGATGGGTTCGACCACCGGGCGCACCAGTCCGCCGCCGACCACGATCTGCGCCTCGTCGCCGCGCACCGCTTCCAGTTCTTCGATCAGGATATGGGCGCCGACCTCCACCGGAATGACCTTAATGTTGTTCTGCTCGAAGTAGGCCTTGAGCTGCGGCGTGACCATGCCCGCTTCCCAGGGGCCCCAGTTGATCGACACGACGCGGCAGTTGGGATGCTGCTGGCGGAAGCGATAGGCCGTCTTGTTCAGGATTTCGTTGGCGATGGCGTAATCGGCCTGCCCGACGTTGCCATAGAACCCGGCCACCGACGAGAACAGCACCAGCACGTCCAGTTTGTTCTGATCGACTGCCGCCAGCAGATTTTCCAGCCCGGTCACTTTGGCGCTGTAGACCGCTTCCAAGTCCTTCTGCGTCTTGTTCTCGATCAGCTTATCGGCCAGCACGCCCGCGCCGTGAATAATGCCCGTCACCGGGCCGAGCCGTGCCGATGCTTCGGCGACCGCCTTTTGCACGCTGGCGGCGTCGGTGATGTCGGCGCTGAGGTATTCGGCCTGCCCGCCCACGCGGCGCACTTCGTCCAGCGTAGCACGGATTTCGCGCTGCGCGATTACGCCATTCGCCATGCTCTGAACAGCGGCAGGGGTCGGCTTTTCGCCCCGCGCTTTCAGATCGGTCATGGCCGCAGACTTGAGCGCCGCTTCATCGCCCGCGCTCGCTGCCCAGGCCGGGTCATCCCTGAGCGCTGAACGCCCCAGCAGGATAAACTTGCAGCCGTAGCGCTCGGCCATTTTCTCCACGCAGCGCGCCGTAATCCCGCGCGCCCCGCCGCTGACGACAAACACAGACGAGGATGTGGTTGTGGACATGAAACCTGCTTGCTCCGCGTGTGCGATGAAACGGACAAAATAAAGCGCAAAGGGTCAAAGGCAGGCTGATGATACCACTTTCGCCCGGCCTTTGTCGCTCTGCGGCTTCTGGGTTCTGGCTTAAAATGCTTCTCAATCAAGCATTTGGTATAAGAACATTGGCTCATGTTCAGAACAGATGACTCTGGTAGGGGCGACGCGCCGGGTCGCCCCTACAACTACCGTGTTTTCACACAGTCTGGACAAGAGCCAAGAACATTTGGGTGAATAAAGGTCGCTTATGTTAACGTCAGGCTGGAACCAAAGATTTAATCGTCGCTCTGTGACCTGATAAACCGAAACCCAAGATGCGTAACCCCAGGCGCTTGGACAACTTTCGTTTGTTCAAGCTCGATAGTGTCATGTTCCAGGTTGTCGAACAAACGAACTCCCTGGCCCAGCAGCACCGGAACGACATGAAGGGTTATCTCATCTAAAAGACCGGCATTGAGACACTGCTGCGCCACGTTCGCGCCACCCATCAGATAGACGTTCTTGTCGCCAGCCGCTTTTTTCGCCTGACGTACTGCGCTTTCGACTCCATCCAGCACAAAGGTAAACGTGGTTGAGCCTTGCGGGATGTCTTGTGGGATGTCGCGCGAAAGGACGAATACCTTTTCGCTCACCGGATGGCTCCCACCCCAGCCGCCTGTTAAGTCGTAAGTGCGGCGACCCGTGATGATGGCACCCGTTGTTTTCAGAAGTTCGTCGAACACCTGTGCGCTCTCCGCTGAGAGGGTGAAGAAATCGCTGTATTTACTCGGCGTATCGCCGTTGAAGAGCCACGCCTGAAGCCGCGATGGATCATGATTGGGTGGCGCGATAAATCCATCAAGAGAAACGGAGATGTCGAATACAACCTTGCTCACGTGTTCAACTCCATCCGGTTTCCCTGTAGGTGCGATATGCGTATCGCACGTCCAATCTTGCAACAGGTTTTGCAAAGGGTTTTCGGGCAGGGGCGAGGCATACTCCTTCACCCCTGCAACCCATGAATTCATTACCTGTTTAAGCCCGCGCCGCTTCCTGTTCCGCGACCAGGGTGTAGCGCCCCTGTGCCCCGACGGCTACCTCGAACAGCAGCCGATTTGGGTCGCGCAGTTCCGCGACGATGGTATCTGCCGCCTGGGCAGGGGTGAAGCTGGCGGCGATGTCCAGCCCCCGGCAGAAGACCTGCGGCCATTCCAGCTTGAGCGATTTTGCCAGCCCGAACAGCCCGCCGCCAATCGCGCCATAATCGCCGCCCGCCGTGCCGAACTGTCCATCCAGCCGCGCGACGGTCACGAAGGCCGCGTAGCCCTGCACGGCGCTCTCGGTGATCGGCTTTTTCAGGTGCTTTGCCAGCAGGAAGACGTGTTTCAGCACGGCCTTTTCCCGCTCGATAAAAATGCCGCTCCCGGCAGAGGGCGCGTTCAGATGCACAAACGCCGCGATTTTGCCGTGCTGCGCGTTGATCGTCTCCAGCGCGGTTTGCAGATGAGTCTCGGTCGCTTCTGCCAGCATGACGGTTGTTACATTGGGGAGCGCCGCCGAACGCTGAATGCCTATGTCTGCCGGGAATTGCAGCACGACCACCTGCCAGCCGAGCGAGGTCAGCCGCGCCGCCACTTCCCCGATCAGCGCTGTACCGTCATCCGTCAGGAGGCACACGCCCCCGGTGGGCAGAGTCACCTCAACCGAATCGGGCTGCGGCAGCCAGTGCAGCCGCGCTGGGCTGACCGGAATGTCGTGTTCCAGCCGGGGTAGCGGGCGGCTGACTGCGCCGTTGGTGCCATTCGATGCACCGTTCGCGGCGGCGTTGTGCGTCCCGTTGGTGGCCGCAGCGGGCGCGTGACCGTTGCTCTGGTCAGCGCCCGTTTCCGTAGGGTTTGGGCTGGTTACGACGCCACCCGCCTTTTCTTTCATAAAGTCGACAATCTGCGCCAGCGTGCGGAGTTCGGCCAGTTCTTCCGGTTTTAGCTGTGGCAGTTCGGGGAAGCGGTCACGCATCGCGCCCAGGATTTCCACGCGCTTGATGCTGTCCACGCCCAGATCGGCCTCAATGTCCATGTCGAGTTCGAGCATCTCGCTCGGATACCCGGTCTTATCAGCCACGATGTCCAGCAGCGCCACCGACAGCGCCGCCGTATCCGCCACCGAGTTGATCTCGCCCGGCGTGACCACCGTCGCCGCCAGATCGCCGTTCATCTCGGCAATCACCTCGGCTTCATGGTCGGGGTGTGTCCCCTCCCCTGCGCCCCTCCCCGAACCGTCAGGGAGGGGTTGGGGTGGGGACGCCGTTTTCTCCCCCTCTACCTGAGGGAGAGGGGGTGGGGGGGTGAGGGCGGCGGAAGCATTGGCCTGCATGTAATCCACGATCTGCGCCAGGGTGCGCAGTTCAGCCAGTTCTTCGGGTTTCAACTGCGGCAGCGCCGGGAAGCGGTCGCGCATCGCGCCCAGGATTTCCACGCGCTTGATGCTGTCTACGCCCAGATCGGCCTCAATGTCCATTTCCAGTTCGAGCATCTCGCTGGGATACCCGGTCTTGTCCGCCACGATGTCCAGCAGCGCATTTGACAGCGCGGCGGTGTCAATCGAGGGCGCGGCTTTCTCCCCCTCTACCTGAGGGAGAGGGGGTTGGGGGGTGAGGGCGACCGGAGCAGGCGCGGGGGTTGAGGGTTGAGCAACCGCCACAGGGACAGCCGTCCCACCACTGATGCCAGCCGGGGCATTGGCCTGCATGTAATCGACGATCTGCGCCAGGGTGCGCAGTTCAGCCAGTTCTTCGGGCTTGAGTTGGGGCAGCGCGGGGAAGCGGTCGCGCATCGCGCCCAGGATTTCCACGCGCTTGATGCTGTCTACGCCCAGATCGGCCTCGATGTCCATTTCGAGTTCGAGCATCTCACTCGGATACCCGGTCTTATCCGCCACGATGTCCAGGAGTGCACTCGACAAAGCAGAGGTATCCACTGACGGCACGGCAGGTTTAGACGGGGCAACAGGAGCAGGAGCCGTTACAACAGGTACAGATGCGGTCGCTGCTGGTGTTGCGGTTTTCTCCCCCTCTACCTGAGGGAGAGGGGGCAGGGGGGTGAGGGCGCTTTGTGCAGCGGTAGCCGCTGGTTTCTCAATCTTCTCCCCCTCTACCTGAGGGACAGTGCCGCTTGCAGCGGGTGTCGCTGCGCTTAGCGGGGTGAGGGCGCTTTGTGCCGCTAGTGTCCTCTCCCCTTCGCCCCTCTCCATCGCAATGGGGAGGGGTTGGGGTGGGGTTGGTGCAGCCATACTTACATTCCCGCCCTGCATCATCCCAATCAACGCCTGCATATAGGCGCTCTGCTGGCGCAGATAATCCTCATGCACCCGCAGCGTTTCGGCCTGATGCGCGTGGAAGGCGGCCAGGCTTTGCGAGAGCGCGGCGGCGGCTTCCGGCGCGAGCGACTGCGGCACATTGGCAAGCTGCGTCACCGTGCGGATGTAGTCGGCCTGGTTGGCGAGATACTGTTCATGCGCTCGCAGCGTTTCCGTCTGATTGCGCGTGAACTGTTCCATCACGTTCACCAGCAGCGCCCCGCTTGGCGGCGTGATTTCCGGGCGCGGCGGCTGCTGGATTTCGGGCGCGGCCGGGCGCGGCGGCAGTTGAATGTCAGGCGTCTGATCGGGCTGGCGCGTGGGCGGCTGAATCTCTGGCTCTGGACGGCGCTCCGGCACAGGCTGGATTTCCGGTCGCTGCGGCGGCACCTGAATATCGGGTTCCGGCTGCGGCGCGGGCGTGGGCGGTTCGATGTCGGGGTCCTGCGTGGCGCGGACGCTGGTCAGTTGATAGCCATCGCTCAGCGCATCGCGCCAGCCCTGGCGCGTCTTCTCGCTCACGTAGGCCGCGCCGTTGATCTTGACGGTCATGCCCTTCTTGCGGCCACCCGTTCCGGCGGCGGCCGGCGCAAGCGCGTAGGGGTCAATGTCGCCCAGGTTCAGCCCCAGCACACGAAGCTGCGCCACTGCTTCGCGCAGTTGGCGGTCGCTGTCCTTCTGGCGGCTGCCGTTAAGCGCGACCGCGACGTGCGGACGGTCGCCCAGTACTTCCTTGACCAGATTGGTCAGGATGTTGCGCGGGCCGAATTCGATGAAGACCGTGCCGCCCGCCGCGTACAGATTTTCCACCTCTGCGCGGAAATTGACCGAGTTCAGGATGTGGTCAGAGAGCGTCTGGCGCATGGCCGCCGGGTCGGTCGGGTAGGGTTGGGCGCTGGCGTTGGAATAGACCGGGATGCGCGGCGTGTTGAAGGTCGCGCGCTGCACGGCCTCGGCAAACGGCTTCTGTGCATGGCCGACCAGCGGCGTATGGAACGCGGCGGAAACCGACAGCGGCGTAAGCGTGTAGCCCTTCGCTTCAAGCTGGGGCCTGGCGGCTTCCAGCGCAGCCTTGCCGCCCGCGATCACCACCTGCTTGGGCGAGTTGATGTTGGCCGCATACACCCCGTTCAGCCCGGCGAGGTCGTTTTGCAGATTGGCGAGATTGCCCGTGACGGCCATCATCGTCCCGGCGTCGAAATTCGCATCCGCCGGGGGAGCCATCGCCAGCCCGCGCGCCTTGACGAGCGTGTAGTAATCGGCGTCGCTCAGCGCACCCGCCGCCCACAGCGCAGTCAGTTCGCCGAAGCTGTGCCCGGCGGTGAAATCCGGCTGGAAGCCCGCCGCCTGGAACAGCCTGAACAGCCCGGCGCTCATGGCACCAATCGCGGGCTGCACATAGTCCGTCCGCTGGAGCAGGGCGGCCTGAGCATCGCGCCCCTGCTGCGTGAAGGCAGGCGAGGGGAACACGACTTCGCTCACAGGCTGGAGTCCGTCACGCTTGAACAGGCCATCAATCTGCGCGTAGCTCTCGCGGATGGGCGGGAAGTTGAGCGTGATCTCGCGCCCCATGTCGATATACTGTGCGCCCTGACCACTGAACAGCGCGACGACCTTGCCGCGCATGTCGAGCGCACTGCGGCGGTAATACACGCCCTTGGGATGCGCCCATTCTTCCAGGCTGGCTTTGTCGCGCAGCAGTTTGGCCGCCGCGCCGAGCAGGTCAGCGGCTTCGGTCTTATCCGCCGCCGCGAAACCAAGCCGGGCATTCTGCGCCGGAATCTGCATGGTCTTCGACTCGCGGGCGAGGTTGAGGAAATAGTTTTCCGCGTCGTCGCCATTGAGGGCGCTGATGGCCTGTTCCGCCAGCGCCAGCAGTTCGTTCGGCGTGGCGGCGTTCATCAGGACGATGTGCGACGATTTGTGCAAACGGCGGTTGTCGCGCTGGCCGCCGCGATGTTCTTCTAAGACAAAGTGATAATTCGTGCCGCCGAAGCCGAAGGACGACACCCCGGCGCGGCGCGGCGTATTGGGATCAGCCATGATCCAGGGACGCGCTTCGGTGTTGAGATAAAGCGGCGACTCCGCCAGGCCGAGTTTAGGATTCGGATTTTCGACGTTGATGGTGGGCGGGAGCACCTGCTGATGCAGCGCTAGCGCCGCCTTAATCACACCTGCGACACCCGCCGCGCCTTTGGTGTGGCCGATCTGCGACTTGACGCTGCCGAGCGCGACCTTGCCGCGTTCGCTGCTGTACTGGTTGAAGAAGCGGACGGCGGTGGTCGTCTCGGTGGTGTCGCCCGCGACGGTGCCTGTGCCGTGCGCCTCGAACAACTGCACATCCATCGGCGACAGTTCCGCGTCTTCATAGGCACGCTTGAGGGCGAGTTCCTGCCCTTCGCCACGCGGCGCATAGATGCTCTTGTAACGGCCATCGCTGGACGCACCCAGACCACGAATCACCGCGTAGATGCGGTCGCCGTCGCGTTCGGCATCTTCCAGCCGCTTGAGGACGACCATGCCGACGCCTTCGCCCACCATCATGCCGTCCGATTCTTCATCGAACGTGCGGACGTGCTCGCCCTTGCTGAAGGCGGGTGTCTTGCTGAAGCAGATGTAGGCGAAAATCGAGTTGTCCAGATCAACGCCGCCTGTCAGCATCATGTCGGCGCGGCCTTCGGTCAGGTCGCTGATCGCCAGTTTCATGGCGGCCATCGAACTGGCGCAGGCGGCATCGACCGTGCAGTTCATCCCGCCCAGGTCGAGACGGTTCGCCACGCGCCCGGCGATGACGTTGGGCAGCGCACCGGGGAAGCTGTTTTCTTCCCAGCGGATGTAGGCCGTCTTCATCTTCTCGATGGCCTTCGCAACATCCTCGTCGTTCATGCCCATGCTTTTCAGCACACGCTCCCACACCGGATATTGCAGGCGCGACGTGAGCGGGGAGAGCAGCTTCAGCCCGCCGCTGGCCCCCAGCACCACGCCAATGCGTTCGCGGATTTCGCTGGGTGCATCCAGGTAGCCGGAATCGGCCAGCGCATCTCGCGCCACCACCAGCGCGAGAAGCTGCGACACGTCGGTCACTTCGAGGATGTTCGGCGGCAGGCCGAATTCCAGCGGGTCAAAATCGATATCGGGGATAAAGCCGCCGCGCTTGCAGTAGGTTTTATCGGGCGCGGTCGGATCGGGATCGTAGTAATCCTCGACGCTCCAGCGGGAAGCGGGGACATCGGTAATGCAGTCGATTTTGTTGACGATGTTGTCCCAGAATTCCTGCAAATTCTTCGCCATCGGGAAGATGGAGGCCATCCCGACGATGGCGATAGGGGTGCGCGCCAGCGGCGTGCGGTTTACGTTTCCAGCCATGCGCTTTTCCTTCAAAGCCTGTGTATTTGCAAAAGGCTATCTTGTTCCTGGCAGAATTGGTCGCATATTATAAAACACTTTTTGAACAAAACGTCACGCGGAAATTTTGCATTGGGCGAAATGCTGAATCGCCAACACTCCAGGAGCGCCAGGATTTTGACTAGTACATTGACCATCTAAAGCTGCCTACCTGTAGGGGCGCAGCGCGCTGCGCCCGTACCAACGCAACCCATAATTCTCATCTTGTCGGCGTACTAAGTACAACCATATTGAAAACGTGGGGCGACGAGCCGCTGTCTGAGTTCAAAAACTCATTGCTCGTCGCTCATTGCTTCTTTTGCTGTACTTAACCTCAGTTTTGGATAGGTATTGTGGCACAAACCCCACCCCTAAATCCCCTCCCCATTGCATGGAGAGGGGACTTAAAGAACCGTTCTAACCTGTCCTGTTCCCCCTCTCTACGGAGTGGAGAGAGGGTCGGGGGTGAGGAATGTGTTGTGAAGCGCTATCCGAAACTCAGGTTACTTAGAATCTCCATGTTCTCTGTGTCTCTGTGGTTCAAATGCTTTTTGTGGTTCATTCTGATGATTGGTTAAGTGGTGCATCCGGTAAGTTGTGACTACATTCTGGGTGAACTCTGGTACGGGCGAGGCGCACCTCGCCCCTACAGGAACGCCCGAAATGAACAGGCGGTTTTTTGTTGGATGAACCATTAAGACGAGGGAGAAATGTTCATGGGAAAGACAACAGGCAAAAATCACTTTGTTGTGCTGCTGATCGTGTTGGTGCTGGTCACGCTGGCCTGCAATCTGAGCGCGGAAGCGCCCACGACGAATCCAGGCAATGGTTCGGCGACGAACGTGAGTGGCGGGAATCCCGGCGGCGCAACAGGCGGCGCGAGTGGCGGCGCGGGGGGCACCAATGGCGTGACGGCGCGGGTGATCCGCGTGATCGACGGCGATACGATTGATGTGGAACTGGGCGGGCAGGAATACCGGGTGCGCTATGTCGGCGTGAACACGCCCGAACGCGACGAGGAGTGCTATGCCGAAGCCCGCGCCGCCAATGAACGCCTCGTCAGCGGGCAGACCGTGCGGATGGAAGCGGATGTTTCCGACACCGACCGCTATGACCGCCTGCTGCGCTACATCTATGTCGGGGACACCTTCGTGAACGCTGAACTGATTCGGCAGGGCGTGGCCGAGGTGGTGCTGTATGAGCCGGATGACCGCGAGTTCGATTTCTTCCGTGCTTTGGAACGTGAGGCGCAGCAGGCCAATCGCGGCTGTCATCCGACGGGCATCTTCGCCGACAGGACGTTCGAGCGTTGATCGCACAGAGGGTGTGTTATACTGATTTGAACCTGATGTAAGCTTGTGAGACGGGATGGAAACCCATGCAAACTGCACCATCAGTCCAGATGCCGACTGCGTTTGATGATGTTTTGGCGTACCTGGAGCGCGTGGCGACTCCGCAGCAAATTCTGGCGTTTAAGGCATCGCCCGAAGCAGAAGCCCGCATGGAAGAACTGCTGCGCCGTAACGGTGAAGGACTGCTGACGCTGGATGAATTCGTCGAGCTTCAGCAGATCGCCCATCTCGAACGACGCATGGCATTGCTGAAAGCGAAGGCGCTGTCACGCACGACTGAGGGCATTGATTGAGCGGTGTGAAATTAGAGGTTGGCTGATTTTCAAGTGGGCGGTGGGAGAGACAAATCCCATTCCGCCCACTTGCTTTATCACTCGGTACTCACAACTCGGTACTTGCTACTGACACGTCGCCAAATGGAGCAGTTCGCGTTCGTTCCCGGTTGACACCTCGTACACCATCAGGTGCCATTCCTGCGTATCGCCTTCGCCTGTGCGAGTCCAGTAGGCCACCTGTGACCAGTCAGGGTTGATTACCACATCCCGATCAAAGACGACCTGGCCGAGCGATTCCCCGGTCAGCGCGTCGAACAGGGCGAGTTCTTCAAGACCGCCGCCCCCGGCTGCATACTGGCGGTAGGCGGTTAAGGTCTGGTCAGGGCTGAACATCAGCGTCCCCGGCTGTGTCAGCGTCGAGGAGAGCAGCACGTCCCCGCTGGCGATGTCGTAGAGATAGGTGCGCGTGGTCGCCCGCACAGGCGTGGCCGTCATGACATCGTCATGGGTGGTAATCAGCCGTGTCCCGTCGCGGGTGAAGCGAACCGAGAGGAAGGCGCTGTTTTCGATGGAAAGCGTCTGCTGTGGCGCGTCGCCTGCCAGCAGCCCATCCAGCGACCAGATGTAGGCGCGCTCCTGAGTCATAACGGCCAGTTGGTCGCCTGGCCCCCAGACCGCCTCGCGTGAGGTCTGTCCAGCGGGGAGCACGTCATCCAGCACGATTTCGGTGCCGTCTAAAAACGACCACACCACATGGCCTTCCTCGTACCAGATCGGCCCATACGTGTCGGAGCGGGAAACCGTGTTCCCCAGCAGGAGTTGAGTGCCTTCGGGGCTGAACTCAAACAGAGCTGCGCCCTCGCGGGAGGCGATCTGTTCGCCTGTTTCGGTATCCCAGACCGTGATGGTATAACCCGCGCCGTTCGAGCCGCCCATTGCTAGATAGCGCCCATCGGCACTGAGCTGCGGGGTCAGGCCATCCTCATAAGTCGCCTCGCTCAGCAGCAGCCGTTCGCCCGTGCGTAAATCCCACAGGTCAAACGCGCCTGTCGTGGTATAAGTGACGAGGTAGTCATAGGCCTCGGTGGAGAAAAACCGCTTGTAGCCCGATCTCAGCGGCATCTCGCGCCGTCCCGCGTCCATCTGTTCCACGTCCACCAGCGAATAGGTCAGGAGCGATGGGACAACAGTGGTGTCGATGTCCAGCACGATCAGAAAGCGCCCGTCGGGACTCATATCGACCTGGTCGGCCTCGATCAGCGCGTCGCCCGCCATGATGTCGATCACGTCGCCGTCGGACGTTTTCACATAGCGCCCGTTGGCGGTGAAGGTGTGGTCGCCCACGTCGACAAATTCGTACAACACCTCCCCAGTTTGCAGATCATACACGCGCTCACCGTCCAGGGCATAGCGCCCAGTCGCATCGAACTTGAAGCCGGGGAAATCTTCGGGCGGGTTGATCGGGCGCGGGGCGGGATTGGCCTCGGCAGTATCCAGCACGAAGCCGCCCTCGGAGGTGAAAAACGCGAGGGTGTAGCCGTCCGGCGACCACTGCAAGCGGTAGGGGAAGCCGCCCACGAGGCAGGGCTGTTCCTGATTGCTGAGCGTCTGGCTGATGGCGGCGGTGAGCGCATAAAAGCCGCCCAGCACCACCAGCAGCGCGGCCAGAAGGGTGTTGTAAACAAAAGCACGCATGAAACTCTCCCTGTCGATTCAGTGCAGCAAGTAAGCAATCCCATTCGAGATGCGCCAACCAGACGTTTGCTGTAACGCGACAGTCTCCCTTTGTCATGATGGGCAACTTCTGGATTTTTGGCAACCGACGAAAGTAGGGGCGCACCCGTGTGTGCGCCCGGCGTGAGACAAAAAGAGAAGGATTTGAC